>JAFLCW010000001.1:1178319-1295047 GCA_017302165.1 Alphaproteobacteria bacterium
TTGAAAAGTTATGAGAAGCAATGGTAAAAGTTGAGCCAGCCCACGAGGAATAGCTGTGTTTGGTGTAAGCGCCATTCGCTCTTTGAAGCCGAATTGTTCCGGTTGCCGGGGTATCGGCAGGAATTATCGGGGTGGATCACGCCGGGCAGGTGACCTTGGCGAATACATCCGCTGTTCAACTCTTAGATCAGGAAAAAAATGTCCTCACCGGACGAAGTCTTGAATCCATCCTGCCTGGCATTTCGGAATTATTGGCCACCGCCCAAGCCAAACCCGGAAAGATGGCGCAAGGAGAAATCCCATATCTGCAACGAAATGGACAAAAAAGATTTTTTCTGGTTCGCGTAGGGGTCGATATGATGGGCGAAGAAGAACGCGGTGCCGTGATTACCTTTGATGACATGACCGACCTTCAGAGCGCCCAGCGTAAAGCCGCATGGGCGGATGTTGCCCGCCGAATTGCCCATGAAATCAAAAATCCGCTGACACCCATCATGTTATCGGCGGAAAGATTAAAACGTAAATACGGCAAGGAAGTACAAACCGATCCGCAGATTTTTGCTCAGTGCATTGAGACCATCATGCGCCATGTGGGGGATATCGGGCGTATGGTGAATGAGTTTTCGGCGTTCGCGCGTATGCCGGAACCCGTCATGCAGGTTTATGATTTTAACGAAGACACCCGAGAAACCCTCGCGCTTCAACGCGAAGCCCATGGGGATATTGATATACGCCTTAAAGGGCTTTTATCCTTAAAAACACCCGTGATGATTATGGCAGATGCCCAGCAAATACGTCAGGCCATGACAAACCTGGTTCAAAATGCCATTGATTCAATTCATGGACGTATTCAAGACATTCCGGGATCTACCCCCGGGCGCATCGATGTCACCGCGCACATAGACAAAGAAAATACGCAGATCACCTGCGTGATTGCCGATAATGGGCGCGGATTGCCTAAGGATATTGCCCCGAGCCAGCTCATGGAGCCGTATGTGACACGGCGGGAAAAAGGAACAGGCTTAGGGCTCGCGATTGTCAAAAAGATTATGCAAGACCATAAGGGAAATTTGGTACTGGGTGTGGATGATACCATCAAAGGAATATCAGATTGGGAAGATCTGGGGGGGGCAACAATCTCGCTTGTGATTCCCATTCAGGCACAGGATAATCAATTGACGATGACAACACGGCCCACACCAGAGACATTACCAAAAGTTCAGGCAATAGGTTAATCCGATGAGTATTGATATCCTTGTTATTGATGATGAAGAAGATATTCGCCACCTGATCCAAGGGATTCTTGAAGACGAAGGATATAAGACGCGGTCGGCGCGCGGATCGGCGACGGCGTTTGAACAAATTAGCAAAAAAACACCTGATCTGATTATTCTCGACGTCTGGCTTCAGGGAAGTGAAAAAGACGGACTTCAGATTTTATCCGCCGTCAAGGCAGATCACCCCCATCTGCCCGTCATCATGATAAGTGGCCATGGCACGATTGAAACCGCTGTATCAGCCATCAAACAAGGGGCGTATGATTTCATTGAAAAACCCTTCAAGACAGACCGCCTGCTAACGATGATGGTGCGGGCACTTGAATCCGCCGCGCTTAAAAAAGAAAATATGTCCTTAAAGCAGAAGGCCGACATTGTCTCTGATATTCCTTATACCAGTCATTCTGCCATTGAATTAAAAACCACGATAGACAAAATCGCCCCGGCCGGAAGCCGCGTGATGATTATGGGCGAAGCCGGATGCGGCAAGGAAACCATTGCCCGTTTAATTCATGCTAAATCGCCTCGGGCGCGGTATCCTTTTTCGGTCGTCAATTGCGCATCTTTGAATCTGGATAATTTTGAAACCATGTTATTTACCGGGGGTAATGGCCGATCACGCGGCGTTTTCGACGAAACGTCCGGCGGGTCTGTATTGCTATACGAAGTGTCAGATATCCCCATAGACATTCAAGGCAAACTGGTCAAAATTCTTCAGGATCAATCTTTTCCCCCTGCCGGAAGTAAGGAGCCCATTCGTTTTGATGTGCGCGTTTTATCCTGCACGCGAAAAAATATGAGCGAGGAAATCAAGGCAGGACGTTTTCGGGAAGATTTATACTATCGCCTGAATGTAGCTTCTATACATGCCCCCTCTCTGCGGGAGCGGATACAGGATATTCCTAATATGGCGCGCGAATTCATCGAAAAATTCGCCCGTGAGGCAGGATTGACGATACCCACGCTATCAGACTCTGCCCTCACGGCACTTCAATCTTATGTTTGGCCGGGAAATATTCGCGAACTTAAGAATGAAATGGAACGCGCGGTGATGATGTGCGGTGGGCAGGATATGATTGACCGCCCGCATTTATCGCCAGCTATTATTGGGGAAAACGCCCTGAAGTTTAACGAAGGGCAGGGCGGTGATGATTATTTATCCATGCCCCTGCGCGAAGCCCGAGAGTTATTTGAGAAAAAATATCTTCAGGCGCAAATGATCCGGTTTGAGGGGAGTGTATCCGAAACCTCCCGCTTTATTGGGATGGAGCGCTCCGCGCTTCACCGTAAGCTTAAAACTCTTGGCATCACCGGCGGTGATAAGTCAGACGAAGAGGGATCTTCCGACCAAGATATGGAAGACGATGATACAATCGCCACCTCTGACAAACGAAAGTCGGCCTAGTGTTACAAATTTCTCAATCCTCTCCCTATTCGGTTATTTTATTTGATTGGGATGGCACGCTGGTGGATAGCATGCCGTTGGTTCTGGCCGGGCATAATTTGGTGCGCGAAAAATTGGGATATCCGTTATGGGGTATGGCAGAGGTTTTGAAATACGCCACCAAATCCGCGCGCGAGAATTTTCCGGTATTATACGGGGATCGGGCAGGTGAAGCCGAGAGCCTTTTTTATACCTATGTTAACGCACACCGTTTTGACATTCTAAAATCTTATCCGCAAACACATGACGCCTTAACGCACTTAAAATCGGCAGGTTTTCGTTTGGGCGTGGTGAGTAACAAAAAATATGAATATCTGAACATTGAAATCGACCATTTCGGATGGCGTTCTTTTTTTGAATCGATTGTCGGTGCGGGGGAGGCCGAGCAGGATAAACCGTCCGCGCTTCCGATAAAGCTGGCACTCTCTCGCATGGGATATAACCAAGACATCAAAACCGTTTTGTATGTGGGGGATACCATCACCGATAAAGATACTGCGCATCATGCCGGAACCGATTGGGCCTATGTGCATCAGGGCGATGAAAAATCAGCCTTAATTGAACATAATCCGCCAGTTTGGCGGGGTGTTTCTGCGCTGGATCTGGCGCATTGGCTTTTGCAAAACAGGGCTTGAAGCTTTCCGGGTTTGTCTTTAAAAGAGGCGCATCTGTGGATAACAATAAAAATTTATAAGGGAGACCACGATGGCTGAAAAAGCTCAGAATGTTCAGGATGTTTTTTTAAATAAAATCCGTAAAGAAAAAATGACGGTGACCGTGTTTTTGATGAACGGGGTCAAACTTCAGGGCATTGTGACGTGGTTTGATAATTTTTCGGTGCTCTTGCGCCGCGAGGCTTCGGTTCAACTTGTCTATAAGCATGCCATTTCGACCATCATGCCGGGCGAACCGTTAAGCCTTCACGAAGAAACAAACGTTTCCAAAGACGACGCCTAAGACATCATGGCGTCTTCAGGTCGTGCGTTTGTCCTGCATCCGGTTTTGCCGGCAAAATTCAATCAACATGTGCGCTCACTCCCCGATATTCTGGATGAAGCCGGGGGATTAGCGCGTGCCATTCACTTGGACGTGTTGGTGCTTGAGGCGGTTCGTGTCACGCGGATATCCCCGGCCACATTGCTGGGTAGCGGGGCGGTGGAGAGTATCGCCGAGCGTATTGCTGAACTAAAACCGACGTTGGTGATTATCAACGCCACGCTCTCGCCTATTCAGCAACGCAATCTTGAAAACGCGTGGAAGGTGAAGGTCATTGACCGTACGGGACTTATTTTGGCAATTTTTGGCGAGCGTGCCCAAACCAAAGAAGGTCGCATCCAAGTAGATCTGGCCGCACTAGAGTATCAGAAATCACGGATTGTTCGGGCATGGACGCATCTGGAGCGTCAGCGGGGCGGGCTGGGGAAAACCGGGGGGCCGGGCGAAAAGCAGATGGAATTGGATCGCCGGCGCATTGATGGTTTTATCTTAAGTCTGAAACGGCAATTAGAAGAAGTGCGCAAGACCCGGGAATTGGGCCGAAAAAGTCGGGAGCGTGTGCCATTTCCGATTGTGGCCTTGGTGGGATATACCAACGCGGGTAAATCAACCCTGTTCAACCGATTGACGGGGGCAGGGGTATTTGCTGAGGACATGCCGTTTGCCACGCTTGACCCCACGCTCCGTGCGCTCAAACTTCCGTCTGGAAATAAAATCATTCTATCTGACACAGTGGGTTTCATTTCCCACCTGCCTACCCATTTGATCGCGGCGTTTCGGGCGACGTTGGAACAGGTTCAATATGCGGATGTTATTTTGCACGTCCGTGACGTCTCGCGCCCGGATCATCATGCCCAGCGCCAAGACGTGATGGATGTCATGAAAGATTTAGGCGTGAATATCGAGCAGGATGAACGTATTTTTGAAGTCTTGAATAAAATCGACCTGTGCCCACCCGAGGATCAGGCCGAATATACCCGGCTATCCCGTCTTGATTTAAAAACCATCCCCGTATCGGCCGTGACAGGTCAGGGCATGGATGTTTTGTTATCGGCGATTGATACATTTTTACTCCGGCATCACCGCACGGCTCATTTCCGGCTGAAGATCGAAGATGGGCAGGCTTTGTCGTGGCTCTATCGTCATGGCGACGTTATTGATCGGACAGACCATAAAAAGACAATCGATGTGAGCGTTTTGCTGGATGAAAAAAATAAAGGGCAATTCGAACGTCATTTCGGGTATAAAGACAGGCATGAACATTGATCAAGACAAAGTCGCCGATTTTATCCGTCAGGTGGCCGAAGAACGTATCTCCCCCCGTTTTCAAAAGCTTCAAGCTTCAGAGATTAATACCAAATCCGGGCCCAATGATTTGGTCACGATAGCGGATCTTGAGGCAGAGATTGATCTCACTCGTCTGCTGTCCGGTTTAACCCCCGGTTCCTTGGTGGTGGGTGAAGAGGCCGTATCCCAAGGTAAGGTCGATATCAACTGCCTGTATCAAATGGACACCCCCATATGGGTGATAGACCCGGTAGATGGCACCCATAATTTCGCCACCGGCAAACCCGTGTTTGCGACGATTATATCCCTTGTTCAAGGCGGGATCACCCGCGCCGGGTGGATTTACGACATTCCGGGCAACCGTATGTGCATGACCCAGCAGGGGGCAGGGACGTACATGCATGGGCGCCGCTTGAAGATGAGGGAATTGGCCGATAATACATCAATGGATGTACTTCAGGGATTCATAAGTACACAGTTTGTTCCACGTGAAATCAAACCGCAGGTACAGGAAAAAGTCGCTGTTTTCGCGAAAACAGACACATGGATGTGTTGCGCGCATGAATATTTATCGCTCTGTCAGGGAGAGCGTGATTTTTCGTTTTATTCCCGAATCAAACCTTGGGATCATCTGGCGGGGGCGTTGATGGTGGCCGAAAGCGGCGGATATGCCCGTAAATGGGATGGCACGGCCTATGTGCCGGGGGAACAAGTCGGCGGATTAATCAATGCCGCCAGTCCAGCACTTTATGACGCTATCCGGAAGCATCTTATTCCGTAGAAGATTCAAGGTTTTTTTGTTTCTTCCAGTAATCCAGCCAGATTTCTAATGTGATCTGAGTCAGGTCAGCATATCCATCTTCCTTAAGAGCGGCTTCCATGCCCTTAAACCGCCGCTCAAACTTGGCCGAAGCGCGGCGCAGGGATTCCTCGCTATTCATACCGTTCATGCGGGCATAATTTACCAAACAGAACAAAATATCCCCCCATTCCTCGTCCTGATGGGCGGCATCCCCTTGCTCAAGGGCGGATTTAAACTCCGCCAGTTCTTCTTCGAGTTTATGAAAGGCCGACGCCGTATCCGGCCAGACATAGCCCACTTTGGCGGCTTTTTTCTGAAGTTTTTCAGCCCGAAGCAGGGCGGGAAGGCCGCGTGTCACGCCATCTAACACACTGTTTTTTTGTGGTTTTTCGGCATATTTTTGGGCATCCCAGATATGGGTGACATCTTCGGCTGTCCGGGCTTTTTGATCTCCAAACACATGGGGATGGCGGGAAATCATCTTGTTTGCGACGCTTTCGGCTACATCATCGAGAGTGAACATCCCTTGTTCTTCCGCCATCTGGGCGTGATAGACCACCTGAAGGAGCAAATCTCCCAATTCTTCCTTCAAATCCCTCATATGGCCGCGATCAATGGCATCGGCCACCTCATAGGCTTCTTCGATGGTATAAGGCACGATGGATTTAAAATCCTGCACGATATCCCACGGGCATCCTGTTTCTTTATCCCGAAGACGAGCCATGACGGCACGGAGATGTTCAAGGCGAGTATTCATGCGGTATCAAGAATACCTATTTAATCCCACCAAGGAAGAGGAAACCTATAAATTCTTATTTACCGGGGGTAAGAATCTCGGGGGGATCTATAGCGTATCATGATTTCTCTTTCATGCCATTGCGCGCCCTCATGCCATATCCGCGCGTCGATAACATCAAAGTTTGGCGTTCTTTTAGCCAATTCAAAACATAGTTTTAGGGACTGACCAAAGGTATGCCCACTATGGCCAACCCCCTCGTTGAGGGCAGTTTCCAGCCCGCCCTCTACGTCGGCGGCTCCCCAAGCTCTATTAAGTACCTTAATTTTAACCCCGCCTCTGTTGGAGGGCAGGCTTTTTATATAATTCAACCCTTGCTGAGCTGACCTGATGATGGCATCTCTTACAAATTGATTGTCGACATCGACATTGGCCTTATCTAAGAGGCCAATCCATTGGCCGAGAGATTTAAGTCCCATGGGTGTTATCCTTGTTAATTATTTTCATAAACAATTGCATATTGTCAGCCTCATGGGAACAAAAAAGTGAAAAAAATGTCTATTTTTTGAATTGATAGACAAAAAGAAAGGCCTTATTTAACTTTAGCCAGATGAAAACATTCAAATTGGTCGTATACGTGCCGTTGACGCACGTAGATAAGGTACGGGAAGCTATGGCACAGGCCGGCGGCGGCCGTTTAGGGCTAATATCATGGATGTTCTTTTACCGTTCGGGGCACAGGGCGTTATATCCCGCAAGCCGGTGCAGAGCCGCATATCGGCCAAGTCGGCCACCTTAACGAGATTGATGAAGAGCGCATCGAAATAACCGTTGAAGAACAATATCTTAAAGCAGTGGTTCAATCGATAAAGGGCGCGCATCCATACCAGGAAATCCCGATAGATGTGTATGAGTTTACATAGTGTGAGGGCATAAATTTGTGAGCGAGGCTATTAAATAAGCTTTACTTTGTCATAAATAATTTTATATGGTATTGAAGTTTTACTTCTAATTCAGATGGTTATATATGAACGATAAGACCCAATCAAAAGTCCTTGCCTTAAGCACATTATTTCCAGGCCTAAAGTCGCAAGATGCTCTGTCAGTCGTTAGTATTCTGGAAGTTCTATCTAACGAAAGAAGAATTAATGAAATTTGTGAAAAGGTAAGATCAAAGGGCTCTGTTCCAAATGAATTTATACCTTATAGCATTGCTAGTGCGAAGCGCGACTGGAACAAAGATCGGCTGAGAGCGTGTCGATCAGAGCGCACTCCGGATCAGGTTCAGGAAGATAGAGAGAAGGCTGCCACTAGCATGCGGCGCTTAAGGGCAAACAGGCGGGAAGCCAAGCCAACTTTAGAATAAGAAATCATCACATGATCTAATGTGATAATATATATTATGGAAAATAATATACTTATGGCACCAGTTTGGCTTTTGCTTTGTGGGCATATGTCTGTGGGATATGCGCTAACCCAATGATATCATCAAAATGCCCTTGATCGAGAGATATAGACTGGCCAACGCTGGGGCCTGCCGCAAACCACTTGGGTAACTTATCCCAAGCCAAATGCAAAACACTCACGCGATCTAACATTTGCTCGTTTATGCTTTTACCGCTTTTATCATCCTGGAATTCACGACCAAGAACATCTGGGTGTATGCCCATGTCGGCAATGGTTGTCCCGGTCGCCCGATGTTTAGCCGCCAGATAATTAACATGCTGGGAGCCGATAGAATATCCAACAATTTCAACAGATTGAACAGAAGGTTCGCGCATAATATCAAGATATACGCGCTCGGCTTCGAGCGTTTGACGGCTTACCTGTCCTGCCTTGGATTGAAAAATAGCCTGAATATCTTTAATAAATCCGGCAAAACGACCACTTCCTTCATCTCGGATGATAGGAAGATCTGTGCCTTTATAAAAGATAATGGCATGTCCATCTTGTGAATTGACAAATACACTCGCCGCCAAACTAGTCGCACGATCATCAATTCTGGATTTAAAATCAAATACTTGATCCGATCCATCCGTGTATTTAGATGTAATGGATACCTCGCCATTATCAAAGTGGCGTCCATAAAAGTCCGCTGTCAGTAAAGGATCCAGTTTCCGTTCATTTTTTGCCATAATGAATTAAACCAGATAGGGAACATAATTGTCAAGAATCAGGCGAGATTGCTAAAAGGATCAAGCTATCTCAATCCTAAGCCCATCATAGGCCGGTGCGTATCCTGGCGGGAGTCGTTTGGCCACCACGTCATAATCCATCGTCGGTGGCATATGGGTTAAATAGACCTGACGCGCACAGATGCGTTCGTTATACGCGATGACTTCGTCTATACAGGCGTGAACTGGGTTCGTGAGGCTTTCATATCCGGCGGAATCCGCGATCCAGACATCTACCCCACGCAGAATATCGATCGCGGTATCATCGAGCCGTTTAAAATCCGTGGAATACGCGACCGAGCCCACACGAAACCCAAGTGAATCAATCGTGCCGTGGTCTTGCTTGAAAATATGTGCCTTTATATCGTTAAAATGCCAAATTTCATTAAAATTAAGCACGTTTTCACTGCATACAGCCGAGTAAAACCCGTTTTCAGTGGTTTTAAACATGTAATCGACCCTTTTTTTAAGTCGATCTAGGGTGTACGCGTCTGAAAATACGGGAAAAATACGCTTTTCGAGCCGTTGGAGCGTTCTCAGTTCGTCAATTCCGGCCACATGGTCGGCATGTTCGTGGGTAAATAAAATAGCGTCAGGGACACGTAATTTTTCGCGGTTCATTTGTTCCCGAAAATCAGGCCCCGTATCGACAATCAGACAGGTCTGGTCTGTTTGGATGGCCACCGAAGGTCGTGTCCGGCGATTTTTGGGGTTGGCCGGGTCGCAATTTCCCCACCAATTACCAATCGCTGGCACGCCCGCAGAACTGCCACAGCCCAGAATGATGAGTTCGGCGGTCATGCAGGTTTTGCCTTGGTAAAGATATTAAAGAAGTTTTTATTACAATGATTTAAAAATGATTCTTCATCTAAATTCTTAAGTTTGGCAATAAAGCCTGCCGTATGGGTGACCAAGGCCGGTTCATTGACCCTACCCCGGAACGGTTCAGGCGCCAGAAAAGGCGCATCCGTTTCTATGAGAATTCTATCCAAAGGTATTGCTTTCGCAATATCATGCAATTCCTTGTTTTTATTGAAAGTTATCATGCCAGAGAAAGAGATATAGAACCCCTGCTCCAAGGCCGCTTCGGCAAGCGCCCGAGAACTGCTGAAACAGTGCAAAATCCCCCGAAGACCCGCCTGTGCGCCGCCCTGCTCCCGGATGATCCGGATGATATCGTTATCCGCATCCCGGGCATGAACAATCAGGGGTAACCCTGTGCGGATGCAGGCATTTATGTGTTTTCGGAATGAGGTTTGCTGCTCGTCGGCGGGAGAATAATTGTAGTAATAATCAAGGCCGCTTTCACCGATGCCGATGATCTTGGGGTCTGACTGCGCGAGGCGGACAAGTTCATCTTCGGTGATGGCCTTCTCCTCTGGCTTACCGCTATCGTGGGGATGTGTGCCCACCGTACACCAGACCCCGTCATGCGCCTGTGCGGTGGAGAGGATCAAGGGAAATTCGGTGGCCACCCGACAACAGATATTGACCATATGGGCAACGCCCGCCGCGTGGGCACGGGCGACAATTTCCCCCGGCGTCCCCAGCGACGAGATCCGGTCATGATTAAGATGGCAGTGTGAATCAATCCACATGCCCCTTACTTTAATCAGGACTTCAAGTAGATCAATGAAATTCCAGAGATGATGAGAAGGCCGCCCGCCGCCGTCCAGAGATTCACTTGGGTGTCCTTCAGGATTAAATAGGCAAACAGCGCGGTAAAGAGCGGATAGGAAATCTCGATCAGGCTGGCGAGGGTAGCATTTTTCATTGAGATACTATGAATGATTAAAAATGCCCCGCCGATAATCAAGATGGCTTGCAGAAAAACCAGCCCGGCGGCAGACGGGATGGAGACCATCAACCCAAAGCCCGGCGACACCTGCCCCAGATACGCACAGATCAAAAACCAGATCGGAAGGGTAATCAGTTGCGAGGCAAACATGATAAAGGCCGGGGTCAGGCCATATTTTTTTAGCAGAATTTCCGTGACCACATACCCTGCCCCCCACATAATCGCCGCACCCAAGGCGCAGAAAAACCAGAGTGAGGGATGCGTGGCAGACATGATGCTTTCTCTACCCAGTTGTCTTTTCGTCGGTCACCGCAAGGCGGGGAAACACCCCTTGCGGCGTGGGGATGGGCGTTCCGGCAGACAGCGCATGCGATGCGTCCAAATGTTCAAACCCCCGGTGTGTTGCCGGCACGCAGAGTTGACCCAGCAGAGTTTGAGACGCCTGCGGCATAACGGGCTGAATGATGATGGCCAGACACCGGATAACTTCCGCCAGTACATAGAGCACCGTTTCCATCCGCTTGATGTCTGTTTTCTTAAGTGCCCAGGGGGCTTGGTGGTCAATATAGATATTGGCATCGCTGACCAGCTTCCAGATAGTCTCAAGTCCGCGGTGAAACCGGAAGGCATCAAAATCTGCCCGGACATCAACCAGAAGTTTGAGATACGCTTGATCCAGCAAAGCTTGATCTTCGGGCGTAAACGTCCCCGGCGCGGAGATTTTGCCGTCGCAATTTTTAACAATCTGGGAGAGCGTGCGTTGTGCCAGATTACCCAGACCATTGGCCAGATCGGAATTGATCCGCAAGACGGCTTGTTCGTGACTGAAATTTCCATCCTGACCATGGGGGACTTCGCGCATCAGAATGTAGCGCGTTTGATCCAGCCCATAAGTATCGACCAGATCACGCGGGGCAATCACATTCCCGATGGATTTTGACATTTTCTGACCATCAACATTGATGAATCCATGGGCAAACACTGTCTTGGGCAACGCAATTCCCGCCGACATCAAAAAGGCAGGCCAATAAACACAATGAAACCGGATGATGTCTTTACCGATCACATGAAAATCGGCTGGCCAGAATTTTTGAAACGAAGACGCTCCCGTGTCCGGATACCCAACGCCCGTGATATAGTTCGTCAGCGCATCCAGCCACACATACATGACGTGCGATTCATCCCCCGGCACCGGGACACCCCATTTAAAATTAGTGCGCGAAATGGATAAATCCTGAAGGCCGCCTTTCACAAAAGAAATGATTTCATTGCGCCGACTAGCGGGTTCAATGAATTCCGGGTGTTTGGTATAGAGATCAAGTAATTTATCGGTATAGGCAGAGAGTCTGAAAAAATAGCTGGGTTCTTCGACCCATTCAACGGGGGCGCCCGACGGCGCCAATTTCGTGCCGTCCGGTGCCGTGGTAATTTCATTTTCGGCAAAGAACCCTTCATCCCGAACCGAATACCACCCATCATATTTACCCAGATAAATGTCAGACGGGTTGTTTTTGGCAATGGCCTGCCAGATGGCCTTTGACGCCGTGTAGTGCCGAGGTTCGGTCGTCCGGATAAAATCATCATGCGAAATATTGAGCCATGACCCCATATCCTTAAATTCAGCCGCTATTTTGTCACAAAAGGCTTGAGGTTCTATACCGTTTTTCTCGGCGGTCTTCGCGACTTTTTGGCCATGTTCATCTGTCCCGGTCAGGAAATGGACATCATACCCATCCAGACGTTTAAACCGCGCCATGACATCGGTTAAGATGGCCTCATAGGCGTGACCCAGATGGGGAGATCCATTCACATAGGCAATGGCTGTGGTGATGTAAAAAGATTTTTTGGTCATGATCTATGACTTTCTCAACAAAGGAAAAACACCCAGAATACCGTGCCGACGATCCAGCGACCCCTGTTTCACCTGACCGAAATGCGCCGTGACGTTGTCACAAATAACAACCCATTCTTCAAGCGAATAATGCCCCCAGAGGTTTTTAAGAGGTTCTTTCTGAAGCACCCGGGGCAATTTGTCCCATGCCTGAAGGGCTTTGGCGCGGGTGAGATGAGACATCGTCCATTTAAAGTTTTCACAAAAACGGGCATATTCATCTTCGCGTCCCCGGCCATAAGTTTCGGCCGTCCCATGCACACGAACCCAGTCCCAATCCGGCCAACTGGCGAGGAGATCAACAACCGATGACAAAATGTCCATGCCGCTGCCTTCAAGTATTTGAAGCGCAGAGCCGGGCGAACCATCGGCCAGATGACACAGCGTGTCCGTGTCAGAGGCCGATATATCCGGGTGAAATTTTTTGACGAAGTCCAATATATCCGAAACCGGAAGGGTTTGAAACGGGATCAACCGGCACCGGGAGCGTATGGTCGGAAGCAGTCCCCCCAGCCGGTGTGTGACCAGAATAATCACGGTTTGGGACGGTGGTTCTTCGAGAATTTTGAGTAGCGCATTTTGTCCGTTGCGGTTAATCGTGTCGGCATCATCGACAATCACGATTTTGTATCCGCCCCCCGACGCCGTCAGCCGAAGAAAGGGCGCGATTTTTCGCGCCGTTTCGACATTAATCTCATCTTTGTCTTCGGGTTTTTCAATCGTCAGCAAGTCTGTATGCCCGCCCGACGCCACCCGGTGAAAGACGGGATCGTCAGGTGCAACATCCAATGACGGCGCGGCGGTGGATGCCGTGTCCCCAAATAAACTATCTTGCGCCGATGACGCCGAACCTAACCCGTTTTTTAAAAGATATCGTGCCAATCGATATGCCATGGTGGCCTTACCGATCCCCTTGGGCCCTGAAAAAATAAGGGCATGGGGAATAGAACCTGACGCGATAAAATCCAGAAGGATTTTTTCAACGTCTTGATGGTACCAACAATGGGGGTTTTCGCGCGGAGATAAGGCAGTCAGCGTGGCCGGCGAAGAAGAGGCGATATCATCTCTATCAAACGTTTCACCGTCTTCGTCCGGGATATCTTCATCAAACAAACCCGTTAGCATGAAGCATGTTCCTTCAGACGCGATAGCGTGAGGTTCAGAATTTCCTGCGCGACGATATCTGGTTTTTTGGAGGCATCTACCACATGGCATCTATCGGGTGCCTGTTTGGCAATATCCCAAAAACCGGCACGTAGCTTTTGATGAAAGCCGATATCCAGACCTTCGAACGTATCGCCCGTACTGACACGTTTGGACGTGCGGGACAACCCGGTCACCGGGTCAATATCAAAGATAAAAGTTATGTCCGGTTCGAAATCACCAATGGCGATGTGACGAAGCGTTTCAATGGAATCAAGATCAAACCCTTGCGCATAACCTTGATAGGCGCGGGTTGAATCCGTGAAGCGGTCACAGATAACGATCTTTCCCTTCGCCAAGGCCGGTTTAATCACCTGTTCCACATGCAGGGCACGTGCGGCAAACATGGTGAGTAACTGTGCCGATATCGGCCATGATTGTCCTTGGTGGGATATAAAGGTTTCTCGTAAGCTTTCGGCGGCAGGAGTGCCGCCGGGTTCACGCGTGGTGACAACATCCAGCCCCCTGCCCCGAAGGGCATCGGCCAAAAGCATCAACTGGGTAGTCTTCCCTGCGCCTTCGCCCCCTTCAAGGGATATGAATAAACCGCGCTGACCCATGCGTGATATCTATTTTCCTGACAATGTATGTTCAACGAACAAATGTAGTTTTTCCAAAAGTCCTTTAAAGAATCCCAGTTTCGGTACATCCGCACCGGCCATCAAGGGATATGATTTTTCAGGCATACCCGGCAGGGTGATAAAAAGTGTGGCGACTTCCTGTCCCTTGGTCAGGGGTGCCACCAAAGGGCCATTATAGACAACGCGCGCCGAAATATCGTCACGTCCCAAACGTGGCAGGGTAAAGATTAAATCCTGCCCAAAGACAAGTGGCACGGTACGCGCAGTTCCCATGACGACGTCGGCTGTCTCCACGGTTTGATCCTGTGAAAACAGTTTGACGTTTTCAAAACTGCGAAGCGCCCATTCCAATAGCCGGGAGGATTCATCTGCCCGTTCTTGCATACTGGCCAGACCATTGACCACCATAATGACCCGCCGGCCGTCCATCACGCCAGAGCCGATCAAGCCATAACCCGCTTCTTCCGCGTGACCTGTTTTCACACCATCCGCGCCAATATTTTTATACAAAAGCGGGTTTCTGTTGCCTTGTTTGATGTTGTGATAGGTGAATTCCTTTTCAGCATAATATTTATAATAGTCTGGGAAGTTGGTGATCATGGCCTTGGCGAGAATGGCCAGATCTTCGGCGGTAGAATAATGTTCTGGATCTGGCCAGCCACTGGCATTGACGAAATGAGAATTTTTCATGCCGAGGCTTTCCGCCTTTTTGTTCATGGCCAACGCAAACGCCGATTCAGACCCTGCCAACCCTTCGGCCAGCACGATGGTGGCGTCATTGCCGGATTGAATGATCACCCCGCGCACTAAATCTTCAACTTTGATCTTTGCCCCCAGTTCAACGAACATCTTGGAACCTTGCATGCTCCACGCGCGTTCGCTCACGGTGAATTCTGTATCAAGCGTGATTTTGCCTTCCTTCAATGCCTCAAAGACCATGTACATGGTCATCACTTTGCTCATGGACGAGGTGGGCATTTTTTCAGTGGCGTTTTTGGCAAACAGCACCTGACCCGTGGCAAAATCAACAATATAAGCTTCGCGCGCCGGGGTGGTGGCCAGAGAGTCTTGAGCCTGAGCCGGGGAACAGATCAAAAACACCAAAAGACATATAAAAATCAAGCGCATGACAAACAACCTTGGGTATGAATCACGGATAATAACAACGCCCCATGAAAGCGGTTTCAACCCCCGGCGTCAATGGCATTAAAGGGCGCGCCGATAGGAATTAATCAACGATCAGCCGCGCATCCCCCTGCCCGGCGGTGACCACCTGAGTCAAGGCGCGGTCGGCGGGTGCCACATCGGCAAAAGGGCCCACACGGACACGATAAAAGGACTGTCCGTTCACCTGAGCCGGATAGACCGCCGAAGGACCAATGGCGGCCAGACGCTGGCTTAAGGCTTCGGCGGATGATTTGTGAGAAAATGACCCGGCCTGAACGAAAATGCGGTCATGCAGGGTTTCCGGCGCGCTTTGGGTCACGACATGATCTGGGACAAAAAGACCATCTGACGTGACATGCCCGGGGACATCGGCGGCCGAGGACGTGGAGGCCTGAACGGGGACGGTCGCAATCGGTTCCCGGGGGGCGGGCGGGATATAGGTGCCATTATTAATGGCGACTTCGTATCCTTTGGTGCTGATCCCCTGACGGGCTTTGCTCGCAACGCTTCGGCTGGCTTCGGGCAGAAGTTCAAGTTTCACCTTGGCGGTGCCATGGTTTTTAAACCCGAGCAATTCCGCCGCGCGCTCCGACACGTCAATCACCCGCCCCTTGGAAAAAGGCCCGCGGTCATTCACCCGAACCACCACCGATTTGCCGTTATTTAAATTGGTCACCTTGACCAGCGAGGGCATCTGAAGCGTCCGGTGCGCCGCCGTTAATTCATTGCTGTCAAACCGTTCGCCGTTGGCCGTACGTTTGCCATGAAAACCGGGGCCATACCACGACGCAATCCCGGTTTCGGTATGGGAAAAACTTTCCTGAGGGACGTATGTTTGCCCGGCGATCTGATAGGGTTTGCCGACCTTATAGCTTTTTTCGCTCGTACCGGAACCATCAGAAGGCCCCATCACCTGTTTGGCCAGATGGGCGGCATATTGGGTTTCCGAACAGCCGGTGACAAAAAGGGATGCGGCCAGCGCAAGCATATATAAGTGTTTTTTCATGAGATATCCCGGAAGAGTTATCGCGCGAGGGCGTCTGCAATTAATCCGACAGAAGTTGCAAAGTAGGTTGATCTATTCCACTTCATAATAACGTTATAATTGTTATACACCAAATACGCCTCGCCTGTCACGCCGTCCGGTGCCACGATTTGACCTAACATCTGTTGGGCCGGTAAAGGCTGACCGCTCGCATCCCGCAGCCCCATGGATGACCATTCAGATAACGGCTTGCGCACCTTGTCTTTGACGTAACTGGACGGGAACCCTGCCGGAAGTGTCACCCGCCGCCCCCATCTTTCCCCGTAATTCCATCCGCTTTGTTTTAAATAATTCGCGGTTGACGCAAAAACATCTGATTTTGTTTTCCAGATATCCTTATGACCATCCCCATTATGATCCACCGCATAGGCAAAAAAACTGGACGGCATGAATTGGTTTTGCCCCATCGCCCCCGCCCATGACCCAAGCATATCGGCCGCGGAGATATGGCCTTGATCGATGATTTTTAAGGCTTTGATCAATTCCTGTTTAAAAAATTCATGACGCCGTCCTTCCCACGCCAACGTGGCCAAGGCCGGGACAATCTTAAACCCGCCCGTATTGGCACCATAATTGGTTTCAACCCCCCATAAGGCGACAATAAATTCTTTGGGTACGCCGTACCGCGCCTCAACATCGGCCAGCATATTGGCGTGGTCGCTTAACATCTGCCGTCCCTTGTTGATACGGTCTTGGGACACCATCGTGATTTTATATTGGGCAAAGGTTTTTTTCTTTTCGGGTTGCTTGCGATCCAGTTCAATCACTTTATGAATGGGCTGAATCCCCGTCAGTGCCGCATTAATCGTGGCCTGAGAAATCCCCAGACCGGCGGCTTCGCGCCGGAAGGATGACAACCACTGGTCAAACGATACCCCGCCCGTGGCCAACGCCGACAACGGCAGACCCACGATCATGAACGCCAAAAAACAGGACAAAAGAGACATTTTTTTCATGCCCCGAAAGATACCCCCTTTACGGGAATGCGTCCACCGTCTAATGATTTGCGGGATACATGCCAATCGCCGGAGGAGTGGTCGAGTGGTTTAAGGCACCGGTCTTGAAAACCGGCGTGGGCGCAAGCCCACCGTGAGTTCGAATCTCACCTCCTCCGCCATTATTAGAAAAAGTATGTTTTATGATCTCATACAAATATTACCGAAAAGAAAAAAACCCCATTTATTATGCCGCCAAAGAAGATCCAATAGCGTGGCATGAATTGCAGCTTGGAACTTATAAAGAACGCGTGGAGTTGGTTTATGACGATTATGTGTGGTTAGAAGAGTATTCGGAAATAGTTCAAGAAAAAACGAAAAAGAATATTGGCGAATGGATTAAGGCTATTAGTTTATTAGATAAGTCAAATGGCACATGTTATCTACTATTTGATTCTCATGACGAATCTACATCTTGGATAAAATCTACCTTAGTCGGCGATATGCTAGAACTCCAAACAGGTTATTCCCATCTTGAAGGCTATCATTGGCATGATACGGAAAGGGTATGGGTAGAAAGTTCACTTCCGAATTTTATTCCTACGAGTGAAAAATTTGTTTTTTCCCGCGAAGAAATAATAAATCAGCTATTACCCTTTCATGTGGACTTTCAGACTCACGTGGCCTTTTAGAGTTTTTGGTTCTTATTTAAAAATATCTGTTTCATAAGCTAAATAGATGTCCCCTTAATAAGGATATGTAGTTAATCCTCGTCCCCAAACCAGATACAGATAATCTTTTCCTCTTGTAAAATGAGAATTCCATTATCAAATGTTGCCTCTGTTGCTGGATTCCAGATAGATGATCCTAACCTACGGTTGGTGTAAAAATGGGCTTTTCTTGAATCTATTTGGTTCATAATGCGAGCAACAAAATCACTAGCTTTCCCCAAAGGAAGAATTTGAGAATCGTAGGCCATGTCTTTATGAAGCAATTGAGTCAGAATAGCGGATGCTTCCTCTAATGGTATTTCAATGTAAATATAATCTAAATCCTTAAGTCCGAAGAGTGCCGCCAATTTTCCCATGCTTGCTTGATTGTCATGAACCTTAACGCCTAAAAATGAAATACTGCAATTTCTCAAATGACGAATTTCATTCAAAAGTTTTTCTAACTCCTTCATGGCTAGTGCCTCCTATTATTGTTGGTAATTTCTGCAGGTTTATGACTTTAAAACCATAGAGCGAAAAGGATTAAAAGACTATTGAGATAGTCATAAATTTAAATGATATCTTTGGATTTTAATTTACTTTATTAATTGATGGTCATGCGAAAAATACTAAAAATAATTATATTCACTATAATTGCTGTATTCATAATTATCGTGATGTTAGGCATGTATAAATTCAACTATCTTTCAGGTAAGAGTAATTATGATGTTGATGTAAACCCGGTTTCTTTTTCAGAATAGGAACGCCCCATGAAGAAAACTTTCTTTCTCCTTTTGCTTCTCTTGATATCCGCGCCGGGAGTGTGGGCGATGGGAAGTACGAAAGATGATCCGGCAGAGGTAGAGCCTATCATTGTCGGTCATGACAGAGATGCACATGGGTGTATTGGCAGTGCCGGATATACATGGTCTGAAGAACAAAAAGAATGTATACGCGTTTTTGAGGTAGAGGCTTCAGGTGCCCCGTCTCACGCCCCCGAAGACACAGCGGTCTGTGCCTACCCCGAATTGATCGGCAAGAATATCAAAGATGTGGACACCAAGGCCTATTTCCCCGGGCGCGCGGTACGCGTGCTCCCGCCCGGTGCCATGGCCACGATGGATTATTCCGCTACCCGTTTGAATATCCATACGGATGAGGACGGGGTGATCAAGATGTTCGCCTGTGGGTAAGGCAACATGGTGAAGCGTACGTTTTTAAAAACCATCAGTTACGCCGTCATGCACATGACGATTGCCATTGCGGTGGCGTATATCTTAAGCGGAAGTTGGGCGATTGCCCTCGCCATTGGTCTGATTGAACCGTGCGTTCAGACCATTGCCTATTTTTTTCACGAACGCGCCTGGCATAAAATTGAACAGCGCGCCCCCGCGTCAGACACTCATAACAGCGTGATTGACAGCGCCAGCCCGGTCACACGGTGGGTCGAAAAAATATTACATCGGCATAAATAGGCGAAGTCTTCGTTTTTCCCCCGCGGGTTTTCTTTGCCTTTTTGGGTGTAACCCTTTAAAAGCGCGGCATGTCCGACCTTTTGCTCAGTGTTGAAGATGCCCTTGTCCTGATTGCGGGAAAACCGTTCTTTCAGGATTTAACCCTGCATATTCAGGCCGGGCGCAAAATCGCGCTGGTGGGCAAAAACGGCGCCGGCAAGACCACCTTGATGAATTTGATCACCGGGGACAAAGAAGTCGATGATGGCCGCAGATGGGTATTCGAAGGCGTCACGATTGGATACATGCAACAACATGTGGACCCCATCCCCGGCCAGAGCGTGAAGGAGTTTATTTTTAGCGGCTTTACCCGTCCGTGCGAGGAATGGGAAGAAGTGTACAAAATTGAACGCGTCGTGGAACCTATTGGCCTTAAGCCCCATGACATGATGACCCATCTGTCGGGGGGGCAGTTACGCCGAGCTGCGCTGGCGCGGGCGTTGGTCGAAGAACCGGACATTTTGCTGTTGGATGAACCCACCAACCATATGGATTTAGAAACCATTGAATGGCTGGAGCAATATTTGAAATCCTACCGCGGGTCACTGGTGTGCATTTCACACGACCGCGCGTTTTTAGCGAATATTTCAGACCGTGTCTTTTGGCTGGATCGTGGGAAGTTAAAAGTGTCCCCCCGTGGATTTGCCCATTTTGAAGAATGGTCACAGGACTTGCTGGATCAGGAAGCCAGAGCCCTGCATAACCGGGAACGCAAGCTGGAACTGGAATTAGAATGGGCGAACCGCGGCGTCAAGGCGCGGGTTAAACGCAATGTCCGGCGCGTGGAACTGGCGCGCAGTGAAAAAGAAAAGCTTGAAGCCGATAAGGCCGCTTATCGACGCGTCGTCTCCCGGATTGAATTACCCCCGGCGACGGCGGCTGAGTCTTCGCACAACGTCGCCGAATTCATCAACGCGCAGAAAACATATCTGCACCCGCAGACCGGCGAAGAAAAAATTATTCTTGAAAAATTTAACATGCGGATCAAAATAGGCGACCGCGTGGGGATTATCGGTCATAACGGTTCGGGTAAGACGACATTTTTAAAAATGTTGATCGGCGAGGTTCAGCCGGACGGGGGCAAGGTTAAGTTAGCGAAGGATTTACATTACTCGTACTTTGATCAGAAAAGATCTGCCCTCGACCCCGATAAGACCTTACAGCAGAATTTATGCCCGGATGGCGGGGATCATCTGGATGTCCGGGGCAAGCCGCGCCATGTGTGTGGGTATCTCAAAGATTTTCTATTTGATCCGTCGGATGCGTGGCGAAAGGTCAGCACCCTATCGGGCGGACAAAAAAACAGACTTCTTCTGGCCAAGGTGCTCGCAGACCCGGGCACGTTTCTTATTCTGGATGAACCGACCAATGACCTCGATATGGATACGCTGGACATGCTGGAAGAAGTTTTGACGGCATATGACGGTACGTTGATTGTGGTCTCTCATGACCGTGACTTTCTGGATCAGGTGGTCACCAAAATGCTGGCGTTCGAAGGTGAAGGCAGAATTGAAGGGATTGTGGGCGGCTATAGCGATTATCTGGCCTTTAAGAAGTCGCAAGACGCGCCGAAAACAGAGCCGGACACCAAAATCCAGAACTTAAGTAAAAAACAGCCCAAGGCCAAAGAGGCTCCTACCCCATCCGTTAATGCCGCCGTCGCTGGAAAATTATCGTTCAACATGAAGCATGAGCTGGAGCGTCTGCCCGCGCAGATCGAAAAACTGGAATCCGATATTGCCGCCATGGAAGCTTTGCTCGCCAACCCTGATTTTTATATGCAGGATCCCAAGGCTTTTGATAAATGTGTCCGGGAGACCCCCAAACTTCGCGCCGCCTTGGAAAAGGCGGAAGAACGCTGGCTGGAGCTTGAAACCCTGCGCCAAAATTACGAAAAACAGGGATAATCCACCGCTTTTTCTTGACAGTTTGGAGGACTTATATAATAGTGCGCTACCTCAGTAACGATTTTGATTCCATATCATTTTATAAGTTATTGAAATAACTAACTTTTAGCGAGATTTAAAGATGTTTGCAGTCATCCGTACAGGCGGAAAACAATACAAGGTTTCAAAAAACGATATCTTGGAAATTGAAAAATTGGACGTCAAAGAAGGCGCCAAAATTGATCTGGATGTCCTGATGGTGTCTGATGGCACAACGGCCGACCTGTCAAATAAAGGTGCAAAAGTCAGCGCCAAAGTCATTAAACAGAAAAAAGATGACAAGGTTGTGGTATTTAAAAAGAGACGCCGCCACAATTATCGCCGTAAACAAGGTCACCGCCAGAATTTGACGGTTATCGAGATTACCGATATCGCGGCTTAAGTTTAAATATTACCTGTAACAAACTGAAAATTATAAAAAAAAGATAACTGGAGAATAGCCATGGCAACAAAAAAAGCAGGCGGTAGTTCCAAAAACGGCCGGGATTCAGCAGGCCGCAGACTGGGCGTAAAAAGATACGGCGGTCAAGCCGTTCTGGCCGGCAACATCATCGTCCGTCAACGCGGCACCACCTATGCCTCTGGCCGCAATGTCGGCATGGGTCGTGATCACACCATTTTCGCACTCGTGGATGGTCAGGTCATTTTCTCACGTGGACGCGGTGGCAAGCCCACGGTCAATGTTGTTCCGGCAAACGACAGCGTTGCCAGAGCCGCCGAGTAACCCGAATTTACACAGATATTCAAAAAGGGGGGAAAGGATGGCCTTCCCCCTTTTTTCATGCCCCTAACAAATTAAACGGCACACGATGAAATTTCTGGACGAAGCAAAAATATACGTGAAAAGCGGCGATGGCGGCGCGGGATGCGTGGCGTTTCGCCGGGAAAAATTCATCGAAATGGGCGGCCCCGACGGCGGCAACGGCGGCAAAGGCGGTGATGTAATTATCGAGGTATCAAAAGAACTGAACACCCTGATTGATTTTCGTTACTCCCAGCATTTCAAGGCCAAAAACGGCATGCACGGCATGGGGGAAAACCGTTCCGGTGCGGGAGGTGATCCTCTGGTGATCAAGGTACCCGTGGGTACCGAAATTCTGGATGAAGACCGGGAAACGGTATTGCTTGATCTCACGGTGCCCGGACAGAAAGTCGTGTTTTTAAAAGGCGGCGATGGCGGGTTCGGGAATGCCCATTATAAATCATCCACCAACCAAGCACCACGCAAGGCCACACCCGGATGGCCGGGACAGGAACGCGCCATTTGGCTTCGGCTTAAATTGATCGCTGATGCGGGATTGGTGGGCATGCCCAATGCGGGTAAATCAACTTTTTTGGCGGCGTGTTCTGCGGCTAAGCCCAAGATTGCCGATTATCCCTTTACCACCCTGCACCCGAATTTAGGTGTTGTACGTGCGGGAGACACTGAGTTTGTGCTGGCCGATATTCCGGGGTTGATCGAAGGTGCTCATGAAGGCCATGGGCTGGGTGACCGTTTTTTAGGGCATGTGGAGCGCACCGCCGTTATTCTTCATTTGATTGATATCACGCAAGATGATCCGGCCAAGGCCTATAAGGCCATCCGTAAGGAATTGGCGCAGTATGGCCAAGGTCTGGCGGAAAAACCCGAGATTGTTGCCCTGAACAAGGCAGATGCGCTCGGGCCTGAGTTGTCTCAGGATCAAGCCAAAACATTCAAACGAAAAACCAAGATTAAGCCATTCATCATTTCCGCTGTTTCCGGTGAGGGGATGCGTGAGATGTTGTTTGCCATTAACGATATCATTCAACAGAACCGCAAACTAAAAGATGTCTGATATTCGTGATTTGATCGAGCGATCAAAGAAGATCGTGATTAAAATTGGGTCGGCCTTGGTGACCGATGATGCCACAGGAAGTGTTCGCCGCGCGTGGCTTGAGAGTTTGGCCGCAGATATCGCCGATTTAAGAAAAGCCGATAAGCACATTATTCTCGTCACATCAGGTGCCATTGCCTTAGGTCGAAAGGCGATGGGGGTATCCCCGGCGGAGCGTCCCGGTGCCATTTCCCTTGATATCAAACAAGCCGCGGCCTCGGTGGGGCAATTATATTTATCACGTGCTTATGATGAATGCCTGTCTGTTCATGGGATTGTCAGTTCGATTGTATTATTGACCCCCCGCGACACCGAAGATAGGCGCTCACATTTAAACGCTAGAGCCACCTTATCGGCCTTGATGGCGCGGGGGATTGTCCCGGTCATCAATGAAAATGATACGGTCTCGACGGCTGAAATCAGGTTTGGTGATAATGACCGTCTGGCGGCGCGTGTAGCGCAAATGATCGGCGCAGACCTGTTGATCCAGCTCTCCACGACCGATGGGCTTTATACCGCAGACCCGCGCCTTGACCCTGCGGCGGAACATATTGCGGATGTTAAACATATCAATGAGGATATTCAGCGCATGGCCGGGGATGCCCTCGCGGGCGTATCCACAGGGGGTATGAAAAGTAAATTAATTGCCGCAGATATTGCCACACTGGCAGGTGTGCCGATGGTGATTGCCAAGGGGACGGAATTACACGCGCTTTCTGCACTCAAAAACGGGGCGCGGGCGACCCTGTTTCACCCTCAAGGAACCCCCCTGTCCGCTCGCAAGAAATGGATTCAGGCGCACGTCAAACCGACAGGCACCATTGTGATTGATGATGGGGCACAGCAGGCGTTAAAGAACGGAAAAAGCCTTCTTCCGGCCGGGATTATCAGGATCAGCGGGACATTTCAGCGCGGAGATGCCGTGACGATTACCAATCAGGCGAACCAAAAACTGGCGGTGGGGCTGGCCGGATATGATATCGACGAAGCACAAGCCATTATGGGGCGTCATAGTCATGAATTTTTGGGTATTCTGGGACATTCCGGCCGCGAAGAATTTATCCACCGAGACGATCTGGTCTTACTTTCCGGGTAAAATCAGATAGAATCATACGGGTGTCTTTTATATCCGGAGATGAATGATGATGTTTCGTACCGACCAGCCTGTTGCCCTTCGCCGGCTTGATTATGCGCCCCCTACTCATCTTATTCCATCCTTATCGATGACGATCGAACTGCATCCCACGGAAACGCGGGTCACAAATACGATGCAGGTGATTCAAAACAGGCCATCGTCCACACTTTTCTTAAACGGTGAGAAGCAGACATTAATCTCCGTACTATTAGATGGCGCGCCTGCGCTTTATCAAACCTCTGAAGAGGGTATTGAAATTGAGACTGGCGGCAAGACATCTTTTGAACTTCGTATTACCAGCCTGTGTAACCCGCAAGACAATACAGCCAACAAAGGTCTGTATATGTCCGATGGATTTTTTTGTACGCAGTGCGAGGCCGAAGGCTTTCGCCGGATTACCTATTTTCTGGATCGTCCCGATATCTTGAGCCGTTACACGGTTAGATTAGAAGGTGATCAATCCGAACATCCTGTTTTATTGTCGAATGGGGACATTCCTGTGGACACCGGCACCTTGCCGGGGCATCGCCATTATGCAGTATATCAGGATAATACGCCCAAGCCCTGTTACCTCTTTGCAATAACAGCCGGAAAAATCAGTTATCTGGAAGATACATTTATCACGCGTTCGGGTAAGAATGTGCGCCTTCGGATTTATGTCGATGAGGTCGGCAAGATAAAACGTTGTGGCTGGGCGATGGATTCCTTGATCCGTTCTATGAAATGGGACGAAGAAAAATGGGGGCGGGAATATCAATTTGACCGATTTGATATTGTCGCGGTCAGTAAATTCAATATGGGGGCGATGGAAAACACATCGCTTAACATCTTTAACGATGCCTTGATTTTAGGCGATGACGAGACAGCTACGGATTCCCAGCTTGAATCGATCGAAGGTGTTGTGGCGCATGAATATTTTCACAATTGGACAGGAAATCGCGTCACCTGCCGGGATTGGTTTCAACTGACGTTAAAAGAGGGGCTGACTGTTTTCCGGGATCAGGAATTTTCAGCCAACATGAATTCGCGGGGCATACAACGCATTGATGACGTAACACAACTTCGGGCGCGGCAATTCCCGGAAGATTCAAGCCCTCTGTCCCATCCTATACGTCCAGACAGCGTCGTAGAGATTAATAATTTTTATACCGCTACCGTGTATGAAAAAGGGTCTGAGATCATCCGCATGACCCGTCTACTCGCCGAGGCTCGTCAGCCGGGCGGATTCCACAAAGGCACCGATATTTATTTTGATCGCCATGACGGACAAGCGGTGACCTGTGATGAATGGATTAAGGCGATTGCCGATGGATCAGGTGCTGATTTCACCCAGTTTATGCGTTGGTACGCGCAAGCCGGAACCCCCGAAGTCACGGCAGAATTTGCGTATGACGCGGCCGCCCAAAAAGCCAGCCTGACATTATCCCAGCACACGAACCCCACACCGGACGGAAGTCCCAAGGAACCGTTTCATATTCCTGTCGCGATTGGACTGGTTGCGCCAGACGGTCAAGATATGATCGGCACGCAGATCATTCATTTAACGGCACCCGTTCAGACATTCGCATTTGACAACATTCCCGTGCGCCCTGTGCCATCGATCTTAAGACAATTTTCCGCCCCCGTAAAATTGAAGGCCAATCAAACAAATGATGATCTTCGTTTTTTGATGGTGCATGACACGGATGATTTTAACAGATGGGATTCTGGCCAGACATATATGCTCCGTATGTTGGAGGATATGATGGATCGTCAAATGAATTCTGTCCCTTCGGAGTTGATCGAGACACTGGGTCACCTTGTACTAAAGTCTCACAATCAAGAGAGTGATCCGGCCTTTATGGCACGCATGTTATCGCTCCCCGATATATCAATCATTGGACAATCTCGGGATGTTGTAGATCCGGATGAAATTTACCGTATCCGAAAAATGGTGATAGATTCGGTTACTCATAAATATCGAGATCAAATGCTGATTTCATATAAAAATCTATCCCATTCTGATATATCAGGGACATCCGGCAGAGCGAAGGGTGTTCGGGCGCTTCGGAATGTCTTGCTTAGATATCTCGATGATCCTGCGTTGGCCGGCCTGCATTTCGATCAGGCAAAAAATTTGACGGATCGTATCGGTGCGTTATCTGTTTTAATACATCACGACCATGCGGAAACACAGCGCGTTTTAGGTGCTTTTGAAGATAGATATCTTCATACACCGCTTGTGATGGATAACTGGTTCCGTGTTCAGGCGGGGAGTACGCGACAAGATACCCTATCAACCCTGCAAGCCTTATTAGCACGACCAGACTTTGATTGGACGACACCTAACCGCGTGCGGGCGGTGTTTGGGGCGTTTGGCATGAATGCCGTGATGTTCCACCACCGTAGTGGCCAAGGATACGCATTTGTTAAAGATGCGATTGTAAAATTAAATACGATCAACCCAGAAATTGCGGCACAAATTTTAAGACCGTTCCGGGAATATAAACGTTACACGCCGGATCGTCAGGCGTTTATGAAGTCGGCATTGATGGAAATAGCACAAACCCCCAACCTGTCACGGGATGTCTATGAAATTGTCCAAAAGACGCTTGGCGCCGAGAGATAATCCTCTCGATTCTTCCTGCTCTCTGCGGGATTTTGATCAGGGGTTTGATCTTCCGGTATGTGGCATGGATGAAGTCGGCCGAGGGCCACTGGCTGGCCCCGTGGTGGCGGCCTGCGTATTCATCCCTCCTGAAAATTTGACTGATCCGATCTGGAATCATGTCAACGACAGCAAGAAATTATCATCCACTGCGCGTGAAAAATTGGATCCGGATATACGTGCACTCTGTTTTTTTGAAATCATCGACATATCGCCTGCTGAAATTGACCGGATTAATATCCATCAAGCCTCGTTAGAAGCCATGCGCCGCGCCTATCACAACATCGCGGATCGTCTCCCACCCCACCATGCCCTTGTAGATGGAAAATTCACACCCGCCCTGCCCTGTCCGGCGCAAGCGGTCGTCAAAGGTGACATGCGCTCGCTCGCGATTGCGGCAGCGTCCATTTTGGCCAAGGTTCATCGAGACCGTCTGATGACCCGGCTTCATGATGTTTTCCCCGTCTATGACTGGGATAAAAATGCAGGCTATGGGACGCCTGCACATCTGCGCGCGATTAAAACGCATGGGCTGACGCCACATCACCGTCTGTCCTTTGCCCCGTGTGCTGAGGCCTTAAGTCTCTGATCTGACTCTGAAATCTAAAGAAACTCTGACAACGCATTGATTCTAAATATGGAATCAAATTTATATCTTGACGTGGACTCGCGCATGATTCATGATTCGACCGTAGAAAAACGGAGATTTAATTCATGTCTATACAAAAAAATAAAATATCCCCCATTAATTCAATCCTTCAGGGGGATTGTATAGAAAACCTGAAATCGCTTCCCGAAAAATCTGTCGATCTTATCTTTGCCGATCCGCCCTACAATCTTCAACTGGGGGGGGAGTTATCCCGCCCCAATCACAGCGTCGTGGATGCCTGCGATGATGCGTGGGATCAATTCGACAGTTTAACCGATTACGATGATTTCACCCGAAAATGGTTATCGGCCGCGCGCCAAACATTGAAAGATGACGGCGCGATATGGGTCATTGGGTCGTATCACAATATTTTTAGGCTGGGATATATTCTTCAAGATCTGGGGTACTGGATTTTGAACGACATTATTTGGCGCAAATCAAACCCTATGCCGAATTTCAGAGGCAAGCGTTTTACCAACGCCCATGAAACATTAATCTGGGCGTCAAAATCAAAGGACAGCAAATATCGATTCAATTATGATTCTATGAAATCATTAAACGAAGACCTTCAGATGCGTTCTGACTGGTTTATCCCCCTCTGCACGGGCGGAGAGCGGTTAAAAGATGACCAAGGGGAAAAAGTTCATCCCACACAAAAACCCGAAGCCTTGTTAAGCCGGGTTATCTTATCGTCCACGAAGCCGGGAGATGTCGTTCTGGATCCGTTTTTCGGCACAGGCACCACGGGCGCCGTCGCCAAGAAACTGGGGCGGCAATGGATTGGGATTGAGCGAGAAAAATCATATATCAAGGCCGCGCAAAAGCGCATTGATGAAACCGTCCCCTGTTCAGAAGATATGGTGATGTTAGAAAATAAACGCGAGCAAATGCGCATTCCTTTTGGCTGGTTGCTGGAACATGGATATTTAGAGCCGGGCGCGGAGTTGGTGGATGCCAAAGGAAATTTGAGTGCCAAAATCCATGCCGATGGCAATGTGATGGTGACGAACAAGCATGTGGGAAATCATAGAGGCTCTATTCATAAAGTCGGCGCCGCGGTTCAAAACGCCCCCTCTTGTAACGGGTGGACATTCTGGCATTACCGGGATGGTAAAAAAATGCGTCCGATCGATGATTTGCGCCAACAATTACGCGCGCGCATTGAATCTCAGGATAGCAATAAAACCTTGCAATAATTGACGATCATTCTTAATAACTTGGCTATGAATACGACCCATCAGATTTTTTTAAAGGAAATTGTCTTGAATGCCTCTGTGGGCGTCAATCCTGAGGAAAAAAACAATCGTCAGAACGTTATTGTTTCTGTCACAGTCGATGTAAAAACGCCAGAAAAGCCGATAGAGGACACGATTGAGCATGTCCTGTCCTATGACGATATTTTAAAAGATGTCGAACGGATCGTTTTATCTGGGCATACGCATCTTTTGGAAATCTTGGCCGAACGTATTAAAGATAGTGTGCTTTGTTACCCACAGGCGGCAGGTGTGACGGTTATTGTTGAGAAACCGGACATTTACGAACATGTGAAGACTGCAGGCGTTAAACTGACGTGTTCCAGATAATTTATCTAGGTTTTGAAGTGATCAGATCTTCAGGTTTTGACGATGAGAGTAACAGCACAGAATTGGCATCTTCAAACAAATCTATTCCATCTAATTTTCCTTCAAGAATAGCCAGGATACTTCCGTTTCGTCCCCGAATACTTCCCAGATATTCATGAAAATCAACCCGAAGGCGGACATAGGCAATACGTTTATATCTTTGCTGACGGACATCGATATCCACATCAAGGACTTCTTTTTGTTTGCGCACCAAAAAGGCCTGCGCGACATGTTCATCGACGGGGACAAAATTATACGTGAAGGCTTGCTCCATGATGAGCATCAGATTTCGGGGGTAATCCTTGACCTCGCCGATACGTCCGCATAATTCACGATCGAGTGAATTTCCCCAGATTTCAAACCGCCGAATATTATTATACGCATAGACATCCATGATCGGGAATCCCTTGCGTACCTCGTCATATGTACCGAGCTCTACGGGGAGCACGAATTCAAATTTTGTTGGAAAGGATTCGTGGTTGATGTTCAGAAATTTTTTGGCGGATTCTCGAATTTTTTTCCATTCGAAGTCATTATTGACATTGTTTTGATATATGTCGCATTCATTAATCAACATAAAATTATCAACGGCGCGATCATCGCCGCTATCAAAAACACCTAAGTTCCAATAGAGTTTCGAGAGATTTGCTGGCGTCCCCCGAACATACCCCGTTAATTTCGTTGAGTCAGGCGCGACCGTGGCATCACCCGTTTTAACATCACGGGCAATAGATTCAGATGTCACCATAGGCGTTTGTGGAAATTCAGAAGGTGTTTGCGCCAACGCCGGGGTTATATCCACGCCTACCCACACGCATATCACAAAAACAAAAGGCCGGATGAACATCTTTATCATATTCATAGTATAAATTTTTATACCCGAAATCACAAACTTCTTTTGCTATTTCATGACCTTGGTGACTTTTTGAAATAAGGTCGCTAGCCCTAGTTCCGCCACATTTTGACGGTCAACCGATTTAAGATGTGAGGGGACAAGCCCCTTCCACGTGATCTCACACGGAATCAAGGTCAGTTCAAAATGGGTAAAAACATGGCGAACATGTCTGCCGGGATGAACAATAATTTTTTGTCCTTTCAAAATATCCGGGTGGGTCATGCTATCGCTCTCTGATACCCATTCAGACGTTGGTAACCCAGCCATACCCCCAAACAAGCCTTTAGGGGGTCTTGTTTCATATAATATTTGGCCATGTTTGTTTTTGATCCAATAAACATACCCCTGTTTTTTGGGTTTTACGATTTTGGGTGATTTCATCGGAAGCTGTTCAGCGATATTTTGCGCACGCGCCAGACAATGACCAGAGACCGGACATAGACCGCATTTGGGCAAACGTGGGGTGCAGATCATCGCCCCCAGATCCATCATGCCTTGGGCGTAATCACCTGGATGATCTGTACGTCCGACCGAGAGTTTTTCTGCGTACTGAATTAATATCTTTTTGGATTTTGGCAGAGGATCACTCACCGCAAAGATACGTGACATCACACGTTCGACATTGCCATCCACCACCGTTGCGGGTTTTTGATGGCATATCGCATGGATGGCAGAGGCCGTATAAGGGCCAATGCCCGGCAAAGCCTTCAGCCCCTCCAGCGTTTCCGGGAATCTGCCGCCATGATGTGCCATAACGTGACGGGCGCAGGCATGCAGATTCCGAGCGCGCGCATAATAGCCCAGACCTGCCCAGTGTTTTAAAATAGCATCAAGCGGTGCGTCTGCCAGATCAGCCAAGGTCGGCCATAACGAGATGAATTTTAAAAAATACGGCGTCCCCATCGGGATGGTGGTCTGTTGCATGATAATTTCAGACAGCCATACAGCATACGGGTCAGCAGGCGCACCACCCTTGACACGCCAGGGCAGGTCTCGGCCTTTTTGCCAATACCAAGACAGGATAGAGGCCCTAAAACCGTTAATATCGAAAATAACGCCCTTGCCCTTCTTTTTTGATTCTGACATGCTCTGCCCCATGTGTGCCTTAAGGCTTTTATCGGAGAGCATCCCGAAAGTCACGGATAAGACTTTTTCGCGGAAATTTATTTCGCTGGGGCGCATCGTCACCCATTGGGCGGAAATCATGGGCGCGGATATGGCCAGCAAGGCTCAGCCGCTCAAAATTCACTTCCGGAAGCCCAAATCCCAGCGAAGCCTTCCCCAGACCACGCTCGATATCGCCGTTTCCAGTGCGGATGCCGTGCTGTTGACCTATCAGAAAGACGTGATCCTTGAGAAAATTAACCGTGTTTTCGGCGAAAGATGGATCACGGATATCAAGTTCGTGCATATGCCTGACAATCGTCCTCCGGCACGCCTCAAACCTAGAAAAACCTTGACGGATGAACAAAAAAGTCATTTATCACAACTTCTTGAAGGGGTAACAGACCCGGATATCAAAGCGCGTCTGGAATCCTTTGGTTTATCGATGTTAGAGAGAGAAAATTCATGAAAGTCACCGCCATTACACTTCGTCCCGGGAATGTCATCGATTTAGAGGACGGTAAATTATGGGCTGTTACGAAATATGACATCATGCAACCCGGGAAGGGCGCATCTGTCATCCAGATCGAAATGCGTGATATCCGTTCCGGGAACAAAAACAACATGCGTTTCCGCACGCAGGAAATGATTGAAAAAGTGCGTCTGGAACAGGCTGAATACCAATATCTGTTTAACGATGGTGCAGATGTTTTTACATTCATGAATCAGGAATCGTTCGAACAGCTTGAAGTCAAACGTTCTGTTCTGGGAGATCAGGCGGCCTTTCTTCAAGATGGCATGATTGTTACCATTGAAACATTTGAGAACGAACCTTTAAGCGTTACCCTGCCCGATAGCGTGATTTTAAGAATCGTCGAAGCTGAACCTGTGGTTAAAGGCCAGACAGCGTCGTCGTCATATAAACCCGCCATTTTGGAAAACGGGATCAAGGTTATGGTGCCGCCCCATATTGAATCCGGCATTCGTATTGTTGTCAAAACCGCCGATTCATCCTACGTCGAACGCGCCAAAGATTAAGGTTTAAGATGGCTTTGCAATCCCCTGTCATGTCCTTGATGATCAAGGCGGCCGAAAAAGCCGCCAAATCTTTGGTACGTGATTTTGGTGAAGTGGAACAATTACAAGTATCGCGCAAAGGTCCTGCCGATTTTGTGACAGCCGCCGATAAACGATCCGAAGAAATCATTTTCGAAGAATTAAAACGCGTTCATCCGGATTATTCGTTTTTGATGGAAGAATCAGGCGAAGTGAAAGGCGCAGACACCGAGAATAAATGGATTATTGATCCGTTAGATGGCACGCATAATTTTATGCACGGTATTCCGCAATGGAGTATTTCCATCGCCCTTGAACAAAAAGGTCAGATCATCGCCGGATTGGTATATGACCCAATTAAGTTTGAATTATTCCGCGCTGAAAAAGGAATGGGGGCGTTTTTGGCCAAAAAACGCCTGCGGGTATCCGGGCGTTCAGATTTTGAAAGTGCTGTTTTGGCAATCGGATATCCAAACCCGGCAGAAGATAGGAAGAAAAAACTTCTGGCAGAGTTGGACGTGGTGTGTAACGTCGCCCCGATGATCCGCCGTTTTGGATCTGCGGCCTTGGATATGGCCTATGTCGCCGCCGGGCGATTTGATGGTTTTTGGGAACGTGGCCTAAAACCATGGGATGCCGCCGCCGGAAGTTTAATCGTCAAGGAAGCCGGTGGATATGTGACCTCAATTGATAATGATGATAACCCCACCTATAGCCGTCATCTGGTCTGTGGTAACCCGGCCATTCATACGAACCTGAGAAAACTGCTCAAATCCGTAGTCTAGGCGCAGGCAGACACTGATGACTTTTTTATCAGATGATCTATAGTCATTTCATGTTCAGATATGCCGCTTTTTTCTGTCTCGCGCTGATCGGCTTTGGCCTTTCTTCTGCCATGGCACAGGATACTGATTTGCAGGGATATCAACCCCCGCCTTTATTTGGCGCGCCGCCCACCACCCAGCAACGGCCTGATAAACCTGTGATGATCGAACCTACGCGGTCTCCTGCTATCCCGTATGAGGCTCCGGCGCCCCAGAAAGACAAACGTCCGGTCATTACCCCGCAAACATCCAGCCCCAGAGATTTGCCCACCCCATCAAGACCCGGGGAGAAGGCCGACAAAAAGAAACCTGAGAGCATGGTCAAAGGCCCCGTTGAAATGCGGCCTGCCCCAGCTAGCCGTGTTGATTCTGCCCCGGTCGCTGATACGCCGATCCCCGCAGTTGCCGGAGTACCGAAAAAAACCATGCTGGAGCAACATCATGACCGATTACAGGCCGAAAAGTCGGCGGAACCTGAAGCGTCCAAGCCAGCCTTGCCTGTAGCGAATCTAGCGAGCCCCATCAAAAAAACGATCACCTATACGCGGGGTGCGCTTGAGATGACGCCAGAAAACCGAGCAATTTTAAATCAGGATATCATGCCCGTTCTGAAAGGAACGTCAGCACGGCTTGAAATCAGGTCATATGCTACCCCAGAAAAAGGGATACAAAACAGTGACCGGCGCATGGCACTCAATCGCGCCCTGTTCCTTCGCAGTGAGCTGATCCGGCAGGGTATCCCGGCAGACCGGATGGATGTCAGGGCATTAGGGGATAAAAGTGAAACGCCCCCGGCTGACCGGATTGATCTTATCCTGAGCCCTTAATCCAGCTTTCTGCGTGTGGATAAAGCCCCCCTCACCCGGCGAATTTATTGACATTGATCCAGCCAATCTGTCAGTTATGTCTGGATATCTGACAGGTAATGGTATAGTTTTTCAACCAACTTATGGCAAAGGATAGGTTATGACTGAAACTCCTAACCCGAAAAAGAAAATGGCGGCGGTTCTGATTTCCGTCCTCGCGCTTGTGCTCCTGATCGGGCTATCAATGGGGGCTGGGTTATTTACGAAAAAAGATGCTTCGCCTGAACAGGCTCCCGTTTCGGTCGCTGAAACGGCGGGTGAACATAGCCACGATTCGATGGCACAGGATACACCTGTGGATACAGCCGTCACAGATGTAGTGAATAATGCAACGGTCGGTGCTGAGCCGAACGCCGCGCCAGCCTTAACAGCCGCCCCCTCTGGGACAATTGATATGAATGTGGTGAAAACCCCCCGTATTATAGGCTCTCCTGATGCTCCGGTAAAAATTATCGAATTTGCCTCGTTGACTTGCTCACACTGCGCGCATTTCCACAAAGACATCCTGCCCCAGTTAAAAGAAAAATATATCGATAAAGGGTTAGTATCGATTGAATTTAAGGAATTCCCCTTAAACGCGGCCGCACTGGATGCATCGATACTGGCGCGGTGTTTGCCGCTGGATAAATACGAAGCCTATATTTCTTTGTTGTTCAAAACACAGGATGATTGGACAGCTCAGCCTGATTACATCACGATTTTAAAACAAAATGCCAAACTGGCTGGATTGAGCGATGAGCAAGCTTCGGCGTGCCTTGCCGACCCCGCCGTGAAACAATTCGTGGCACAAGGTGTCAAAGAAGGAACGGAAAAATGGAAGGTTGAATCCACCCCGACCTTTATTATCAATGACGGAAAAGAACGCATTAGCGGGGCGATGCCGTTGTATGAATTCGAGCGCGTCTTCCGCGTCGTCACAGACGGCAAAGTGGCGGCGATTGAAACCCCCAAGTCAGAGTAACCAAGACGTATAACAAATTAAGTGATATCGCATGATCCAGTTTAAAAAATTACGCTTGAGCGGATTCAAATCCTTCGTGGAGAAAACCGAACTGGAGATTGGCCCTGGTTTGACCGGCATTGTGGGGCCGAATGGATGCGGTAAATCTAATCTGGTCGAAGCCTTGCGGTGGGTCATGGGCGTGAGTTCCGCCAAGGCCATGCGAAGCGGTGCGGGCGGCATGGAAGATGTGATCTTTAACGGAACATCCACTCGCCCTGCCCGTAATCATGCCGAAGTATCCTTGTTGATTGACAACACATCCCATTCCGCGCCAGCGGCCTATAATGGTGATACAGAAATCGAGGTCATTCGCAAAATCGAAAAAGATCACGGATCATTATACAAAGTTAACGGCAAAACCGTCCGCGCACGTGATGTACAGATGTTGTTTGCCGACACGGCCACAGGGCCTACGTCGCCGGCATTGGTGTCACAAGGGCGTGTGACCGCTATGATTAACGCCAAGCCACAGGAACGCCGCCAAATTTTAGAAGAGTCTGCGGGAGTATCGGGTTTGTATGTTCGCCGTCATGAAGCCGAACTGCGGCTTCGGGCGGCCGATCAAAATCTTCAGCGTCTTCAGGATTTGGTCGGAAGCATGGAAAGCCGGATGAATGCCTTGCGCAAACAAACACGGCAGGCGGCCAAATATAAATCACTCAGTGCGGAAATTCGTCAGGCCGAAATGTCCATTGCCTGGTTGGAATGGCGTATTCTGCATAACCGCATTGCCTCAGCCCGGCATATCTTCGCCGAAGCCGAAAGTCAGGTGGCCACGCATATGGCCACTGTGACTCAGCTCACGAAAACACAAAACTCTCAGGCTGAAGATTTACCTGCTTTAAGAAAGACAGAAGCGGAAACGGCGGCGGCCTTGCAGAGCCATAAACTGACACTTCAACGCCTCGAAGATCAAGAACGTGATCTTGACCAGCAACTCTCCGAAGCTAAGGCGCAGATGACACAGTTACTCGCCGACCGTGCCCATGAACAAAATGCGTTAAGTGAAAGCAGTGTTTCACTCGAGCGTATGCAGAGCGAAGAACAAAACCTCGTCCAATCCCAAGGACGCGAAGAAGAAACCATGACTGAAAAGACGCAAATCAAGACGCGTCTTGAAGAAAAAGTGCTGGGTCTTGAATCAGAATACGAAGCGTTTATGAAACGCGCCGCCGAAGCCAAGGCCAACCGCCAAGGTCTGGAGCGCCAAAAATATCAAGATGAATCACGCCTGAAATCCACGCAGGATCGTCTCACATCGCTTCAATCAAAACTGGATACCCTCTCCCGCGAGAGCGAAGATGACCAACGCATGATTGATCTTCGTCAGGATATGGGAACGCTTGAATCAGATGTGGCACAATTTCGAACAGATTTAACACAGGCTGAAGAAAAACTGGCACAAGCCCGTGCCGAAGCCGAAACTGCCCGCAGTCTCTATCAGGAGCATGACAAGAAAAAGGGAAGTGTTGAAACCGAAATTAAAACATTGCAGTCGGTTTTGAACACAGATACCCAAGGCCAGTTCAAGCCGATATTGGATGACGTTCAGCCCGATAAGGGGTTTGAAACAGCTCTCTCGCGCGCGCTAGGGGATACGCTGACGGCGTCAACCGACGGAGATGCCCCGGTGATTTGGCTGGATCGTGATTATGGGTCGTATGATTTCCCGGCACTGCCTGCGGGAGTCTCTGCGCTCTCCCCGCATGTGCGGGCGCCTCATCATCTGAAGGCCGCCTTAGCCTTCATTGGCGTGGTTGATACAGAAGATCAAGGGATTATGTCGGCGCGTGATTTAAAACCGGGTCAATCAATTGTGTCACGTGCGGGTGCCTATTGGCGGTGGGACGGGCTTCATATTAAATCTTCGGCCTCGGATCGTCACTCCCTCTCGCTTCAACAAAAAAACAGATTGATGGAACTCGTCGCATTACTGCCTGCGCTTGTGGCTCAGGCGGAAAATGCTGAATCTGCTTATCATGCCGCTACACAAGCACGGGATCAGGCACAAAAATCTTTTGACGATCTGACGCAAACCCTTCGGACAACGGAGCAAAATTTAAGAACACGTCAGAATGAATTGAACCGCCTGACCGAGCAAGGCTCTGCCCGAATGGCGGAACGTGCCAAACTGGAAGAAGGTATTGGCCGTTCAAAAGAAGATATAGAATCCTTGTCTGTTTCGATTACAGAATCATCACGTGCCTTGGATGCGTATGACCAAGCGACGCTCGAAAAACAAAACCTCGAAATTGAATCCTTAAGATCCCGGCTGGTTGAAACGCGGGATTCGCTTCGCGAAGCAGTCAGAGAACTCGATTCCATTACGCAAGAACAATCACGCCGTAAGGCTCGCCTTCATGCCATTATGGATGAACGGCTTAATCTTCAGAACAGAACCATCCGGTCACGCGAGCGCCTGAAGGAACTGGATGATCGTGAAATTATTTTAAAAGATAAACTTCAGACATTAGAAACACGTCCTTCGACCTTGTCAGCTGACCGTGCCGCGATGCTGGAAAAGATCAGCATCATGGAATTGGCACGTACTGAGGCCGCAGACCGACTGGCCGTCGTTGAAAATGAACTGGCGGAAACATCACGCGCCCTCAAAGAAGCCGAGCGTTTGATGGGCGAAGCCAGAGAGGTTCGCGCCGGATCACACGCCACCGTAGCGGCCGGCGAAGCGCAAATGACAGAGATTATCTCTCACATTCGCGAGCAATTTGATCTCTCCCCCGAAGAAGTGGGACTTGAATGCGGAATGTCCGCACAGGCAGAAGAATCCTTGCCGGAACTGGAGCCGTTTAAATCCCGCCGGGAAAAAATGGTGCGCGAACGCGACATGATCGGCCCTGTTAATCTTCGGGCGGATGTCGAGGCAGATGAGTTAGAGAAAGAGCTGTGCGGCATCCTCGAAGAACGTAATGATCTGGTTCAAGCCATTGAAGAATTACGCGAAGGGATCAATAAACTTAATAAAGAAGCTAAAGAACGATTGAACGCGGCATTTGATCATGTCAACGGTCACTTCAAGGATCTGTTCAAGCGTCTTTATGGCGGCGGTCAGGCAGAATTGAAGTTATTGGAATCGGATGATCCGCTTCAGTCCGGACTTGAAATCTTTGCCCAGCCGCCGGGTAAAACGCTTCAATCTCTCTCGCTTTTGTCTGGCGGTGAACAAACTCTGGCGTCGATTGCCCTTATCTTTGCGATGTTCTTAACTAACCCGTCTCCCATTTGCGTGTTGGACGAGATTGATGCGCCGCTAGATGATGCCAACGTTGACCGGGTGTGCGACCTGCTGGACGAAATTGCGGAACGGGGGGAAACACGTTTCCTGATTATCACCCACCACCGCTTGACGATGGCGCGCATGGATCGCCTCTATGGCGTTACCATGGCCGAACGGGGTGTGTCTCAACTCGTCTCCGTGGATCTGAATAAGCAGATGGATTTCCTGGAAGCGGCGGAATAACCCTTTCATGATGGACACCCCCCCTGACACGCTAAAGCACCGGGTTCAGTCGGCCAAAAAACAGTTCGAATTGGATCATCATTTGAATAAACCTGATTCTGCCCAAGGCGGGATGGGGGATGGTGCCCGGGCGGGTATTGAACTGGTGGGGGGATTGATCGGCGGGGGTATTTTAGGGTTCGCGCTGGACAGGCTTTTCGGCACATCCCCTATCTTATTCATTCTGTTCCTGATTTTAGGGGTTATGACCGGGTTTTATAACATCTATAAAATTACTCAAAATATGGGGACGTCAGTGGGTTTTAAACCCTTGCCAACACCGCCAAAAAACGGTACACAAGGCGCGAAAAATAAATATGACGAAGATGAATATAATTAAGGGATAGACCGATACCACATGGCCAATCCAATTCAACAGTTTGAAATCTCGCCGATAATCCCCTTATCCTTGGGCTCTCTTGATATTTCCTACACCAATTCCTCTTTGTGGATGACGATTGCGGTTGTTCTGTCCACGGTGTTTTTAACGCTGGCTATGCGTCATAAAAAAATGGTGCCGGGACGCGTACAGGTTTTTGCCGAAATGACCTATGAATTCGTGGCTGGGATGATCCGCGATAACATTGGCCCCAAAGGCCAACAATATTTCCCGCTTATCTTTACCTTATTCATGGTTGTCTTGCTGGGCAATATATTGGGATTGGTGCCCTATTCCTTTACCTACACCAGTCACATTATCGTCACGGCCGTATTGGCCTTTGTTATCTTTTTCACCGTTTTGTGTATCGGATTTTATAAACACGGGCTTCACTTCTTAGAATTATTCGTGCCGCCCGGTATGCCATTATGGTTAACCCCCCTGATTGTCCCCATCGAAGTTTTATCTTTCTTTATTCGTCCCGTCACGCTTTCGGTGCGTTTGTTCGCCAACATGATTGCCGGTCACATTATGCTCAAGGTTTTTGCCGGATTTTCAGCCGGGATGGTGGCCATGGGGCTAGGCGGCGTGGCCTTTGGTATCCTGCCGATGTTGTTCAACACGGTTTTGATCGGATTTGAATTATTGATTGCGTTTCTCCAAGCCTATGTGTTCGCGGTTTTAAGCTGTATTTACCTCAAAGATACAGTTGAAATCGGGCATTAGGTGTGGTGTATTCCGGGCATTATTTTTAACTCTTGGCTAACATAAAGGAAGGCTGAAAACATGGAACTCGAAGCTGTAAAACTCTTGGCTGGCGCGCTGGCACTTTTCCCCCTGTTCGGTGTGGGGATTGGTCTGGGGATGATCTTTTCATCCTATAACGAAGCCATTGGCCGTAACCCTGCCGCGGCAGAAATTCTGGACAAAAAATACTTTCTGGCCTTCGCGTTGACCGAAGCGTTGGCGATTTTTGCCCTGCTGATTTCGCTTTACCTCGTTTTCGTTGGCTAATCACGGAGTTGTGATCTGATGATCCGTCTGTCCGCATGGATAATGGGTGTTTGGGTGAGTATTGTTTCACCGGCTTGGGCCGAAGAAACAATATCTAGCCCTGCCCCCTCTATCGAGACATCGGGTCATGCTGAACAAGCTGGCGGAGGCGGTTTGCCGCAATTTGACCCGACTTGGTTTGCCTCTCAGGCTTTCTGGTTGCTGGTTTTCTTTGCTTTTCTCTATGTGTTTTTCGCCCGAAAAACATTGCCGGAAATCGGCGGCGTTATCGGGGATCGTCAGGCAAAAATCAAATCAGACCTGGATCAGGCAGAACAATTATCCAAATCTGCTGTGTCCATCCGTCAAACGTATGAAACAGGGCTAGATCAGGCACGTGCGAAGGCCGCCAAAGCTATCACAGACGTGGAAGCCTCCATGTCTAAAAGACTAGCCAGCCAGTCTGAGCAGTTTCGCGTTCGCGCCGAAAAACAAACCCGAGATGCCGAAGCAATGATTTCATCAGCCAAGCAAAAGGCCTTGGGGGACATGTCAGGTATCGCGGCAGAGGTGGCCAGTGAAGCCGTGAAAAAAATCATCGGCGTTGGTGCGGATGTGAGTCAGGCCAAGGCCATTGTGCAATCCCTGTCAGATAAGGCAAAGGCGGCATAATCATGTTGAACGCTTTGGCACATGATACAAGCTTATGGGTCGCTATCTCTTTTGCCCTCTTTGCCTTTATTGCTTATCGCTTGGGCAAGAATTCTGTTTTAAGTGGCCTTGATGCCAAAATTGACTCCATCCGCAAGGAAATCGCTACAGCCGAATCCCTGCGTCAGGAAGCGCAGAATCTGTTGTCACAATATCAACAAAAGCAAAAAGATGCCGAGGCAGAATCAGCCCAGATTGTCCGTCAGGCCGAAGCCAACGCCGCGCGTATCCAAGCATCTGCAGAAGCCGAACTGACAGAAACCATGAATCGCCGGGAACAGCAATTGACCGAACGTTTGGCACGGCTTGAGAAAAATGCACTGGCGGAAATCCAATCTCATGCCGCCGAACTGGCCGTTAAAGCGACCATGGAAATCATCCTGAAGACGCTGGATGAAAAAACCAATAAATCATTGATTGACGAAACCGTTAAAAAACTTCCCGCGCACCTGAATTAATCGAGCCATACGCTAATAGTTTTGCTTCGTCCCGGGAATTTCCCCTTGTATAATCCCATGACTATGGTTCAGCCTACGCACATATCCCTTGAACAAATCGGCTATCAGGCGCGGCTGGCGACAGGCGTTTTGATGGCTACGCCCGTGGGTGTCATTGATCAAGCCTTGAATGATCTGGCAGATACGTTGATGGCTGAAGCGCAGGTCTGTCTCGATGAAAACAAAAAAGATGTTTTATCCGCGCAGAATAAAAAACTCTCCCCTGCGCTAATAGATCGACTCACCTTGAATCTTGACCGTATTTCGGCCATGGCGGGTGCGATGCGTGAGGTCGCGACCCTTGCTGATCCCTGCGGATTGATTTTGGATGAATGGCAACGTCCCAATGGATTATTTTTTCAAAAAATATCGGTTCCGATCGGCGTGCTCGGCATGATTTATGAATCACGTCCCAATGTCACGCTTGATTCCGCATCCTTATGTTTGAAATCACGCAATGCCATCATCTTGAGGGGGGGGTCAGACAGCCTGCACTCATCGGGCTATCTGGTTGGGCTCATTCGAGGCGTCTTAAAAAAACATGGGCTGCCCGAGGATGCGGTTCAGATGGCGCCGACGCAGGATCGGGATTTTGTGGGGGAAATGTTGAAAGCCAACGGCGTGATTGATGTTATGATCCCACGCGGCGGAAAAGAGCTGACCGCCCGTGTCCTGCGCGAGGCCACCATGCCGGTGTTCGCCCATCTGGATGGTAACTGTCATATTTACGTGCATGCCAGTGCCAAGCCCGATATGGCCGTTCAGGTGATTTTAAATGCCAAGTTGCGGCGCACGGGTATATGCGGCGCGGCGGAATCTCTGTTATTTGATCAAAACCTGCCTCAGGCGACGGCACAGCGTATTATCTCTGCGTTACTGGATCGCGGATGCGACGTGGCTGGGGACACCCCCACACAATTTTTGGATTTGCGGGTCACACCCGCCACCGACGATGATTGGGGATCTGAATATCTGTCTGCCAAAATCAGTTGTAAATATGTGGCAGATGTTCATGAGGCCATTCATCATATTAACCGCTATGGGTCTCATCATACCGATTCCATTTTAGCCGAAGACCCGGAAGCTGTTGCCCTATTCCTGATGCATGTCGATAGCGCGATTGTCATGCATAATACCTCAACCCAGTTTGCGGATGGCGGCGAATTTGGCATGGGGGCGGAAATTGGGATCGGCACAGGAAAGCTTCACGCCCGGGGGCCTGTGGGATTATACCAACTCACGACATTTAAATATGTGGTTCGGGGACAAGGACAGGTTCGGGCATGACCTTCTCTCCCCCCTTATTGAACGATGCCCACAGATGGGCGGGACGGCGTGTTGGGCTTCTGGGCGGGTCGTTCAACCCGCCCCACGAAGGACATATGCATATCGCCCGGGTGGCGATGGCCAAATTCGGGTTGGATGCCGTCTGGTGGATTGTGACGCCACAAAACCCATTAAAACATCGTGCCGGCATGGCACCATATGCGGAACGATTTGCCAAGGTGCAAGAGATGACCGCCCGCACCCCGCGGCATATGGCCACACATCTGGAACATAATCTGGGCACGACCTTTACCTATGAAACGGTAACGGCCTTGAGGGCACGATTTTCACGCACACAGTTTTTATGGATCTGCGGTATGGATAACGCCCATATTTTTCACCATTGGGATCGCTGGCAATCCTTGATCGACCAGATTCCGGTGGTCTTTATTGCCCGCCCCCCCGCTGGTAGTTTGGTTCAGAATGCCCCCATCCGTATGCAAACCCGAATCCCCCAATATCATGAGACTCAGGGACGAAAAACGGACCTAGCCCGGCCCGGTATTTTCTGGGTTCAGGGGGTTAAGATGCTAGATGTATCCTCAACTAAAATACGCAATATCAATAAGTTATAGAATTTTATGAATGCAGTGCATTAACTTTTTGCTGTGCTGTTTCATTGCATGAAAATCGAATCTGGCGTAAAATAAAGGCATGATGCTGGCGAAAGCCGTATGGAGACACACTGAGAGAGAGGCCGCGTGAGAGACTTTTCGTCTGGTCACAGTTCCTATTTCCTCGATTATTCACCCAAATCATTCACGCCTGATGACGATACGTTTGTGTCATCCTCTGCGTTGATGTTAAACGACCCCTTAACCCCCAACATAGGAGAGCCACAACATTTTAACCTCACGTATGAAAAACGGTCTATCACCCGTTAATATCAAAGATCTCATCCTTGACTCTCTGGATGGTGACAAAGCACAGGATATCGATTTGATTGACCTGCGGGGTCAATCCTCCCTCGCGGATTTCATGGTTGTGGCCACCGGGACATCGTCTCGCCAGATTGTGGCCTTGGCCGCCAAATTAAGAGACAGGTTAGAAGCACGCGGCATTAAGAACATCCGCACCGAAGGTATCTCTCAAGGGAATTGGGTGATTGTCGATGCAGGCGATGTGATTGTCCATCTGTTCAGACCCGAAGTCCGGCAATTTTACGACATTGAAGATATGTGGAAAATGCCCGCCGGAAAAGTTTCGGCACCGACATCGGATCATACGATCCTGGTCTAGGAAAAGTATATTTTATCCCTTCTTCTACAGCGCGTTCCGCGTTAAGCATAATATGTGCTCACGATTGATTTGATTTGTGTTGGGAAAATGAAGGGACAGCATTTTGCCCCTGCCTTTGACCATTATCTCAAGCAAATCAAAGCCAAGATCACGATCATCGAAATTGATGCCAAATCCACCCCGGATGAACATAAGCGTATCATGGAACATATCTCCCCCAAAGCGTGCATCATTGTCATGGACGAGCGGGGTAAAAATCTATCGAGCCGGGAGTGGGCGCAGAAGATTAATGACTTCCAGATTTCCGGCAGAGGATATCTTCAATTTATTATCGGCGGCGCGGATGGGCTCAATGAAGATATCCGAAATAAGGCCGACCTGATCCTTAGCTTTGGAATGCAAACATGGCCGCATATGCTCCTGCGGGTGATGTGGGCAGAACAAATTTACCGTGCACTTCAAATTCTGGCCGGGCACCCCTATCATCGGGATTGATATGAATCATCTTATCGCCCTCACGACTTTTTGCTTGTTATTGTCCATACCGGCTATGGCACAGGACGCGCCCACCCCCTCGCCTGAAACGTTAAAACAGACCGAAAACGACTTAAAACAGACGGAGGCATTAAAAGAAAAACTGACTGAGGAAACACAGGCCTTACAAAAAGATCTCAATAAAACGACCCAGAACTTATTATCGTTGGCCGATAGAATTGGGGAGAATGAGAAAAATCTAACGCGGATTGAGGGTCAGATTGCCCGCCAACAGGCCGAACGGGCAGAGATTGAAACACGCCTGAACACCGATAGAGGAGCGCTGTCGGCTTTAATCATGGCTCTCAAACGCATGGACGATGTTCCCCGCGATGTTTTGATGTTGAAACCGGGGGCACCACTGGAGACAGCGCAAAGTGCGCTATTGTTGGAAACGATTCTACCTCGGCTTTATGAACGCGCCAACTCTTTAAAAACAGATCTCGCCCGGCTGGATGAATTGATCAAAAATCTGGCACGAGATAAACAGAATGCCGAAAAAACGGCTCTCCAACTTGCCGAAGAACAGAAAAAAATGACGGCTTTGCTGTCTGATCGGGAAAAAGCCTACCGCCGAACGGCAGGGGATTTAAAAACCCAGACCCAGACCGCCAGACGCCTGGCGAGTGAAGCCCAAACCTTGAAAGACCTCATTGGCCGTATTGAACAGAACCGGCAAAAGCAAGAAAACCTATCCCGGCAGAACGCATCCTTATCTCGGCTGAAAACGGCGCCGCCACCTAAAATGGGGGCGGGACGTCTTCCCGTTTCAGGCACCATCAAGGTTGGGTTTGAACAAACGGACGATATCGGCGCCCAGTCACAGGGATTAACCTTGGATGCCCGCCCGGGGGCGTTGGTTGTCTCTCCTCTGGGGGGGGTGGTTCGGTATACGGGGGAATTTATGAATTATGGCCCCATGGTTATCATTGAACATCAAAAAGACTATCACAGCCTTATTGCAGGTTTGGGGAAAATTGATACAGTAGTAGGGCAAAGCGTATTGGCAGGGGAACCGGTAGGCCGCCTTGGAAATTCAGGGTTTCCCAGTCTTTATTACGAATTGCGCCATAACGGGCAACCCGTCAATCCGGGTCGCATTCTTAAATATTAACCTTGGGTTTTTTGCCATGCGCTCTCTTGTCATTTGTTTCAGCCTTTTGATGACCCTCGCGGCCGGATATGTCATCGGTTACGCCACGCCGTTTGCCCACGCGCAAGAAGAACGCACCGTTGGGAATGCACCGGCCGCCCTCACAGAAGATGAAAATGACACTTATCGTCAATTGGGGTTGTTTGGCGATGTGTTTGAACGCGTGCGCTCGCAATATGTCGATGAAGTGACAGACAAGGATTTGGTAGAACATGCGTTAAATGGCATGCTGACCAGTCTTGATCCCCACTCGTCATATCTGAATGAAAAAGATTTTTCCGACATGCAGGTTCAGACCCGTGGCGAGTTCGGCGGTCTGGGGATTGAAGTCACCATGGAAAGCGGTTTTGTCAAAGTGGTGTCGCCTATTGATGATACGCCTGCCTATAAAGCCGGGGTCAAGGCGGGTGATTTTATCACGGCACTCGACGGTGAAAGCGTGATGGGCATGAATTTAAATGACGCAGTTGATAAAATGCGCGGCAAAGTGGGCACCAGCATTAAAATCACCATCAGCCGCGAAGGGGCTGAAGAACCTCTGGATTTCGTTATCAAGCGCGACATCATCAAGGTGCAATCTGTGAAATCACGTGTCGAAGGCGGCGATGTGGGATATATCCGAATCACAGCGTTCAATCAAAATACGCAAGAAGGTGTCAATAAGGCACTGACCGATATTCAGGTAGAACTGGGTCCGAAATTAAAAGGATATGTTCTGGATTTGCGCAACAATCCCGGCGGACTGTTGGATCAGGCCATTGCTGTGTCTGATGCGTTTTTAGAAAAAGGGGAGATTGTGTCCACCCGTGGCCGAAACCCCCAAGACATTAAACGTGATAACGCCACACCCGGGGATTTATCCGGCGGTAAACCCATTGTAGTTTTGATCAATGGCGGGTCGGCGTCGGCATCGGAAATTGTGGCAGGTGCCCTTCAAGATCATAAGCGCGGTATTTTGCTGGGAACAAAATCATTCGGCAAAGGTTCCGTTCAAACCATTATCCCTGTGCCGGGCAACGGGGCGATGCGATTAACCACCGCACGTTATTACACACCGTCGGGTACGTCCATCCAAGCCAAGGGAATTGAGCCAGACATTTTGGTGGAACCTGCCAAGGTTGAACAGATCGAAGGAACAGATCGTTTCCACGAGAGCGATTTAAAAGGCGCACTGGATAAAGAAAAAAATGCCCTTAAAAAGCCACCTGTCGATAAAAAAGACCCGAAGGCCAAGGAAGAAACAGATGCGTCGAAAAAAGAAGCCGATGATGCCAAGAAGGATTATCAGCTTTCCCGGGCACTTGATCTTCTGCGTGGTCTCTCGCTTTATGAAGGGCGTTACCATGAAGAAAAACCGACAACTAAAATGAATTAATGATGGCAAAGCCGCGCCTCACTCTTCCTTTTTCATCGCGTGCGTTTACGCATGGTATGTTAGTGGGCGTATCCTCAATGGTATTACTGGCCGGATGGATGGGCTTTCAAGCAGACCAGACCGCCTTAAGACAGTCTGAAAAACTGGCATCAAAAACGGCCCTGATCGATCGTCAGGGATCGCATATCATTGTGCGTAATTTGGAAGATGCGCCGTCAGAATCTGCCCTGCCCTCTGCCCCGATCGCCGGGTTATTTGAAGAAACGCCTCAGGGAAAAATTCCTCTGGCACGTCAAGAAGATGGACTTACCCCTTTCGATGCCTATAAACGCCCCTTTACGCCAACGCCGGATAAAAAGCCCGTGGCATTGGTATTTTATGATGTGGGTGTGTCTGCAACGCAGACACAAGCTGTTTTTAATGATTTCCCAGAAGATGTAACTCTCTCTCTTGTGCCTGATCTAACGAACGCCGCCGATATATCAGCACAGGCAAGACGTAAAGGACATGAAGTCTGGCTGAGCTTGCCCATTCAGACAGATCAATTCCCGCAAACGGATTTAGGCCCGCAAACAATTTTAAAAAATGCGGCGCCATCACAAATTAAAGAACGGCTATTTACATCGCTGGGTAAGATAAGCGGATATACCGGTATCATTACGCCCCCCGACCATGTTTTCTTGGAATCAGATACGGCCTTCATGCCTTGGACATCTGAAATTTTCGGCAGAGGGCTGGCGATTGTTGATTCCCGCCAAGATCGGCCCTTTTTTGCCACGGCACTGGCACAAAAAAATGACTACCCCTACGCACAAGCACAGGTGTATTTATCCCCCGATATGCCGCCACAGGACATCAAGCAAGCCTTAGCCGAAGCTGAGCGCATGGCCTTGTCGGGGACGGGCGTTATTATTTTATCGGCACCAGCCCCCCTTCATCTGAAATACCTCAAGGCATGGGTGGGGATGATGGGTAATAAGCCGCTTCAACTCGCGCCGCTTTCGGCTTTGATGACGGTAACACCCCCGGCAGAAACCACTGTCCCTTCCCCATCACCAGACGTGACGCAGACATCTGCGCCAACTTCTGTCCCGGTGCCTGAAACACCCGCACCTGTCACCCCATGACCCTGTATCGACCCTGTGTGGCTATTGCCCTGTTTAATACTGAAGGGCGCGTGTTTGTGGGAGAACGTCTGGACACACCGGGCGCGTGGCAAATGCCACAAGGAGGTATTGACTCAAATGAACCCATCGAACAAGCGGCTTTTCGAGAATTGCGCGAAGAAATTGGCACTGATAAAGCCACGCTCATACGCGTTCACCCTGTCATCATACGATATGATATTCCTGAAGATGTCCGCGCGCGCCTGAATTTATGGAATGGGAAATATGCCGGGCAGGATCAAACATGGGTGGCGATGCGTTTTACGGGCACGAACAGTGACATCAATTTAACGCAGGATGATCATCCCGAATTTTCAAACTGGAAATGGGTGGCATTGGCAGACACGCTCTCGCTGATTGTCCCGTTCAAACAGAATGTTTACCGACAGGTGATAAACGCCTTTTCGGATATAGCCGCTATATCATCCGATTAAGGATTAATCGGACTCCATGCCGGGTCAGACCCGTCTTGGGGTGTGGCCAAAAGACGTTCATTATATCCGGTGATGTCGATGGTATACACCTTCGCGCTTCGGCCAGATGAACCTGACGATTCTTTAAAATAAGTCAGCACGCGGCCATTGGGCGACCAGCTGGGTCCTTCAACGTGGAACGCCTTGGTAATCAACCGCTCCCCTGACCCGTCGGGGCGAATGACACCCACATAGAACTGGCCGCTTAACATTTTAACAAAGGCGATCAAATCCCCCCGGGGTGACCAGACGGGGTTGGCATATCTACCTTCGCCAAAGGTAATACGTTTGGCATTTCCGCCCCCATTATCCATGACATAGAGTTGCTGGGTTCCGCCGCGGTCAGATTCAAAAACAATCTGGCGTCCATCCGGCGCATAGGATGGCGCGGTATCAATACCCGGACTATCCGTCAGCTTGCGCGTGCGGCGAGTCCGAAGATCCATTTCATAAATATCTGTATTGCCGTTTTGTGCCATGCTCATGATGACTTCGTTACCATCAGGCGAAAAACGTGGCGCGAAGGTCATGTTCGGAAAATCACCCAATAATTCCTGACGTCCGGTATCAATATTATAAAGATAAACACGCGGCTTACCTCCCCGATAGGACATATAGGTAATTTCCTGCGCGGTTGGGGAAAAACGGGGCGTCAGAACCAATGTGGACGCATCGGTGAGATAACGATGATTGGCGCCGTCTTGATCCATGATCGCCAACCGCTTTGAGCGTTTGGTCGCCGCGCCTGATTCAGACACATAGACGATACGGGTATCGAAATAACCATCTTCCCCGGTGATGCGCTTATACACCTCATCGGAAATGATATGGGCAATACGTCGCCAATTCTGCGGGGTCGTCATATAGGCCATGCCGGAAATTTGTTGTTGAGAGAACACATCCCACAAGCGGAATTCAACGCGGGTGCGGCCATCAGCCGTTTGGGTCACGGAACCCGACACCAGACCCGGTGCATTAATGGCGCGCCATTCGGCAAAACGGGGGCCATCTTTTTGGATAGAGACCGCATCTTGAATAAATGAATTCGGATTCAGCGGTGAAAATAACCCTGAGTTTTTCAAGTTATTAGAGATAATCTGAGGGATGTCGCGCGCCAATTGGGCAAATTCAGGTTTTTCGGGATAAAAGGAACTCACCGCAATCGGCAGTGCTTCGACCTTACCGCGTGTGACATCCACGGTTAATTGCGCCTGTGCCGGAAAGGCCAACAAAACCAAGACCAAAGACCAAATAAATTTCATACCCTGTATCCTTTACAACATTTCCCGGGGGTCAAAACGTACAACAATATCTTTCCACATATCAAACTTGTCTTCAGGTAATTCAAGCGGGTTGCATAACGGGCTTCGAATGGCGCGCATTGCGCTATCTGCCGCAGAACGGAAAAACGTGTCGTTATTATACCGACCCTGATCGAGAATGGTAGCACTTTGAACCGTACGATCAGGATTCACGATCATCCGTATTTCCACCACAAGATCTTCAGCATACCGGGCACCAGCCTGAATGCTCCAGCATCGTGTTAATTGATAGCGGAGCGCATCCATCTCGCTCATGGTCAATTTTTGTGAAAACGCGGCCAATGGTGACGGTTGCGGCGGCGTCTCTGCATCCTTGTTCACCACATCTGTTTCAGGTTGTGGTTCTGTTTCCTGAAGATTTTTCAAGAGCGAGGCAAACTGATCCTCCTGCTTCACCTCGGGCTTTTCTTCGGGCTTAGGCTCAGGTTCTGGCTCAGGCTCTTTGAGTTTTTCCGACGGCGGCGGCGGAACATCAGGCTTAGCCTCAACCACTTTTGTTTTCGGCTTGGGCGGCTCCGGCGGGACAGCCTTAGGCGGCTCTTTTAAATCCACCTTGGGGGGCGTTTTGGGTTTATCGATTTTCTTTTCAACCGGCTTGATCTCTTCTTTTTTTTCTTTCGGTGGCGGCGCTTCGACCGGGGGGCGATTGGTGGTCGTTTTGTCGGCGACCTCCACCAGTTCAACCGCAATCGGTTGTTCCAGCACTGGCGGAGTTTTAATAAAACGGGGCAAGGTCACCGTTAAAGAAATAATCAACACAGCATGAAACACCACCGACAAGACCATCCCCTGCCGCGAGGGCATGATCTCGGATATATCCTCGGGATGTGTGGCGGGGTTACTCATAGGGTGATTATATATCGCCCTTTATGGCGATTTTGCGGAAGAATTGTTGGAAATTAAGGCGACTTTCTTGAACCCTGCCCCATTAATATCCCCCAGAATTTCCATGACCTGACCATAATCCATAGTTTTGTCCGCGCGAATATAAATTCGGCGTTCGGGATCATTATTCGTCATAGAAGAAAGCAGAGAGATCAGCCGGTCGCGCTTCACCTCGGTTTCCCCCACAAACAAATTCCCGTCTTTGCTTAAGGAGACTTCGAGCGGTTTATTATCTTCATCATTCAGGGATTTCGCCCCCGAGTCCGGCAGGTCAATCGGCACCCCTGCCGTTAGCAACGGCGCGGCCACCATGAAGACCACCAGCAATACCAGCATGACGTCAACGAAAGGAGTAACATTTATATCCGACATGGGACGGTGAGAGGAACGCCCGCGTCTACTGCTATTTATATCCAGTTTCGCGCCCATATCTGGTTATCCCGCCCGTTTGATGTCTTTTTTACGTTCCTGTGCCTCAAGATGACGCGACAGAATCGCAGAGAATTCCGCCACGAAGCCGTCCAGACGGCCTGCATATTTATTTAGCTTGCTGGAGAAAAAGTTATACGCCACCACCGCCGGAATAGCGGCCACCAGACCAATCGCGGTGGCAAACAAAGCTTCGGCAATCCCCGGTGCCACCACCGCAAGCGATGTGTTATTGGATTTAGCAATGGCGGCAAAGGAATTCATGATCCCCCAAACGGTTCCAAACAACCCGATAAACGGCGCGGTTGACCCCACCGTCGCCAGAAAAGTCATTCCCCGTTCCAAGGCGGTCATTTCACGTTGGATAGCCACACTCATCGCGCGTTCAACACGCTGACGGAGTGATGCCTGAAGATCTTCGTTCGTCGGTACGCCGCCGGATACCGTGTTCTGCCATTCTTCCATACCGGCAGAAAATGTTTTTAACATAGGGTCATCCGGGCTTTTTTTAATGCGTTGGTATAACTTATCGAGTGGCTCCCCCGACCAGAACGCATCTTCGAATTTATTGGCTCTGCGGTTTAACTTGGCAATCGTGGCACGTTTTTCGAATACGATTGCCCACACCCAGATAGAGGCCAAAAACAACATAATCATGACCGTTTTGACGATCAGATCCGCCTGCATGAACAGGCCGAACATACTTAAGTCCCCATGAAACGAGGCTCCGGCGGCAACGGCTTCGACGGCGCGATCTGGGATAGGTTCCATGTTATTCTTCCTCTTTCACATAAGGTTTAAACTGAGTCCGGAGTTTCTCCGGCAGGCGTACAGGTTTTCCGGATTTGTCGATACAGACTACGGTTACCTTCATGCTAAAAAGCACGGAATTTTGGCAAAATATAGACTGTTTCATCACAAAAGACGTATTTTTCAACGTGTGAATATGACTTTCGACCCGAAGCAGATCATCCAAACGCGCCGATTTAAGATAATCCGCCTCAAGATGCCGTATCACAAAAATAAGGCCATCCACTTCATCGAGTTCGGAACAGGACATGCCGAGCGTACGCATAAATTCCGTCCGGCCGCGCTCACAAAAACGGATAAAGCTGGCGTGATACATGATCCCACCCGCATCGGTGTCTTCATAATACACTCTGAATTCGCATGAATGTTTCATTTATTCGGCAAACATATCCGGGGGTGGGTTTTTAGGTTTCAGGCCAAAATATTGATAGCCCTTACCCGCAACCATACGGCCGCGCGGCGTGCGCTGGATCAAGCCCTGCTGAATCAAATAAGGTTCAATCACATCTTCAATCACATCCCGCTGTTCAGACAATACCGCGGATATTGTTTCCACCCCGACGGGCCCGCCGCCATAGTTTTCAATGAGACAGGTCATATACCGCCGATCCATGGAATCAAGGCCGCTGGCATCAACATCCAGACGTTTTAACGCCATGTCAGCCGCCTTAGAGTCAATTTTAGATTGCCCCGCCATAGACGCAAAATCACGTACACGCCGCGTTAAACGTCCGGCAATACGGGGCGTCCCGCGCGACCGCCGGGCAATTTCTTCAGCGCCATCCGGGGTCAGATCCATATCCAAAAGACGCGCCGAACGCTGAACGATAAAAGCCAATTCATCCTGCGTGTAGAATTCAAGCCGAAGCGGAATACCAAACCGATCACGGAGTGGGTTGGTCAACAGGCCGCTCCGGGTCGTGGCACCGATCAGCGTAAAGGGCGGCAGATCAATCTGAACGGAACGCGCGGCAGGCCCTTCGCCGATAATCAGATCCAGTTTTCGGTCTTCCATGGCCGGATATAAAATTTCTTCAACCGTGGCATTCAGGCGGTGGATTTCATCAATAAACAACACATCATGCGGCTCCAGATTGGTCAAAATCGCCGCCAAGTCCCCCGCCTTGGAAATCACGGGTCCGGATGTTGACCGAAATCCCACACCTAATTCCTTGGCGATGATTTGCGCCAAGGTGGTTTTGCCTAACCCCGGAGGGCCAAAAAGAAGTACGTGATCCATCGCATCGCCACGATTTTTGGCGGCATGGATAAATACCCGCAAATTATCTTTCACCCCGGCCTGACCGATGAAATCATCCAGACGCAACGGACGCACAGATGTTTCTTCTGTGTGTTCACCATCCAGACGGTTTTTTTGCAAGGCGGGGTTGATCATGCCGATAATTCCTTCAGGGCTTTTTTGATCATATCGGATAGATTGTCATTCGTCCCGTCCTGAACCGACAAAACCGCCTGAAACGCATCCGCCCGGGCATATCCCAGATTCACCAAAGCGGATACCGCATCTTGCACGGCGCCCTGTACCGGCACGGGCGCAGATTTATTCACATTCTTACCCACAGGCGCGGGGGATAATTCCATCTTCCCGGCCTTGTCCTTTAATTCCGTTAAAAGACGAAGCGCCAATTTGGGGCCGACGCCTTCGGCGCGGGTGATGCTGGATTTATCCCCTGAGACGATGATAAACGCCAGTTGTTCGGGAGGACAGACACTCAAGATAGACAAGGCCGCCTTGGGCCCCACACCTTGCACGGAGTATAAAAGCCGAAACCATTGTTGTTCGGCGGCATCAATGAACCCGTATAAATTGATCGCGTCTTCACGGACATGGGTTTCAATCATCATTGAAACGGGATCACCCTTTTGCCCGGCGCGGGACAATGACCGGGACGACGCATGCACGACATACCCCACACCGCCCACATCTAGCAAAAGATAGTCGGTGCCCACATGATTGACAATTCCTGATAATTTTCCAATCATGTCCCATACACCTTTTTGGCTTGGGCGTGATGAGCATGGGTGATCGCCACCGCCAATGCGTCGGCTTCATCTTCGCCGATATCCCCGCAGGCGGGAAGTAAAACCCGTATCATCATCCCCATTTGTTCCTTGGCGGCGTGCCCTGCCCCCACAATTGATTTCTTGATTAGGTTGGCGGGATATTCACCCACGGACAACCCAAGGCGCGCCGGTACGACTAAAGCTACACCGCGCGCCTGACCCAGTTTTAAGGCCGCCAGTGGGTTTTTATTCACAAAGGTTTCTTCGACCGCCGATGTTTCGGGTTTAAACTGCGCAATGACCTCCTGAAGGCCTTCATCAATTTGCTTAAGGCGTTCCGGAATCGTCAAGGCTAATGTTGTTTTAATTAAACCCGAGGCCACATAAGCCAGACGATTGCCCGCCACATCAATCACGCCCCATCCGGTTTTTGTCAGGCCGGGATCAATGCCAAGGATACGGGTCATCCGGCAAGCCTTTGAAGGATGTCATCGCTCACCTCGAAGTTAGTGTACACATTTTGAACATCGTCGTTATCTTCCAGCACGTCTATGAGTTTTAGCACAGAGCGCGCCGTGTCTTCATCGACCGGGGTTTTGACATTCGCGTTCCAGACAAACCCAGATTTCTCCGGTTCCCCCAGAATTTTGACCAGCGCGTCCCGCACCGGCGCAAAATCTGTGATGGAACAGGTAATCACATGACTTTCGTCGTCGCTTTCGACATTATCAGCGCCTGCACTCAACGCGGCCTCAAACACAGATTCTGCAGATGATATCTTGGCGGGATAAATAATTTCCCCCACATGGTCGAACATAAACCCGACGGAATTTGTTTCACCCAATGACCCGCCATATTTGGTAAACGACGCGCGCACATCGGCCACAGTGCGGGTTCGGTTATCGGTCAAGGTTTCGACAATGATGGCCACACCCCCTGCCCCGTATCCTTCGTACCGGATAGATTCATAATCTGCATCTTTCCCGGCACCTGTGGCACTTTCGATGGCGCGTTTGATGCGGTCATTGGGCATGTTGACCGCACGCGCCGCCGCCAAGGCCGATCGAAGGCGGGGGTTTGAATTGACATCTGCCCCCCCCAGTTTAGCCGCGACCGTGATTTCACGTTGTGCCTTGGTGAACATCTTGGCGCGTTTGGCGTCTTGGGCACCTTTGCGGTGCATGATATTTTTGAATTTAGAATGACCAGCCATCAGAAAAAACCTCGTGCCCTATATCTATCATATGGGCGCGGGGGATCACAGTGAAAAGTCAATAAAAAGGCCGATATTCGTTATATCGTCGGCAGGTTGTTTTTCAGGCGGGGGCCGATAATCACAGAATCAATCGATGTCGCTTTTCCGGTTTTATCGTCCGTCACAATCAAGCATCCACAGACCGTGGCCTCACCTTCGGCGGGCACCATTTTTTCCCCCGGCATTTTACGCGTAAAGCGATAAGTGGAAATTTCAGGTTTAACCCCAATGACGCTATTATAATCCCCGGTCATTCCGGCGTCCGACTGAAAGGCTGTGCCGCCGTTCAAAATTTGGCCATCTGCCGTCGGCATATGGGTGTGAGTTCCCACAACGGCACTGACCCGGCCATCCAGATAATGCGCCAAAGCCATTTTTTCCGATGTGGCCTCGCCATGAAAATCAATAAAAATAGCCGATATATTCTGACCCATTTTTAGATTTTGTAAGACGTCATCGATTTTGGCAAAAGGATCATCCAGCGGATCCATAAAAAGCCGCGCCATCGCATTCATGACGGCTATCTTTGATCCATTGGGCAAGGTGTGAATAAACAGCCCCTCACCCGGTGTATGTTTAGGAAAATTTAACGGACGAAGCAACCGTGGGTCGCGGGCAATATAGGGAATGATTTCCCGTTGATCCCAGACATGATTACCCGTGGTAATCACATCCACCCCCAGTGCATAAAATTCCTCACAGATTTTAGGGGTAATACCAATGCCATGCGCTGAATTTTCTCCATTCACAATCACCACATCCGGTGAGAGCGCTTTTTTCAAGGTCGGCATATGTTTGGCCAGTGCATCCCGCCCTGACCGCCCCATCACATCCCCAATAAATAAAATACGCATGACGAACAATTATCCGTTTCTAAAATCCGTGATCCCCAGTGGCGTGATCATCATATCCAGTTTTTGATCATGTACTTCCGATGGCAGGTTAAATAGCACGGCCTGTTCCCCATATCCAACACCGATTGCCAATATTTCTTTCTGGGCACGCAGATCCGCCAGTGCCGTATCATAATATCCCTTACCATACCCCAGACGATGCCCCCGCCGGTCGAACGCCAGTAACGGCACCAAAACAATATCCGGCAATATCGCCGCACCTTCCCGGGGTTCCATCAGACCAAAGACGCCGGGCACAAGCGGCGCCTTTCCATCCCATGACCGAAAAATCATGTGACGCGATTCTTTTTCCGTGACTGGTAAGGCACATGTGATCCCCGCCTTCAGGGCATCATCCAGAATATATCGGACATCAAATTCACTTCCCCGCGGCCAGTATCCGGCCAACACCTGTCCGGCGCGTATGGGGATGTGTTTAAAGAAAAGGGCAGACACGGACTCAAAATCCTCCTCACGCCGGGGAAGACGATCCCGGTGGAATATCGCTTGTTCACGCAAAGAGGATTTATTCATGCCGGAGGATCATACACAAAAAATAAGAAAAGCCACGGAGGCCGTGTCAGCAACGGTATCCGCATGTGGCCCTGTCAAACAGGTGGGCGCCATATACCAAAGCCACGGCCTTGGCAGGGACAGCTCCCTATGCGAACGATTATCGGCCTCTGGGATAAAGGCTGATCACGCGCCCCGTAGCCCTTCTATTAATTTCTATATTACAGCTTTGACAGGCTTCCTGCAATGGTATCAATGCGGGCGGCCAGATGATCTATCGCCGAGATGATATTGGCTTCATCTTCGGGGGTCATCTGAATGGCCATAGGCGTCTTGGCGGCGGTATTCGCCGGGGGTGCCACCCGACCATCTTTCATATCAAAGACTTCATCGGCCAGCATGATTGACGCCAAAACCAACAAATGCGCCTCATTAGAGGCCGCCCCAGCACGGGATATTTCCTTTAACTTTTGATCTACATAGGCCGCCAGATCCCTCACCCGGCGTTCCTGCCCGTCATCACAGGCAATGCCGTACACGCGGCCATTCAGGGTAACATTGACTTCGGCCATCTTACGCTTTCCCTTCTTTCAGGATTTGTTCCACCTTGCTGATCGCGCTATCCAAGCGAGAGGCCAGCATTTTGGTATCCAGCGCATTGGCGTTCACGGGCTTTTTAGCGCCGCCACTGACAACCGAGAATAAATCAGGCTGACCGGATTTTTTCGGTGCCTGTAATTTTTGATCCGCCATCTGAGACAGCGCCTCAATCTTGGCGTTAAGGTTAATCAAGGCGTTTTGAATACCGGCGCTCACACGTCATCTCCTGATAAGGGTAAATATGCCCCCATTATGGTCACCCCTGCCCCCCCGTCAAGCATGACAGCAAAATTGTCCATAATTTTTATCAGAACACCCCCGTTCAGGTTGACCAATGCCCATTTGGGCGGCATTGTAGGCCAAATTTGTAACCCAAGGATAATAGACCTCATGTCGAATACCGCCAAAGCCACGTCTAACGAACCGATGCCACAGCTTGATTTATCCCTCATGGCCAATGCTATTCGGGTGCTGGCATTGGATGCGGTCAAAAAAGCCAATTCAGGACATACCGGTATGCCCATGGGCATGGCAGACATCGCGGCGGTGCTTTATTCCAAATTTTTTAAATTTGACCCCCAGAACCCGCACTGGCCGGATCGTGACCGATTGATCGTCTCAAACGGGCACGGATCGATGCTTTTATATGCCCTGAATTACCTGACGGGATATAACAAGATGACGCTCGAGGAGATTAAAAATTTCCGTCAGCTTCATGCTAAAACACCGGGGCACCCGGAAGTGGATGTGTCCTGCGGGATTGAAACCACCACGGGCCCCTTGGGTCAGGGGATTTCAAATGCGGTGGGATTTGCGCTGGCAGAACGCATCTTAAATGCACGCCATGGTGATGGTCAGGTCAATCATTACACTTATGTGTTTTTGGGAGATGGATGCTTGATGGAAGGTATCAGCCATGAGACCTGCTCACTGGCGGGACACCTCAAGCTCAATAAACTCATTGCCTTTTATGATGATAATAATGTCACGATTGACGGCAAGATCGACCTGACCTTCTCTGACAACACGGTCAAAAGGTTCGAAGCATATGGATGGCATGTCCTTTCGATTGATGGCCATGACCACACGGCCATTGAACAGGCTGTGATCCAGGCACAATCATCATCGGCACCCACGTTAATCTGTTGTAAAACGAAAATTGGGTTCGGTTGCCCGACCTTGGAATCTCAGCCCAAGGCGCATGGCGCGATTACGGATGATGCCGAAATCGCGGGCGTTCGAAAAAATCTCAACTGGCCGTATGCCCCCTTTGAAATTCCGGATCAAATTTTATCCATGTGGCGCCATGTCGGCGCGCAGGGAAATAAGGCTTATCAGGCATGGGTTTCCAAAGGCGGCAAAGACGAGCCAATCTCTCTGTCCGGCCTTGACACCATCACCGCCGATTTAAAAAAATCTTTTTCAGCTGACAAACCTAAAAAAGCCACGCGCGTTGTTTCGGGCGAATGTCTTGAAAAACTGGTGGCGGCATTTCCGGCCATGGTGGGTGGCTCTGCCGATTTAACAGGATCAAATAATACAAAGGTCAAAGCATCAAAAGTGATTGAGGCCAAAAACTATGGCGGCAACTACATCAATTATGGTGTCCGCGAACATGGTATGGCCGCTATCATGAACGGTATGGCGCTTCATGGGGGGATTATTCCCTATGCCGGGACATTCTTGCAATTTGCCGATTATTCACGTCCGGCGATACGGCTGGGCGCGCTAATGAAACAACGGGTCATTCACGTCATGACTCATGATTCTATTGGTCTGGGGGAAGATGGCCCCACGCACCAACCCGTGGAGCATCTCGCCGCCCTTCGCGCCATCCCGAATTGTTATGTGTACCGTCCCTGTGATGGTGTAGAAACGGCTGAGTGCTGGGAATTGGCTCTCAAGAGAACAAATGCCCCGGCCATTATGGCCTTATCACGCCAAAATGTACCGTCTATGTGTTCAGATCGCGTGGAAAATATGTCGGCGAAGGGAGCTTATGTTCTGAGAGATTCTAAAGGTGAACCGGCCGTAACAATTTTTGCTACGGGATCAGAAGTCCATCTGGCCATCGAGGCCGCAGAACAGTTAGGGCAAGGTACGCGCGTGGTGTCTGTGCCATGCCTTGATTTATTGTGGGAACAGGACGGGGAATATATCCAGTCGCTGATCTGTAATAAATCTATCAAGATTGCGGTTGAGGCCGGCGTGCGTCAGGGATGGGATTCTCTGATTGGCCCGCATGGCATTTTTATCGGTATGCATAGTTTTGGTGATTCCGCCCCGGCCGAAAAACTCTATGCCCATTTCGGCATAACCGCTCAGGCCATTGTAGAGGCCGTTAAAACACGTATTTAATTACATATTACAAACAAAGAATGCATTTTTTTGATTGCATCACACACGCCTCGGGTCTTTACTACGACACCATTTTAAACGGAGAAAAACATGACAGTTAAAGTAGCCATTAACGGGTTTGGACGCATCGGGCGTTTGGTTTGCAGAGCATTATATGAATCAGGTCGCAAGGACATTGAACTGGTCGGGATCAACGATCTGGCTACGACCGAAGCTAATAAAATCCTGTTGAAATACGACACCGTGCATGGACGTTTCCCGTTTTCGGTTGAGTCCCCGGACGATAAGACACTGGTTATCAACGGACAGAAAATTGCTGTCTCGCAGGAACGCGACCCGGCAAACCTGCCTTGGGGCAAATTGGGTGTTGATATTGTGTTTGAATGCACGGGAATTTTCACGAAAAAAGATAAGGCGGCATTGCATCTTCAGGCAGGTGCCAAAAAAGTCCTGATCTCAGCTCCAGCTGAAGACGAAGACATCACCGTTGTTTTCGGCGTGAATTCCGACAAACTGAAGGCCGAACATCTAATCGTATCGAATGCGTCCTGCACAACAAACTGTCTGGCACCGATTGCCAAGGTTTTGAATGATGCCATCGGGATCGAAAGCGGATTCATGACCACGATCCATTCCTACACCGGGGATCAGAACACGGTGGATACGTTCCACAAAGACCTGCACCGCGCCCGCGCCGCGGCGGCCAACATCATCCCGACCTCTACGGGGGCGGCCAAGGCTGTGGGCAAAGTTCTGCCCGAATTGAAAGGTAAGTTGGACGGCGTGGCCATCCGGGTGCCAACACCCAACGTATCTTTGGTGGATTTAAAATTCATCGCCAAGCGCGCCACCACCGCCGAAGAAGTGAACGGGGCAATTAAAAAAGCCTTGGGCGATATGAAAAACATCTTGAATGCCTATGATGAACCATTGGTGTCCAGTGATTTCAACCATGATTCACATTCATCCATCTTTTCCTATGACGGCACCAAGGTGATTGACGGCAAGATGGTTCGGGTCATGAGCTGGTATGACAATGAATGGGGGTTTTCAAACCGTATGTTGGATACGGCCGCACAAATGCATAAAGTGGGATATGCCGCCAATTCCAAGGCCGCGTAATAAAAACCAGATAGAGGATCAATCATGTCACGTTTAAAACCCGGTGTTGTCTGGGGCGAAGATTACAAAACACTCCTGAAGGCGTGCAAGGATGGGCAATATGCCCTGCCGGCGGTCAATGTCACAGGCACCAACACCATCAATGCGGTTTTGGAATCGGCGCATAAAAATAAATCCGACGTCATTATTCAATTATCAAATGGTGGTGCAGAATTTTATGCGGGCAAAGGCTTGCCGGATTCGTTTCAGGCCAAGGTTCTAGGTGCCGTTTCCGCCGCCCTTCATGTGCATGCACTAGCTGAACATTATGGCGTTTGCGTTATTCTTCATACCGACCATGCCAATAAAAAATTACTGCCCTGGATTGATGCCCTCGTGACCTATGGGGAAGAATTCTTTAAAAAACGCGGCTTCCCGTTATTTTCATCCCACATGATTGATCTGTCTGAAGAACCTATCGACGAAAATCTGCATGAATGTGCACGTATTTTGAAACGCGTCGTGCCCTTAGGGATGAGCATCGAGATTGAACTGGGCGTCACAGGCGGCGAAGAAGACGGCGTGGGATCAGATGATATTGATAACGCCAAGTTATACACCCAGCCCGAAGATTGTTTGCTGGCGTATGAAACCCTCTCGCCGATCGGGCATTTTTCGCTCGCGGCATCTTTCGGGAATGTTCATGGTGTCTATGCCCCCGGTAACGTCAAATTGCGCCCGGATATTTTGAAAAACTCCCAAGCGCTCGTTCAAAAAACACATGGGCTGAAGGCCAACCCGCTAGATCTGGTGTTCCATGGCGGTTCTGGGTCGGATAAATCTCAAATCGCAGAATCTTTGGGCTATGGCGTTTTCAAAATGAATATCGATACCGATACGCAGTTTGCGTTTGCTGAATCGATTGGCAAATATGTCGAAGACAACGCCAATGCCTTTAAATATCAGATCGACCCCGAAACCGGCACGCCGTATAAAAAACAATATGATCCGCGCCAATGGCTTCGCGTTGGCGAAAAAGGTCTGGTCAAGCGCATGGACGAAGCCTTCGCCGATTTAGGATCTGCTGGAAAGTCACTGGCCGAAAGACCTGCCGGTTCCAAGGCCGCCTAAAGCATAGGTCTTGCCGATGTTTGGCACCAAAAAGGGGTTATTACTTATCCTTTTGATTTTGGCTTTTGGGTCGGGCGCCCTCACCTGGGCAGATGTGCGCTCATGGGTTGTACAAGGCGAACCACAACCTACGCAGACACCTGAAGATATGATTTCCCCAAGGGCACGGATACATATTCTACAGGGTGATCATCGGGGTGGTGGTCATATGTTTGGGGCGGGAAAGCCCTGTAAATCTGAATTCCCTCAAGGCTGGAATGAAGACAAAATCATGTCGGTTGTGACGTCTCTGGCCGCTAACGACAATCTGGATTGGCGGCAACAAAGCAATGGATATTTCACCGCCCAGAAAATGGTCGAAGGCGTCAAGGTGCGTGTTGTCTTAGACCGGGAAAAAGATGATGTCGTCACAGCTTATCCTGTCAATGTGCCGCGGAACCCCTGCCCCGCGCCGGCCAATGACAACCGTAAGCCGGATTAAGGTTTGCCACACCATAAGACATTGTCGATATCATCTGTTCCGGCACATAACATCACTAGCCGATCCACGCCCAAGGCAATCCCCCCGCTTTCGGGCATGCCTTGTTCAAGGGCAGAAATAAAATCCTGATCGACGGGGTATCGCTCCCCATAGAGCCGTTCCTTGATATCCATTTCGGTTTGAAACCGTTTTACTTGCTCCCCGGCGTCGGTTAATTCAGAAAACGCATTCGCCAGTTCAATCCCACAGACATAAAGTTCAAACCTTTCGGCATATCGTGAATCATCGGCTTTTCGACGGGACAGCGAGGCCATAGACACCGGATAATCATATAAAATAGTGGGCGCATTCATTCCTAGATATGGTTCAATACGGGCATCCATCACCCGGAAAAACAAATCATCCCAGCCATCTTCTGGTGTGGCATGAAGCCCCAACGATTTAACCTGTCCCAAAAAAGCAGGCGTATTGTCCAACACCTCATTCAGGTCAATTCCGGCATAGTGCCGAAAGGCATCAACAACGCTTAATCGCTCCCACGGTAAAAAAGGATCGCACGTCATATCCCGGTAGCGAAAATGAGTAATTCCCGTTGCCTGCGCCACGGCCCGAAGCAAGTTTTCACAATCCATCATGATGTGTGTGTAATCCGCCCCGGCGCGGTACCATTCCAGCAACGTAAATTCAGGCGAATGACGCGCCGAGCCTTCGGCATTTCGAAACACCGGGCAGATCTGATAAAGCGTTTTCACCCCGGCCACCATGAGTTTTTTCATGGCAAATTCAGGGCTGGTATGCAGATACATGGTTCGAAAGACCTGCCCATCCACCCCCCGTTGATCCGTGGCAAAAGCGCGAATATGGGCATCCATAACAGGGCATATTTGAAGAATCGGGGTTTCGACAGCGTCGAACCCCTGCCCATCAAAAAAACCCCGAATAGCGCCCATAACCCGTTGACGCACCTTTAAAAAAGGCCTTTTTTGATCAAATTTATGCGAAAGCCACCACATTATCTTGCAATCTTTCCCTAAACATCCTATAAAACGCGGCAATAAGATAAGGAATATCATGATGAGAGCAGACATTCACCCCGATTATCACGAAATCAACATCGTTTTGACCGATGGCACGACGTATAAGTCCCGTAGCTGTACCGGCAAGGCAGGTGACACTATTCGTCTGGATATTGACCCTTTGAACCATCCAGCATGGCAGGGCGGCACACAAAAAGTGATCGAGAAAGCCCAGCTCAAGAAATTCAACAACAAATACGGCAATCTGTTCGGAAGCGAAGAGAAGAAGTAATCGTTGTTGCCTGTTATTCAAAAGCCGCCCGTGGGCGGCTTTTTTATTGTGTAATTTATGCGGCGAGTTGATCGAGCGCGGCCGACAGCTTGGCGATCAATCCTTGGGCTTCGGCTCGGCGTGATTTCTGTTCGGCAATAATATCTTCGGGGGCATTGGCCACGAATTCCTGATTCTGAAGTTTCTGGTCAATCTTACCGATATCCTGTTTTAATTTATCAATCTGTTTGGTCAGGCGTGCCCGCTCCTTGTCCAGATCAATTAATTCGGCGATCGGCAGAATAAAGGTCGCTTCGTGGATCACGGATTTAATAGCCTGTTTGGGCGGTATATCTGTCTGCCCAATAGAACTCAGCCGTGCCATTTGTTTCAAGATCACCTCATACCGTTTCAAACGGTCTGCCGTTTCAGGCGACGCATCTTTGACCAATAAGTCAATTTTTGCCCCCGCCGGAACATTCATATCCGCCCGAACAGAACGAATATCTGAAATGACCCCCTGAACCCATGCAATGTCTCGCATAGCAGGCATCGCTTCCGAGATTGAGGAATAATCTGGCCAGTTAGAGGATATCAGGCGTGTACCAGATGCCCGGGTTGTGATGGTCGCATAAATTTCTTCTGTCACAAACGGCATGAACGGGTTGAGCAAGATCAAAATTTGATCCAGAACCCATCCTGTCGTCGCCCGAATTTCGGCCTTCAGAGCTTCATCATCCCCATTCAGCAAAGGTTTGGTAAATTCAAGATACCAATCACAAAAACCACCCCAGACGAATTGATAAATGGCGCCGGCGGCCTCGTTGAATTTGTACTCTGTCAAGCCACGTTCAATATCCGCAGAACATTGCGCCACCGTACGTAAGATCCACTGATTGACCGGATGTTGAATGGCCTTGGGGTCAAAAGTGGCAGGTGGTAGACAGCCGTTCATTTCACAGTAACGGGTGGCGTTCCATAATTTAGTAGCAAAGTTTCGATATCCTTCTACCCGGTCTTCGGACAGACGGATATCCCGTCCCTGCGCCGCCATGGCGGTCATCGTGAACCGCAAAGCATCTGCGCCATATTTTTCAATCAAATCCAACGGGTCAATCACGTTACCTTTGGATTTGGACATTTTCTGTCCTTTGGAATCCCGCACAAGGGCATGGATATATACCTTGCGGAAGGGCACCTCTTTCATAAAATGAACGCCCATCATCATCATGCGCGCCACCCAGAAAAAGATAATATCAAACCCCGTGACCAGAACGTCACCCGGGTAATATTTCTTCAGCTCTGGGGTGTTATCCGGCCAACCCAGCGTGGAAAATGGCCACAAGGCGGAAGAAAACCATGTATCCAGCACATCTTCATCCCGGGTGATTGTCTTGGCACCGGCAAGTTTTTGGGCTTCTTCTTCAGTTTCGGCCACATAAATTTTGCCGTCGTCGTCATACCAGGCGGGAATTTGATGTCCCCACCATAATTGACGCGAAATGCACCAGGGCTGGATATTTTCAAGCCACTCAAAATAGGTGTTTTCCCATGTTTTGGGGAAGAATTCTGTTTTACCTGAGCGCACCGCTTCAAGGGCGGGCCCCGCCATGGTTTTGGCATCCACATACCATTGATCCGTTAAATACGGTTCAATCACCACGCCAGAACGATCCCCATACGGCACCTGATAGACGTGATCAACGGCCTTGACGAAATAGCCCAGTTCCTCAAAGTCAGCCACAACTTTTTCGCGTGCCTTGAACCGGTCAAGACCTTGATATTCCTCAGGGCAGTTCTCATTCATCTTCCCATCTGGCGTGAACAGGTTGATAAGCGGAATACCTTTATCCTTATGACGTTTATACACTTCGAAATCATTGAAATCATGTGCGGCGGTGATTTTGACAGCACCTGACCCAAAATCCATTTTCACATGTTCGTCCGCCACAATCGGGATAATTCGGTTGACCACAGGGACAACCACAAATTTACCAACCAGATGGCGATAGCGGTCATCGTCTGGGTGAACGGCCACGGCACCATCGGCCAAAATCGTTTCAGGCCGCGTTGTGGCAATGTGAATCTCAAAGCTTCCGTCTTCGGCGGGGTAAATAAAGTGATAGAATTTACCTTTGATCTCGCGGTGTTCGACTTCTAGATCCGATACCGCGGTAAGCATTTTAGGATCCCAGTTCACCAGACGTTTATCCCGGTAAATCAATCCTTCGCGGTATAATTGAACAAATACCCGCCGCACAGCACGGGACAATCCCTCGTCCATCGTAAAACGTTCACGCGGCCAATCAGGTGTTGCCCCGAGGCGTCTTAGTTGAGAGGTGATGGTTCCCCCTGAGATATCTTTCCATTCCCACACTTTTTCGAGGAATTTCTCTCGTCCCATATCCCGGCGGTTTTGCTGTTTTTCCGCCAGTTGCCGTTCGACCACCATCTGGGTGGCGATCCCGGCATGGTCTGTACCGGGCATCCAGAGTGCATCACGACCCTTCATCCGGTAATAACGAGTCAGAATGTCCTGAAGCGTCATGTTCAGTGCATGTCCCATATGAAGCGATCCCGTCACATTGGGCGGGGGCATCATCACACAAAAAGGGGTATTGGACGAGGCAGGATCTGCGGCAAAAATGCCGGATTTTTCCCATGCCTGATAATGGCGAGATTCTATATCCGCTGGATTAAATGTTTTGTCTAACATGGCGAAAAAGTTACAAGGTTCAGGCAGAAGGATGCAAGCTTTATTGTGATAAAACCCTACTCATCAAGGGCTTTACGCGCCAATTTTTCCAGTTCTTTTTGAACCAGACGCTCCACCATCGGGCTGAGGTTCCCATCCATCCAGTCCCGAAGCATAGGGTGAAGCATTTCCCGGACGATATCTTCGAGCGTCACGGCCGCCACGCCCATTTTAGGACGGTTGATGGGCATATTCCCGGCCAGACGCGCCATAGAGGCCAAAGTGGCCTGACGGGTACGATCAGACAAGATATCCGACATATCTGCTTCAGGTTCCGCCCGCGAACGAGGTGCCGGTGCCTCTTCCATCAAATCAATAACGGGTTCAGGTTCCGGCACATAGGCGGGTTTTGAAGGGGCTGGCGGTGGTGTCATGGCCTGCATATCCGCCGTCAGGTCAAAAACATCATCGGCCGGGAGAGGCTCTGGCTCTGGCTCAGGTTGAGGGGGCGGCGCAGACGGTTTAGCCGCCGCAGGGGGCTGTTCGTCATCATCCGTAATAATTTGACGAATCGAGGCCAAAATTTCCTCGATCGATGGTTCCTGCTCAGATGTTTTATCGGCCATGGGTTATTATCGAATGACAAGAATCATTGTGAAACAAACAAGTACAAAGGCGAGTGTCACTGATTAACGAATACTTGTCAAAGACCGATTACGAGATGTCCTCAACCTTATCCCCCGAATAAAACGAGATCAGGGTGTTTTTATATTTTCTGTAAACCCGAGTGCCTCTGGGGATAAATCACCCAATGCCTGCGCAAGGGTAAATAAAGACACCACCTCATCACGCCGCGCAGAAATCAAAGCCGCCAATGCCGTTTCATAATCTTGAATCGCATCAAGAGAATCGGTGACCGTACGTTCCCCCACATCCGCTTGATCCTGAAGGCTAAGGCGCACATAATCTGCGGCTTCGACTTCTTTCTGGCGCGCAGTGATCTGCGCACGTGCGGCCATCCATCTTTCCCACGACGCAATCACTTGTTGGCGCACGGTGCGCCGGGTTTCAAGAATTTCCAACATGCGTTGATTGGCGGTGTGACGAGCTTCTCTCACTCTCGAACGTACAGAACCAGATTCATACAATGGAATACTTAAGGTCAATCCAGCCGACTGATTATCCTGACGATCAATGGACGTCGAGGGATCATACGACCGGGAAATGTTACCCCCTAGGGTTAAAGACGGAAGTAATTCTCCGAACACTTCGTCAATATCACTTTCCGCCGCCCGGTTCAGTGCTATGGACGAGACAATCCGGGGATTGTTCTCATCCGCATAGGAGATCGCCTCGTCGAGCGTCGCAGGGGGGGCGTATAATATTTCCGGATAGAGCAAGTTTTCCTCTGGGGGTGCGCCGGTGACCTGTTCATAACTGGCAATGCTGGCGCGCAGATTGGCGCGTGCCGAAGCAATATCGCTCTCTGATTGCGCCAAGCGGGATTCAGCCTGAGCCACATCCGTCTTTGTGATTTCTCCCACATCAAACCGATCTTGCGACATTTCAACCTGACGTAGAAGAACGTCGCTATTTTGTTCCGCAACATTCAAAAGCGCCTTATCTCTCAGCACGTCCATGTAAGCCGTAATTGCCGAGAGCATAATCGTTTGCTCCGCCTGCCGGACAACCGCTTGTTCCGACAAAATAAGATCTTTGGCACCTTGCGTTTCAGCGATGGTGCGTCCCCCCCGATATAAAGGTTGGGTCAAATTCACGGCGGCCGTTTTCGTCGTCACACTGCCATCAGGTGAAAAACCTGTGCCGCCATCTGTATCCGTATTGGAATAAACAACACTTCCATCTGCCGTCACCCGGGGACGATAGTTTGATAAGGCCTGAGGTAATTTTTCTTCAACCGCCCGTAATTTTGACCGCGCCGCATTTAAGGTGGGATTGTCCTGATAGGCCGATTTTAATACATCATATAAATGTCGGCTTTTTTCCTGAAGGACACGCACGGTCTCATCCAAGGTCTCTTCAGGAACGGCCTGTACTTCGTCTGCCAGATAGGCGCCAGTGTCTTGATTCCCGGCAAACGCACAGGGAGCAAACCCCATCAAGATAATAGACATGATAAAAATACGAAGCATCATCCCACCCATATAGACAGGTCTGGCAAAATAGCCAGACCTAGAAGGCAAATTCCCGGCGTGGGGCAAATTCCCGCAAGCAAGGTACAGCGGCATCAAACAAGCCACGCTCAGAGAAATTGTCTTCTGAGGTGCGATAAATAATACGCCCCTGCCCCATCATAACACCGGGATTATCGTTCACCACCGCCACCAACCTGCCGCCGACCGATAATTGATCCAGCAGACTTTGGGGAACGTGCGATACACCGCCATTGATAAAAATCAGGGAATAAGGTGCCTTGTCCGGGCATCCCCACACCAAATCACCGGTATGTGCCACAATATTCTGATATCCTAAATCAGACCAGAGCTGGCGGGCGTTATCTGTCCACTCCGCAAAGCACTCAACAGAAATCACAGACGACACGAGCGGGGATAAAATCGCGCCCGCATAACCCGTTGCCCCCCCCACGACCAACGCCGTATCCCCGGATACGGGAAGTGCGAATGATAAAAGCCGCGCATGGGTCAACGGCTCCATCAGGCAACGTCCCTCCGCCAAGGGTAAATCTTCATCGCCATAGGCAATGCCAGTTTGTCCGAGATGGACAAATAATTCACGCGGCACCTGACGAAAAGCCTCCAGTATGCCGGGATGAACAACCCCGCCTGTCCGGATCTGGGATTCCACCATATTCTGGCGACATGCTTCAAAATGAACTGAATGTTTCATGGAGAAATTCTTAACCCAAAAAAGCACCTAAAGCCAGAGTGTTACCCTTCGGCCTGGTCGGTTTTTATAGACCACCAATTACCGGTAGATTTTGTATATCAAAGATGATAATGCCTATTATCCTTGAATAGGATGCCCGTAAAGGGTGGCGCGGTGGCAGAATGGTCATGCAGAGGACTGCAAATCCTTGTACGCCGGTTCGATTCCGGCCCGTGCCTCCATCCTTTCTTTCGCCAACATTCACAGACGTTCGCTAACATCTCTGCAATCATTCAAAATATAGCTTATTTATTTTTGATTTCTATCGTTCGTGGCAATTAATTTACAGCCTCAAAGAATGGGGGTTGACCACTGGTAAAACAGATATGTCTCTCCATCCAACTTATAAGAAAATGAAATGAAACCATACACATACAAAAAATATTGACATAATATTTAAAATCTTTTACAATCACAAAATTGAATGCTGAAAAACTGAAATTTAAAGGAAGAATCATGTCTAAATTCGATGTTCGTGCGGAAAAACCATCATATCCACTGCCAAGCTCAGGGCTGTCACTCTTATTTAACGGCCCTAACGTAACTGCAGAATCACATAGGGTGCATATAGAGCAATGCGAAGCGCACGATCGCTATAAATTTTTTAAAACTCTGATTCGTGACGCTCATATAGCTCGTAACTTAAAAGTGCCGATAGGTGAAGCCATGAAAAATGAAGTGAAATTCGCAAGCTATATGAGCTCAATCCACGAGGTAGCCGAAGAAGCGAGAGCTGAATTGAGAGCATGGTGCGCAGAAAAAATAGCAAGCTTTGGCGAACCTGCGGATAATTCTGCTCGCGAAGAGCATGTTAAAATTAAGCCTTTACATTTTATGTACAACTATAGATGTGTCTAATTTTAGATGGCACTAAAGGCAGTTAGATTTCCTCTTTACGCCACAGTTATTGCTTTATTCCATTCATCAAACGCAATTATTTTGTGTTGGTTCATAGTTGATCTAGAAACAAAATAACCGCTTCATTTTTATAGGTATGGGGCGTAAAGAACAATATAGAACAAAAACGGCCCGCGCCTCCAATTTACCTAATTAAATATAGCCGCTTTTAGAGAGAGCTGATTTCTTGCCCCGGCTGAATAATGACGGCCTCAAGTTCAGGGCTGATCGTCAGCACATCATCCACAAGAAATGTCCACCCGCGCGGCGTGTCTGATGAATTAGACCCTTGTGACCCGCTCTCTGCCCCTGATCCTGATGAAGACGATGCGCTGAAGAACGTGTCACCCCACGATATAGAGGGTGCCTGCGGCTGGCGCAGGATAGTCACAATATCTTGATTAACGACCGTTGATGGTATTGACGTTGTTGTCACTGGGACGGATACCACGGGAACACCAATTTCAAATGTTCCAAAGGTGAAGTTTGGACTGGGCGTCGGCATCAGAACACCGCCGACACGAATAAGATTGGCCATGGTCTGGGTGGCCGGGCCAGGCGCACCGATATATCCGGGTGTTAATGTTGCCCCTGCGCCAGTCACATTCAAGGTGGTGAAGCTTGTTGTGCCTGTGAATGTCCCTGCGCCCGTTGTGATCACAGCATCATCGGCCTGAAAGGTGCCTGTGACGTTGCTATTGGTCGTGATCGTCAAGTCATTGCCACCTAAATTTTGAAGGCCTGCCGCGTTGATCTGCCCTGTTCCACTCAACCATCTCAAATTATCTGACCATGTATGCGCGTTCGCGGATAAAAGACCCGTACCCGATGCCTGTCCCACGACAATTTCAGACCAGCCATCTGTAATATTATTCAATTCCGCCGTGGATAAATTATATGTCCCCGCCCCACCGGCCAGACCTATCGTTGTGGCCGCCGACACGGTATCTAATGTTAAAACCCCTGACCCTGTCAAACCTGCATTGATGGCCGGGTTGCCATTCGAACGAAGCGTCAGGTTATTGCCTCCAACATCCTGTACCCCGGCAATGGTTATAATACCCGTATCTGACTGAAGGCGAAGATTATCAGCCCATGTCTGCGCATTCATGGTTATCGCGCCTGTTCCTGAAGTCTGGCCAATAACAATTTCATTCCATCCATTCGTAATGTTGCCAATCTCAGCAGACGACAGCGCATAAGTCCCAGCTCCGCCTGCTACGCCGATTGTTGTCCCGGCTGTCACCGTATCAAACGTCAACGTGCCTGAACCTGTTAAACCTGCATTAATCGCCGGATTACCATTCGAACGAAGGGTCAGGTTATTCGTCCCTACATCTTGCGTCCCCGCAATCGTGATGGCCCCTGTATTCGATTGAAACCGAACGTTATCTGACCATGTATGGGCATTGGCCGTTAAAACACCGGTGCCCCCTGTCTGCCCGATCACAATTTCAGACCAGCCATTGGTAATATTATTTAATTCTGCCGTGGCGAGATTGAATGTCCCTGCCCCACCGGCCAAACCAATCGTCGTGGCCGCTGTGGCTGTATCCAATGTTAAGGTTCCCGAACCCGTTAAACCTGCATTGATGACCGGGTTGCCATTTGAACGAAGGGTCAGGTTATTCGTCCCAACATCCTGCGTCCCTGCAATCGTGATGGCCCCTGTATTCGATTGAAACCGAATATTATCCAGCCATGTGTAGGCATTGGCCGTTAAAACACCGGTGCCCCCTGTCTGCCCGATCACAATTTCAGACCAACCATTGGTGATATTATTTAATTCTGCTGTGGCGAGATTGAATGTCCCAGCCCCACCGGCCAGCCCAATCGTCGTGGCGGCTGTGGCCGTATCCAATGTCAGGGTTCCAGAGCCCGTCAAACCCGCATTGATAACGGGATTAGCATTCGACCGCAGGGTCAGACTATTCGTCCCCACATCCTGCGCCCCCGCAATCGTAATCGCCCCTGTATTCGATTGAAACCGAATATTATCCAGCCATGTGTGGGCATTAACCGCCATTGCACCTGTACCATCTGTTCTTCCGACAACGACCTGTGACCAACCATTAATAATGCGTGCCAGTTCTGCTGTGGAAATATTATAAGTGCCTGCGCCGCCTGCGATACCGAGTGTTGTATTTGTAGAAGACGTATCCAGTGTCAGCGTTCCAGTGCCTATTAAGTCTGCATTAATGGCTGGATTGCCATTGGATCGAATAGAGAGATTATTAGCACCCAGATTTTGAGTACCGGCAATCGTAATGACGCCCGTTCCAGATTGGAACATAACGCTGTCATTCCATGATGCCGCATTCACGTTCAAGGCGGCCGTTGAATTTGTTTTCCCAATAGAAATCAGGTTCCAGCCATTTACCAGACGCGATAAAAGTGCATTCGATAAATTAACTGTACCCGCGCCACCTGCTACCCCGATCGTTGTGTTGGTTGCCGATGTATCGAACGCCGCCGTTCCGGTGCCAATAATATCGGCATTCAAAACAGGGGTTACATCTGAGAGAAAGGTAATGTTATTGGCGCCCAAATTCTGGTTGCCGTTAACAGTTATCACCCCATAGTCCGACATAAATCGAACGGAGTCATTCCATGTATACGCATTGACATTCAATGCCACATCGTTCGATGTGCGCCCTAAATCAATCCGTGTCCAGCCATTTGTAATATTTCCCAGATCTGACGTGGAAAGATTGACGGTGCCCGCCGCCCCCGCAACCCCCATGGTGGTTGTATCATTCCCCTGAGTCACAGCTAAAACGTTAGTTCCTGTTAAGGCGGCGTTAAAAACAACATCCCCGAGCGTAGAAAAAGTGAGATTATTATTTGCCATCGTCTGGGCACCGTTCACCGTCATCACACCTGTGCCACTATAATAGGCAACAGGGTCTAGCCATGTTCGGGCACCAATGGCCGTCGCCTGTGTGTTACTTGTCAATCCAAGCGCAATTAAGCCCCAACCGTCCGTAATACGATCCAAGGTGGCATTCGTAAGTTGAAAGGTTCCAGCGCCTCCGGCAATACCTACGGTTTGGTTGCCATCGGGACGAATAGTCAAGGTTCCTGTCCCAGTCATATTGCCCGTTGCGGCCAAATTACGTGTCGAAAGTGTTAAATTATTGGCGCCCATCGTTTGGGTGCCCACAATATTCAAAAGCCCCGTGGCACTTCGCAACGTGAGGGGATCCTGCCATGTATAGGCCCCCACGCGCGTTTCAAGGGTGTTGGCCGCACGGCCAATTGTAATACCGCTGAAGCCATTTAGGATTCGGTTGAGTTCTGCTGTGGTCAGATTAAGTGTACCTGCCTCCCCAGCAAGGCCAATAGTAGCTGCAACACCGGGATCAATCGTCAATGCACCTGTTCCAGATAAATCAGCATTCAAACTAAGGTTACGTGTTGTCAAACTCAACCCGTTTGCCCCCATAGTTTGCGTGCCGTTGATCTGAATCTCCCCAGTCGCCGTTCGAAGGGTTAAGGGCGCATTCCATGTTCTTGCCCCTACGCGCATGATGCCCGTGCCGGATGTTGAACCAACAAAAATATTATTCCATCCCGCCTGAATGCGATCCAATTCCACTGCTGTCAGGTTAAGTGTTCCGGCCTCACCGGCAATACCAATTGTCGTGGACGCTGTTTTAGGTTGAATAAACAAATTGGCGCCGCCAGTCGCCTCAATCAAATTAGCGTTAATATCAACATCATTGGCCGTAAGCGTCAGCGCATTTCGCGCCGTGATGGCCGCATTGATAAATATTTTATTATGCGCATCCAAAGTAAGGGTGTTATTAGCTGTCCAGGAAATCGGATCAACAACCGTGATATTACCCGGCTGGGCTCCTGTGGCACGTGTTTGTACGGTGACGCTCGCACCTGCTAGTGCCGTTTGAAGAACGCCCACATTCAAATTAGAGGGGCCATTATCCACGGTCGGCGAAAAAGGCGTTGCGCCGTTGATGTTATTCCCCGCCGCATTTGAAATGGTGATATCTGTGGGGTCCAGCAATAAGGTGCCCATTTCCCCATTTTGGGCATCTGCCGAGATGCTACCGGTGAAATCCAGAAACTCCTTACCCGAAACTTCAATAAACCCGCCATCCCCGGATTGATCCCCGCCGCGCACATCAATATGGCCGCCATATCGGGTGATATCATCTGCCCAGACAATCACACGGCCGCCGTCCCCCATCTCTTCGGCGCGGGCATATATATAAGCATCAGAGTCAATATAGGTTCGGCGTGCCGCCGGCACATCGCCACCTCCTTGAAAATCCCCGCCAATCAAAACCTGACCGCCACCTGAATGGCCGCTGGCGTCTATTCGGCCTTGGGACATGACACCCACGTGATCCCCGAGAACATGGATTTCGCCGCCTATTTCTAACTCGTCGTCCCCGCGTGCCGATAACGTGCCTTCGTTCAAAACCGTCGACGTCCCGGAGCGCGCAGAATGATGAGCCCCTGTCGCAGACAAGATAATTTTGCCATTCCGGGAACCAATACTATTCGCTTCTATGGTGCCACGATTGACAATAAGGCTATCGACGGTTTCACGCGCCGCCCCGGCGGTTAAGGCCACATGACCGCCTTCGGCGCGTATGAGGCCTGTATTAACGATGTGTTGTGCCGTGCTGTCAGATACACCAACCTGTATCAATCCATCCCCAGTCATATCCAAGGTAAAATGATCGCCGGACGCTAATGCCACGCGCCCCAGACGGGCTTCGATGACCCCGTTATTTTCAACGTCTGGCGCGACAAGCCCGACAAGCCCGGCCTCTCGCGCGGTAATATATCCGTCATTCACAATACGGCCAGAAGTCGCACCGGGGGATGAAAAATTCATCCGGTTTTCCATGAAATCCTGTGTATCAATATCGGCGGTTGTGGCCACCAAACCACCCACATCAACCTGTGCCCCCCGGCCAAAATAAACCCCTTGCGGGTTCACAATGGCAATTCTGCCGTTGGCGGTGAGCCTACCGTCAATCTGGCTGGCTCCCCCTGCACGCACACGGTTTAAGGTAAAAGACTGATCTGATGGCTGACGAAATTCGGTATGTTCATCAGGGGCGATATCAAAACCCTGCCAATCAATCACGGCGCGGTCTGTTGTCTGATCAATCGTCAAGGTTGATCCGGAAGACGTGATGCTAGCCTGACCTGCGGCCACTTGCCCCCCTTCGGGATTCGCAAGCGCACCTGTGGCTCGAAGCACAAGCAAACTTAATCCAAGGCCAAAGCCATATATATTATGTCGTTTTTTCATACTTACCATTACAGGGCGTTACACCTGTATTCAGCAAACATCATACCATATTATGGGGATAAGGCGAATGAACGAGGACATAAACACTCTTATTTTTCTTAAATCGGGGGTTGTTGATTAAGAAAAAATTAAAATTGTACCTGAAGACCTAATAGGAATCGGGGAGAACTGCCGTTGCCATAGGGTGGGTTTCCGGCAGAACGTGTTAATGGAAAGGCCACCGCACCCGTCACGAAAACCCGGTTTTCAAGTGATATCCGGGCACCCACACCGGCTGAGGCCGCCGATAACATGCGCCCGCCTTGATCCCTGTTCCAAACTTTTCCGGCATCATAAAACGCAAAGGGTTGAACCGAAGCCGTGGTCAAATAATCTGTGTCCACGTTAAAGCCTGTATAAACAAGTTCGAGAGACCCGCTGATACCGTTATCCCCGGTGATTTCAGAAGGATCATATCCCCGGCCGCGCGAAATCCCCCCAAAACCAAATTCTTCTGATGACAATAAGGGCGAAGACGCCATTTGTCCGCTTAAGCCCAACCGCATTTCCCATTCTTCTGAGAGACTCTGGCGGCGTCTTAAGTTCATATCCAGCGTTGTAAAATCCGGCTTGCCTTGGGCGCGTGATACATTCAAAGCACCTGCCGGACGTGCCCCCAGCGCGTCAACGCCGCGCGATAAGGTGACGTCTATTTTGGTTTCACCACGGCCATATGTATCCTGATACCGTACGCCGCCTCGCCAAACCCTGAGACGGTCATCATAAAACGGCAAGGACAACAAGGTGCTCTCGACATTCTTGGCTTCAAGGAAAGTAAATCCTTCCAGCACTTTTTCCCGCGAGATAATAAACGGATATTCAACCCCCAGCCTGACAGAACGATACCGGGAAAAGACATCACTGGGATCAAGCGTAAAGCCCGGCTCTGATCGGCTGTAATCCAAAGCCCCCACGAGCCTTAATCCACCCGAACTCACGGGAATGGATTGCTCAGCAGATAAGAATTTTAATTCATGGGTCTGCGCCGTTGTCTGAAAAGATAATGATGTTTCAGCGAGATAAGGCCAATGTGTAGCGATGTCCGCTTGAACCCCGGCCTGCCACGGCCCCACAAATTTTGATCCGTAATTATCCACGGACGCCATATATTGGTTAGGATCTTCGTCAAAAATTAAGTTCAAGGCCACGCCGCCCGCTTCGACATCCTGCGCCTGAACGGCATCAAGGGGCAGCAACACAGCCCGAACGGATAGCCCGGGCAGTTGATCCAGCAACAAAAGCTGGCGTTCCAGTACATGGATATTCAAAGGAGATCCATCTTTTAATTGATCGATCATCTGGCGCACAGGAAAGGCAGGATAGCGCTCCCCCTGTGTTAAAACATCGGCGATATATCCCTCGATCACGTCGATACGAACTACCTGATTATTTTCTATTTCTTGCGGGGGAATGATAGCCCGCGAGAGCAAATATCCGGCATCCTGATATAGACGCGTGATACGTTGGGCAAGGCCATACAAATCAATGACCGCCATTTCCCGATTGGCATACGGGTCTGTGATGGCCGTGATTTTTTCAGGGTCTAAATAACGCACGCCAGACACCTCAATATGGCTAGGCGTGAAAAGATATTTTTCCGCCCCCTCGGGTATGGGCATCCCCACTGGACCCGACGGTGCCGGAATTTCAATGGACGCGCGTGGCGTTTCCGGGGCGGGGGCTATTTGCTCGCGTATGCGCGCCGGGTCACTGGCCGAAGGGATATCCTGCGCAGACCCATGTGGCACGCAAACAACCAACCCAATCCATAGAGAGATCAGGAGACAAAACAAGGATCTGCGCAGGGAATAGACGAGGCGCATAGGGCAAAGGATATCCCCTCAGCTTTTCATCACAACCCAGAAGCCCCTGTTTTGGCTACATTTAGCCCGATTATCCACAGATTTTAAGGCGCATTGGCTACCCCTTGCCCCCCTTCCGGTGGAATTGACGGGGTGGAATGATTTTGAACAGTTGACAGCCCCGGGGTAATAACCTTAAAACGTTTGGCGGTATTCCTCGGTAGCTCAGCGGTAGAGCAGGTGACTGTTAATCACTTGGTCGGCGGTTCGATCCCGTCCCGGGGAGCCATTTTTTTCAGGTGCCCAATATGGCCAGCACTCAAAAACTTTTTCTCGAAGACACCTATCTTCAAACATTTTCAGCCCACGTCATAAGCGTTGATCCCCAAGGTATCCAGCTTTCGGCCAGTGCTTTTTATGCCACGTCCGGTGGACAACCAGGAGATGTCGGTATCTTGACGGGCACGCACGGCACGACGCGTATTACCGCCACGCAGAAGGGCAAGACACCCGATGATATTCTGCACCTTCCTCTGGCCGGAGACCCCCTGCCCGCCCCAGGCGATATTGTGACGGGTCAGATAGATTGGGAAACACGGCATCGTCATATGCGCATGCACACCGCCATGCACTTGATCTGTTCCCTGATCACAGGATATGCCACCGGCAACCAGATCGGCACTGAAAAAAGCCGAATTGATTTTGATATCCCGACCGGGGCGTATGACCCGGCTGAATTAACAACCCGGCTCCGTCACCTCATTGCTGAAGATCATCCGATATCTTATCGCTGGATCACGGATGATGAATTGGCCGCGAACCCTTCTCTTGTCCGTACCATGTCCGTCAAGCCGCCCACGGGCACCGGACGCGTACGCCTTGTTCATATTGGCTCACCAGAAACACCAATTGATCTTCAACCCTGCGGCGGCACACATGTTCGCAGAACCGGAGAGATCGGCACAATGACCGTGACAAAAATCGAAAATAAAGGAAAACAGAACAGACGTTTGTATCTTCAGTTTGGTTCTTAGGATATTCAAAACAGTTGGCCAGCCATCACTCCGCCCTGCCTGACAAAGTATTTCTTCATTTTCCATCTTCGGAAAAATAGTCACTCAATCTGTTTTTAAAGGATTTACTTTCTTCTATTTGAGAGAGTGTTGCTTGCGTAAACTCTGAGAATGCAGAAATTATTTCTTTCTCTGCATCATTAAATGCAAATAAAGAATGATCCTTGAGTTCTTTCAAAGATGAATAATCAATTATTTTTATATTGTTGAGCATAGCTACTTCTTTCTTTGTAGCGCACCAAAAACCTTTGAAACCTACAAAGATAAAAATCATCTCTTCGTTATTATAAACCTCTAGCCGTCTAAGGTCACATTTGTTGTCTTTACTAAACTTAACTTCCACTTGATAAACTTCATATTCTCCATTTTGATTGCGTTGTGCTGAGCGAACTATAAAGTCAGATCCAAATTCAATGTTTTTGATACGTTCCTCAGACACTTGACCATTTCGCCTCATATACGCGATATCAGGATGTCTAAATTCTATACCATTATGAATAGGGATCATATTTAGAGAAATAAACAGTCTTTCGACAATTGCTTCTGCAATTCTTCCTTTCAAGAAATTGTAATGGCTATAGAGACTTTTCTCTAAATTTTTTTCTTTTTGAATGTTTTTCATCTTTTTGTACGAGCTAATTTAAACATTTTCGCCATAAGACTTCCTGGGGGCATCTCCATTTCATGGGTTTTCATCTGCCCCCGTTTATGCCCCCTTTAGGGGTGACTGCAGGCGAAAAATAGCGAACGAGGATAAGCATACATGAAGCCAGAAACCCTTGCAAACACTGGGTTTTTTGGTCGTTTATGAATGTCTGCGAATGGTGCTGATAAGATAAATTGGCGTCACAAAATTGATACGCTGCGAACCACATATCAGGCCGAAATCTTGCTGGTTTGTCAAATTATCCCGTCGCCGATCCGAGAACGCCTCGGCCTTGAACGCATTGCGGTATAAAGGATTTGTATAAATTTAGCTTCATAGCCGATAATCCCGACGCCAGTTTGAATCCCAGCTTGGGAACCGAACACAACGTCGCAAGGTGGCTTAATCCTTTAATATTGAAAATATTCTCGCTATCATCCTGTCAAAGGATGTATCAGCATGAAAATTGTATTGAAGCCTTACTGGGTCGCGGAAGAATGTTTTCTTCAAGAAGCTATTTTATGGGTAGGCTTTAATCGCATCCCGCTTTCAGAAATTATGCCTGACAAAGTGGACTATCGTTTTGACAGTGACGTTCAAGACGAATATCAGCCAAGAATCCCTGATGATCACGGATATATTGAAAGCCATGAAGCGGTGCGGGTAGGCCTTCCGCCAAACCCAGAATGGGAAGAAATAATTAACGATGATTTTGATTACAATGCGCCTTATGTGCCCCGCGATATTGAAACGATCAAATCGTTCCTTGAACTGGATTTGCCCGAAGAAGAAAAAGAAAAGTTAAGGACCGCTATTCCAGAAGCCGAAAAAAGGGCTGCTGAACAAGCCGATTGGGATGAAAAATATGCTGAATACATAGAACTTGTAGAAGCAAAAATATATGTCGCCCTTCGTGAAGGTCAGCTTGAAGCATCGGGTCGAAAGATCCCGAAGCCCGAAGTAGATTATACAAAGAGCTGGGTGGAATACGAACATGAACCGATTCAAAAGGAATTTTGGCGGGCCGATAAAATTGATTGGATGCAATCCGCGTCAGAAAACCCGAAGGGGCATTATTGCCATATCTGTGTAAAAATGGAACAACTTATGGCCATTTTTCCTCCACCAGCGCCGGAACAAACGAAGGCTGTCCATATGGTAGCCGATCAATTCATCCTAAATGAAAATCAAGTAGAGGTCGCGGTACCGAAAAGAAAGCGCGGAAGGCCCGCGAAGGATTGGGACAGCTTCCATCTTGAAGTAATGGCACGGGTAAAAAGTGAACACCTGCCAGAAAAACAAGAGGCATTTATTTCAGATATGCAATCATGGTGCTTAAAAAACTGGGGCGAGGATATTGGGCGCAGTACAATTCTTGAGAAAGTAAGCCCAGTTTATAAGAAATTCAAAAACTTATGACTGTCAGAATTATATAACTAAATGTCAGAAAATAATTTCTGACATTTTTTAATCAATATGTGACCTTCGTTTTATAGAAATCCTGCCTTCATCCATACAAAGTTATGCGATGAACACGCCCGTCAAAAGCATCACCGCCGCCCTGAAAAACCACGCCGGATCACACGGCGCGGATCAGGGGGCTGCGCTGGATGACATGGCCAGCCATAACCTTGCAGGCTTTTTAGGTACGTTGTTCGAGATTGATCAGCGACTTCAAGCCGAAAGCCACCAGCTCAAGGAACATCCCCATGAAAATCAGTGAAGTCCAGATCAACCTGATCAAACCCAAGGACGGCCTGATCGGGTTCGCCGCGCTGGTCATCAACGGCGATTTTTACCTGTCCGGCATCGGCATCCACCGGAAACTGACCGGGGATGGATACCGCCTGACATACCCCACGCGTAAATCCGGCAGCCGGGATTTTGAGATATTTCACCCGATCAACCGGAACGCCGGACAGCAGATTGAAGCGGCGATATTCAGCCGTCTGAACGATGTATTGAAAACTTTGGAAAATAGTGATGCTGGATACGGTCGTGCTGACATTGCCTGAAAAAGATTTTTTAATCAGACATGGCGACAGGTTTACCCCTTCTGCCGGGTTCCTGCAAAACCCAATGTATGTGACAAACCAGATGGTTAAGGCCGTTTATAATCCGACCAATGCCGAAAAGCGTACTGGCTACAAGCCGCGCCTGACCCTGATCAAAAAGCCCTTCACCGAACGGGTAAAAGCCATTTTCCTGCGCGTTGAATTTTCAGCGCCGAAGTTACTCTACGGAAACAATTTTGTGGAATTGCGCGGCCATGATGATTTTATGCCTGTCCTAACCGCGCTGCACACCGCGCTGGCCAGTATGGGGATCGCGGTATCGCTGGAAACCCTGAAAGCCGCCAGCTTATCGGCCATTCATTATTCAAAAAATATTCTACTGGAACGGGAAACACCTTGTTTCCTGCTGATCCGCGAACTGGAAAAACTTGACCTGTCAGCAAAGCTGGATTTAACCCAGACCGATTTCAGAAACAGCGGCCAGATGGTCAAGTACCATGCAAGCACCTATGAAATCGCCCTGTACGACAAAGTGAAAGACCTGCAACAGGCCAGCACCTACGGCGACAAGCGCAGCGCGGAAGTTGATAATGCCAGCCAGCTTGATTTGCTGAACAGTCTGAAACTGCCCGAAGTCCTGCGGTTTGAAATCCGGCTGAAATCACGGAAGCTGAAACCACTTTTGGCACAAATCGGCTACACCGGGCCGCTGACCTTTCAAAACCTGTTCAATGCCAGCCTATCCCGCGCCGTCCTGCTGCATTTCTGGAGCCAGATCACAGACGGGCTTTACCTGCTGAACCTGAACAGTGATGACCCCGCCGCCCTGATTGCGCGGATCAAGACCGCACACCCGCGCAAGCGCCAGACTAGCATCCTGCAACTAATCGGCTTCGCGCATACGGCGGAAAAGCTGGGCATCCGGGGCGCAAAACTGCATCTGGGCCTGAATAACCAAACTTTCTACCGCATGAAAAAAGACCTGAAAGCATTGGACGGAACCCATACAACCCCTCGCTTTTCCATCCTGAAAGCGGTAAAAGGACAGATCACCGAATTTATCCCGCTGATTGCGGATGATGTTGTGAAGACAGATTTATTGGAGAAAAGAGGATAAATATGGGGACATTTTTCATTTATTTTTCAGAATATTTCAGATTTTCATTGAAATTTAACCTTCCCGAGGCAATATTAAAGGCAACAGCACCCGCCACGCCTCTCATGGAAGCGCACCCCGGCGGGTTTTTTTATGCCTGAATCAAGCCGAATATTCGACAAAAAAGCTTCAACACTGGACAAGCAGATCGCCCTGCTAAGTCAGCGTGGTCTTGTCATTAAAGACGAACCCAAAGCCCGACATTACCTGACAAATATCGGTTATTATCACCTGTCCGGCTATATGACGCATTTTCAGCATTGCGACCGGACGGACAGCCATCACCAGTTTTTCCCCGGCACAACATTCGACCAGATTCTGGATGTTTATACATTTGACCGCAAGCTGCGGCTGCTGATCATGGATGCCGTGGAAAGGATCGAAATTGCGGTCAAAAGCGCCATGATTAACGATCTATGTGTTCTGTACGGGCCACACTGGTACATGAACAAAAACCATTTTACGGACGGTTTTAAATACGACGGTTTTCTGCAATCCATTCAAAAGGACATAGACCACGGCAAGGGCCGTGATAAGATCAAGAACGCTAGCATCCGGCATTACTATGAAACCTACGACGCCCCGGCTATGCCGCCGCTGTGGATGGTGTTCGAGGTGTTGTCCTTCGGAACCGTATCACTGATGTTCGGCTGGCTGCCCCATGCCGATCAGAAACGGCTTTCCGGTCAATTTAATCTTGGCGTTCCCGTCCTGAAATCTTGGCTTCACGCCACCACCATCATCCGCAACCTCTGCGCCCACCATTCCCGCTTGTGGAACAGGATATTCACGTTTAAGCCCCTGATACCCAAAGGTATGGAAGCGGATTTCACTCCTAACACGCTGTTTTACGCCCAAGCACTGATGCTGAACGTGCTGATGCACAGCGTTTCGCCGGAATCACGCTGGACCGAGAAATTGAAAGATTTACTGGATGAATACCCGGCGATCCCTAAAGAGAAAATGGGGTTTCCTGAAAATTGGCACAATTTGCCCGTCTGGAAAGTAGAAAATAAAAATCAGGGAAGTAAATAGCATGAATTTTTCTGAATATGTTCAGGACATATCAAAACGCTTTGCCACCGGCAATGCCCGCGAACACGCTTACCGGCCATCCTTGCAAAACCTTCTGGAAGACACGATCCCCGATATTCTGGCCACCAACGATCCAGCACGCATTAAATGCGGCGCACCTGATTTCATCCTGACGCGCAGAAAAATTGATGTCGGCTATATCGAGGCCAAAGACATTGGCGTTGATCTGAACAAAACAGAAAAGGATGAACAGCTTAAACGCTACCTTGAATCCCTCGATAATCTGATCCTGACGGATTATCTGGAATTTCGTTTTTTCCTGCATGGCCAGAAAGTCGAAACCATCCGTATTGCGGAAATTGATGGTAAAACCATTCGCCCGTTGCCCGAAAATTTTGACCGCCTGAAAACCTTGCTGATCGACTTTGCGGCGTTTCAGGGCCAGACGATTAAATCCGCCAAAAAACTGGCCGCGATGATGGCGCATAAAGCACGGCTGATGCGCGATGTATTCAGGGCAACGCTGGAAGCTGAAGACGACAGCACCCTGAAAGACCAGATGAAGGCGTTTAAAACCATCCTGATGCATGATCTGGACGCCGCGCAGTTTGCCGATATTTACGCCCAAACGATTGCCTACGGCCTGTTTACCGCCCGCCTGCATGACACCACACTGGAAGATTTCAGCCGCAGCGAAGCCCTGCTGCTGATCCCCGCCAGCAACCCTTTCCTGCGCCAGCTTTTCACCTACGTGGCCGGGCCGGAACTGGACAGTCGCGTTGTCTGGATCGTTGATGCCCTGTGCGAGGTTTACCGCGCTACCGACCTGCGGGATATTTTGAAGGACTTTGGAACTTCCACCGGCCAGAACGACCCCATCCTGCATTTCTATGAAACCTTTCTGGGCGAGTACGATAAAAATATCAAAGAAATACGCGGTGTCTGGTACACCCCAGAAGCCGTTGTAAATTATATCGTCCGCGCCATTGACGACGTTCTAAAAGATCATTTCGGCCTGAAAGACGGTCTGGCGGATACCAGCAAAGTTGAAATTGAGGTTGAAACAGATCGTATTGAACGCGGCAGGCGGGCGAAGGAAAAACGCAGCGTTCACAAGGTTCAGCTTCTCGATGTTGCCACCGGCACAGGAACATTCCTTGCCGAAGCCGTAAAACAGATTTATCGCCGGTTCGAGGGGCAGGAAGGACTATGGAGCCGCTATGTCGATAACGACCTGTTGCCCCGACTGCATGGTTTTGAATTGCTGATGGCGTCTTATGCCATGTGCCACATGAAGCTGGATTTGCTGCTGCGCGAAACCGGGTATAAGCCACTGGATAACCAAAGGCCGCCCCGCGTCGGCGTGTATCTGACCAATAGTCTTGAAGAACACCACCCGGATGCCGATACACTGTTCGCAAGCTGGCTATCCCACGAAGCCAACGCCGCCAGCCGCATTAAAAAAGATACGCCGATTATGATTGCCTTCGGCAACCCACCCTATAACGGGGAAAGCGTCAATAAGGGCAAGTGGATCATGGATTTGATGCAGGGCTATAAACAAGAACCCAGAGGTGGAAAATTAAAAGAAAAAAATTCAAAATGGATTAACAACGACTACGCAAAATTTATTCGCATGGGCGAATATTTTATCGATAAAAATGGTGAAGGCGTTCTTGCCTACATTACAAGTCATTCATATCTGGATGGCCCGATTTTCAGAGGTATGCGCTATCATCTTCTTAAAACCTTTGATGATATTTATATCCTCGATCTTCACGGCAATCCGCAAAAAGAAAAGGCGCCGGATGGTAGCGCCGATAAAAACGTATTCGATATTATCGAGGGCGTCAGCATTATCATCGCTGTTAAGCATACCAAAAAGTCGGGCAAAAAGGCTTTGGCAAACCTGCATCACGCTGATCTTTGGGGCGACCGTAAACTGAAATATGATTTTCTATTTAAAAAGAGTTTATCTTTAACGCCATTTACAAGGCTGGATTATCAAGAGCCATTCTATTTTTTTGTTCCAAAAAATTTTCAGGGCCAAAGTGGATATGAAACTGGATTTTCAGTTAAAGAAATTTTTCCTGTCAATAATACAGGGATTATCACAAAAAGAGATGAACTTTGTATACAGCCCACATTAGAAAAATCTTTTGAATCAATTCAGGATTTTCTTAATTTGCCGGAAGATGATGTGAAAAAGAAATATAAAATTTCCAAAGATGTTCGCGACTGGAAATATGAATGGGCGAAGGAAGATATTGTAAAATCAGGTGCTGATAAAAAATTAGTAATGCCCGTAAATTATAGGCCATTTGATATTCAATACACTTATTATACAGGTAAATCGAAAGGCTACGTCGGTTGGCCAGTAGCAAAAATAACAGATCATTTTTTTAACAAAAACAATATTGGGTTGATCACATCAAGAATGACAAAAGGTGAAAACTTTGCTCATTCCTTTGTGGCCAAAAATATGATTGAAGTTATTCACCTTTCTTCAAAAACATCCAATAACGCTTTTATCTTCCCACTGTATCTTTATCAGAAAACGATGGGGATGGACGAGGAAAGGCAGCCCAATCTAAATCCAAAAATTTACGAAAAAATCAAAAAAATCGTTCCAGACGTAACACCTGAAACTTTATTCAATTACATCTACGCTGCTTTGAATAGCCCTGTATATCGTCAGCGTTATACTGCTTTCTTAAAGATAGATTTCCCGCGCATCCCGTTTCCATCGGATTCAAAAATCTTTCATGCGCTGGCCGAAAAGGGCGCGGCGTTGCGCGGCCTGCATTTGATGGAAAGCCCGGTGCTGGATAAGCCCATCACCACCTATCCGGTTGATGGTGACCATGAGGTTATCAAGCCGCGCTTTGAAAATGGAAAAGTCTGGATCAACGCCACCCAGTATTTCGGGAGCGTGCCGGAAGTGGCATGGAATTTTTACATTGGCGGCTATCAGCCTGCACAGAAATGGCTGAAAGACCGCAAGGGCCGCAAACTGACCATCGACGACATCCGCCATTACCAGCGCATCATCGTTGCCCTTGTCGAAACCGACAGGATTATGAAGGAAATTGATCAAATCAAATTTTTACCGAATGACAAAAAATGATTTGTGAAATCGTTTCTCAATTTATGCCGACCGCCGATCAGGACATCAAGGCGCTTGCTTTTATGGCTACAATTCTGCAATGCGCTGGTTTTCTAGTTATCGTCCATGATATGTGGCCGCTCTATAAAAAGGAAAAATCTATCCAATACATTTATTGGATTGTAGGCTTTTCACGTCGTGCGAAGCAGAACATGGATGCAGATTATGGATTTGGTACTGTTGCAATGATTGCAAATGCTACCACCCCCCTTTTAACTGCACTTGATAATCTTGCGAAATACGAGCCATCCCTAAAAGTCGAGAAGAAAGAAATTTTTCTAGATAAAGAAAAATTTCCTGATTTTCACAACAGCCTTGAAGAAAAATATGAAGGAATTATTCAGAAAATTAAGTTAACTCCTGCTTGGCGGAATTGGTATGTAGGCGAAGCGGTAGCACTGATAGTCCTTGGTTATTTAATGCAGCTTTTCACTGTGATTCCATGTTAAATTTATGTTGTACGGAATACATACAAGTGCTATACTGGAGATAGATGGATGATCAGGTCATTTGCCTGCCGGGATACCGAAAAAGTCTGGAATGGCCTGAAAGTACGGGCTTTTCCGGGCGATATACAAAACCGGGCCTTGCGGAAGCTGCGCCAGCTTGATGCCGCGCAAACGCAGGATGACCTGAAAAACCCGCCCGGTAATCGTCTGGAAGCTCTCAAAGGCAACCGCAAGGGCCAGATGAGCATACGGATTAACGATCAGTGGCGTATCTGTTTCGTCTGGCAGGATAACGAAGCGCATGATGTTGAAATTGTTGATTACCATTGAAGGATGTAGAAAATGACCAAATATCTGAACAACCCGCACCCCGGCGAAATCCTGCAAGAGGAATTTCTGGAACCGCTTGCCCTGTCCCAGAACGCGCTGGCGCAGGCTATCGGCGTTCCGGCCAACCGGATCAATGAAATCATTCGCGGACGGCGCGGCATTACCGCCGATACCGACCTACGCCTTGCCCGTTTCTTCAAACTATCCGAAGGCTACTGGCTGCGCCTGCAAAACACCTACGACATGATGGAAGCGCGACGCGAAGTCGGCAAGGACATCGGCAAGATCAAGCCGTATAGGATGCAGGAAGGGGCATATGCTTAATGGCTGACGCCCCGGAGGTAAAAAGATGGACATTATCGGATACGATAATTGTATCGGTTATGCCTGCCATTGCTTACGGCGTTGCCTACTTTTTTGAGGCAGGCTATTTAAGCCATTTCGGGATTCCTGAGTTTTTAGTTTCAGTTTCCTTTGAAAGATTTTTTTATGCACTCTCAGTAATAGTGACGCTTTATATAGTGATAATAAATTTTCTCGATCCTATTTTTGAGTTTTTTCCTGAAAAACTAAAAAAAATAAATCCTAGCCATTACCTGTTCCTACTTCTTTTACTGATAGTAATTTTAGGCGGTAGTTTTGGGATTATTATCAAAGGGTTTAATTGGTATTATTTGACTCTTCTCCTAGTTGGTGTGGTGGGTTTTTTCTTTGTGTTCATTTACCCTGCAATTGGTAAGAGTACTTTCAGTGAATATATACAAGAGCTGGATCGGATTGATGAAGCCGACAGGGAAAGACGCCGAAAAAGCCTAACATCAAAACTGACCAATAAAGATTGGGGTGGTGCCTACATCGCTGCTTTATTTATCCTTTTAGTGTGCCCTCCCACATTTAAATTACTAGGATCATATATCGCCCATAAAGAAAACAGCTTCTTAGTTACAAAAGTTGATAACGTTGAACTTGCTCTCATAAGAAAATACGGGGAAGACAGTATTCTTGTAGATTTCCAAAGAAAATGGAAAACGCTTTATAGCTGCGATCCCGTGTTTGGCAAAAAAATTATCATTAAAAAGATTTCAGACCAATCAATAATTTTTGATCAAGTTAAGCTGCTTAGGCAGGAGAGATAAATGAAAAAAGCAATCATTCTTGTCCGCGTGTCCAGCAAGGAACAGGAAGACGGCTTTTCGTTGGAAGCCCAGCTTGCCAATTTGAAAACCTATGCCCAGCGCAAGGAACTGGATGTTATTCAGGTCTTTCGCATTATCGAGTCATCCACGAAAGGCCAGCGTCCTGAATTTGAAAGGATGATCGACTTTATCCGCCAGCAGCCCCAGCGCATGGCCCTGATTGTCGATTGCGTTGACCGTTTACAGCGCAGCTTTACCCATACGCCCGTTCTGGATGCCCTGATGCGCGAAGACAAGCTGGAAATCCATTTTGTCCGCGAAGGCAATATTTTGGACAAAGACGCCACCAGCAGTCAGAAGCTGATGTGGAATATGGGCGTTGTCATGGCGCAATCCTATACCGATCAGCTTTCGGACAACGTAAAGCGCAGCGTCAAACACAAGATCAGCAAGGGCGAGTGCATTTATCAAGCACCGCTAGGCTATCTGAACGCCGTAGACACGGATTCCGGCCACAATACCGTTATACTCGACAAGGAACGCGCCTTTCTGGTTAAAAAGCTGTTCACCGAATATGCGACTGGCACAGTATCGCTGCACGAACTGGCAAGACGGTCAAAGGACTGGGGCTTGCGAACGAAAAAGGGCCATCCGGTCAACGTCCAGACCCTTTCCAATATGTTCCGCAACCCGTTCTATTACGGCATAATGCGCGTCAAGGAACAACTATATCCCCATGCCTATCCCGCCTTAATCGACAAAGCCCTGTATGAAGCCTGCGAACGGGTCTATAGCAAGCCGAACGCCAATAATGCGGCCCCAGCCACCAGCGACCTTCCCTTTACCCTGAACGGGCTGATTTCGTGCGCCCTGACGGGTCGCCGGGTATCCTGCGATCTGAAAAAGGGCAAATATGTTTACCTGATCACCCGCGATCCTAAGGACACGGCAAAGAAAATCTGGATACCGGAAAAAGTCGTCATGGATCAGATCAGGGACGTTATCCATTCCATCACCATCCCGCAGGACGTTCTGGAACCGATAGTCGATTACCTGCGCCAGAGCCATGAAACCGAAACTCAGCATTATCAGGACACGGTTATAGCCCTGCAACAGGAAGCCGCCGATCTAACCAAGAAACTAAGCCGCCTGACCGACTGCCTACTGGACGGGAGTATTACTAAGGACATCTATGCCCAGAAGCATGATGAACTGCAAAATCGCCGGATGGAAATTAACCAGATTTTAGAAAAGAACACGGCTGGGGATGGGCAATTCAAAATCGCCTTGTCTACCTTGCTTTCCCTGTCTTCCCGGATCGGGCCGTTGTTTGACGGTTCGACACCGGCAGAAAAACGTCGCCTGATAGGGTTTGTATTTACGAACTTGGAAATGGAAGGCTCAAAGCTGCGGTTTTCCTTGCGAAAACCCTTCGACCTGTTTGTCGATCTAAGCCATTGTAAAGATTGGCGTCCCCTACGGGATTCGAACCCGTGTTGCCTCCGTGAAAGGGAGGCGTCCTAGGCCTCTAGACGAAGGGGACGTCTGAAAGGGCACAATAGATGGCTGGTTTTTAAGGGGTTGAGGGTTAAAAATCAAGTGTTCTTTTTGGGCGTCTAACTAAAAAATGAGGCCTTATGCCCACACCCGCCTCGCCCTTATGCCCGGCAGACATGAGAGAGCGTAATTTCAACGGTTTCGCGGCCTTGCCAGCGGTTTAGATCCAGAACGCCCAGTATTGTCAAGGCACCTTGCCGGGAAGCCCGAAGCAGGGCTTCGCCGTCCGGTGTACTGGCGCCCTGCCATAGTTTCAGGCGAACCCGCGCACCACCCTCCCAGTCTGACACATCCGCGAAAATATGACGCTCATTCACAACACGTGCCTGATGCACGCGTATCTGGCGGAACAGAAAAACAGGGGCTGAATTATCCCTTCCATACGGCCCCGCACGTTCCAGAAGATAGAAAAAATCAAGTGACGCGGCCGCCCGAACAGATACAACCCCGGCAACATCAAGATGATTGCGTGTTACTAACATTTTTGTCTGATCAGACACAATATGCTCAAGCGATGTGATCAGCGACGCCAGCTTGTCATCGCGAACCGTCAACCCGGCCGCCATCGCATGCCCCCCGCCCTTGATGATGACCTCTTGGTCTTGAAGCAAGCGAAAGCACGCGCCTAAATCAATGCCTTCGACAGATCGCCCAGATCCACCCCATACCACGCCATTGGTTTCATCCCCAGCAATGCTTAAGGCAAGGGCAGGTTTCGAAAACCTCTCTTTGATTTTAGACGCCACCAGCCCACGAACCCCTTCGTGCCAATCCGGATGATGTAAAATAATGATTGGACGATCTTGGAGATTTTGACGCGCCACCATGTCGATGGCTTGATCCACCATCTGTTTTTCAACAACCTTGCGCTCATCGTTGCATTGACCCATTAAAATGGCATAGCCCGTGGCTTGATCCCTGTCTGTGGTAGACAGGCATTCAAACCCGATGCGCGAATTATGCATCCTCGAGACAGCATTGATATGCGGCCCCAGCGTGTATCCTAGGTCTTTGACATTCACGTGTTGACCCAGACCAGCTTGTTGTTTCAAGGCGAATAATCCGTGATTTTTACCTTCGGATATTTTTTCAACGCCTTTGAACACGAACGCACGATTAAGCCCGATAAGCGGTACCATGTCACATACGGTGCCCAAGGCCACCAGATCCAGCAAAGCGATAAGATCAGGTTCTGGTATCTGACGGTTTTTGAAAAAATCTTGATCACGAAGCGCGCGGTTCAACGCCACACATATCATATACACAACGCCGCACGCCGCCAGATAGGTTAAGCCCGAAGAATCGTCTTTTCGTTTAGGGTCAACGATTACATCGGCGGGGGGGAATGTTTCTGCGGGGTCATGGTGATCCGCGATACCCACACGAAGACCGATGGATTTTGCATAGGTAATGGGGGCATGCGCCGTAATGCCGCAATCCATCAACACAACACAAGATGCACCTTGGGATTTCAACGTATCAAAGGCGTGAATATTGGGACCGTACCCTTCCTTAAGCCGGTCTGGAATATAAACAGGAATATGATCAACCCCGACGGCTTTAAGATAGCGGTAGAAAATTGCTGATGATGTTGCCCCATCCACGTCAAAATCAGCCAGAATACCGATCGTCTCACCTGTTATGATGGCCGAAGACAACATATCTACCATTCCGGCCATACCCGCCATAGAGAGTGGATCAGGCATCGCATTTTTCAAGGTTGGATAAAGATAGGTTTGGACATCGGATTCACCAATATTTTGACGGTATAATAAACGCGCCAAAATTTCTGGCACCTGATATGCCTGGACAAGACGGCGAATATATTCTGCGTCAACCGGGGTTTCTTTGACGGTCAATCCCGATAACGTCAGAAGATCAGAAGACGAGGACATTTGTACACTATGAGTCATGGTCGTGGATGGCTGGGTCATCGGTTAGGTGCCTGATGACAGGTCACCCTTACGTTTAAAATTATGCGTTGATTGAATACGGCGCACCGTGCCGGATTTTGACCGCATGATAATGGAATGTGTGATGGCACCGCCGGGAAAACGCCGCACGCCCGGCAACATGGTGCCTGTTGTTACCCCGGTCGCCGCAAACATCACATTGTGCGGCTTGGCAAGGTCATCCGTTGTATAGATTTTGTTTAAATCGGTGATCCCCCAGCGTTCGGCGCGGGCGCGTTCATCATCATTTCTAAAAATCAAACGCCCCAACATATGCCCCCCCACACATTGAAGCGCGGCGGCAGATAATACGCCTTCGGGCGCGCCGCCACTGCCGACATAGACATCAATCCCACTTTCGGGGTCGGTGGTGGCGATAACGGCACTGACATCCCCGTCTTGGATTAATGAAATGCGCGCGCCAGCGGCACGGACATCCCGGACAAGGTGTTCATGACGCGGGCGATCCAGAATACAGACGAGCAAATCTTCCACCTGCGCGGATTTAGCCTTGGCAATTTTCTTCAAGACGTCTGCCATCGGGGCGTCAAGATCCAGCGCAGAGAGATCAACGCCCGGCCCCACGGCCAATTTCTGCATATACACATCCGGGGCGTTTAGAAACCCGTCTTCGTCAGCCATGGCCAGAACGGCAATGGCGTTCTGCCCCCCCTTGGCAGTGATGGTCGTTCCCTCAAGCGGATCAAGGGCGATATCCACCTTGGGCCCAGTGCCGTTACCGACTTTTTCACCGATATAAAGCATGGGGGCTTCATCACGCTCCCCCTCGCCGATCACGACTCGCCCTTGAATGGATAAAGAATTAAGTGTCAGACGCATGGCATCTACGGCAGATTTATCAGCCGCGTCTTCGTCCCCACGTCCCACCGTTCGAGAGGCGGCGAGTGCCGCGGCCTCGGTCACACGGACAGCCTCTAGCGCGAGGTTTCGATCCATACTCTCATCATAGACTTCAGACAAAACAGGTTTCATGAAATGTCCTTAATCATTAATTGTGTCGGGGGTGACGCCATAAAAGACAATCGCGCCATTTTCGCATACGCAGACGCCATATCGGATTCGTTTGTTTCATGCGTGATCATGACAACGGATACGGCCTGATCCGGGTTTCGCCCTCGCTGAATCATGGATTCAATAGAAATATGATGGTCTTTTAGAATAGAGGAGATTTCGGCAATGACCCCGGCTTGATCCTTGACGCGTAAATGCATGTAAAAGCGAGATGATATTTCTTGGGGTTTGATCATACTGGCGGATGCCAAACGATCAACCGACACACCAAACAGAGGACGGGTTTTGCCCTGTGCCAGATCAATGATGTCAGACACAATCGCCGAAGCCGTCGGGTCTGCTCCCGCCCCCCGCCCCGACATCATACCTTGACCCGCAAAATCCGTTTCATAAAAGACGGCATTATAAACACCTTCCACATTCCCCAAGGTGCTGGAAGACGGCACCAGGCAGGGCATCACCTTCTGCCAGACCTTGCCATCATGACACTTCGCCATACCCAGCAGTTTAATGCGGTACCCCAATTCACCGGCATATTGAATATCGGACGGGGTCAGATGCGAAATACCTGTGATTGGCATGTGTGAAAATTGTGGCATCACACCAAAGGCCATACTGGACAGCAAACATAGCTTGTGGCCTGTATCAATACCGTCAATATCAAAACTGGGGTCGGATTCTGCATAGCCTTTCGTTTGGGCTTCGGCCAGCACATCCTTAAAAGAACGATCCGAAAGCCGCATCTCCGTCAGGATATAATTACAGGTGCCATTCAAAATGCCGTACAGCGCGCGAATATGATTCCCCGCGAGCCCCTCACGAAAAGCCTTGATGATTGGAATACCACCTGCGACAGCCGCTTCACACAACACACTCACGTTATGATGTTCGGCCAGCCGCGCAAGAGAGGTGCCGTGATGTGCCAGCATGGCCTTGTTGGCGGTAATCAGATGTTTACCAGAGGCGAGGGACTTATGCGCAAGATCAAGAGATATCCCCCCTTCCCCGCCAATCACTTCGACAATCGCAGAAATATCTGCCCGCTCCGTCATGTCACGAGCATCCGTTACCCATGAAACCCCGGATAGATCAACACCCCGATTTTTTTGGGCGTCACGCGCACTAACCGCCACAACATCAATCTGGCGTCCAGCACGCGATGTGACTAAATCGGCGTTATCGCGTAACATACGGATCACGCCAAGCCCAACAGTTCCCAGACCTGCAATCCCGATGCGTAAAGGCGTTGTCATGATATTCCTATATAAATTTACGGTGTGCCTGCCCCGCCGGTATAAATATCCACGCGGCGGGCTTCGGCTTCGCTTCCATTGGCCGGGGGTTTGGTATCTCCCCAGCTTAAAGTTTTGATTTTTTCCGGAGGGACGCCATTTTGAATAAGGTTATTCGAGACCGCCACCGCACGGTTCATCGATTGCTTTAGGTTTAAAATACGCGCTTGAACGGGGTCGCTTGTTTGCGCACGTGAACTGGCGTGACCTTCGATGCTGATACGTGCCACCGGCGCGAATTTCGCTTCTTCTGCCACTTGGCTTAAGATACGACGATCTTCGGAATCAAGACGCGAAGACCCGTGCGCAAAATATATCTTTGAGGGCATGGATCCCCCGCCAGCTGAAGAATATTTTTGACCTTCTATGGGTCCGGTGTAAGACGGTGCGGACTCTATCAAACGATCACTGCCCCCCATATACGCCGCGCCGGGTGCCACATAAGACCCTGCATAAAGACCTGAGCCAGAACTGCCGCCCATTTCATCGAGTGGAAAAATGGTCACGCGCGAATCCTGCGCTGAAGGCATCCCCCCCATATTCTGTTGCCACGCCGAAGACCCGGACGAAGATGTGCCGGACATATCATCCCCGTCAGGCCGATAAATCTGCACGCGGTTACGGCTGGATTGGCTCGCCATTTTGAACAGCTCATCTTCTGTTGGCATCCCGGCAGAGGCAGGTGATGTCGCCGATGTTTCCTGCGCCGTCGTAGAACTTTCAGTAGCAACCTGGGTAACAGATACAGATGGCGATTCCTCTTCTTCAACCCCTATCCACGGCATACGGCTTCCGACCCAGCTGGATGAACTACACGCAGACAGGCATAATAGGCATCCTCCTATCCAAATCAGGCGGAGGGCGGATAATGTCTTTTCGGCGGTCTGTGTCATAGGCACCTTCATTACATACAAAAACATGGGTGTTATCGTGTCGGAATTATGTCCCGGACGCAAGAGCCGCGTTCTGCGTGATCCTTATTGTTTTTATTGCCTTTTATCCCATTCAAAGGCAATGTACATGCTCTGACAATGACCCAACGAAAATCACCCTCTGAATCACACCATACCGCCTCTGCATCCGCTCTGGATACGGCAGAATTGGGCGCAATTATGATGTCGGTCTTGAACCGGGTACAGCCTTTGGTATCCGCCAGTTTGGAAAAAGCGGGCAAAGCCCTGAGCCACGACCCGCTAGATATCCGTAATGCCTACATCGATTTTATGAAATCTTTGCTGGCAAATCCCGAAAAAATGGCCAACCTGCAACTGCAATATTGGCAGAACTGGATGGCGATATGGGAAAATGTATGGAAAAAATACCAAGGCGAACCCCTAGAGGATATCTATAAGCCTGAAACGGGCGATAAACGTTTTAAATCAGCAGAATGGCAAAACAACCTCTTATTTGACTTTATCAAACAATCCTACCTCATGACCCGGCAATGGATGGATCAGACCATTCAAAATACCCCGGATATGGAGGACGGCCAACAAGATCGCCTTCGGTTTTCGGCAAGGCAATTTGCGGATGCCCTTTCGCCCACCAATTTTGTTCTGACCAACCCGGATGTTCTGCGTGAGACCATACGCACGGGTGGTGAAAATCTAGTGCGGGGGTTCGAAAATCTGCTCTCCGATATGGAACGCGGCCAAGGTGATCTCAAAATAAGCACCACTAATTATAAGGCCTTCGAAGTCGGCCGAAATCTTGCCACAACGCCGGGGAGCGTGGTGTATCAGAATGACCTGATCCAGCTTATTCAATACACGTCCACCACAGACAAGGTGTATGCGCGCCCCCTACTCATCATCCCGCCCTGGATTAATAAATATTATATTTTGGATATGCGGCCTGAAAATTCATTTGTGAAGTGGCTGGTGGATCAAGGACACACAGTTTTCATGGTGTCATGGATCAACCCAGACAAAACATATGCTGACCGTACCTTTGAAGATTACATGCAAGGCGGCATTCTGGATGCCTTGACATTCATCGAACACCGGACGGGGTCAACCGATACCAATGTTATCGGATATTGCATCGGCGGCACGCTTTTGACCATGACACTGGCATGGATGAAGGCACAGAATCAGGATCACCGAATTGCATCAGCCACGTTTTTAACAACATTAATTGATTTTGAGAATGCCGGCGACCTTAAATTATTTGCGGATAACAAGGCGATTTCTTTTCTGGATGATGCCATTCAGGAAAATGGTGTGTTGCCGGGAAGTTATCTATCCAACACGTTCAGTGCCCTTCGTGCCAACGACTTGATCTGGTCGTTTGTGATTAATAACTATCTGATGGGCAAGGAACCCTTCCCGTTTGATTTGCTCTATTGGAATGATGATTCAACCAACATGCCGGGCGTGCTTCATCTTCATTATTTACGCGCCATGTACCGGGATAATTTACTGGTGAAACCCGGCGGCATGTCGTTGGCGGGTTCGGCGCTAGATGTCAGAACCATTGATACGCCCGCTTTTTTTCTCTCCACGCGGGAAGATCATATTGCGCCGTGGAAGGCAACCTATGCCGGGGCACGTCTGTTTTCGGGGCCGGTTGATTTTACACTGGCGGCCTCTGGTCACATTGCGGGTGTCGTGAATCCACCTACCGGGAAAAAATATTGTTTTTGGGAAAGCGCCCATCTGCCCGAAGATCCTAAGGCGTGGATGAAGCAAGCCGTAGAAAAACCCGGGTCATGGTGGACATACTGGCAGACATGGATTGAGCCTTTTGCCGGGGAAAAAGTTGAGAAAAGAGAGATCATGAACGCCATTGAACCCGCCCCCGGTTCCTATGTCCGGCGTCAGGCTTAAGTCATTTTTGATCTAGATATTCCCGCGATAACTTCACATAGTTATCAGCAGACACAGGAAAAAAATCAGTATCCTTGGACGTTAGCCTTCGCATGAACGTGGCGGGTCTGCCCGCCCACAACTCCCCCGATGGCACACGCTTGCCCGGCGTCAACATGGCGCCGGCCGCCAGCATCGCGCCCGTTTCAACAACGGCTTCGTCCAGGATAATTGCCCCCATCCCCACAAACGCATGATCTTCGACCCGGCACGCATGAAGAAGTGCCATATGCCCAATCGTGACGCCATCGCCGATATAGGTGCCGGATACACCCCGCGTCACGTGAATGACAGACCCGTCTTGAATATTCGTCCGCGCACCAATGCGGATTTCGTGAACATCCCCCCGAATGGTCACCCCAAACCAGATATTGCTCTGAGAGCCAATATGCACATCCCCAATCACCGACGCCGTGGGGGCAATAAAAACATCGTCCGCCAGCTGGGGCATGATGTTTCTGTAAGGCAGAAGTGGCATCCCTAGACTCCTTATCAATACGGGATCGGACAGGATTTATAAACAGTGTCTATATCCTTCATCACGTCCGGGGATAAAGTGATATCAAACGCATCAATATTTGATTTAAGCTGAGTCATGTTTGTGGCGCCAATGATGGTTGAGGTCACAAACGTCTGAAGATCAACCGCCTTAAGTGCCATCTGACAGACATCCAACCCATGTTTTTTAGCCACCGCCATGTAATCCGCCACAGCCTGATGCGTTTGTGGGACGTTTCTGAAGCTATCAAAATTATCGCGCATACGTTTTTCATGATCCCATCTGGAACCGGGTGGTATTTTGCCCCCGGCATATTTACCGCTCAACAACCCGCACGCCAAGGGCGACCACGGAAGATAAGAGACCTCTTCACGCACGCACACCTCTGCCACGTAAGGATCGTCCGAGCGATTGAGAAGGCTATATTCGTTTTGAATAGAGTGCATACGCGGCAGGTGATGACGATCAGATAAGGACAGATATTTCATGATCCCCCACGCCGTATCATCGGATAAACCGATATAACGCACTTTCCCTTGTTTAACGATATCCCCCAACGCCTGAAGGATATCGAGTAAGTTATCTTCGATCTCGGCGGTCTTATGCGCCGTGAAATCAATTTCTCCGGCATGGTTAAGCCCGAAATGAGGAAAAGGTCTATTCGGCCAATGTAATTGATAGAGATCCACATAATCCGTCTGAAGACGTTTCAGCGAACCTTCGATTGCCTCATGGACGCTTTGACCCGTAATCGGTGATCCCTTACGTATCCACGGAAGCCCGGGGCCCGCTACTTTGGTCGCCAATATAATCTTGTCCCGTTGGCCTGATTTTTTAAACCATGTGCCGATATATTCTTCCGTCTTACCTTGTGTCGCGGCAGATGTCGGCACGGCATATAGTTCTGCGGTATCAAAAAAATTAATGCCCCGCGACACCCCATAGTTCATTTGCTCATGGGCTTCTGATTCGCTGTTCTGCTGTCCCCAGGTCATGGTGCCAAGGCACACGCGCGAAACCGATAAACCTGTCCGTCCGAGGGGGCTAAATTTCATGAGATTTCCCATAATAAAAAAGAAGTAGTAACCGTAAGGACTTGATATAGCAGGCCATTTAAAATTGTCCAGACAAGGAGAGATTATTAAGGCATTTTTAACCTTCTGCGCCCATGATGAGCGTAGGAAAGTGAGGTGAGGTTCATATGAACCGTCAGTTGGTCACTTCCTGGCTCCGGGCAACTAGCCGTGGTCAGATGAGAGTGAGTGATCTTTTCAAACGCTTAAGATCTAATCCTTCCTACATGTCAACTTACAGCGCGCTTAAAGGTCAATTTGCAATTGTGGCACCGTAAGTTCAACGGCCCACATATCTGGATCAACGAAAAGGGCGCGGCGGATATATTCATCCGCCGTTTTTTCATCGGTACAAGCGGGCGTTAGCGCATCGATCCATGTCAGCACCCCCGCCATATCCCTTTGCTGGATTAAAACGCGGCACTGAGCCCTGCCATCATAAAGTTTAAATAGAACCGTGCCCCCCGTTAAGTCGCCTTTATGCAGAACAAATACCGAATGACCAGAATCTGAAAAAGCGCGGATCTTAGCGTCGACCCAAAGATGTGTGGGCAATCTAGGTTCGGGCACGGGGTTCTCTAATGTGCGGCACGTTCTGAATGTTCAAACACCCAGCATTCAACCACATTTTTTGATTCATGGTTCGAAGACGGATGGTGATACCGAAGCACACGGGCACATATCTGAAGCGCATCGCGTTCACGGACACCATTTGCCTTAAGGGTGCGGTAAGCACTCAAGACAATGCCTTTGCATTTGCATGCATCCGGTTCTTCGACTTTGTCAAAAGATTGAAAACAATTTGTATCAGGACTGGATGTCATTTTTTTGTCTTTAATTTCCGGCCATATAACTCAAGCCGATGATCAATTAATTCATAACCTAGCTCTTCAGCGATTTTGATTTTTAATTTCTCAAGGGCTTCGTTTTGAAATTCAACCACTTTTCCAGTTTCCAGATCGATCAGGTGGTGATGATGCTCCTGATTGGCTTCGTACCGGGAAAATGTTTCGTTGAATTCGTGACGCGTTACCAAATCCAGCTCATCCAGCATATTCAAGGTGCGATAGACGGTGGCAATGGAAATGGATGAATCAATCGCCTTGGCGCGTTCATAGACCACTTCAACTGACGGATGATCCGCCGACTCCCCCAACACCCGAAGGATTGTTTTTCGGGGGCCAGTCATTTTCAACCCGGCTTGCTGACAGCGCAGTTCTAATTCCGTCATCAGTGAACTCCTCAAGATATCTGGGAATAACGATGAGATAGACTACTCCGCAGGGCGGGCAATTTCAATCTGGCTTTCGTCTGACGTGGAAGATTTATGGTAACGTATGCGTTTTCGCGGGAATGTTACGGTCACCTGTGTCCCCTTGCCCAGATCGGATTCCAGTTCAAGCGTGCCCCCATGAAGCCGCGCCATCGCCCGTGCCAGCGGAAGCCCTAGCCCTGTCCCTTGCGCCTTATTGGCCTTACCCGGATCATGAATCTGGCCGAAAGGCTCCATCGCTTCGACGAGACGATCTTTGGGAATACCCACCCCATAATCCTTGACGATTAATTGCATCGCACCTTGGGGCGTCATACTGGCCTCAATATCCACATGGCCGCTTTTTTCGGAATATTTAATTGCATTCGTGACCAGGTTAATCAAGATTTGACGCACCAGACGCGGATCGGCAAATAACGCCGGCAAGCCGGAAGGGATTTTCTGCCGAATTTCCAAACCCGAGCTAAAGGCACGTGACGACATGATCCGATGGATGGATTCAATCAAGGCTGGAATATCAACCTCATGTTCATCCAGATCTACGCGCCCGGCCTCAATTTTCGACATATCGAGTACTTCGTTGATAATCTCGAGCAAATGCTGAGCACTGGTGTGAATATCCTGAATATATTCGGCATATTTTGGATGCCCCAACGCACCAAATGTTTCTTTTTCCATCATCTCGGAAAAACCCAAAATCGCATTCAAAGGCGTTCTTAATTCATGACTCATATTCGCTAAAAAGGCAGATTTGGCCTGAGAGGATGAATCGGCCTGCTCTTTAGCTTGGCGCAGGGAAAATTCCATCTGCTTTCGAAGCGTAATATCCATGACCGTCGTCACTTGAAAACGTCTTTTCTGGCTGAGCTCCAGCGTGGCAGACGTATAGAGGACATTCGCAATGCTTCCATCCTTGCGGGTGACCTTCACCTCGCCCGTGCTTCGGATGCCGGTTTTGATAAATTCGTCGTAATTATTCTGGGCTTTCTCACGTTCGTCTTCGGCCAGAAGTTGAACGATATCGAGCCCGATAATTTGTGTGCGTGGCCATCCATAAATCCGTGTAAAGGAATCATTCACCTTGATGATACGTCGGTTATGATCGGTCACCAGAATGGCCACTTCGCTCACATCAAAAATAGACGTCAGCAATAACAAGGCGTCGTCGCGTTCGCGCTGAAGTGCGGTATCATCTGTTTTTCCGGGCTGGCCGATAACATCGATCATGCAAACCTGCCCCTGCTCATCCAGGACGGGGTTGATCCAGAAGCCCGGGACGTGGAAATGACCCGGAAAGGTCGGTAGAGATTGTATGGTGACGGGAATCTTTTTCTTCGCGATCACTTCATAGGAATGAATCAAATGTGTAGCATTTTCAGGATCCAGAAGTGCAGATAAATTCTGGCCGATGATGGCGCATCTAGGTTTGGAGAAATATTCTTCAGCCTTGCGATTACATTCCTGAATGACAAAGTTGTCACCGTCCTGCCGAACGATAAAACGTGGCACCGGCAGGTGATCAAATAAAGATTTATGGTCTATATCTATATTCATAGACGCTTCCCCTGATACCGCTCCCCATATCATGCTACCTTAAAAAAGATAAAAGAACCCTAAGTCAGGAGCGGGTATAAAAAAGATCATTTAAATCAATATGTTCCAAACAACCTATCCCCAGCATCGCCTAGCCCGGGGCAGATATAGGCCTGATCGTTTAACTGCCGATCCAACGCCGCCGTATAAACCGGAATATCCGGGTAAGCCTGTTCAATCACCCGCACACCTTCGGGCGCAGATAACAGACACATGAGAGATATACGCGAGGATTCAATTCCTTTGGCTATCATGACCCCGAAGGCATGGACAGCCGAATATCCCGTGGCCAGCATCGGGTCCGTGACGATGAAAGCGCGACCCCGTGGTTCAGGAAGTCTGACGAGATATTCATGAGGACGATGGGTTGTTTCATCGCGGTACACGCCAATATGTCCCACGCAGGATTCAGGCATTAATTCCTGAAGTCCGTCTGACATCCCTAGACCCGCCCGCAGGATAGGCACAATCACTGGCAATTTATCTTTTAAAACAGGTGCGGTCATCTGTTCTACCGGGGTTTGCACCTGCCGTGTCGCGAGCGGGAGATGACGGGTCAGTTCATACCCCATCAAAAAAGAAATTTCTTTTAAGTAACGTTTAAAATCGAGCGTGGAAGTATTTTGATCGCGCATGAAGGTCAACTTATGCTGAACCAGCGGATGATCGACAATGTGAAGATTTTTAAAATCCGGATGTTTGATCATTTCTTTTTATACGCTCAAGGAGCCTATTCCGGCAAATATTCTTTGCGCAAAGATTCTAGGGTTCCGGATTGAATGGCGGATCTGACGTCCCGCATCAACCGGTTGATCACAGCGACGTTATGCTGAGATAAAATTTGATAAGCCAGCATTTCCCCAGCTTTCAACAAATGGTGAATATAGGCCTTGGAATAATCCCGCGAAAACGGGATTTCCAGCGATGGGTCAAGTGGTTCCGGATCATCACGAAACCGCGCATTCAAAAGATTGATCCGCTCCCCCTTAACCCCTTTCATCAAGGCCATGCCATGGCGCGCAATACGGGTAGGCATCACGCAATCAAACGTATCAATGCCATATTTCACGCCTTCGAACACATCTTTCATGCGCCCGATCCCTAAGAAATGTATGGGGCGTGCGGCATGGTTGCGCGATCTAATCCATTCCAGAATGCCATACATTTCATGGTCGCTTCCGCCTAGGCATCCGCCAATGGCTGTCCCGAAAAAAGGACGACCCGCCACATAATCCGCGCTCGTGATTCGTAAATCTTCATAAACCCCGCCCTGTACCACACCATACAACGCCTGCGTCCCGTCATGCGTCTTTTCAAACGCCGCCAAGGATCGATCGCCCCAGCGCATCGACATTTCCATGGACTTGGCCGTGTAATCCTTGGTGACCTGATAGGCGGTACATTCATCCATCTGTACCACCAGATCCGCCCCCAGTTTGCGCTGAACCTCCATGGATATTTCAGGATTAAGGCACATCTGGCGGCCATCCATGTACGAACGGAAATACGCCCCTGTTTCATCAATACGAATCAAGTTTTCTTTTTTCTTGGTGTTACGCCCCTTGATTTCATCGGCGCAGGAACCATGCCCCATAGAAAAAACCTGAAACCCGCCGGAGTCAGTTAACATCGGCCCCCGCCATCCGGTGAAGGCCTGAAGCCCTCCCATTTTCTGGACGATATCGGCCCCGGGCTGGATCATCAGGTGATAGGTGTTGGATAACATGATGTCCGTGCCTGCTTCGCGCATATGGGCGGGCGAGAGGTTTTTAATCGACGCCTTGGTGCCGCAGAAAATATAATTAGGTGTCGGCACCTGACCATGCGGTGTTGTGATAACCCCTGTTCGCGCCCCGGATACAGGATCGACATGGGTGATATCAAAGGAAAAATTGGGATACGAAATATTCATCAAAAACCTGTGTTCCAATAAAAATGCGCCCAACGGGGGGCGCATTTTAGAATTCGAGCGATAAAGCCTTACGCTTTTTTCTTGGCTAATGCCTTTTCAATCTGTGCCTTTAACGGACGCAGTTCAGGATCCAGCTTGGTTTTGGCTGTGTTCATGATGTATGCATCCAGACCGCCTTTATGATCCAGCGTGCGAAGCCCGGCGGCTGTGACGCGCAAAGATACGTTACGTTTCAACACCTCGCTGTAGATGGTGGTGTCCTGAACGTTCACTTCGAACGTGCGTTTGGTGGCATTCAACGCGTGGGAACGGTTATTACCCACCATACGTTTTTTACCGGTGACCATACATGTGCGGCTCATAGGATATTCCTTCTTATTTTTAATTCTGGCGATAAATAAGGCATCTTAACCGATAAAGTCAAGCAAATGATGGCCAGAAACGATCATGGCACCCAAAAGACTGAGAATAAAAAGGATATGCGCCAATAACGTGATGTAAACGGCGCGATGTAAATGCCCGGCCGTCAGCTGGGCAGTGGCGCGCTCAGGCCCTGTCCAATCCCGGCGAAGCGCACGTCCTTCTTGATCAACCCCCGCCCCCCCCAGCGTAACATTCAAGGCATAGGCCATCGCCGTCACAGGGGAACCCCCTTGGAAATAAGGGCTTTTTGCCTTGGCCATCAAAAATCCGGCCAACCCCGAGGACATGCGACCCGTGGGGGTAAAAAGCCCGGCCATAGCCATCAAGAGCCCCGCCAGCAGGTTGGGTACCATGCCCATCAGTTTTTCCAGCTCCAGTGCCATTCGGCCAAAACCGCCCGTGAACCCGTCCCGCCCAAAACGCCACGCCAGCCCGGCCAGCCCAGCATAGATAAAAGCCGCCGGAAGGCCGCCAATTAAATACCATAATATAGGAGAAACAACCCCCTTATCAAAACTACGCGCCAAAAGTGCCATACCCGTGCGGGTAATCGCGAATTCGTCGCCTTGGGTTAAATCAGTCCGCGAACTGACGGCAATGGCATAAAACGCCCCTGGGACGGTCTGATCGGTTGCCAGTGCCCGGTGAAGTTTCATATTCACTTTCCACACAGATCCAGAGGCCAGAACCAGCGATAACATCACAATATCAAAAAGCAGAGGGTAAAAACCCGGAATCACGAGGGCATTCACCCCACGTGCCAAAAGAAAAGATATGGCCATCACCAACACCGTTAGAAAAAACCCCCGAAAGATCAAATCTCCCGCTGGTCGCCCTGCCCGATCCATTTTTTGGCCGATAGACCCAAAAACAAGGTCGATCACTGTCCAATATAAAGGGATAGCTCGTCCCTTAAACGCCCCCAACCACATACCCAGGCAGGACACAATCACCAATGCCATAATCGCCACTGGCAGACGATCGGCGGAAAACAGGTATCCATGAAGGGTATATATGTATTCAAGGAAATTTTGCACTGCACAATATCTTTGGATTGGTTAATAACCATGTTATAATAAGCCTGAAACAACGGAACCCAAAATGCTTTATCACCTTTATGACCTTCAGCACGCTCTTTTAACGCCAGCCCGGGTCGGCGCGGAAATGATCCGCACCGTGCTACAAAACCCATGGAATCCTCTGTCTTATTCTCAGGCGGGGCGCACGGCCGCCGCCTCGGCCGAATTATTTGAACGGGTCACCCGCCGGTTCGGTGAGCCAGATTGGATGATCGACAGTACGCTGATTGGTGGCGAAAAGATCAAGGTCGTTCAGGACATCGTCGTTGAAAAACCTTTCTGCCAATTGCTTCATTTTAAACGCGCCGTCAAACGTAAAGACCCGCGCGTTTTGGTCGTGGCGCCGATGTCCGGGCATTACGCCACCTTATTACGGGGTACGGTGCAGGCGTTACTGCCTCATCATGATGTGTACGTGACGGACTGGACGGATGCGCGGCAAGTACCGTTGACGGATGGCATTTTTAATCTCGATACATTCATCACCTATTTGCGCGAATTCATGAGTCTTCTGGGGCCTCAGACCCATTTAATTGCCGTCTGCCAACCGGCTGTGCCTGTTCTGGCGGCTGTCTCCCTTATGGCTGGGGAAGATGACCCCAACCAGCCCCTGACGATGACCTTAATGGGTGGCCCTATTGATACGCGTATTTCGAAAACAGCCGTCAATAAACTGGCCGAAGAACGCCCTATGTCATGGTTTGAAAATGCGGTGGTGCAAACCGTGCCGTTTTATTATCCGGGGGCTTTCCGCAAGGTGTATCCGGGGTTCCTTCAATTATCGGGCTTTATGTCGATGAATTTGGATCGACATGTCGGCTCACACATGAAGTTTTTTCAACATTTGATCGCGGGCGACGGAAGCAGTGCCGAAAGCCATCGCCGTTTTTACAATGAATATAATGCCGTCATGGATATCACCGGCGAATTCTATCTTCAGACGATTGATACGGTCTTTCAACGCCACTTGCTCCCCCGCGGACAAATGAAATGGCGTGATCCACTGACACAAAAGTTGGTGTCTGTTAATCCCAAGGCGATAGAACATACCGCCCTGCTCACCATTGAAGGGGAACTGGATGATATTTCATCACGCGGGCAAACAACAGCCGCACATGATTTATGCATCAACCTGCCGCAACGAAAACAGTTCCACCATTTTCAACTTCAGACCGGACATTACGGTATTTTCAATGGCCGGAAATGGCGGACAGATATCATGCCACGCGTGCGTCACTTCATGCGGGAATTCGATCCCGGTGTTGATCCTATCCCCGCGTCTGATCTGGCGATCGCCCCGGACATTACGCCCGATCGGTTTGATCGGGATAAACACGGCGCGGCCGCCGTGAAACGTTGGCTGAAGGAACAGGAACTAAATCAAAACAAGGTCAAGGAAAACGCGGCAGAGGACTAATCTCGTCCTTTTTGTTATCCACATCCTTTCTCTCTGTTTGACGCGGCGCACATAGACCCGCCCCTCAAAAGCCTGTCCAATTATGGGCTATCTTGGACAGGAGCCCGTTATATGAACGCTGTGCCTTATCAGGTTTTTGATGCCTCACGTTTTTGGATGAATCTCATGAGTGTGGCTCAAGCGTTGAGTGCCCAGCAAATGAAAGCTGTCTGCATGCTCTGGCAACCGGTCTTAGATGCCACGCTTGGGGCATTTGATAAAAACCCAGTTTCGATTAAGTTTGATGGTATTCGCTCGCTGGTCGCGCTATCCCCCGCCTTTCGTGACATTGCCAGCCGTTTTCCGGACAGTGTTACGCTTCAATATGGGTCGGGTACGCCGCGGAATGATTCTGTCTCTCCTGATGCCGGGCGAAGCTTCTCCGACGTGACGTTTGCCTTCAATGCGGCAGAGCCGTGGCGCAACCTCGAAGCCCTGTCTTTTGTCACGAACCTTCATACAAAAGACCACGCGAAGGTCGCCTGGCGCGACCTGATCACAGATCCATTGATTGGAAATAAAATAAGACCCCTTGGCATTGAAACCGTTAAGTCTCTCCCGGATGTTGATCTGGTTCGGTTCTGGACGGACGCGTCGGACAAACCACCTGTTTATCTATCAGCGCCGATGTCCGGACATTTTTCAACATTGGTATTCAACGTGATCCAGAATTACGTGGACGCTGGCTTTCCTGTCTATGTCCGTGATCTTAAGGATGCGGCGATGACGCCGAACGAATCCCCTTTTGACATGAATGCCCAAGTTGAAGCGGATATGATCTTCCTTGAGGAAATTTTTGAGCGCGAAGGCCGTCCCGCCCATGCCGTCGCCGTCTGTCAGGCCTTGGTGCCCCTCACCATCGCCAGTGCCCTGATGTGCGAAGATCAAGCCCCACATCGTCCAGAAACCTTGTTCTTAGCATCGGGTCCTGCGGATATTTCAGTGACGAAATCCATCGTGAACCGTTTTGCGGAACGCACCCCGGAATCATGGTTTTTCGGGCAAGAATTGGATGTGGTGCCCGGGAATTATCCCGGCGCGGGCAAACCCGTGCGATCTGGCCACCGCCAGATTGCCCAGTTCATGATTGGCAATCCCGGCAGGCATGCCGAAGATATCTCCCGCCTGTTTGATTATATTGCCCGGGGAAGCGGCGAATTTGAACGTCACCGCCCCTTCGCCCAAAAAGATATCCTGACCGCCTTGCGTGAAGATAACATACCCCAAGCCGAGGCAGATTTTCTGCGTCAGCTCGCCTTCAGAATTGAATATCTCACCATGGCTGACCAACATGGGGCGTCATACCTGGATGCGGTGATCGGCAATTTCAAAGAAAACGGCGTCGTGTCGGGTGCCTTGACGTATCGCGGGCGTATCCCGAACCTGACGGCCATCACTTGCCCGGTGCTGACCGCAGATGCAGAGAAGGATGATATCTCCTCCATCGGCCAGACGATGGGCATTCATCCCCATCTGTCGCAGACGACCGATCGACGCGCCTTGATCGTCCCGGGCAAAGGTCATTTTTGGTGGGCGGGCGGAAGTGCCAAAAAGGAACAATGGCCACAAATCATGTCATGGCAACTGAAACCTGCGGAGACAAATATTCCGACTTTTAATCCAGACATGATCCGTCAGGCGCAGATCACCCACGAACAAAATCAAGCCGCCGAAAAAGCAAAATTAGACGAGGGAAAATCCGTTGGCATGACGCTCAGAATCGGGGGGATGGACCTACCACTCGGCGGGTGGCCTACCCTTCGCAACGCAGCATAATTCTATTTAATTTCAAATAGTTATGATTTCGAAAGAAAATTTCAAGAATTATCCAAAAGAATTATCATTTGCCTCTTGCCATCTATTCCCAAGACGCTATAGTTCATGATATTCTATATACGTAATCTTATTGGAAAACTAATGGCGAAGCGTGTGAAACCCCTTCGGGCTGGACGTGGTCGCTCACGTGCAGGCCGCGAAATTGTGCCAACAGACCATGATATGGCTCTGCTGGCCTATCCTTTTGATGAAATCTCATCAAAATTGCGGGTGACCGTCAGCCGCCGGGCGCGCCGGCTCGCCCTTCGGCTTGACCCGAAACAACGGGTCATGCATCTGGTCGTGCCTAAGCGCGCTTCTTTACGCTTAGCCTTTGAATTTGCTGAAGAAAACAGGGATTGGATTACGGATAAACTCAGAACCCTGCCACGCCCCGTCGCGTTCAAGGATGGTGCGGTGATCCCGGTGTTTGGCCGAAACCGCCGGATCGTTGTTCTTTACAACTCTGCTTTAAAATACACCGATATCCAATTGAAAAAAGAGGAAATTCTAGTTCTCACCAATAAAACAGACCCTGCCCCGCGTATTCGCCGATTCCTGATGGATGAAGCCAAAAAGCGGATCGAGGAGCTGGCCGCTGAAAAAGCCACCCTACTTCGCCGCCGGATCAATAGCATTCAGGTTAAAGATACCAAAAGTCGGTGGGGAAGCTGTTCCGAAGATGGCGATATTTCCTTTAGTTACAGACTGATATTTGCCCCTGCTAAAGCAATGGATTATGTTGTGGCACACGAAGTTGCTCACCTCATGCACATGGATCACTCGGATAATTTCTGGCGGACATGTGAAAATCTCTGCTGGGATTATGAATTCGGCAAACAATGGATGTCCGAAAACGGCTATGACCTGATGCGGTTTGGCAGTCTTTAATATTTTGACATAATTTTATTGTACGTTTATATATTTGCTTTATGATCGATGAAGCGCGTCTCCAGCTTAAAATATTATGGGAAAAAAGCCTTAAGGCCGTGACAGGGTATAAACGCGCGGCGGCGCAATCCGTTTGGTACACGGCCGATCCTAACTATTGCCTAACAGAGACTCCCGCTTTTAATCACCCCACCCTTGCCCCCTTTATTGACCGTTTGGGCTTAGCAGATTTTTGTTCAGAACATCAACCCGGAAGCAGTCTTATTTTTCCCGGCTACGATGCCGTTAAAGCCAATGGCCATCCAGCGAGCCAGCTCATGTTGTATAATGAAGCGTCTCCCCAGATATTTTCTTTCATATATTGGGGGTCTCAATTACGTATTTTTATAACATTCAAACAGCCAAAGCATGATGTTTATGAGGGGGACTGGCACCTGGACACGGTTACCCTTGCCACCCCTGATAAAATATTTGAACTGGATATCAATTATGATTCCCCCCATCTTCAAGAGATTGAAGACATTCTGGACGGCTTTAAAATCGCCTCCTGGCATCTTTTAACCGACCCGCAGGCAACCTTAGAGGATTCCGATACGGTTATCGGAAAAAAACTTCGCCCCACGATTGATAAACTGAAAAAAGAATATGCGTTGCCCAAAGGAACTTTGGCGACCTTCGATCCTTAAAAAGAATCCAAAGCCCCCTGAAGAATATGCTGAGCCGCCAGCTTGTCTACAACATCCCGGCGGCGTTTGCGGGAAACATCGGCTGTATGGATTAAAAAATCATCCACGGCCGACGTAGAAAGCCGTTCATCCCATAAGGCAATCCACATATCCATCCCCGGGGTTATCCCCAATTCCTGTGGATAATGTGACATCTCATCGATAAACGACATGACCCGATCACAAGACGCCCCGCGGCTTCCATCCATGTGAAGCGGCCAGCCAAACACATACCCCCCGACTTCATAGGCCTTGGCGAGATTTCCCAATGCCTGCATGTCACTTTTGATTTTCGTTCGGGATATCGCCTGAAGGGGTGTCGCAATCGTCTGATCGGCATTACTGATCGCAAGGCCAATCGTTTTGGTGCCAAAATCGACCCCCATCAGCCGGGCAGGATAAGGCCGGGACGTATAGATATCTTTTAAAAGCCCAACTGGCATATCGCATAGGTACAGGCTGAGGATGGGGCATGACAACAATAATTTCTTGCATCCCCCCAGCCCTCCCGAGTACCTTGCCTGTCATGGATACGAAAACTGTTAAAAAAGTGGCTTCTCTTGCGCGTTTAAGCATGACGGATCAGGAACTGGAGTCCTATCGGCCAAAGCTGGAAAACATACTGAAATTCGTCGAACAACTTTCAGAAGTCAACACGGACGGCGTCGAGCCGTTGTCAAATGTGGTGGACATCGCGCTGACATTGCGTACAGACACCTTAACGGATGGCGACCTTCAACAAAAAATTCTGGCGAACGCCCCGGAATCGACCGAAGGTTTTTTTGTTGTGCCAAAGGTTGTGGAGTAAAAGACGATGACTCAAAAATCACTGACCCATCTGTCAATCACCGAAGCTCTGGCGGGTCTCTCTAAAAAAGAATTTTCGGCTGTAGAATATACACGGGCACATATTGAGGCCACAGAACAAAATCGGGATCTGAATTGTTACATTACCGAAACACCAGATATCGCCTTGCGTCAGGCCGCCGAAAGTGATGCCCGCAGAGCCAAGGGACAGGCCGGTCTTTTGGACGGCGTCCCGATTGCGATCAAAGATTTGTTTTGTACACAAGGCGTCAGAACGACCGCCGCCAGCCGCATTCTGGATCAATTCGTGCCGGAATATGAATCAACCGTAACATCCAAAATTTTTGCCGAAGGCGCGGTGATGCTGGGTAAGGTTAATCTGGATTCTTTTGGCATGGGATCTACGACGGGAAGCTCGGCTTTTGGCCAGACCTTCAACCCATGGCGAAGCACCACATCCCCCGACGTGAAATTAGTACCCGGCGGATCATCTGGCGGGTCTTCGGCGGTTGTCGCCGCGCGCATGGCACCGGGAGCGCTGGGGACAGATACGGGCGGATCCATTCGCCAACCTGCGGCGTTTTGTGGGATTAGTGGTATTAAGCCCACCTATGGACGCTGTTCCCGGTTTGGAGTTATTGCATATGCGTCGTCACTCGATCAAGCGGGTGTTTTTGCACGTACAGTCGAAGATTGCGCGCTGATGCTTAAGTCTATTTCAGGGTACGACCCCAAAGACAGCACCAGTGCCAACAAGCCCGTCCCGGATTTTGTGGCCGGTCTTCAGGGCGGCAACGTCAAAAGATTAAAGGTGGGAATCCCCAAGGAATATCGCGTTGAGGGCATGCCGCAAGAAATTGACGAAAGCTGGCACAAAGGTACACAGTGGCTGAAAGACCAAGGGGCTGAGATTGTTGATATCTCCCTGCCCCATGTAAAATATGCACTTCCGGCTTATTATATCCTTGCGCCGTGTGAGGCGTCATCCAATCTGGCGCGATATGACGGTGTCCGTTATGGACGGCGCATTGAAGGAAAAGATTTAAAAGAAACTTATGAACTTACCCGGGCTCATGGCTTTCAAGACGAGGTCAAACGCCGCATCATGGTGGGTACTTATGCCCTGTCCGCCGGATATTATGATGCGTATTACGTGAAGGCACAAAAACTTCGCCGTCTGATCCGCGATGATTACATGAAGGCGTTTGAAAAATGTGATGTCTTGCTCACACCCATTACACCGTCTGCGGCGTTTCCCGTCGGGCAGAATGAAGATGACCCGATCAAAATGTATCTGGAAGATATTTTTACGATCTCCTTGAACCTCGCAGGACTTCCCGGCATGTGTGTGCCGGCGATGTTAAATGCGGAAGGACTGCCACTTGGACTTCAGATTATCGGGCGTCCATGGGATGAAGAAACGGTACTTCGAGCGGCGCGCGGGCTCGAAATCGCGGCAGATTTCCGCGCCCTGCCGGGGATGCTGGGCACCAAAATGGCGGCCTAGTGGCCTTGTGTTATATACTAGAGGCGACAGAAAGGTTTTTTCGATGATGGTTTTTTGCCGGTTTGCTGTGATGGTGTTTTTGGTCATGCTGGGGGTAACCCATGCCCACGCCAGAACGCCTGTTTCGAAACAGATGGCCAATCAATATTACCAGACCTGCTCATCCAAACCTGTACCGGGCATGAGTGCCCAAAGCCATCAATTAATGTGCGCCTGCACCGCCAGTAAAATGATGGAGTCTTTTTCGGTTGAAGATATACAGGCCATGGCCAAAAAAGATGATAACGCCCGGTTTGTGTTTAACCGCATGTTGATTGATGTGTATGCCCCATGCATTGAATACCCGGCACGAGAACATTATTACAATACCTGTGTCAACAACCCCGAAACAGCCAAATTCAGAGAAGTCCCTCAACAACTCTGCACCTGTCTTGCCAATGAGATGGGAGGGTATTTAAAGAAAAATGCACAGGAGGTTTTTAAAGGGATATTGGCACGGAACCCCACGGCAGAAGATCCCATGGTGGCCTTAACATCTGACCCAGAATTTCAGCTTTTTGCCCAGCGTAGATTAGTTGCCTGCGCCCAGTAAAATCGCTACATTCTCTATAGTTTCAAATTGAGGATGTTATGGCACAAATAATCAAAGGCAGAACAGGTGAATGGGAAATTGTCATCGGCATGGAAGTCCATGCACAAGTGACGGCCAATACCAAACTTTTTTCCGGTGCCTCCGCTGTTTTTGGGGCTGAGCCGAATTCGCAAGTCTCCATGGTCGATGCCGCCATGCCGGGCATGCTCCCGACCTTAAATGCCTATTGCGTGGAACAGGCCGTGCGCACCGGCTTGGGGCTCAATGCCGAAATTCACGCAACATCGGTGTTTGAACGCAAAAATTATTTCTATCCTGATCTGCCTCAAGGCTATCAAATATCACAATATCTTCATCCCATTGTCGGCAAGGGAAAGATTGAAATTGATCTCCCCCAAGGCGATGTAAAAGAAATTGGCATTACGCGCCTTCATTTGGAACAGGATGCTGGAAAATCCTTGCACGACCAACATCCGACAAAATCTTTTGTCGATCTCAACAGATCCGGCTGTGCGCTTATGGAGATTGTCTCGGAACCGGATTTAAGAGGCGCCGAAGAAGCGGCCGCCTATCTCTCTAAACTTCGCATGATCTTGCGATATCTGGGCACCTGCGATGGAAACATGGAAGAAGGATCGATGCGCGCCGATGTCAACGTATCCGTTCGCAAGCCTGGGGGTGCGCTCGGCACACGCTGTGAAATCAAGAATGTGAATTCGGTAAAAGCCGTTCAAATGGCGATCGATTATGAATCTCGCCGGCAGGTGGACATTATTGAAGACGGCGGCACAATCCATCAAGAAACACGGCTGTGGGATCCGACCAAAGGCGAAACACGCTCCATGCGCTCCAAGGAGGACGCGCATGATTATCGGTATTTTCCAGATCCTGATCTTTTGCCGTTGGTGCTGGATAATGCCTGGATTGCCAGCATCAAACAAACCTTGCCTGAACTTCCTGATCAAAAGAAACACCGCTTTATGCAGGATTATGGGCTGGGTGCCTATGATTCAGGCGTTCTGATTGCCGAACGTATCCGCGCCGATTTTTTTGAATCCGTGGCTAAGGGGCGTGATGCTAAAATGGCCGCTAACTGGGTCTTGAATGAATTGCTCGGTGTTTTGAACAAAGATGGGAAAAATCTGGATCAAAGCCCAATCACGGCCGCGCAACTGGGTGGATTGATCGACCTGATAGTGGATAACACCATCTCAGGTAAAATCGCCAAGGATGTTTTTGCCGATATGTATGCGACATCCAAAGACGCCGCAAAAATTGTCGATGAAAAAGGATTGAAGCAAGTCACCGATATTGGTGCGATTGAAAAAACGGTCGATCAAGTCATCGCCGCCAACCCGGACAATGTGGCCGCATATCGGGGCGGTAAAGATAAGCTGTTTGGATTCTTCGTGGGGCAAGTGATGAAAGAAACCGGCGGAAAAGCCAACCCGGAAATCGTCAACCAGCTTTTGAAAGATAAATTGAAATAGTATCAACCCAATTTTTTGATATATTAACACCATGACAAAAACATTCGAATATAAAGTCGTTATTTACCGGGAAAACATGCTGGGCTCGCTCTTTTTGGGCGGATCAAAAGTTGATCCGGTGCGGTTTTCAGAGTTTTTAAATAAAAACGGACAAGAAGGATGGGAAGTAAAAACCATGGAGCGTGAGGAACGCCGCATGCTACTCTTCTTTAGCCGAGAAGCCTTTTTAGTCGTCCTTCAACGGGAGAAGAATACATGATCCACAAATCTCTTTTGTTTATCTTGATTGCCTGTGTCGGCATCGGTGCCGCAATGACCATCGCCGAAATATGGTTTGTCATTCTGGGGTGGGATATTTATGCCAAAGCGATGTTGACCCTCACGATCATCTTTGTTGTCACTGGTTTTTTTATGGTGGTCAAAACGGATTTCGGGTCTGTCAAAAAACTTAAAGACGATAATTATCTGGACTAATATATATGCCCCTTGGCCCCGCAAAAGGTGAAAAGACCCCACTTCTACATACGTTGGCCAAACGTCAACGTGTTCTGGCAACTCTGAACTGGGACCCGCGCCGGGGCAAAATCGGCCTGTTTGATAAGCTTAAAGGCAACAATCAACAATATGATTTGGATATTATTTGTTTGATGTTTGGGCAGGACGGCACTTTTCTGGATTACGTGTCTGCCGAAGCCCAGTATGCAATTGACCAAACGGGCAAAATTTATCACAGCGGTGACGACCAAACCGGCGAAGGTGATACAGACGATGAATATATCACGACGGAATTGGCCGAACTGCCAGCTGTTCTGAATCACATTGTTTATGTGGTCGAAGTCAAAAGTAATCATACATTTGGGGATTTGGACACCATTGTCCGTATTGTTGATAGCTTCTCACATAACGTTCTTCTGGAAACTGATGTGGGCGTTGAAAATGCCTATCGTGACACGAAGGCCTTTGTTTTTGCCGCCCTCTCCCGAGATCCTGCCAGCCCGACAGGTTGGACCCTATTTCATATCGGGGATTACCCACCCTTATCCGAAGTTTCTGACTGGGGAACCTATCTGCGCCGCTATTTAACTTGATTAGGCAACGGGTTACTGGTAACTCATATTTGGTCATAAGTTGTGGGTGAGCATATTCCATAGAATATATTTACCCATGGTTTAAGTACGGAGACGTGGCCGAGAGGCTGAAGGCGGCGGTTTGCTAAACCGTTATACGGGGTTATGCCCGTATCGAGGGTTCGAATCCCTCCGTCTCCGCCATCCGTGGGCATAAACACTAAATATTTGAACGAAACTTTTTTACAGGAGAAAAAAATGAAATTTTACATGATGACAATTCTGGCAACCCTGATGATGTTGGCACCTGCCACAGGTTTTGCCAAAGAAGAAGCCACAGCCGCCAAGGCCGAAAAAGCCGTCAAGACAGCCGCAGAAGAGGCAGGCGCAGAAAAAGAAGGCTTTATGTCGAAACTGAAAAAAATGATGGCAAAAGATGAAGCCGCCGAAGCTTCGGATGAAAAAGCCGCCAAAGCTGAGCCAGCCGCTGGCAAAGAAGCCGAGAAAATGAAAAAAGAAGTCTCCAAAGCCAAAGAAAAAGCGAAAGCCTATGAAGCTAAAGCCAAAGATAAGATGAACGCAGGTAAAGCCAAGGCAGAAAATGCATCCGCCAAAGCTAAATCGAAAGCGGCTGAAAAGTCGGCTGTTGCAAAAGAATCCACACCAGCATCTTCAGATGTTGAGGCAAAAGGCCAGACAGGTAATTGGGGTCGCATGTACGACAAATATCAACGCTAATCCGTGAAAGGACAGACCATGAACGGACTAATGAAAAACCTGATCCAAGGTGTACTCTCCAGCTTCCTGACCGGACGTGGGGGAACTCAAGCGGCACTCATCAATGCTGTCATTTCGGCGATGACCCAACAAGGTGGCGGCGCCGCACAAGGGTTGAGCCAGATGGTGTCAAACTTTGAAAAAAATGGTCTGGGCGATATTGCCAAAACATGGGTTGGCACTGGCCAGAATGCACAAGTCAATGCTGAGCAGATTCAACAAGGGTTTGGCATGAACATGGTTCAACAGATTGCGCAATCTGCAGGACTAAAGCCTGAACAAGCGTCCTCAATGCTGGCGCAAATACTGCCCAACCTTGTGGATCAACTCACGCCAAATGGTGCGATTGATAATCAGGCGGTGGGCAATCTGATTCAGTCTGTCGTCAAAAAAATGGCGGCATAAAAATAAACATCTCAAAAAAGAAACCGCCTTCGGGCGGTTTTCTTATATATACTATTTTCCATGCTTGATTTGTTGATGGCGTTTTTTTTAGGTGTTGTCGAAGGATTAACGGAATTTATTCCCGTGTCCTCAACGGCACATCTGATTGTGTTGGTGGAGGGCTTAAACTTTCCCGCCCCGCCCGGACATTTTTTTGAAATTTTCATCCAGCTCGGTGCCATTATGGCAGTGATCTTTCACTATCGCCAGAAACTTTGGCACACAGTCGCCCATTGCTGGCACGAACAAGAATCACGTCATTTTGTCTCTCTTTTGGCGCTGGGGACGATTCCGGCGTTGATTGTTGGCTTCTTGGGTCGTGACTGGATTAAGACGCATTTATATAACCCACAGGT
>JAFLCW010000002.1 GCA_017302165.1 Alphaproteobacteria bacterium
TACGGCGCACTTTTATCACCATTGCCGAAAGTCTAGAAATCTCCGCATACGCCCTCAAGCGGCTTATCAATCACCGCGTCACCGATGTGACTGGCGGTTACATTATTGTTGATGTAGAAAGATTGAGAAGCCCAGTGCAGAAAATTGAGGCGTTTATATTGGAGAAAATACATGGCAAAGAGAATCAACGAAATTTCTGTGGTAATGGCTGATTTGATTAAATGCCTTGTGGATTATGCCGAACACTTGGAAACCCCTCCTGAAGATTCTGAGATAATACCAAACCATCAAAGAGAAAATCAGACATATCGATTTAATATAAATTCAAAAGAAGACAGGGTTGATGCAATAAAAAAATTGCTCTGGGGCGAAAACGAAGTTTCATTGCCAAAGGGAAACAGAAGCTTTTATGACCATGATAAAAGGCTTATGTTACAGCTTAAGGCTGAGATGAAAGAAACCGGAAAAACAAAAGAAGAATTAATTGATAATTATATTAAAAAAGCACAACTGCGGTCTAAACAAACACAGACTGAAAGTATCCGAGACCGTCTCGAAGATGTTTACTATACATTGGGCTCCTATACCGAGGCCGATTATAGTCAATATGGGCAGTCAGGATTTGAAGGCTTTTTACTTGAAGATTTTTATATGATTGCACCGTGGCTGGATAAATATAAGCAAGAGATAACCGATTACTTGTCTGGAAGCGCTAATAAACCTCAGCAGAGTTAATTAACCTTTAAGGCCATCAATTAACCGCCCTCCTAAGAAAAAAGAATACTCGTAAACTTCTCTCATTGTTTTGCAGAAAACGAAGAGAGGAAGAAAATGACGAAATTTCTTAGCGAGGTACAGGCCGCTGAGTTTTTATGTTGCTCTGTAGCGAAAATGCAGAGGGACAGAAGGCTGGGTAGTAAAATACCTTATGTAAAAATTGGACGCTCGGTGCGCTATAGGCTTGCCGACCTTGAGCGGTACATAGAACAGCAAACCTACACCAGTACAGTGCAGTACGGTAAGGGGGTGCAAAATGGAAGATAATATCCCGCTCAGCTCGAACAGTGATGATGCCATAAAATTTTTAAACAAATACTACGGCAATAATCCGCGGGTTTTGACTGCCATCAATCCCAATAAAGGGGGAATTGTAACGCAGACATTTTATCCTGATCAGCAAGAGAAAATGCGGGCTTGGTTAGAAAAATATAATGGAAATTGGAACATATACTTCCAAGTTAACTCTGCTATGTCTGCGCTTACCAAAAAAGCCAGCCGCGAAGATATAAAATCAGTTGACTGGCTCCATGTCGATATGGACCCTGAAGCGGGGCAAGATATTGAAAAAGAGCGTGCGCGCATACTTGGCTCTTTGACAGATAAGCGGCCTAAGAATATCCCTGCGCCAACAGTAATCATATTTTCTGGCGGTGGATTTCAAGCTTTTTGGAAGTTAGAAAACACTATAGAAATCAATGGAAACCTTGATAAGGCAGAAGAGGCAAAGGCTTACAACCAACAGCTAGAGAAAGCCCTTGGCGGAGATAATTGTCACAACATTGACCGCATCATGCGTGTGCCAGGCACATGGAATATCCCTGATGAAAGAAAAAGAGCAAAAGGCCGCACAGCAGTGCAGGCAAGGGTTATAGAATTTGATGAAACGCGGGTTTACAGCATAGATAGATTTAATAAATTTATCGAAAAAACACCACCCGTAGAAAATAACACTATCTCTGAAGGCACAGAGAGTCTCCCTCAGAGCCTTGACGACCTTGACCATATGGGCGTTACACCAAAATACAAAGAACTTATCAAGGACGGAAAATGGGAGAAAGAGCCTGACAAGTATAAAAGCAGAAGCGAGGCAGTTTTTGCTGTCGTTTGTGAACTGATAAAGGCGGGTGTTGCTGAGGGCGTGATTATATGGGCTTTGACGAACCCTGATTTTAAAATCAGCGAAAAGATATTGGAACAAAAAGACCCAGTCGCACATGCAAAAATTGAAATTAGGGATGCCCTTAAGAAAGTTGACGTACGCAAGCCCAGAATTGTTGTAGCAGAAGGCAAACTTATAAGGATTACCAATGCCGCAGAACAGGCTCTTATAAAAGGTGATGCAGGTATTTACCAGCGCGGACAGATGCTTGTGCGTGAGGCTATTTTGGATAAAAGCACATCTGAGGATGGGGTAAGTCGTGAGGCAGGAACATATATTTTAATGGAAGTTACCAAGACATTATTGCTGGAAAAAATGGCACAAACGGCAGATTGGATGAAGCCAAAAAAAGATGAGTTATTGCCAATAGACCCAAAAGTTAAATACGCAGACCATATTTTGGCGCGTACAGGAACATGGAAATTTCCACCACTTAAAGGATTTGTAAATGCACCCACGCTTAGGCAGGACGGCAGTATATTACAAACCCCCGGATATGACGCTGCCTCCCACATCATATATGAACCTATGGGCATTGCCTTCGAAGAAATACCTGAAAATCCCACAAAAGAAGATGCAGAGGCTGCACTGCAAAAGATTTTGTCTCCTTTTGAACATTTCCCATTTACGACTGATTCCTCGCGCAGTGTTATTATTGCCGCGCTATTAACGGCCTTGATAAGAAGAAATATTAAGACCGCGCCCCTTGTCGCTATAGATGCGCCCACGGCTGGCACTGGGAAATCTTTACTGGCAGAAATCGTATCGATAATTGCCACTGGCAATCTGCCAGCTATGGTCTCGCAAGGCAAGAATGCGGAAGAGGATGAGAAGCGATTAAGCAGTATTTTAGCCGCGAGTGACCTGATTATTGTGATTGATAACTGTGAGCGGCCTGTTGAAGGTGACTTTTTATGCTCCATGCTAACGCAGGAAATGGTACAGGCGCGCATACTTGGTAAGAGTGAGATGATACGCTTGCCGAGTAATAGCCTCGTGATGGCAACTGGGAATAACATGGTAATCGCGGGTGACATGGCGCGGCGCGTTTTAATGTGCCGCATCGACTCGAAGCAAGAAAGGCCAGATATACGCCAATTTACTTTTGACCCTAGGGACAAAGCGCGAGAAATGCGCGGGGAATTGGTTGTAGCGGGTTTGACTATCTTACGCGCCTACCATGTCGCAGGACGGCCTCAAAAATTGGATAAAATTGGCTCGTTTGAACAATGGAATTTTATCAGAGAGGCCTTGGTCTGGCTTGGGCAAGCCGACCCCGCAGAAACACGGAATTTTTTGTTTGCGAATGACCCACGCAAAGCAGCTTTGGCAGAACTTTTGACTGAATGGTACGAATGCCTAGGATCAAAACCAATAACGCTGTCCGAAATAAATGATTTGAACTTGAGTCAAAACGGTGGGAACGGAAAATATGCAACGCTCCATAAAATGCTTGCCGACTTAACAGGGCATGGATTTTTTAATACCCAAAAGGTTGGCGCAAAATTGAGGGGATATGTGGATCGGGTAGTGTCTGGCAAGATGTTACGGTACGACCCACATAACCATGGCGCAAAATGGTATGTTGTGGATGTTGAAGCCGATAAGCAGAAAACATTCTTTTGAGGGATAGGTGGTTTATGAGGTTTGAGTCTCTTAAGGCTTAAATTTTTTCTTTCCTGAATCTTCCTTATCTATACTTTTTTATTTCGTGTCGAAGATAAACCACGATAACCACCTATCCCTCGCGCCCGCGCGCGAGGGAAAAATTATCATTAGTGTCACAATGGCCTGATTACAGCTTGATGCCACACGAGTTAAGGGAGGCCGCAAAATCGCTTCCCGTTTTAAAAGACCCAGTACCCGATATAGTGCTGTTCACCCCGACCACGCGGAATTTTATCTCCTCGCTGGTATTCGCCATGTCGCGCAGGAGGGCGAGAGCCTTCTTCCCCGTAAAGGCGCGGTACGGGGAACTGAGGCGTTGAATATCTTTGGTCATGTTGTCCAGCGTGTCTGCATAAGCATTGCCCATCGCCTTTCTTGCGGCGTCTGTGTTGGTGGGGATAGTGGGGGCAACGTCCAGCGGCGTATCGGCAGAGGTAAGGGTGTATAGCTTGCCGCCAACCTTGATTTGCACATCACCGCCGATAGGCAAAGGAGGCTCAGTACGAATACCAGCCCGTACCTGACCGTTATGATTCTCGGCATAGAAATGTTGCGTGTAATAAATGCCTGTAAACCCACGGGCAAAATCGCGCTCACTTTCTGTGCCTCGCTCCACACGGCACATCTTTGTGCCTGTAAACTCGTCCGTATGGCGCGTGGCATTCCAGCCAGTGGTAACGCAAGCCGTTAAAGCCAAAGCCGTTAGGCAGGGCAGGATAATTTTCGTATAATTTTTCATGTCTAACTCCCAAATAAAAAGAACCACCAAGATTGCTCTTGGTGGCTGGGTGTTAAGAACCGCTCATACGAGACGGCGCGATGCTTTTGGGCTTGCGCCTTGAACATGACATCGCCACCCAGCCCTAAGACTGAGAGGCGACACACATGACGGCAGTGTCTAGAATGCCGCGTATGAAGAGGTTCTTAAGCCCCAGACCAGCAAAAGCTGACCCGCAATAACCTTAAATGGCGCGGTGAGAATTAAAAAGGGAAAAGTTTGTGCTGTTATAATGCAGTAACGAAAAAGCGGCCTTTTGAGCCGCTTTGTACCTTAACCATTATTTTCGTTATCGTTGGTGGCAATGCCGAAATCTATGTTCGCCATCAAAATTGCCGTTTCCAAATCTTTAAACGGAACCCCATCCATAATCGGGTAGAGATATTTTTCTTTAGGCTTCATGCGGCTGACCCCCATAATTTGGCGCAGGAAAGAGCGGAAACGCATATCGTATTCCATCTTTTTAACTTCGGATGTCATGCGCGCACCTCTGACTTATGGCGTTGTGCAAACACTGGCGCGGTAAAGGCCGCCATTGCTTCGCGGTACATGGCGAAGTAAGTTTTATGCGCCTGACGGTACAATTTAATGGCATCTTCACACTGGCGTTGCAGGAACACACCTTCCAGTTGGATAAGGTTTTCTTGGAAGACAGGTTTGTCTTGTCCTTTTCGCCATGCTTTCAAACGCCAGACAGCCATCATGGCCTGAGCGCGAAAACGCTCCTGCATTTCTGACATGGCCTTTACATCCATATAATCGGGTGCTTTGACCAGATTTCCCGTCTTTTGGATACGGTCAACAATATCCTGCGCCACGGCTGGGCCATATTGCCTTTCCAGCTCCTCTTGGAGCTTTTGAATATCAAAATTCTCTTTGTTTTCAATGCTGTACATATTTATTCCCCACACATATTAAGTTATCGACTACGGAGAGCAGTTTTATGGGAAAAACATTAACAAAATATTAAAAAAATTGATTTTAATTGTATTTAGCGTAAAAATAGTTTCTATAGTGCCAGAAAGATAAGAAAAATGATTACAGGTGAACAAATAAGAGCGGCCAGAGCCTATATGGGCTGGTCTCAAACAGAGCTAGGCGAACGCGCCAACTGCTCTTTGTCCACCATTGCCAAAATCGAAAGGCTAGAAGGGGATGTAGGGGTAGATATCCTCGATAAGATAAGACGTGCGTTTGAAAAAGAGGGGATGTTCTTCACGGACGATGGTCTCATTAAACGCAACACATCTATGTACGAAATTGAGGGTGATGGCTGGTGGCTTCGTGTTCTTGATGATGTTTATCAATCCATGATTGACCGTAAAGGTGCAGAGGTTCTTATTTTTTGTGCGGACGATAGGGAGTCTCCACCCGAAGTTAATAAGGTTTGGAAAAAAATTCGTAATGCAGGCGTGGGTATGCGCCAGCTCGTGCGTGAGGGCAACACTTACCTAATGGCACCGACTAAAGAGTACCGATGGATACCCAAGGAATTTTTTGAAAACTACGTCACTATGGTTTACGGCGATAAAGTTTGTATGTGCGCCGAAAATAACACCAAGGCAGTTATTTTCAGAGATCGCCGTCAAGCCAATACCATGCGAAACCTATTTAACCTCCTATGGAAAAAACTGGAAGAGCCAAGTGAAAGCACTGCACCAGATCGCTTCTGATTACCGCGTAACGGTAAATGGAAAATATGGCTCTCGCCCTTCGGATAAGGCGCGGATACAGATTAGTATTGGAAATCCAAAATATGAGGGTGCAAAACTTTTGGCTTTAACAGAGTGGTGCGCTACACGGTTTAAAGAAACCGAAATAATTGTAAGTGATACTCTCCAGCGTCATAATTTACTTTTCGATACTGCTACATCGTGGAATATCACTCGTGAAGAAGGTGATAAATGGCTCCGCCGTAATGCTGTGGCACTAGAGGGATGCAAGATAGTTCGTTGGGATGAGTTATTGCATCATGAAGATTATACATCTTCTCTTGAGTGCATAGAGGAGGGTCTACAAGACAAACAAGCCCAGACAGTTTTCCTAGATATGGTGGAAGGTTTTTCTACACGCAGGAACTTGCCCATAGAGAAGTGTACTTCTTTCCTCAAAGAAGAGCTGGCAATATTTCATTTTATGATGCAGGAGCCAGCAGTAGATATTTATGCTGGGTCGTGGATTTCCAAAATATTTGAGGCTTTATCCATGCCTGTATTTAAAGACCTGCATTGCCTTGAAGTTGATTTTGAACGGAAGAAAGCCGTGTAATTTTTAACTTATCTTAGTTACGCAACGAGAGTATTTTTGATAGGTTTCAATGCATCCCGTGGCATTCCATATACGCCCGTAGGGAATTGCTTCAACCACTCTAAAAAGTCACCTACGACTTTGCTGTTTCCGTCCTTTTTTAAATGCCCCTGTGTTGTATACACAAGACTTGCGTACTCTTTAGGGATAGGCACAGCGCGTTTGCCGAAGTAATAAAAGTTATATGATATTAAAACACGGCTTGAGTTGTGGTCTTTTTCGCAATCGCTCGTGTCGTGAAAATAATTTTCAATTGAGCCATACTCTCCGGGCGTTATCTCTTTATGTATGTTGTCGCCGTAAGGATTTTCTGCACTGGGCTTTTTATGTTGAAACTCTGGGGCATTAAAATATTGCCCAAAAAGAAGAGTCTTGTTTACCTCCATGGCATATACAAGTTTTCCTGCATCGGGCGCAGGGGTCGTGCCCATGACCCAATCACCGATATTTGCGTTTTGACGAATGACGGGTTTACAGCAAGCAAGCGTACAGACACCCCCAAAAGGGTTGGGGGCAAATCCATGGTCATACCTTACGATATATGAGAGTAACTCGTTCTTTGCGTGCATCTGTGGCCTTTCTGCTTTTGATTTAAGAGAAAAGTACAGAGAAGGTCAATCAAGGTAAGACCGCAAAATGTGCAAAAGACCTTATTACGGAGCCGTAATAAGGTGGCGTGGTTTAGAAAAAAGTGAGGAAAATGGTGCCGTTGAGAGGAATTGAACCTCCGACCCACGCATTACGAATGCGTTGCTCTACCCCTGAGCTACAACGGCCTAAAAAATGTCTCGACCTTATTATCGCCTTTTTACGGGCGGGGGCAAAGTCGTAACCCCCTAGTATTATAGTTCTTTTTTCAGCCGACCGTTTAATTACGAATGCGATGCTCTACCCCTGAGCTACGACGGCGTGTTGAAAAAATGGTGCCGGCAGAGAGGATTGAACTCCCGACCTTCGGTTTACAAAACCGCTGCTCTACCGCTGAGCTATGCCGGCAAAAATCGGGCAAAACGTAACAAAATATTGTCTGTTTGAATAGAGTTATTCCGGCCTCACCCATGGATTTTTGACTGTTTTTAACATTATCCCCGCTCTGAGCAAGAAAACAGCCCCTTTATTTGGCAGAAAACCAAATATCTGCTAGATTATGTATCTATTTTTAAACAGTATATGATTCTATAACCTACTGAAAATTAAGGTTTTTTAAAAATCATGGCGGAAAAAGGCGAAGGCGCAAGTGATGTTTTTACAGGATGGGCCATCCTGGGCGTTATCCTGCTGGCCTTTGCGTGGTTGCTCTGGTGGATCTGGGGAGATCAGATTGCGAATATCGTGCGCTGGTATCGCTATGCCCAGATGTGGGTCATCTCTTTTATCCTGCCGGATGATTACACCATCATCTGGCGGGGGTTTACCGTTAATTTTCATGAATGGTTGGATCGTGTTGCCACCATGCCCGCCAGCCAGATTGATTTAAAAACACTGGGTTTATTCTCGACTCTGGCACTCACCCCGTGGAAATATATTTTCTCTGCCCTGATTTTTGCCATGGGGATATGGGCTTACACCAAAGGCCCCGGCACACATTATCGAACCAAACTTGATTTGACGGGATTAATTCGGCACCAATCCAAAGTATTCCCGATGATTGCCCCGTTTGTAAAGTTTGATCCGTCCAAACGTCCGCCGCGCGCGCCGGGAAGCCCTGTTCCCGCGGAATTGCCGTTATTTGCCGAAGCGCTGGGCCCCGAAGAGTGGTTGGCCTATCATGTTATTCCGGTACCCGGTGGCAAAATTGATAAAGATGCCGTCGCCAAAGCCTTTAGCCAGCAACTCGGCAAACGTTGGAAAGGCGTCAAGGGACTGGCTCCCTATCAGGAAATTCTGTTGGCCGGTTTTTGCCTCAAAGCCGCCCGAAAACGTCATGATTCAGATGAATTGTTAGGCCGCTTATCCCAATGCTGGTCTCATGATAAAGGACTAAAGATCAACCGGGGCTTACTGCGTGATGCCCGGAAAATTCTGGCAAACAAGGATATCTCCGGCAAGACCCTTGCGAAATGTCATCAACATGCCTTTGAAACAACCGCCCTCATGCGCGCCTTGATGACGGCCCGTGAAGAAGGCGGGGTATTGGCACCCGCACAGTTTTTATGGCTCAGAGGATATGATCGTGCCTTGTGGTACCCGCTGAACAATTTAGGGCGCAATTCCTATCACATGGAGGCCATGGGCGCGATGGCGCATTATAAGGCCGAAAAACTGGCACAGCGTCCTATCCCCCAGCCTAAAATTGATGGAGCCGTTCAAGCCATTTCAGAATACATGTCCTCAGACCGCGCCCGTCCTATCCCGCAACTGGATTATACAGGATCCAAAAAACGTGGCATTAAACAACTAAAAACTGCTTAAATGAAAGATTGAAGACCGATGATGTTGATAAAAAAGACAAAAAATAATTCCGAAGGTCAGGCGCAAATTGTTGACGGGAATCTGGTTTTATCCCTGCCGCACGCCAAAAGCCCGGTTGTCTGGCGGTGGGATTTAACACAAGCCAAGGCGTCTGCTCTTGAGGTTAGTGAACAAGATCATGGTTTTGATCTGGTCATGAAAACAGCCTCTGACGGCGTTCAGAAAATAGCGTCTTTTGGATCACGGGATGCGGCCGTGGGGGCATTGATGATGGCCTCTGAGGCCATGAATGGCGCACAGGGATCTTCGTTTGACCGGGCGTCGGAAGGGGCAAAATGGTTGATTGCTCTCGCCGGGGCTATAGTGGTTATTGCTCTCTTCTTTTTTTTGGCGCGCATGACACCTCAAGAAATAGCCCCTTATGTGGCAACCGGGTCTAGCGCGTCAATGGCAGGCACAAATGACAACCCTGAAAATTCATCTGGCGTTCCCGTATCAGCCGACGATCTTTTAGGGGATATTCAGTAACAACCAGAGAACGTTTTTTATAAATGGCACTCGATCTAAAAAAGCACGCCGTCACCAGTAAAACCGTTCGCCGGGATATCCGGCCGCTTTATGTGCGGTTTTGGGAATGGCTTAAGAAACCCTCTAACGCCCTTATCATCTTTTTGATGGGTGCCATGATGCCGTTCTTTGTGCCCATGACCGCCAACCTGATGGATATCGTATTTTTGGGATATCTTTTTATTTTCTGGTGCATGAAAAAAACAGACCGGAAACTCCCGGCCAAGATGCCGATGGGGGCTCCGTATTTTGACTCCAAAAACACCGCCGCCGGACGCGGGGGGAAAGCCGAAGGTATTCTATATGTAGGCTATGACCGAACCACGTCAGAACAATTATGGTTTACGAACGCCGATGCCCGAACACACATTCTGTATTTGGGGACAACCGGTTCCGGTAAAACAGAAGGACTTAAATCTTTTGTCACCAACGCCCTGACCTGGGGATCTGGGTATGTGTATATCGACGGTAAGGCGGATACAGATTTATGGTCATCCTTGTGTGCGCTCGCCATGCGATTTGGTCGGGATGATGATTTGCTGGTGCTGAACTATATGACTGGTAACTCGGATGCGCGCGCGCCTTCGAACACCATGAACCCGTTCTCCAGCGGCTCTGCCTCTTATTTGTCCAACATGCTGGTATCCCTGATGCCGGATGCCGAAGGCGATAACGCGATGTGGAAAGAACGCGCGGTATCATTGATGAACTCACTGATGCCCGCACTGACATGGAAACGGGATCATCAGGAAATGCCCCTATCCGTGAGCACAATTCGGGATTACTTGAATTTAAGTAAGATTATTGAACTCTCGCGCGATCGATCTATCCCCGAAGGTTTAAGCGCGAGTATCAAAGGATATCTGGATACACTGCCCGGTTATGTCGAAGCCGCATTCGATGATAACGGCAAGGAAAAACCCATGGGGCCTGACCAACCTATGGTGGATACCACCACCGTGCGTCAGCAACATGGTTATTTGACCATGCAGTTTACCCGCGCTCTGCAATCTCTCGGCGACAACTATGGATATATTTTCGATGCACAAGCCGCCGACGTGGACATGGTCGATATTGTCCTCAATCGCCGTATTTTGATCGTGCTGATTCCTGCCCTTGAAAAATCAGGCGATGAAACAGCCAACCTCGGGAAAATTGTAGCGGCCACCATTAAGGGAATGATGGGGTTGACGCTCGGGGCAACGCTTGAAGGGGAAAGCGCCACCGTCATTGAAAATAAGCCTACCCATTCAGCTACGCCGTTCATGACTGTGTTTGACGAGGTTGGATATTACACCGCGCAAGGGATGGCCGTGATGGCGGCACAGGCTCGTTCATTAGGGTTCTGCCTGATCTTCGCGGCGCAGGATTTGCAGGCCATGGAAAAACGCGTGAAGGAAGAAGCGCGATCAATCACCGCCAACTGTAACATTAAAATTTTCGGAAAACTTCAAGACCCAACCCAGACTCGTGAGTTTTTTGAAAACCAAATGGGTAAAGGATACATCCTGAAATCCACCGGATACCAGTTACGCGGGGGCATGTCATCCGGATCTTTCTTTGATAACCAACAGGCGAGCGTAGATTTAGCTTCGCGCGCTGATTACGACGACTTGAAAGAAATGACCGAAGGACAAGCTATTATTTCTTTTGGTCTGGATGTCATCCAAGCCAACATTTTTTATTCAAATCCCGGCCATGCCAAGGCCATGCGGGTCACACGGTATATTGCCTTGCCACCGCCCGATGAACACATCATCAAGAATACCGCACAAATTACAAAATTGCGTGACTTGCTGGTGCATAAAACATGGACGGCTCTCGGGTCTGATGTCAAAATCAACACACCACCCGAAATTGAATCCTTAAGCGAAGGGTATCTGACCGGCGTTGTCCGTAAAAGAGACCCGATTGAATGCGGTATTTTTGCGCTGGCCGAATTACACGCCCAGAAATTCCCAGACGAAGCCCGAGCCGCCCTTGACCCGCCGCCCGCTTCGGTTCCTGACCCTGCGCCTACCCCGTCTATGCCTACGGAAACATCTTCGGTTTCGCCGGATATGGCTTTGGCGGCACCGCTCGCGCCACCCGTGACATCATCTGCTTGGGACACGCTGGTCAAAGAAACCGCCACATCACCCATAAGCCCACAACCCTATCGCAAAACGACACTAACTGATGATATCGCCACCATCGTACGCGAAGCCGGGGAGAATATTCATCAGGTTCTGTTTAAAAAAGGCGAACGCCGTGAATAATCCTGAAACTTCTCACCCTGAACAGGGGAACGTCTTTGTCTTTGTCTTGATCGGCATTGTGTTGTTTGCCGCACTTGCCTTTACCTTTACCCGAAGCGCCCAACAAGGCACTGGGAATTTTACGATCCAACAAGCGCGTGTTGCGGCCGGGGATATTTTATCTTACGCACAATACATGGAACGGGCGGTCAGTAAAATTCGGGTGCGGCGGGTATCTGAAAGCTTACTCGACTTTGAAAATACATCTGTCACAGGTTATACCAATCCCGCCTGCACATCGGGGGCGTGTGAGATCTTTAACCCTCAGGGTGGGCAAATGGTCTGGCAAAATCCGCCTGCCCAAGCCAACAACGCCAGCCCCTGGGTGATTAATGGCACCACCCGCGTGAGCGGCGTCGGTACTGATGGCGCCGTGGCCAGTGCGGCAGATCTTTTGCTGATACTTCCGAACGTTGATAAAACTGTCTGCGCAGAGATCAATACACGCCTTGGGATATCCAATCCTTCGGGCAATCCCCCCCGTGTGACGGGTAGCACCGTGAATGTGACAGCAAAATTCATCGGCGGGTTTTCCATGGTCGGTGACCCCATTTCGGTGACTGAACTGAATGGCCGTTCGGCGGGCTGTTTCGAAGGTAATGGCACCCCTGCCACCGCTACCTATCATTTTTATCAGGTTTTGCTTGCCCGTTAAATTCGGGGACAGTATAATCCGTATCAATATACAGATTCGTATGATGTAAGGATTCTGATGGCTCGCACCGCCCGCCTTGTTATTCCCGACACCCCGCACCATATTTGCCAGCGGGCGCAACGCGATGACTTTATCTTTAATGACAAGGAAGATTTTGAAACCTACACGGCGTTCTTGAAAGAACAATGTGACAAACAAGGCGTCGGCATATGGGCTTATGCCCTGCTTCCCAATCAAATTCATTTGATAGCTGTGCCTCGGCATGAACATTCTCTGGCCGATGCCATCGGCGAAGCGCATCGCCGCTACACGTTATACATGAATGACCGAGAAAATTTGGTGGGGCACTTATTCCAAAACCGGTTTTATTCTTACCCGATGGATGAATCCTCTTTGCTATCAGCGGCGCGCATGATGGAGCGTTTACCTGTGCTGTCCGGCATTGCCCCCACCCCCGAAAGCTATTTATGGTCGTCCTGCCGCGCTCATTGCAAGGGGCGCGATGATCGGTTGATGCAAGACCGCGTTATTCCCTTTTTAAAGCCGGATTGGGCGGGGTTTGTTCAGGAATGGCCACACCCGCAGGAACTGACAATGATTCAAACGCATCTTCATACAGGACGCCCTAGGGGTTCAGATGATTTCCTCAACGCGATCGAAAAAACCACAGGCCGAACAGTTCGCCCACAAAAACGCGGACGTAAGCCCAAAATCACCACAGAGATAAAAGCGGCCTAGGGACGCTTACATGCGTTCGGGTATGTCTATCCCCAGCAAGGACAGCACAATATCCATCTGGCGGCACGTCATGGCACAGAGTGCCAGCCGGGAATTCCGAATATCGATATTCGTTTCTGAGAGAATATGGCAGTTCCCATAGAAAGAACTAAAAGTTTGCGCCAACCGGAAAGCATACTCACATAAATAATGGGGCGCGTAGTTTTTCAGCGCGGCCTCAACTGCTTCGGGGAATTCAGCTAACAACAGCGCAAGCGGCCGATCTGGCTCATCCAATATCAAAGACGCATTAAAATCTATAGATTTTTCAGCGCGGCGTAGAAGAGATTTAATCCGCACCGCCTGATACAACAAATAAGGCCCGGTTTTTCCTTCAAATCGCGAGAGGCGATCCAGATCAAACACATAATCTGCCTGACGGGCATTTTGAAGATCGGCAAATTTGATGGCCGCAATCGCCACCTTGTGCGCGACATCATCACGCTCGGTGGCATCAAAATCTTCGGCCACATGGGCTTCGGCCATACGGGCTCTCGCTTTTTCGATGGTAATATCGATCAAATCTTCAAGGCGCATGACGCCGCCTTCGCGGGTTTTAAACGGCTTGCCATCCGTGCCATTCATCGTGCCAAACCCGGCATGGGTTAATTCAACCGCTCCCGGCACAATCTGTGCCTTTCGCGCGGCACGAAATAATTGTTCGAAATGAAGATTTTGCCGTTGGTCAACGATGTACACAATTTTTGATGGTTGATAGAGCTTCATGCGCTCCACCAATGTCGCCATATCCGTGGTGCCATACATGACCGCGCCATCGCGTTTATACAAAATCATGGGTGGCATTTCTTTTTTATCATCCGGCATGGCCACGGGCACAACAACAGCACCGTCACTTAACTCGGCTATACCTTTACCCTTAAGATCCTCCACCATCGGGGCAATATAATCATGCACATCGGCCTCGCCCTTCCACAAATCGAAATGAACGCCCAGCGCATCATAGTTACGCTTCATCCCGACAACAGACACACGGCGGATCATCTGCCACAAGGAATAATATGGCTCTGCCTTGTCCTGCAATTTAACGGTGTTTTCTTGGGCTTCCTGCATCAAGGCGGGGTCGGCCTTGGCTTCGCCCGCGGCCTTGGGGTAACGAATGGCCATATCTTCCATTAAGGCCTGAACAGATTCAGCGTCGTTAATATTTGTTTGGGTCACAATATCCGTTTCACCTCGGCGCATATAATCACCGATCAACATACCCATATGGGTGCCCCAATCCCCCATATGGACATCGCCGAGTGTCTTATATCCGGCAAATGTCATGATCCGGCGAACGGAATCCCCGATAATCGCGGCACGTAAATGCCCCACATGCATGGCTTTGGCGATATTAGGGCCGCCATAATCCAGTATCGCCGTTTCACCTTGGGCAAACAACGGAACACCTTCACGGGGGTCATGTCCCTGCGGCGCATGATGAGCCGCCAGATAGGCATCAGAGATATTGAGATTAATAAAACCAGGCCCGGCGATACTGACCTGCGTAAAGATATCCTGCGCTGAAAGACTCTCGACGATGGCTCCGGCGACCTCTCGCGGGTTCTTTTTGGCCGCCTTGGCGGCGTTCATCGCCCCGTTACATTGAAATTGCGCCAGATCAGGACGATCAGACACCATCACCCGGCCAAAAGCGGAATCCAGCCCCTGCGCCGCAAAGGCCTGCCCCACATGTTCAGAAAGTTTTTGAAGAAGAGAGGTCATCTAACTAATTAAATATTTTAACAACATCTTCGAAGGATTTTTTACCTTCAGTAAGCTTTTTCCGCCAAAACTGTATCTCATTAAATGCCTTTGGCTTAGTCTCCGTTTCCCATAGCTCTGATTTTTTACTGGCAGAAACTCTATTTGATTCTATGGAGTTATTTATCATTTGTTCGCTACTTACAGATAGAGAGTTTATAGCGTTTTGCAAACCAGACATTACATGCATCTTATCTTGGGAACCAAGATATTCTGCAAAAAAGCCATTTTGATATAGCTGTATACAAGTAGCACTAAAAATATCAGAAAATTTAAAATATCCGTAATATTTTGACATTTCTACATGACCGGAAATTACTTTTTGTTCGTAGTTATTTAACTCACGCAGAAATTCATCAATTTTTACTAGATTACAATTAAGTTCAAAGACTAATGCTTTTTTTGCCTTATTTTTGATAGAGTTATTTACACGGTCATTAACTAAAATGTTTATAAGAACACCTATAACAATACCCAAGACAATACCAAATCCTTCAAAAAATGAAGGCATCATTTCGTTCCAGAATTCACAAGAAAGAAAAGCAATATCACCCGACATTACTAAGCATCCACCTGTGCCTTGAGAGCGTTTTCTTCGATGAAATCACGGCGTGGTTCGACCACATCCCCCATCAAAGTTGAGAACAGCTCAGAAGCTTTTTCCGCATCCTTGACCGTGACCTGAAGAAGCACCCGGGCATTGGGGTCGAGCGTCGTTTCCCACAATTGTTCGGGGTTCATTTCCCCCAGACCTTTATACCGTTGCATCTGAAGCCCTTTGCGGCCTTGTTCCAGTACGGATTCAACCAGACCCGCCGGCCCTGACACAGACGCCACAGATTTATCCCCCGCCATCAATTTCGATGACTGGCCGAACGTATCCCGCACCCAATCCGCCATGGATTGCATCCGCCGGGCATCCGGTGAACGGATATGATCAATGGCCAGACGCACGCGTTCTTCGACCCCGCGCACCCGGCGCGTCAACACAAAACCCGCCACGGGCGAAAATTCGCACGACCATGTTTTTTCATTCTTACCAGCGAGTGCATTCATACGTCCCGCCAGTTTTTCAGCCGCATCTTCCGCCGGAGTTTCGGCGTAACATCCCGCCAGAACGGCTTGTTCCACCACCTGACGGTTGCCTGTCTTTTGGGTCAATGTATTCACCGCCGTACGAAGTGTGCGGGATTTTTGAATAACATCCCTGAGGTCATTGCCCGCGCGGGTCACGCCGTCCGCCGCCACAAGGCGCAGGTCGGAAATAGCCGCGTTAATCAAATATTCTTCCATGGCGGCATCATCTTTCAGGTATGTTTCGCCAGAATTGCCGCGCTTGACTTTATAGAGAGGCGGCTGAGCGATATACAAATACCCGCGTTCAATCACGCTGGGCATATATCTAAAAAAGAAGGTCAGCAAAAGCGTGCGAATGTGTGATCCGTCCACGTCGGCATCGGTCATGATAATGATCTTATGATACCGGATTTTATCAATGTTAAATTCATCCATCCCGATACTGGTACCCAGCGCGGTAATAAGTGTGCCCACCTGTTCGGATGAAATCATTTTGTCAAAACGGGCGCGCTCAGTGTTTAGTATTTTTCCCCGAAGCGGCAAAATGGCCTGATTTTTACGCTCCCGCGCCTGCTTGGCAGACCCGCCTGCCGAATCCCCCTCAACGATAAATAATTCCGAGAGTGCCGGGTCACGTTCCTGACAATCCGCCAGTTTTCCCGGCAAACTGGAAATATCCATGACCCCTTTGCGCCGGGTCAGGTCACGCGCTTTACGCGCGGCCTCTCTCGCGGTGGCCGCTTCAATGATTTTACCGACAATCGTTTTGGCATCGGCCGGGTTTTCTTCAAACCATGTGCCCAGATATTCGTTGATCGCGGTTTCAACCACAGGACGCACTTCGGATGACACCAGCTTATCTTTGGTCTGGGATGAAAATTTTGGATCCGGCACCTTAACCGACAGCACACAGGTCATGCCTTCGCGCATATCTTCGCCGGTCAGTTTGATATCGTTCTTTTTGATCAGTTTCTTTTCATCGGCGTAATTGCCAATGACGCGGGTCAACGAATTCCGGAACCCCTGAAGATGCGTTCCGCCATCCCGCTGAGGGATGTTGTTGGTAAAACACAACATGGATTCATGATAGGCATCTGTCCATTCCAACGCGACTTCGACCGTGATTCCAGCCGTTTTATCTTCATACATCACCGATACCGGCGATTTAATAATCGCTTTTTTGGAACGATCCAGATATTCCACAAAACTCTGGATACCGCCTTCATAGTGAAGATGTTCAATGCGCTTTTCATCGCCGCGCGCATCGGTCAGGTAAATATTGACGCCTGAATTCAAAAAAGCCAGTTCACGCAGACGGTCTTCAAGCGTATCAAAATCAAATTCCGTCTTTGTAAATGTTTCAGCAGACGGCAAAAACGTCACTTCGGTGCCGTTACGTTCCCCCGGCTCCAGCGCACGTACAGGTTTAAGCGGCGCTTCGGCGTCACCATGGCGAAACCGCATCGCCCATTCCTGCCCCTGACGGCGAATTTTTAAATCCAGTTTTTCAGACAGCGCATTTACAACAGATACACCCACCCCGTGAAGTCCGCCGGATACTTTATAGGAATTTTGATCGAATTTTCCGCCCGCATGAAGTTGCGTCATGATGACTTCGGCCGCACTGACCCCTTCTTCGGGGTGAATATCTACCGGAATACCCCGGCCATTATCTTTCACGGTCACCGACCCATCGGCATTGAGCATCACATCAATCCGGTCGCAATGTCCGGCCAGCGATTCATCAATTGCGTTATCAACGACTTCGTACACCATATGGTGTAATCCAGACCCATCATCCGTATCGCCGATATACATACCTGGACGTTTGCGAACGGCATCAAGGCCTTTCAAAACCTTAATGGAATCCGCGCCGTATGATGTTTGTTCCTGAGCTTCAGGCTCCATTTTTTGGGCCACTTTCGTCATGAGTTTTTACCTATCTAATGTGATGATTTTTATAGCATTTTTAAGGGCTTTCGCACACCTAAAAAGATCAGATTTACCCCCTTGTTTTTTATGCGGCCAAGGGAGTGTTTTGGGGGGTGATTTTGGCCTCGCTGACGGTTAAAAACGCCGCGCGTCCCAGACAGGCTGAAAAAGAAGCGGGATCAGTCCCTGTCATAAACACCTGCCCGCCCAGATGGATCAGACGATCAAACAGAGCCTGCCGCCGCTGGGCGTCCAGATGCGCCGACACTTCATCCAGCAATAGGATCGGTACGTGATTTTTTTCCGCGCGCATCAGCCGCGCATGCGCCAAAATAATGCCGATCAAAAGTGCCTTTTGTTCCCCGGTTGAACATTGATCCGCGGGCATGTTCTTGGCCGAAAAAACGGCACAAAAGTCTGTTTTATGGGGGCCACTGGCGGCACCCCCGGTTTCCGCATCCCGTTCACGGGACTGTGCCAATTGATAACTCAGCATATCTTCCACTTCAATGGCGGGCAGGCGTAAAAGCAATTCTTCTGTCGTGCCGGTTAAGGATAAACGGCTATGCGGGAAAAAATGCGTTTCCTGAATATCCGCAGAATCGCAGGCCGTTTGAAGCTGACCCAGAAATTCAAGTCTAGCCGCCGAAATCGACACCCCCGTTTCCGACATCTGGGATTCAAGTGCCGTCAGCCACGCTGTATCTGCATGACCCTCGCGTAATAATTTTGATCTTTGGGACATCGCATTTTCATAGCGTGTCACGCGCCCGGCATGCGCCGGATCAAAGGTAAAAATCAGCTTGTCAAAAAAACGTCGTCGGCCGCTCGCCCCCTCCATAAACAGGCGATCCATCTGGGGCGTTAACCACAGACAGGATACATAATCCGCCAACGCTGTTTGTGATTTGGCCGTGACGCCATTAATTCGAATTATACGCTTACCCGTCAAAGGGTCGATACCTGTGCCGAGTTGAACGTCGCTACTACCTGTTTGGATCACCGCCGATACGGCCCAGGGGGAAAAGTTCTGAGGGGTGTTATCCGGGGTTTGTGGATGATGCTGTATCTCTTCGTGCCGGGCACTGCGTAAGCCCCTCCCCGGGCTCAACAGAGAGATCGCTTCAAGAATATTGGTTTTCCCGGCGCCGTTTGCCCCCGTGATGACAACAAGACCAGAGGCCATATTCTTAATTTCAGCATATTGATAAGATCTAAACTGAGAGAGGGATATGTGTGAAATATAAGACATGAGAGATCATAACCACACATAAAATAAGGACATATCAGACAGACACCTGTTCTATCCGTTCGCTATTAAGACAAAGGAACCTTATCGTCCTACACACGAAGCGGCATCAATACATACAACGCGGATGAGTCGCCTGTGTCTTGAATAATCGTGGGTGATGCGGCATCCGCCAAGGTCATCCGGCATCCATCACCTTCGATCTGGGAGGTAATATCCAGAAGATATTTGGCGTTAAACCCGATTTCCATGTTGTCATTACCATTGACCTCAAGGTCTTCGGTTGCGCTTCCGGCTTCGGGGGAATTAGCCGACAAGGTCATGGTCTTACCACTCAGCGTAATTTTAACCGCCCGGGATTTACCATCTGAAATGGTGGATACACGGTCAATCGCCGAGGTGAAGGCCTTGGGGTTGACCTCAACAATTTTATCATTTGTCTGGGGGATCACGCGTTGATAGTCAGGGAATGTGCCATCAATCAATTTCGATGTCAGAACAATATGATCAAACGCAAAACGAATTTTGGCGCCTGATAGACTGATGAGAATTGAATCTCCTGCCTCTTCGACGAGCTTACGAATTTCGCCAACAGCTTTGCGGGGCATAATGACGCCGGGCATGGCTTCGGCACCTACTGGAAGCGGCATTTCAAAACGCGCTAGACGATGTCCATCCGTGGCCACAGCGCGCAACACCTTGACCCCATTATTTTCAGCGGCGTGAATATAAATACCATTCAGGTAATAACGGGTTTCTTCGGTCGACATGGCAAATTTCGTACGGTCAATCAACGCCCGCAAATCATTCGCCGGAATGGAGAACGATGCCGGAAGATCACCTTGACCAATTTCAGGAAAATCAGAGACCGGCAAACACGCCAGTTTGAAATTAGACCGCCCCGCCTTCACGCTCATCTGGTTGCCGGTTGGGTCGAGTTCCAGTTGAACCGCGCCTTCATCGCTCAGTTTTTTGACGATATCAAACAACGTAGCCGCCGGTGCCGTGGCGGCACCGGGTTTAGAGACCTTGGCGGCAACAGATTCATTGATCTCCATCTCCATGTCCGTGGTGGATAAAGACAGTGCCCCTTCTTCAGCGCGGAGCAGAACATTCGACAAAATCGGAATGGTATTACGCCGCTCCACGGCACTTTGCACGTGAGCCAACGCTCTCATCAGGGCGGCGCGATCAATACTCAATTTCATGGGCGAATCATCCGTTTCAAAAATGTCAAGAATTCCAAAGAAATATAGCAATATTAACGTGCCCCGCCAAGCAGTTTTGTCCTGTTTTCCCATGTGATTTACAGGCAAAACAGAATAAAAAAACGGGGCATATATGCCCCGTTTCATGAAACCGTGCAAAGGCCGAATATTATCCCGTCAAGGCGCGGCGGATGACTTCGACATCCTGGGCAAAAGACGGATCTTCCCCGACCAACTCTTCGACCTTGCGCACGGCGTGCATCACCGTTGTATGATCGCGTCCACCGAATTTACGGCCGATTTCAGGCAAGCTTCGCGCCGTCAGCTGTTTCGACAGGAACATCGCCACCTGACGGGGGCGTGCCACATTGCGTGCCCGGCGTGCCGAATGCATATCCCCCAATTTGATGTTGTAATGTTCGGCCACTTTACGCTGAATTTCATCAATCGTAATCCGGCGGTCATGGGAACGAAGCAGGTCAGACAACACATCCTGTGTTGTCTCCAGCGTGATTTCCTGCTGGGCGACGTCGGCATGTGCCACAATCCGGTTCAAGGCACCTTCAAGTTCACGGATGTTGGAAATGACCTTAAGCGCCAAAAATTCAAGCACCGATTCCGGCACCTTGGCTTGAAGTTGATCCCGTTTGGCTTTCAGAATACCCAAACGCAATTCATACGTGCTGGGCTGGATATCGGCAACCAAACCCCATGACAGGCGCGAACGCAGACGTTCATCTACCCCCGCCAGATCACCTGGGGCACGGTCTCCCGATATAATGATTTGCTTATTTTGATCCACCAACGCGTTAAACGTATGGAAAAATTCTTCCTGCGTCGATTCTTTGCCGCCAATGAATTGAATATCATCAATCATCAACACATCGACCGAACGGAAGAATTCCTTAAACGCCATCGTGTCATTCGAACGCAAGGCTTTGACGAACTGATACATAAATTTCTCAGCCGAAAGATACATCACCTTCTTTTCAGGTTTTTTCGCACGAAGTTCCCAGGCAATCGCATGCATCAAATGTGTTTTCCCAAGACCGACGCCACCATAGATAAAAAGCGGATTGAAAGGTACAATCGCACTTTCGACGACCCGTCGAGCGGCCGCATGTGCGAGTGCATTCGGTTTACCCACGACAAAACTGTCAAACGTAAATCGCGCATCCAGCGGTGACGCCAATTCAAACGGGTCTGTCTGACCATCCAGAACCGGTGCCTCATGCCCCTTGCCATTCTGGTTAGATTTCGCCGGCTTTGTTTTTTCTGCCGCCTCTTCCAAAGAGACCATGTTCTGAACGACCACGATTTCAAGACGTTTGATCTCAGGGTTCTTTTGACCACACATCTCCAGGATGCGCTTGGCGTAATGGGTTTGAATCCAATCCCGCATGAAACGGGTCGGCACGGACACTTCGAGCGTACCATGATAGCAAGCTTGAAGCGTCAGCGGTTTGAGCCAGCTCCGAAACACCGTTTCGCCGAATTCACTGCGCAAGGCTTTATGAACGTCATTCCAAGATTTGAGAATATCTGCACCTGGGGCAAAGGAATCTGCTGCCTTTTTTGTTTTGCCTTTATTTGAACTCATACCACTCGCATTAACATTACCAACTTCAGACATGTGTATCGGCTCCACTCGCACTAAAAATTTTGACAGACGTATAAAACAAAGAAGACAATAGACCCCCTGACCGATAGATATATCGGTCATTTATGCCCTATATGATTTGCTTAACAACAGGTACGAATACAAAATGACAATCTTTGGAATAAGACGGTTTGTACTCTTTCCCCTCCCATTTTTTCCACTTACGCAGAAAAAAAGAAACACACTCTAACTTTTTACCTAAAGTTTGTGGGGGTGATTTTTTTGTTTCCCCTTATAAATCACGCTACATTTCACATTCATGCACGGCACATATTTAAAGTCTTTTTTACATGCTGTCAGAAGATGATTTAAAAACACTAGTCCCATTTTTTTTTGTGGGCAACTGAAAAAAATGAAAAAATGAAAAAAGAAATATTTTTTCTATTTTACTTTTTTGTTACTCAATGCCAACTATTTTATTATTAAAAAACCCCGGTGATTTTTTCGGGGTTTTAAAAACATATTCTTGAGGAAATTCTTCTTTATATTAAGCGGCCTTCATGGCCTTGATCCGTGCCGAAAGACGGGAAATCTTACGGGATGCTGTTTTCTTTTTCATGATACCCTTGGCGGCACCGCGTTGCATTTCCGGACGCACCGCTTTCAGGGCGGCCTCAGCGGCACTTGCATCACCCGAAGCAATTGCGATTTCTACTTTTTTCGTGAAGGTGCGCACGCGGCTTTTGCGAGCACCATTAATGACCGCACGGCGGGCGTTGCGGCGGATACGAACTTTTGCGGAAGCATGATTAGCCATGTGTATATATTCCAAAAAAACTGTTAATAAGATGGTGAGTTGTACGCGTCTGACGTGGGGTTGTCAAGCAAAAGGGGGGCAACAAAAATCTTATATTTATCAAGGAGATGGCGATATATACAACCGGACTATACCGGGGGTATCGGGTTCATCAACCACGATGTGCAGGATTTCCCCATCTCTGACAAAGAAGACCTCGCCCCGCGCCTGCCAGCCAAAGGACGGTAAAACCTGATGATAAAACCGTAAAATATCGGCAGGATTGACCCCTGAAAACGTTGCCCCTGCCTCGGCTACGCGTCCCTGCGGGCTTTCGAAATTGAGGGAGAATTCAGGCATCTCCTTCAAACCCGGCATCCGGGGGATGTCATACAGGCTATCAAAAAAGTCTGTTGTTCCCTGTGCCTGCGCTTTGGTCATAAAAAAACACACGGCCAAAATCAGGATCAAAACACAACTCAACACCCGGTGAATATTTTTCATGTTTGCACCTGCGGGCAAAAAAAAGTCGATCGTCCTCCTTGAACGATACGCTGTATGCCGCCTGTTTTTAAAATATTGCACGCACAGGCTGTGCATTTTTGCCCTTCACAATCATAGACATGAAAGTCATGCTGAAAATATCCACTTTCACCACTCACTTGCCGGTAATCTTTAAGGGTGCTCCCCCCTGCCCGGATCGCTCGATCCAGCACAGATTGAAGTGCAGAGACCAGCCTATCACATTCTGGTGCCGTCAGTGCCCCGGCAGAACGAAGGGGATGAATGCGAGATTCATATAATGCCTCACAGGCATATATATTCCCTATACCCGCCACGATATGTTGATCAAGCAACGCGAGTTTAATGGCCGTTTTTTTATCTTTAAGCCGTTGATAGAGCACGGGTCCAGAAAAATCCGGTGACAACGGCTCTGGCCCCAGCGAACGAAACGCGGGATGCGTTAGTCTTTCTGACTCTGTGAGCAACAGGACAAAACCAAAACGGCGCGCATCATTCAGGATGATATGTGTTTTATCCGCAAGAACCATCTGAAAATGATCGTGTTTTTCGCGGGTAGGTTCAGAGCTCGTCCGAATACGCCCCGACATCCCCAAATGAATGACAAGGCACCAGCCATTCGTCACCTGTATCAAAATATATTTTGCCCGGCGGGAGAGAGCCGTAATCGTCTGACCCGCCAATTTTTTCTGCATATTCGCGGGAAAGGGAAGCCGTAAGTTTTTGCGATAGGTATCAATGGATAGAATTTTTTTGCCAACAAGATGCGCCCTTAAGCCACGCACAACGGTTTCAACTTCGGGGAGTTCAGGCATTCGAAAAGCTTAACGGAGAGGCTCCCATACCGCAATACCTGTCTCGATCAAGGATAAAAGCGGGCTGTCGCTGGGACGATAAATACCTGAGGGAACCATTTCGTCATCCGGGTGAATAAACACTAAATTATTGCGTTGACGAGAGACCAAGATAGGAAATTCTGATTGCGTTAAGGCATCATAATCAATACTCGGCGATCCTTCCGGCACTTCGGGCGCACCCCACGCCGGGTTCGGGTAAAAAACAAGAATATCCTTGATCAGGCGGTAAGTGCCGTTTGAATATCGGCGCGATAAATTCGGATTTTCGAATGAAATGATAATCCGGTACACATTATTTTCAATCTGAAGTACGGCCTTGCCGCCGTCAATTTGGGTCTGCCACATGCCCGTGATGGCCGATTCCTTAATATTTTCCTGACGTTCGCGCGACACATTCACCTTGGGCGCAGGCTCAGAACGTTCACGTGTTTCCTGTGTCATGCTCTTGAGTGTATCCACCATGTTTTCTTCGGTGGCGGCCTCAGACGGTTTATCCTCTCTCACTTCAGAAGAATTTTCAGATGTTGCCGTGTCACGCATATTCAGCGCGAGCAACAGAGTCGCCGTGACCGCCAAAACGCCAAAGCCCAGCACAACAAACCCCATCCATTTGGATTGAGCCGAGAGTTGAGGTGCCGGTTTCCTGCGGCGCCGCGGCGCAGAGGGCGCAGAGGGCGCAGAAGATATGGGGTCTTTCGGCAATGGCGAAGCCGGATCAGTCATAACAAGAGTATGCGCGAGGACAACAAACAGTGCAAGAAACAACAAAAAAAGGCCGAGGAATGCCCGGCCTTTTTCGTATGATTAAATGGGTGATGAAACAGGGACTTAGTAGTCCATATCCCCCATGCCGCCCATGCCGCCCATGCCGCCAGCAGGGGCAGAGGCTTTTTTATCTTCGGGGGCATCCGCAATCATCGCTTCGGTCGTGATCAGGAGACCGGCCACAGACGCCGCATCCTGAAGAGCCGTGCGAACCACTTTGGCTGGATCAATGATACCTGCCTTGACCATGTCACAGTAATTATCATTCTGCGCGTCATAGCCAAAGTTGGTGTCTTTTTGATCCATCAGTTTACCCACGATGATCGCGCCTTCTTTGCCGGCATTCGCGGCAATTTGACGGATCGGGGACTGAATGGCCTTACGGACGATATCAATCCCGACTTGTTGGTCGGCATTATCGCCTTTCAGGGTCGCGAGCGATTTCGTGGCATACAACAAAGCCACACCACCACCGGCAACGACGCCTTCTTCAACTGCGGCACGCGTGGCATGCATCGCATCATCCACACGGTCTTTGCGTTCTTTTACTTCCACTTCGGTGGCGCCGCCCACACGGATGACGGCCACGCCGCCCGCCAGTTTGGCCAAGCGTTCCTGAAGTTTTTCGCGGTCGTAATCAGAGGTGGTTTCTTCGATCTGTGCTTTGATCTGGGAAACGCGGGCATCGATTTCTTTTTTTGCGCCTTTGCCGTCAATGATGGTGGTATCGTCTTTGGTGATACGCACTCTCTTGGCCTGACCCAGCATATTCAGGGTCACGTTCTCCAGCTTGATGCCCAGATCTTCGGAAATCATCTGACCATTGGTCAAAATAGCCATATCTTCCAGCATCGCTTTGCGGCGATCACCGAAGCCAGGGGCTTTGACAGCCGCTACTTTCAGACCACCCCGCAGTTTATTGACCACAAGCGTTGCCAAGGCTTCGCCTTCCACATCCTCCGCCACAATCAGCAACGGACGGCCGGATTGCACCACGGCCTCAAGTACAGGGAGCATCGCCTGAAGGTTCGAGAGCTTTTTCTCGTTGAAGAGGATGTAAGGATTATCCAGTTCACACACCATCTTGTCTGCATTGGTGATGAAATATGGGGAAAGGTACCCACGATCAAACTGCATCCCTTCAACAACTTCCAGTTCGGTGTTGAGTGATTTGGCTTCTTCGACCGTAATCACGCCTTCGTTGCCGACTTTTGCCATGGCTTCGGCCAGCATTTTGCCGATCTCGGTATCGCCATTCGCAGAAATCGTACCGACTTGCTCGATCTCATCATTGCTTTTTACTTTTTTGGCACGTTTGGCGACATCGGCGACGACTTCGGCCACAGCCTTGTCGATCCCGCGCTTGAGATCCATCGGGTTAACACCCGTGGCCACAGCTTTGACGCCTTCGCGCACGATAGCTTGCGCCAGTACGGTAGCGGTTGTTGTTCCGTCCCCGGCCTGATCATTTTGTTTTTTGGCGGCTTCGCAGACAATCTGCGCGCCCATGTTTTCGAACTTGTCTTCCAGTTCGATTTCCTTGGCAACGGTTACACCGTCTTTGGTGATGCGCGGCGCGCCAAAGGATTTGTTGATCACCACGTTACGACCCTTGGGGCCGAGCGTGACTTTTACAGCATTAGCCAGAATATCCACCCCACGGAGCATTTTCTCGCGGGCTTCGGCCTGAAATTTTACTTGTTTAGCAGTCATATTTTTTCTCCAGAAAAATCAAAATGAATTAAGCGGCTTTTTTCTTGGACGCACTCGCGCCTTCGATAATGCCCATGATGTCAGACTCTTTCACCACCAACAGCTCTTCGCCATCAACGGTAATTTCGGTGCCCGACCATTTGGAAATCAGAACGCGGTCACCGGCTTTGACATCCAGTGCCATACGGCCATCGCCGTCTTCGTTGTATGCGCCAGGGCCTACGGCCAGAACTTCGGCCTCCATCGGCTTTTCTTTGGCGGTATCCGGAATGATAATGCCGCCGGCTGTTTTCTCGTTCTGCTCGATACGACGCAGGAGTACCCGGTCATGCAATGGACGAAATTTCATCGTTTTTTCTCCTAAACATTTGATTTCGTTATAAAACCAGCACCTCACCATGAGCATGCTAGCACTCCCCTTAAGGGAGTGCCAAATATATAGCCCCTCCCCTGTCAAAGATCAAGTTTTTCAAGGGTCATTTTTTAAGAAAAGATTAACTCTTGTCCTTCCATAATGAAATTTGGCGAAACAGAAGGTTTTGCGAGATCATGGAAGAAACAGGAGGTTTAATCGCCCGATGGCCGATTTCATCATTCAGTTAAAAGACTACCGTCTGACCACGGCGGAGATTTTATATCATCTGCCGGATTACCCCGCATTCCTACAAAGTTTTATCTGGCAGGATTATGACCGAGCCCCAAGTTTTCCGAACCTGCATAAATTCCTGAATTTCTGGGAACGGGAAATTGAAGGCAAGCTTCATTCCGTCAAAGTGGATGCGCAAACCCTGATCACACCGGGCAAGACACGTTTTATCGAGGCAGAATGGACAGTGTCCTAAGACGTTTTATATAGCCTCAGGTTCGTATCCTCTTTCAGGTCGCCATGTGAATACAGGAAAATTACGTTCCAGCGCCGATTCAAATTCTCTGCGGTTTGTTTGCTGAAAAGCATCAACTAGCCATTCTGAGATACTTTGATGTTCAGATACGGGTAGTAAGGAGATAAACTTTTCCGCCGCATTCATCTGCGCTAAATTCCACTCAATAATTGGCGTGCGCGGTTGGGCTCGAAGATCGTCTACAAGTTTTGAGACATCACGCGCATTTATTCTCGCAGGTAAATAGAAATCACTATCCGGACGAATAAAAAACTTAAGGCCTAAATGATGTCCGTTTCCATGAAGTATGCCGGAGATTTCTATTGGAAGATGATAAATACGTTGAGATTCGTCTGCCGAGTTCTTGTTAAAGGGCGCAGAGAGTTCTTTGTCAGGATCAGGACGCGTTTTTCCTACTTTGGAGAAAGCATAACGAAGGCTGACAACCTGATCATGCAGGTCAAGAAGCATTATACGTGCTTGGTTTTGTTCAGGCGTGGGCGGTAGGGTTTGTTTCATAAAACAGAAATGTAAGAGCTGACTTGCATTCTGTCAATAAAAAATATGACAAAGAACTAAACACGCCGAAATACATATTCCCCGCACCCGGAGCCAAACACGCCATATCCCTTGGGCGGCTCTGTGTTATAAGCGGCAACCTGTTGAAAGCCCATGGCTTCAACACTTTTTTGTGTGTCTTGGGCGGAGAGTGATTCATACGGGTATCCCCCCATCCAGTCGATGACATCATTCATGAAGCGCATCCCGCGTTTGGTTTGATAATCACGGACATAGGCCACCGGATCACCCCCACGCACCGCCATCACCCCCAGCATCGCCCCCGCATATATTAAATTAAGCGGAACGCGCGCCCAGTTTGGCAATTTAGAATAAATTTTCTTTTCCACCCGCCATGCCGCGCACAGGGGGGAGTGTTTATAGAGCGCAATAACAAAAAGCCCGCCCGGGGCGACATGCGACGCCGCATTTTTTATCGCCGACATCATGTCCCCCGTATGATGAAGCACACCCCAGCTGTAGACAATATCGTATCCTGACGCAGACAGGGATTGATACCCAGAGGGGTCAAGGATGTTATACGAAAACATATCGACGTTGTTCTGTGTCCAGTTTTGTTCGATCACGCGGCGGGTCGTCTTGACAGAGGTAGGATCAAAATCAACCGCCGTCACGTGCCGTGCCCCTGCCCGAAGCGCGGCTAGCGCATGAAGCCCGGAGCCACATCCAATATCTAAAAATGTTTTTCCGGCGATATCAGATGCGGGCACCAGTTTATATAGCCCCGCTTCGGCCTGTGCGATTTTTTCCGGCGTAATATGTGCCGCATATTCCGCCCAGTTATCGCCAAACCCGAAATGTGTTTCGACATCAAATCGTTCATCTTGTTGCTGTTCTTTTTTTTGTTTTAGGGCAGGCATCATGGTTCGCTTCCGGGGGCCAGGGTCAAGGTTAATCCATCAAATTTTTCGGTCATAATAATCTGGCACGACAGACGGGAATAATCCGTCACATTGGGGGCAACGTCCAGCATATCGCGCTCTTCATCCTGCATGGGATATAATTTTTGGGTCCATTCGGGGGCAATATAAACATGGCACGTTGCGCAGGCACAGGCACCGCCGCATTCGGCCTTGATCGGAAGCCCATAATCGCGGATGATTTCCATCACGCGCCAGCCTTCGATACCTTCCAGTTCATGTGCGTTTCCTTGCTGATCTGTGACATGGATTTTCATTTGGTCTGTCCCAGAAAATATTGAAACGCCAAGGTCAGCCCCGCCGTGCAAAAAAGCGCCTTGAGCGTGTCAAACGCCACACGCACCACAATCACGCCGAATTGACCGGCAGAGGCCATCGATTCAGTCCCCGCAAAAGGAGAGAACAGAAGAGAGACGAGCATCAACATCGCGGCCATCACGGGCACATAACACAGTCCCCATACCCCCATGAGACGAAGTGTGATCCCACGTGACGCCAACATCATCAACATCCGTTGAGGCGGAATATCAAGGGCAACCAGAATATGTACCCACACAAAGCGGAACGCCCACACCGAAAAAGCCAGCAAACATAGCCCGAGAAGGGCGGATTGAGGATTAACGTCATCTGGCGCGGCATCAAAAGGAATGACGGTCATCATCATCGCAATAAATGCACCAATCGCCATATTAATCAACGTATACGCCACCGCCCCGCCCAGAACACCCCGGGCGCGCATAATGATTTGTGGCCGATCTTGATCTATGTCCCCTGACGGCCGAAACGGCCAGCGTTGGTTAAACCCGATCAACCGAACAAAATGGGCGATCATCCATCCTTCGGCCAGATAGGCCGGGATCAAACACAGCGTCAGACGCAAAATATTATCCTGAAACCCGGCGGAGAGCGCAAAAATAAAACAAGCCAGTTTAATCAGCAGGGGAAATACCATCAATCTAAAGAGATAGCGTCTTTCGCGCCAAACCGTTTGATACGCCAGAGACGAAGTATCGATCACCGAAAATGAAGACATGTTCATGACCTTATCCAGCCTGATCGTTCACGCCCAGTTTTTCCTGAAGCGCAGAAGAGGATGTTGTGTATTGAAATCTTAATTTCTTATCCGGATACACATAACGAAAGGCCTGTTGTGCCATCAAGGCCGCCTCGTGAAACCCAGATAAAATCAATTTCAATTTCCCCGGATAGTAATTGATATCGCCAATCGCAAAAATACCTTTCTGGCTGGTTTCAAATTTCTCAGTATCCACAGGAATCAAGTTCTCATGAAGATGAAGCCCGAAATCGGCAATGGGCCCCAATTTCATCGTCAGCCCATAAAAGGCCAGCAAGGTGTCACAGGATATCTCCTGATCTCCGGCGTCCTTGGAATGAATATGCACGGACGTTATCTGTGCCCCTTCACCTGTCAAGGATTTGATATCCCCGATATGCAGTTTCATTTTCCCTTCGGCTACCAAGGCTCGCATTTTATGTACACTGTCCGGGGCGGCTCTAAAATCATCACGGCGATGCACCAGCGCAATGGAGTTAGCAATAGGTTGAAGATTCAATGTCCAGTCCAGCGCGGAATCTCCGCCGCCAGCAATCAGGATATGTTTACCCTTAAATTGATCCATCTTGCGCACGGCATAAAAAACTGACGTGCCTTCATACGGCTCAATACCTGGGATAGCTGGTTTTTTGGGCACGAATGACCCCCCGCCTGCGGCAATGACAATCACCGGGGCTTCGATTCTGTTACCTTCATCCGTGGTTAATTCCCAATGCCCGCTCTCCAGACGTTTCAGCGCGCAGGCCATTTGTGAAAAATGAAATACCGGTGCAAATGGCTTGATCTGCGCCATCAGGTTCTCCGTCAAGCCTTGTCCCGTAATCACGGGAAAGCCCGGAATATCGTAAATTGGTTTTTCGGGGTAAAGTTCGGCGCACTGCCCCCCCGGACGATCTAAAATATCCACTAGATGCGCCTTCATGTCCAACAGACCCAGTTCAAAAACGGCGAACAGACCCACTGGCCCCGCGCCGATAATAATTACGTCCGTTTTAAAATATGTGCCCTTGCTTTCTGTCATGTGCCGCTATAAATGCAATACATCGAACAAAAGTCAATTCATCTTGATCACATGACCCAGACTGTGCCCAAATCTGTCATCAACTGGCTGTATTTTTCGGCCTTTATGGTGCTGTGCATGGCCGTGATTGGTGCCATCACCCGCCTGACGGAATCCGGGCTATCAATGGTGGAATGGAAACCCCTGATCGGTGCCATCCCCCCCCTCTCAGACACGGAATGGAACCGGGTGTTCGATTTATATAAGCAAACCCCCGAATTCATTCACAAAAACTACTGGATGGGGATGGATGATTTCAAATACATCTTTTTCTGGGAGTGGTTTCATCGGTTCTGGGGTCGCCTTATTGGGCTGGTTTATGCGATTCCGCTGATCTATTTCTGGATCAAGAACATGATTCCTTCGGGCTACAAACCGCGCCTTTTATTCGCGCTGTTTTTGGGCGGCATGCAGGCCGTGATGGGATGGTACATGGTGGTCAGTGGCCTCGTGGATCGGCCTTCGGTCTCCCATTACCGCCTAGCGGCGCACCTATCACTGGCGATGATTATTTTTGTCTATCTGCTCTGGATGGCGTTTGACCTGTCGTCACGATTAAAACCCGTACCGGTTCAACATGTTGCCCCGTCCCTTCGCCGATGGGGATATGCCTCTTTAATCTTGATCGTTCTGACCATCATATGGGGAGCCTTCACCGCAGGGCTTGATGCCGGCATGATCTATAACACATGGCCGATGATGGATCATCACTGGATACCGCCTGAAGTCACGGGTTTGGCTTCGTTACATCATGACGCCGCCGCCGTACAATTTGTTCATCGCTGGATCGCCGTTATCACGGCGTGTGTTGTCCTTATATTTGCCTGGAAAGCCCAAAACGGTTTTTTGGCCGCGGCTATCTTGCTTCAGGTCGTTCTGGGATTGTCTGCCCTTCTATCACAACTCTATATTCCTGTAGCGGCGGCGCATCAGGCGGGGGCTTTTGTGATTCTTGCGCTGTTATTCCATCAACTTTTTGTGATTAGATCATCTTCTCGCGTTTCATGATCTCTAGATAAAATCCCATATAATCGCTGACCGTTTTCTGGGCGGTAAAATGGGTTTGGAATTGGTGATATCCGCGGTCAGTCAGTTGACGCGCGAGGCCTTTATCCGATAAAACGCGCTGAATGGCTGTGGCAAACCCTGAAGTATCTTCGCGCGGTACCATCAGGCAATCTTCGCCCGGCGTACAAATCTGACGGGGGCCATCGGCATCCGAAACCACTAGCGGCGTTCGCGTTGACCATGCCTGTATCACCACATTACCAAACGGCTCCGCCCGTGACGGAAACAAACACACATCTGATGCCCGGAGCAACGCATAGGGATCGGTACGCCATCCCAAAAACCGAACCCGGTCATGAACCCCGATATCACGCGCCAGTTGTTCCAATGCCGGGCGCAAATCACCCTCTCCGGCGATCCATAGATATGCCTGCGGGATTTCGGCGAGTGTCTTGATCGCCACATCAATCGCCTTGTTTTCATGAAGCCTGCCCAGAGATAAAATCACTGGTACAGTGTCAGGGGTGTGTAAATCAGACCGATGCACAGGGGGTGCGGTATCCACCATTTTGGCAAAGTTGTTGATATGGCGTATGCGGTCAGGGGGGATCCCGGCATCGGCCACATAGCGGCGTAAGTCTTCTGTATTCGTGATAAAATAATCTGCCGTTTTAAAGTTTTTGATTTTGTAATAGCCCCCCAACCGCGCGACATTCAAAAACTTGCGGGGCGTTTTCATCTGTGACCAGTTCGGGGTTTTTTTGGCCGCACGCGCCATCCATGTCTGGACAATATCAGGTTCAAACTGGGTGATAACTCGCGAAAGACGCCAGGTAGTAAACACATCCAGCGTGCCGCTAAACGGGGCGGTATGTACTTTAATCCCCGCCTGTTCCAATTGCGGCACACGCACCGCATTCGGACGTGTGACCACTTCGACCCGTTCCCCGGCTTCGTGAAGCGCAATACAAATATCAACAAAAGCCGTTTCTGCGCCGCCTTGTTCGGCTCCGGCCATCACCTGAAGGATTTTCATGACAACAAACTATTCCGGCGTGGCCGCCTCTTTCGCTTGTTCCTGCTCTTTTTTCTTCTCTTTTTCCTTCTCAAGGCGTTCCAGACGTTGCCGGATCACTTCCTCGGGGAGCAAGGCATCCTGAAGCAGTTCAATCAGGTCATTTTCGGTTCGGTCCATACTGTCAATCAATCCGCGGCAGGCTTCTTCGGTGGTCACCGGTTCTTTACGAATTTGCTTCTCACCATATTCAAACGCTTTATCATTCATCTTCAGCACATATTTAAAATCGCTGGGGACAACAACAGTTTGCGTTTCTACTTCTTCGTTCAAAAATTTTTCGGCCGTATCCAAAATCGGCAAAACCGCGTTCTGCCAGTCTTGATAACGGTCCGTGATCTCTTTTTTTAATCCGGCATTGGCCTTGGCACAGGCTTTGACCGCCTTTCCCACATCCCGGTCAACAACGCGGATACTGCGTAAGATGCCGTGTTTGTTGCGCATCACGTAAAACGCCTTTTTATCTTCAGCAGACAACGTATCGATCAGCTTATTTTCAGCCTCAATCCATTCCGTCAGCGGTGTTTTGTCTTCCGTGGCCGTAATCACTTTTTCTTCTTTTTTGGCTGTATCCGCCGCCAAAGCCGGGACAACCCCGAGCAGACCCCACAGCATCACCGCCATGCACAGATTTTGTTTCATACGTGTTCCTTCTTTGTCACAGGATCTCATGTCTGCATCGTGTAACACAAATTCGGCAGAGCCAAGATATTTTCTTGTCTGTATAAGGGCACAAGAGAGCCTTAGGCAGGCGTTATATTAACATAAGATTGTATTATCATACCCATCTTGCGACCCTGCCCCGTGATCGTTAAAAAGAGAGCTTGCTGACGAAAGATAAAAGATGAACCCCAAGCTGGAAGACCAATTATTCGAAGAAATCTTGCGCGCCCGCACCCGGGTCTATCATGCAGGTGCCCCCACGCCGCTTCAGGAAATACCGGCCATGCCGAACACCCCTTATCGTATCTTCATCAAACGTGAGGATTTAGGGCCGATCAATGCCTATAAATGGCGCGGCGCGTATAATGCAGTGCGTGTGCATCACGAAAAAACAGGATGTAAAACCGTTGTGGCGGCGTCGGCGGGCAATCATGCGCAAGGTGTTGCCCTTGCGGCGCGGATGCTGGGGCTCAAGGCAAAAATTTACATGCCGATCTCCACCCCGATGATGAAACAAATATCCGTCAAACGTCATGGCGGCGCGAGCGTAGATATTATTTTGATCGGTGATACGTACAATGAATCAAGCGACGCCGCCAAAGACTATGCGAAAAAACATAAACTCACCTACGTGCATCCGTTCGATGACCTGTACACAATCGCGGGTCAGGCCACCATCGCGGATGAAATCATGCTGTCAGGCGAAGGACCGTTTGATTATGCCTTTGTTCAGATCGGCGGCGGCGGGATGGCCGGCGCGGTGGCGGCGTGGCTCAAAGTTCATAATCCGCGGATTAAAATTATCGGTGTCGAAGGGGTGGATCAAGCCTCGATGAAGGCCTCAATCACCGCCGGAAAACCTGTGACCCTTAAATCCGTGGATACGTTTTGTGATGGGACGGCCGTGGCGCGCCCGGGTGATCTCACCTTTGATATTTGCCGCAAATATATCGATGCCTTTATTACCGTCACCAATGAAGAAGTATCGGCGGCCATTGCCCGCATGTGGGATGCCAAACGGGTTATTCCTGAACCCTCAGGGGCGATGGGGCTGGCCGGACTGGTCAAATTTGCTGATGAAAACCCCAAGGCCGTCAAGGATAAGAAAATGCTCGCCATTGTATGCGGCGCCAATATGGATTTCGGCAAAATTTCCCTGATCGCTCAGCGGGCTGGAATTGGCGCTCAGCGCAAACGTTTTTTCCGTTTTCACATTGGCGAAAAAAAAGGCGGGATGCTGGAATTGTTAGAAAAACATTTTCAGGGGTTAAATGTCTCTGAATTCCAGTATGGTAAAACCCACGAGACAGAGGCTTGGCCGATCATCGGGTTAGAGGCCGAACCCGAACGTATGGAAAAACTGGGCAGTGAACTGAAAAAAGCCAAAGTGGATGTCGAAGATGTGACAATGGATCCAGATGTCAGATACCGGATCATCAATTATAATCCGGCCTTATTTCAACATCCCCTGTTGATGCAGGTGGAATTCCCCGAACGCAAAGGTGCCTTGCGGCAGTTTATGCGCACCATTTCCGCTCATGCGAATGTCTGTTATTTCAATTACGCTTATTCGGGGGAAAATATTGGCCGGGCGATGATGGGATTTGAATTTGCCTCTAGGGACGATCAGAAAAAATTTCTCTCTGCCATTAAGGATACGCCCGTCACCTGTACCCCGGTAGATGACGCCGTGCGTGCCCGGATTCTGTCGGCTTGATAGACTTAGACAGGATAAAAAATGAGTTTTTTTGAACTCTTAGAAAAGAAAGTTGCTCTGTTTCCATCATTTACACAAATATTGAGCCAATCTGAAATTTGGTTTAAGTCACATGAGCATAGTATTTCAGCAATTGGGGCGTTTGGGACGTGGGCTGCTGTGGTCGTTGCAATTTGGCTTGCAAACAAAACTTCTAAACCTCGCTTGCAGGTTTATGTAGATAAAAGGATAGACATACCGTCAGAGGCACAAGTCGGAGGTACGGTGAATTGGGATTTATGCCAAGATGTCGTTGGCGTGAATTTAACCAACAAAGGACAAGTACGCGTTTTTATTTCTTACTGGTCTTTTCACTGGGGGTTTCCATGGTGTTCTTTTGGAGCCATGCAAAACCCGTCTTATCCAGATTTCAGGGCAAAGGAAATCGCTCTAGAACCGGGTCAATCTGCCGCCATCACTCTAATTAATGATATTGATAAGCATAAAGAGAACATAAAAGAGTTTTGTCGACTGAGTAAAATCCCTTTTTACCTAAGAAGGTTTATAACGCTAAAGGTATATGCCTCTGATGGTACAGTCTTTATCGGCAAGTACGGTAAAAGTTATAAAAAAGAATTCTTTTAAGTTTTTTCATGACTCAGCGGCATTTTCCTTGTGGTTACCCTGATTTTTTTGACAAAAAATGGCTAAAGGCCGCTATTCCATTCTGGCAATTTTTGGGCGTCATGGTACATATGACGCATGTCTGAGAACACAGCCCTATTGATGAGCCCCACCGAAGCCCGCGTTTCGGATTATGTGGCCTTGCTCAAGCCCCGGGTGATGAGCCTTGTTGTCTTTACTGGGTTTGCCGGTATGTGGGTGGCACCAGGATTTTCAGGTATGCATCCGTTATTGGCAGTGGTGGCGATGATCTGTCTGGCCATCAATGCCGGGGCCGCAGGTGCCATTAACATGTGGTATGACCGCGATATCGATGCGGTGATGAAACGCACACAAAACCGCCCGATACCCATGGGGCATGTCGAGCCGACTGAGGCCTTAAGCTTTGGCATCATCCTATCCGTTCTATCGGTCATGACCATGGGCGTGGCTGTTAACTGGATGGCGGCTGGCCTTCTGGCGTTTGCCAATTTATTTTATGTTCTGGTGTACACGATGTGGCTCAAACGCCTGACGCCCCAGAATATCGTTATTGGCGGCGCGGCCGGGGCTTTCCCCCCGATGATCGGGTGGGCGGCGGTGACAGGGGAGATCACACTAGCCTCGCTTTCCTTGTTTGCGCTGATCTTTTTCTGGACGCCGCCGCATTTCTGGGCGCTCTCCCTCTTTGCCAATTCTGATTATCAACGCGCGAACATCCCCATGCTTCCCTGCGTGATCGGGGCAGAGAAAACAAAATGGCATATGATGGCTTATTCGCTCCTCTTGCTTCCCCTCTCACTTCTGCCTTACCTGCTGAATATCGCGGGGATTGGGTACGGAATCACAGCCTTTATTCTCTCGGTTTTTTTTATTTTCACCAATATGCGGGTCATCCTTGACCGGGGTGAAAAAAGTGCCAGATTGATGTTTGGATATTCTGTGTTTTATTTATTCGCCCTGTTTTTGGCACTCATGATTGATAAGGTATAACGATGCCACACACCGACTTACATAAAAAGAAACTTAAAAAAAATGTGATGGTGGCCTTGTGCATTCTGGCCTGGGTGGGAATTATCTGGGCAGTGACCATCATTAAAATGACCTATGCCGGATAATCCCGCTTCTTATCTGCCTCGCGTTGTGATGATCACCGGTGCGACCGGCGGTTTTGGCGAAGCCTTTGCCAAACGCTTCGCGGCACTGGGATGTTCTTTAATTTTGCATGGCCGCAACCCAGAGAAATTGGCACGACTGGCCAAAAAATTCTCGGTGCCTGTGCATCCCATTATATTTGATATCACCGATAAACAGGCCACGTTATTTGCGTTGTCATCCCTTCCACCCGCGTTTGGACAGGTTGACGTTCTCATTAACAATGCCGGGGGGGCGCTGGGTCTGGATAAGGCACAGGACGCTGATCTCACTGACTGGGAAGATATGATTGCGATGAATGATACCGCGCTGGTGCGGATCACGAAACTGATCCTGCCGGGTATGATTGAACGCCGCCGGGGTCATATCATCAATATCGGTTCGACGGCGGGAAATTATCCTTATGCCGGCGGCAGTGTGTATTGTGCATCGAAAGCCTTTGTCCATCAATTTTCTTTGGCACTTCGCGCCGATCTGGTCGGCACCAAGATCCGCGTCACCAGCCTTGAGCCCGGCATGGCAGAAACTCCTTTTTCACTCGCGCGGTTCAAGGGAGATGAAGCTAAGGCTCAGGCGGTGTATGCCGGGACGACCCCCCTGACGGCAGATGATGTCGCTGAAACGGCGGTCTGGGTCGCCACCCTGCCCCCGCATGTAAACGTCAACCGGATGGAAATTATGCCCACTGCGCAATCCTTTTCCCCCTTAAGTGTGGAGCGCGCCGGATGAACCCTAAAAACCACACCAAAACCCTTTTTTTAGTATTAGGCGCGGTTGGGTTTATGTTGGGGATGTCGTTTGCGTCTGTGCCCTTATATCGGCTTTTTTGTCAGGTGACAGGTTTTGATGGGACAACCATGCGCTCTGACTCGGCACCCGGGGTGGTCATGAACCGGCAGATGGAAATAAGGTTTAACGCCGATACCTCCCGGGATCTCCCTTGGCAGTTCAAACCCGATCAGCACAAAATAAAGGTCAAGGTCGGTCAAGAGGGATTGGTAGCCTATGAAGCCAAAAACCTGACCAAAGAACCCACCACCGGCACGGCCGTTTACAACGTCACCCCAGAAAAGGCGGGGAAATATTTCCACAAAACCCAGTGTTTTTGTTTTGACCGCCAGACCTTAAACCCTGGACAGGATATGCATATGCCGGTGGTTTTTTATGTGGACCCGTCCATCATGGACGACCGGGAAATGGACGACGTCAAGGTGATTACCCTGTCCTATACCTTCTATCCGGCGGATTCAAAGTCCCTTGATAGCGCCCTCGAAGCCTTTTACAATGGCAGCGAACCTGCTAAAACGGTTCGGTAATTTTGATCACCTCTAAAGGAATATTCCATGGCAGACCACGTTGAATACGGCACAACCGGCAAACCGCATCCCTATCATATGGTACGCCCCAGTATTTGGCCTTTGGTGGCATCGTTTGCGGCGGGTCTTCTGGCACTTGGCACGGTTTTGTTCATGCATGATGTCTCATTGGGTCCTATCCATCTGGGAGTCAAAGGAACAATCATTGGTTTCCTCGGCGTGATTGCCGTGATGTTTTTCTGGTGGAAAGATGTGATCTTCGAAGCTTTCACAGAAAAAGCGCATTCTCCTATTGCACAGATCGGACTTCGTTACGGGATGGCCTTGTTTATTGCCTCTGAAGTCATGTTCTTCGTCGCGTTTTTCTGGGCGTTTTTTGATGTCAGTCTGTTTGCCAACGAAGCGATCCAGACCGCCCGCGTGGCCTATACCCAAGGTGTTTGGCCGCCCCCCCAATATGAAATGATCCCCACCTTTGATGTTCCGTTCCTGATGACCATGATCCTTCTGCTGTCTGGCTGTACGGTAACATGGGCACATCACGCCATCTTGGAAAATGATGTGAAAACCATGTCCAAGGCTCTCGGGATCACGGTCGGTTTGGGATTATTTTTCCTGTGCTTTCAATTCTACGAATACACCCATGTGACCTTTAAATTTGATGAGGGTGTTTTTGCCTCGACCTTCTTTATGGCCACAGGCTTTCACGGATTTCACGTGCTGGTCGGCACCCTGTTTCTGGCGGTCTGCTGGTGGCGTACCAATAAAGGCCATTTCAGCAAGGAAAGCCATTTCGGGTTCGAAGCCGCCGCGTGGTATTGGCACTTCGTGGACGTGGTCTGGCTGTTCTTGTTTATTGCCATCTATTGGTGGGGAAGCCATGGCGGCACCCCGATGGCGCACTAAAAAGCCGGGTACGTTTTTACTTCATACCCCAGTCACAATGCGGGACGTGTATAGTGCCCCGGTGCTGTCCTTCGGCTTGATGAGCCAAAGCGCGCTTGAATAATTCAAGTGTCGAGGGCTCGCGAGCCGGATGCGCCGTCCGGTTGAATGTTTGACGTCGAAAGACGTCCGGGTATATGACGTTATTTTCCCCTCGTTGATCTAAAGGCTTGTTATTTTCTGACATCACGCACACACTCTTTTTAAGATAATTTTTTTATTTATGGCACTCTAATATAAAGTTATGTCTAATTCAAGCCCCTTATTCTGGCAAGACTTGCAACATGCTTTTTCCTGTACCTGCCCCAGATGCCGGCAAGGGGCGTTGTATGTCAGCCGTTTTTCCTTCACCGTTCGGGATACCTGCCCGATATGCGGTCTGGCGTTATCGCGCCATGACGCCGCCGATGGCCCGGCGGTGTTTCTCATTTTTGTGCTGGGGTTTTTATTGGTGCCGATGGCGTTAGTGATGGAATTTGCGCTGATGCCGCCTTTGTGGGTTCATGCAGTTGTCTGGACGGTTGTGGCGTTGGGGCTCACGCTGGGCACGCTCAAACCCTTGAAAACATTTATCCTTGCGCTTCAATATCGCCATAGGCCGGAAACATGACAGGATCATTCATGAAAAAATGGGCAGGAATCGGCCTATGGCTAACGGGGCTGATCGTTCTCAGCACCTTGTGCCTGTGGCAATCTCATCGCCTGAACTGGAAGACGGAGATCATCAAGACATTGGATCAACTCTATTCTGTTGATCCGGCGCAAAATATTTTTGATATCGCACGTCTTGAAAGACTGGCACGCGATTCTCGCCCTTTAGCCTACGGGCGTGTCAGCGGGACATTTTTGTTTGATCGCGAAATTGCCTTGGGACCCAAAACACAAGACGGCCAAGCCGGGTTCCATATCCTGACGCCCCTCAAGTTGACGCAGGGCGGCATTATTCTTGTCAATCGCGGCTTTCGCGAAACCGCTACCCTTGACCCGGCGCGTTGTGCCTGCCGTCTTCCCGCCGGCGAGGTTCAGGTGTCCGGTATCTTCAGACGCCCCGATGACGTCAATCGTTTTACCCCGCCCAATAGTCCGGTTCATAATCAATGGACACATGCCGATATCGGCGCCATCGCGCAAGCGCGTGATCTTCAAGATGTGTTGTCGCTGGTTTTATATGCATCTCAGACATCGCCCGTGCTCACGGATACACAGATGTCTGAGGCACGCTGGTATCCACGCAATGAACACCGGAATTATATGTTGTTCTGGGGGATATTGGCCGCTATATGGGGTGGTGGTGGCTTAGGACTTTATCTGAAGCAACGTAAAAAGCCTCACCCGGAGCGCAGACGCCCCAGCGTCTGACGTTTACTTAATTGACCTTGTCTTTATTGGATCCCAAGAAGGCAAATTTCTGGCCTTGATACAATTCAACGAATTGCTGTTCAACCCCGCGTACTTCCTGTTTAAACCGTTTAAATTCCTTACCTTGCAGGTTTTCGCCCACGGGCAGATTAACGGAATTCGGATTAACATGACGGCCATTCACCAGAATTTCATAGTGAAGATGGGGGCCTGTCGAACGCCCGGTATTCCCCACCAGCCCGATCACATCTCCCTGACGCACACGCGCACCTGGCGATACCTTAATGCGGCTTAAATGGGCATAAGCCGTGCTGAGCTGAGAGTTATGACGGATACGGATATAATTGCCATACGATGAAAAACGTCCAGCCTTTTCAATGACACCATCCCCTGAGGCAAAAATGGGCGTACCAATGGGCGCGGCGAAATCAACGCCCTTATGCATTTTGGTATATCCCAACACTGGATGGCGCCGCATCCCATACCCTGAAGACATGCGCGCCCCATCAATCGGCGTTTTCATCAATGTGCGGCGAATGCTTCGGCCTTCGGGGCTGTAATAATCCAAACGGCCAGATGAATCTTTATAACGGTATAAGGGGATTTCCTTTCCGTTCAGGGTCAGTTTGGCATAAATGACATCACCGGTTTTGGCCACATAACCATCTTCGGTTTCGTAACTATCATACATCACTTCAAGCTTGTCACCCTGACGGATGTCACGCTGGAAATCGATATTCTGGGAGTAAATTTTAATCGCCTGCGCCACGACTGATTGGGGGATACCCATTTTAGCGGCAGACCCATATAAAGACACTTCGATTTTTGTCCCTTTGGCACGCACCTTACGTTCGACTTGTTTTTCATCGAGAACAGATTGGAACGAATCTCCCTCGCGGGTCACAACCAGCGTCTTTAAGGGATCAATCGCCATTTTCATGTTGGCAAACTGAAGCTGGCCATCTTCGGCAGGCTCGAATTTCATGTGAATGTTCTGACCTGCTTTCAACTTGCGCGGGTCAAAATGTTCTTTCATGGCGGCAATGACTTCGGAACTTTCCGTCGAACCGATGCCTGCCTTTTCCATGACGACACCCAATGCCTGACCTGATTCAACCGTCACGACTTTTTCGGTTGGGCCCGGCAGGACTTTGGACATCACATTGGCCAAAGAAAGATCCGCATTGGCGGCCATTTTGGCGTGCGCATTATTCCGCCCCATTTCCGCATCGGCCATATCCGCCCCGGCGGCCGATTCAATATCATTCATCAAACGCGCCGTGGATGTATCCGGCAAGACAGAAATGCTCAGGGCGATGGCACATACTAACGCGACAGGCGTCGCCACATACCGAAGACGAAGACGGCCTTCGCGGGTCATCACGTGACGCTCTTTCACCCCCAGATGACGGGCAATAAACGATACCCCTGCTTTCAGCTTCGACCTCCAGCTGGAAAGCTGGGAAGAAGAAAAACGGCGACCCGCGCCGGCGGTGGTATTTTTGAGATGAGCCATGGAGAGTTTTGGATGTTTGTGAGAATGACCGAAAGGTTGATCGTCAGTGTGAGAGTCCGAATGCCCTGTGGGTTGATGTTTTCGTTTCTTAGTCACAACTTGTTTAAACGTTTTTTCCAGTAACAGGGGTAGCATATGGTGTATCCTATTCCAACCTTTTCATACAAAAGTTAGCAAACCGCCAACAGATAATAAATTTTTACATAAATGCATTTTTGTTTTAAATCAATATGTTAATTATTTTTTCTTACAGGCCGCAGGCCTCGGCTGTGGCTTCATACGCGGCACTAGAGCCCTTCAGGCTGAACGTGTCCGTGGTTTCGGTTCCCCGGCGGGATACCCCTTTGACCACCAGTTTAGATCCCGTGCGAATGGCGGATGCAATCGCCGAGTCAGCCGATGCATCTGCCCCCCAGGCTGTTTCATCCTGCGTGAACAATGAAAATGACTTGCCGTCGATTGTCATTTTGGCAGAGCTTCCTTCTTTATAGGAATATCCAGCAATATAACTAAAGACATCGCGGGTGTTTTCGGCAGGGCGGTGCGTAATCAAGGCATAGACCTCACCGCGCGTCGTATATTTACCTTCTGCCTTTTGGGGCGTTGCGGCCATATAACATACTTGATTGCCGTTTTCGGTGAACCGATAGACTTTCCAGTCCCCATGCGTGCCCAACATTTCGGGATCAGACGCCCGCGCCGACAGGGACGCCGCCATCATGCTGATGACACTCAGAACCACAAAACCCCAACATCTCACAGACATCATTCTTCCTATAGCTTGTGACAACTGACTCTATATAGCGGGAATCATACAGCCCCCGTCAGCAGAGGCGAATGTAAGCGGTTTTAAGCTCGGCACAAGGAAAAAAATAAGGAATTTTGAGGGCAAAAGCCTTAAAAAGGCCGATTTTGGGGCTCTACACAGAGAGCCTAGAGAGGTTGGAGCGGGTGACGAGGCTCGAACTCGCGACCCCGACCTTGGCAAGGTCGTGCTCTACCACTGAGCTACACCCGCATCCGATAGAGGGAGATTTATAGGGATTGCCGCCGGAAAATCAAGCGTAAAAAAACGAGAGACAAAATGCCCCCCCTAAACACCGATCTGAATGAGCGGGGCATCATAACCATACGGTGATCCCCCCTGGGGTGCCATAACCACCACCATCATATCCGGGGCAGATTGTATGATCCGGCTGGCATTGTCATCCATTTCACGGGTGACAAGCATGTCTGGAATATCACTTTCTTCGAAAACAAGCTGAAAAAGCCTTTGTTCCCGATAATATTCAATATATTTGACCCGTGCGGGTAAATCATCGTCCGTCAACAAAGCGAGCGCGCCATTGCGCATATGAGCAATTTCAATCGTCATAGATGATATCCTCCCACAACGGCTGACCACTCTCGTCCGGGGGCGGAAGGTGCCGTAAAGCCTGACGCCTGTGTAAAGTGATCGTGAAGACCCGGTATCGCCGTCGATTGGAGCCGATCCAAAACCACCGGCGGCGGGGTTAAGGAGACCGCCCCCCCCATCATCGCCAGTATTTCAGGCCCCCCATAAGATTTTGCCATGTGTGTGTCCCCTTATCTCTGTTCGTCCTAAAGAATATGCACTTTTCTTTTTTTGTTCTTGCCTTAATTATGCCACAGCCTTTAAGCGTAAAACAAATTTGACCCCGGTTTAAAAGCTCGAAAAATACTATGGAAAACAAAGCCGCCGAGATACCCACCCCTGATTGGCCAATGACCCCCGATACGCTGTTGGCACATCTGACAAAAATTGGGATCGCGTACGATCTCCATCACCATCCAGCCTTTTTCACCGTGGAAGAAGGTCTGGCCTTTGAAAAGGATATTCCCGGCCTTCATTGCCGCAACTTGTTCCTGCGTGACCGGAAGAAAAATAACTTTCTGCTCTGTCTTCAAAACGCGACAGATGTGGACATGAAAAAACTCCCCCCCCTGATCGGATCGGATCGATTGTCATTCGGGTCTGCTGACCGTCTGTGGGAATATCTGGGGGTCAAGCCCGGATCTGTCTGTGCGTACGCGATTGTCAATGACACCGCGCAGAACGTTAAAATATGCCTTGATGCTTCGATGATGTCGGCACCGATCATTAATTTTCATCCCCTGATCAACACCATGACGATTGGCGTTGCCCCCAATGATCTGGTGCGGTTTATTGAATCCTGCGGCCATATACCCTATATCATTGATTTGACCCCAGCCGCCCCTTAAGAAGGTATGAATACGTATGGCCTTAATCGGATTAACACCGCAAACACCAACGCCTGCCGCGCCTGCGTCTACAGGGGACGTGGTGATGGATATCGGGCAGAATAATTTTGAAACGGATGTCATAAAGGCATCGATGACCAAACCTGTGCTGGTTGATTTTTGGGCACCGTGGTGCGGCCCGTGCAAACAACTCATGCCCGTTCTGGAATCTGCCGTGCGCGAGGCCAAGGGCGATATTCTGTTGGCCAAAATCAATATCGATGATCACCCGCAATTGGCGCAAATATGCCGGGTTCAATCTGTCCCCACTGTGATTGCCTTTTTTGGCGGACAACCTGTCACGGCGTTTACGGGCGCGCGTCCCGCGAGCGAGATTAAAAATCTCATCGTGCAACTGGTCGCGTTGGCACGCCAAAACGCACCGGATGCACTGGATATTCCGTCTGCGCTGATCGCCGCTGGAGAAGCCGCGCGGCAAGGTGATCTGACCACGGCTCAAGCCATCTATGCCCAAATTCTATCGGTCGATGAACATCACGCCGAAGCCTATGGCGGGATGGTGCGCGTCTTTTTAGCGGCAGACCATATCGATCAGGCCGAAGCGATGATACAGGGTGCCCCGGACATCATTAAAAAACATGCCTCTTTTTCCTCTCTGCTGACCGCTCTGGATCTCGCCCGGACAAAACCTTCGGGCAATCTGTCCACGCTTCAAGAGCGCGTACGACAAAACCCACAAGACCCGGCGTCACGCTTTGAACTAGCGCAACTTGAATTTGCCTCAGGACTCAAGGAATCGGCCATCGATCATCTTTTGACCCTGATCCGTACCCACCGGACATGGCAAGAGGATTCAGCCCGGCTTGAGTTGTTAAAATATTTTGATGCGCTGGGCCCTCAAGATCCTCTGGTAGCCGAGGCACGCAAAAAACTCTCCCGTATCCTGTTTTCCTGATCTTTTGATCCTATATCATTCCCTATGACAGCCCCCGTTCCCGATGAATTGCCGATTTTCCCGCTCACGGGCGTGCTTTTATTGCCGCGCGGTTTATTGCCACTCAACATCTTTGAACCGCGTTATCTGGCCATGGTAGATCATGCGTTAAAGACACACCGGCACATTGGCATGATCCAGCCGCGGGACGACGGCACATTGCATGAGGTCGGGTGTGCCGGGCGCATCACGGCGTTCGAAGAAACCGGGGATGGACGATATTTAATTACCTTAACCGGGGTATCACGATTTCGGCACTCAAGCGAACTCCCTCAGATTGAGGGGTTCAGACGGGTTAAGACCGACACGCAAGGCTTTGCCCTGGATACCGAACCCACTGGGTGCCTCAGCGTCAATCGCCCGTACATGACCCGCCTGCTGGAAACATATTTTGACCTGCAAGGGCTCTCCTGTAACTGGGACATGATTCAAGACGCCACCGATGAACGCTTGATCACATGTCTGTCCATGGTGTGTCCGTTTTCATCTCAGGAAAAACAAGCCTTGCTGGAAACACCCACCTGCCATGGCCGGGCGCAATTATTCATGACCTTGCTGGAACTGGCGGTACAGGCACAGGATACGGATAGCACGTCCCGTCATTGACATTGATCCCGGCCGAGAACTTGGTTATACCCAACACATGGCTGATCATGTTGACCCCAAATTGCTCGATCTTCTGGTGTGCCCTGTGACCAAGGTGCCCTTAAGATATGATGCCAAGACACAGGAATTAATCTCGGATCAAGCTGGCCTTGCCTATCCCATTCGTGATGGTATCCCTATCATGCTGGTGGATGAAGCGCGGAAAATTTCCTAGATAGATATTAATTCATAAAAACTATTTATGGCTTTGAGGGCGTTGGGCTCGTGATCCCTGTACGTTTCAACTCACTCGCTTGTACAAAGTGCCAAATTGACCTAACGCCCAGACCAATAGTTGCCAGAGAGCTTATTGTAAATAAAAGCGGTTTATCAAAAGAGTAGCTACCCACCGTGGCTACTGCACCAGCAAAAGCCAAGCCCATATTGAGATTTCCAATCACTTCTGCTTTTTTTATCTCGCGCGCTAAAGGATCCATAAGAACACTCCTGAATTTACGTTGTTGCTTTAAACATGACTGACCAAAAATCGTCTTAAAATATATATATTCTACTTATTATGTCAACATATTTGTGTTTCTTATTCTTGCTTTTCGGGCTGTTTTTCGCCATGTTAGGGCATGTTTCCCCAAAGTCTTGATCTACTTGGACTTCTTCTTACCCGCCCCTAGGCGGGCATGGGGTGCCTTGCACCCGCGCTTAGGGGATGTTTCAAAAAAAATCATCATCATTTTTCAGGAGAGAAGCATGTCACCCGTGGCAAACACAGAGAATAAAGACCGTATTATCATTTTCGACACCACCTTGCGGGATGGTGAACAATCCCCGGGATGTTCGATGAATCTGGATGAAAAACTCCGGATCGCGCGCATGCTGGATGAGATGGGAGTCGATGTCATCGAAGCCGGCTTTCCCATCGCCTCGCAAGGGGATTGGGAAGCGGTACATGAAATCGCCAAAATCTTAAAGCATTCCGTCGTGTGTGGCCTGTCGCGCGCCACGAAAAAAGATATCGACTCTGCCGCCCAAGCGTTAAAGCCTGCCTCGCGCCGCCGTATCCATACCTTTATTTCAACATCCCCCCTGCACATGAAATATAAACTGCAGATGGATCCAGGTGCCGTGCTGGACGCCATCGCCGAAAGCGTCATCCATGCGCGTCATTACACGGATGATGTGGAATGGTCGGCCGAAGACGGGTCACGCACCGAAGATGATTTTTTATGCAAGGCCGTGGAAACCGCCATCAAATGCGGGGCGACCACCATTAACATCCCCGATACGGTCGGGTACGCGGTACCGGATGAATATGCCCGCCAAATCATGATGCTCCGGGAACGTGTGCCCGATATCGACCGTGCCGTCCTGTCGGTGCATTGCCACAATGATCTGGGTTTGGCGGTGGCCAATTCGCTGGCGGGGGTGATGGCTGGTGCACGCCAGATTGAATGTACAATCAACGGTATCGGCGAGCGTGCAGGTAATGCCGCCCTCGAAGAAGTCGTGATGGCCATGCGCACCCGCGCCGATAAAATGCCCTTCGTCAACAACATCAAAACCGACATGATCACCAAAATGTCCCGCACATTGGCGACCACAGTCGGGTTTAACGTTCAACCCAATAAGGCGATCGTCGGTGCCAATGCCTTTGCCCATGAAAGCGGCATTCATCAAGATGGCATGCTGAAGAATGCGGCCACCTATGAGATCATGACCCCTGAATCTGTCGGGCTAACAAAATCTGAGTTGGTATTGGGCAAACATTCCGGCCGGCACGCCCTCAAAAGCAAAATCACCGAACTGGGGTATGAGCTGGGTGACAATGCCTTTCAGGATTTTTTCAAACGGTTTAAAGATCTGGCCGATAAAAAGAAAACCATTTTCGATGACGATATTATTGCGCTCATTGAAAACGAAGTCGCCACCGAACACGACAACATACAGTTTTTATCGCTATCGGTTCAGGCCGGCACGACAGGCCCGCAATTTGCCCGTCTGGAACTGGCGATTGAGGGTGAAAAAAAATCAGCCCTGGTCGAAGGTAACGGCCCCGTGGATGCGATTTTTAAGGCCATACGGGCAATCGTCCCGCATGAAGACGCCAAACTTCAACTCTATCAGGTGCATGCCGTGACGGGCGGAACCGACGCCCAGGCCGAGGTGACGGTTCGCCTCGAAGAAGACGGCAAAACCGTCAATGGGTCGGGCGCAGATGCCGATACACTGGTGGCATCAGCGCGGGCGTATATCCATGCCCTCAACAAACTCATCACCAAACGGGAACGCGCAAAACCAGAACACGCTTAAGTCCATTCATACCCTGCAACATCGAAGGTTTTACCCTTTTTTAATACGTTATGTATAAAATTTAAGGGTATTTGGCAGGAGGAGACTATGTCAGTTGATTTTTCTTCGGGAATAGGTCTAGGTCGTGGTGACTTTATTAGTTCTGGCTTTAATGCTGTAGGTGGCCTTTCTGGTTCGCTGACAAGCCCAGGACTGACTGCTTCAGGCCCACAAGCTGGACCTGTTCAAGTCGCTAGTGCTGACCAATGGGGTCCTGCCTCTAGTGTTGGTCAGCACCCTGGAAATGGTGCTTTTTTTCCCGTCAGTGCGGATACTGGCAGATTAATAGTTGATGCCAAAACAGGTCGCGATGGTCTTTTGCCAGGCGTCAGAGTTACCTTTCCTAAGCCTTAAGCTCGTACATTAAGGTTTTTCTAAAACCTTCACATACGCACGCACTTCATTCTTGACCGTACGGAATATCCGTACGATCATGTTTGCTTAATGTTCAATGTGTATGTGACGTACTTCCTTATTCCCAACCTTTCCTGAATTCTTTTTTGCTGAAGGACGTACGTATCATGAAAAAAACCCTGCTGACGGCGATCTCTGCTGTTTCTTGCCTGACCGCTTTACCTGCCTTGGCCTTGGATGTGCCGGGGAATTTTACGGCCAATGTCGGCTTTACAACCGAATATTCCTTTCGCGGCCTGCAACAAAGCGATGAAGGCCCTGCCGTTCAGGGCGGCATTGATTATAGCCACGATAGCGGTTTTTATGCCGGGGTATGGGGATCAAATGTAGATTTCAACGATGGCGACCAAGCCACCCTTGAAACGGATGTATACGCCGGGTTTACCGGGGAAACAGGTGGTCTGACATGGGATGTCGGCGGTATTTATTACGCCTATCCGGGTGCCGATACGGCGCGTGAATATGATTTTTTTGAAATTGCGGCATCCGTCGGCCACGATTTTGGGTTCGCCAGTGCATCGGCGGCCGTAAATTATTCCCCCGATTTCTACAACGAAAGCGGAGATGCGTGGTACACGGCACTCTATGCTGACGTCCCGCTTCCGTATGATTTTAAACTGAGCGGGTCTTTGGGCCATCAAACCATCGATAACAATACGGCCTTTGGGTTTAAGGATTACACGGATTGGTCATTGGGTCTGGGATATAACCTTGAAGGGTTTGATCTGGCGCTGAAGTACGTGGATACCAGTCTGGATGAACCGGGTGAATGCGCAGACGGGTGCGATTCCCGCGTCATTTTCTCGGTCAGCAAGTCATTTCAATAGATTTATTGTCATAAATGTTGACGAGGGTGTCTAAAGATCGTATACATCGATCTTCAAAAAACGCATTTTTATATAACGACAACAAGGATGTTTCACATGATCAATCAAAAAATCACGCTTCTGGGTTTATGTGCCCTTCTCATCAGTGCCCCAGCAATCGCCGCAGATACTCAGCCGACAGGATCAAACCTAACGAAAGGCAGTAAATCCTATCAATCTTCACGTCCAGCACCGTCTGAGCAAGATTCATATCCCGCTAACACCGATGATGTTAGCCAGATTGAGCCTGCCGCTGGTGGGGATGAGACAACAACAACGGAAGATGCCCCTCAAGGGCAAAAATCCCTGCGCGAGGAAATGCGCCTGCCCCGTAAAAACTAAAATCTTTTTCTGTCAATAAACATATTGAAAAACCGCCCTTAAATTAGGCGGTTTTTTTAATGCAGGCGTATGATTTTAAATCAGAAATACCTGTTAAAACACAAAAATTAAGTTAAAATGCTTCTAACGCATGTCGCGCCGTTAAAGTGTTTTTAACCACTTTGTTTCATCCTTCTCAAGTACCCCTGTCTTCTTTTAACTCAGACCCAAACCTCTGCGGGAGAATTTTTTATGCTTAAGATCATCGATAATATCAAAATTTCCAAAAAACTGCCGATGATTATGGTGGCTTTGATGATTGTGGGTATGGGGGTTCAAGGGTATGTGAGTTTCAAAGCAGAACATAAGATCGCTATAGATGATGCAAGGAATAAGCTTGAAGCACTAGTATCCGGGAGATCAAGCGCACTGCAGAGCTATCTGGGCAGTATCGAAACAGATTTAAGTACGATGGCAGAAAGCCCGTATGTGCGTAAAGCCCTTCAGGATTACATGGTGGCGTGGTCCGCGCTGGAAGAAGGACAAACCGAAAAACTGCAAAAAATTTATATTCAGGATAACCCACACCCTGCGGGGCAAAAAGAAAATCTGGATGCTGGTGCTGATGGTTCTCTCTATTCATCCGTTCATGCGCTGTATCATCCGTGGTTCCGTCATTTCCTGAGGCAAAAAGGATATTATGATGTGTTCCTGTTCGATCCTAATGGTGATGTTGTCTACACGGTTTTTAAAGAGCTGGATTTTGCCACCAACCTTGTGTCAGGTCAGTGGAAAGATACGGATCTAGGGGCATTGTTCCGCCAGATTAAATCCAGCGGTTCTAAAGACACTCAATTTTATTATGATTTCAAACCATACAGCCCCAGTAACAACGTACCCGCCGCGTTCATTGGCCAGCCCATCTTTAATGATGACGGCAGTTTTGCCGGTGCCATTGCCTTCCAGATGCCGATCGCCAATATCAACAAGGTGATGCAACTGACATCCGGCATGGGTGAGAGCGGTGAAACATACTTGATTGGCCAAGACGGGTTGATGCGCAGTGACTCTCGCTTCATCAAAACCGGCGAAACATCCATCTTAAAAACCAAAGTCGGCGACGATGTCATCAAGCATGCCTATGATGGTAAAGATGGGGAAACAGATTCCGCTATTTTGATGGATTATCGCGGGGTCGAAGTCTTTAACGCTCATACCAATGTCGATTTCAAAGGCGTGCAATATGGCGTGATTGCCGAAATCGATCATGCCGAAGTCATGGCACCCGTTTATAATTCCATCCGGCACTCTTTATATGCCATGTTGGTTATTCTCGCGGTGTCGATTCTTCTGGTGATTTTGGTTGCTAGAAATTTAAGCGCACCCCTGACCCGCATGGTGGACGCCATGAAAAAACTGGCCAATGGGGAAAATGGCACGGCAGTGCCAGGTTTAGGACGCGGCGATGAAATCGGGGATATGGCCTCAGCCGTGCAGGTCTTCAAGGAAAATGCCCTGGAGATGGAGCGCCTGACTGCCGAGCAGGAGCGTCTTAAAAAACAAGCCGAAGAAGACAAAAAAATTGCTATGAATAAAATGGCTGATGATTTTGATGAGCGCACAGCCGATATCATTGCCGCGCTGGCCAGCGCGTCAACGGAACTTCAGGCGTCGGCCACGCAAATGAACAAGGCGTCAGATGAGACTTCTGAAATTTCAAATACGGTAGCCGCCGCCGCAACACAGGCCGATGCCAACGTCCAGACCGTGGCCGCCGCGACCGAGGAATTGACGGCGTCATCCCAAGAAATCGCGAGCCAAATTAGTCTGGTGGCCAATATGGCGACAGGTGCCTCACGTGATGCCGAAAGCACCAGCGTTGAAGTTAAAAAACTCCAGGATATGGCCGATTCCATTGGTGAAGTCGTGGGCGCTATCAAGGATATCGCCGAACAAACCAATCTTTTGGCGTTGAATGCGACGATCGAAGCCGCCAGAGCCGGTGAAGCCGGAAAAGGGTTCGCCGTGGTAGCCGACGAAGTTAAAAAACTGGCCAATGAAACCGCGCAAAAAACAGAGCAGATTGATGAGCGTGTATCCCGCATTCAGGCCGCCATCCATGGCAGTGTGACTGCCATGGAAAAAATCATCTCCAGCGTCAAGAAAATTGATGAAGCGACCACATCTGTTACAGCCGCCGTCGAGGAACAAAATGCCGCCACGGCAGAAATCGGCCGTAACGTGGCCGAAGCTTCTGTCGGGACACAGCAGGTTTCCCAAAACATTGTTGTCGTTAAGAATACGGCCGTTGAAACCGGTCAAGCCTCGCGCACCGTGTTAGACGCGGCCGGTGAATTATCCGTTCTATCCACTGATCTGAAAACACAGGTCGATCTGTTCCTATCAGAAATCAGGGGCAAATAAATCTTTCAGCATACCTATTAAAAAAGCGCCAAAATCGGCGCTTTTTTTTATGTTAGATAGGTTTGAATATGGTCAAACACATCTCGAAACATACGTTCCGTCAGGCGTCCCGTGTTGGTGTTATACCGCGAACAGTGATAACTATCGATTAGCAGAACATCCCCGATGTGGTGCATCGCCCCATGGGCAAATTTATAGGCTGAGGCTTTTTGTCCCAGGGCTTTTAACACCGCATTATGTGACACTAACCCCAAAGATAAAATCACTTTTAGATTATTCATCGCCGCGATTTCATTTTTTAGAAATGGCAGACAATTGGATATCTCATCTCCGGTGGGTTTGTTTTCCGGCGGGACACATTTCACCGCATTGGTAATCCGGCAATTCATGAGCGTTAGCCCGTCATCTGCCCGTTCTTGATACACGCCATGTGCCCAGCCATAATCAATCAAGGTCGCATACAATAGGTCTCCTGCCCAATCCCCTGTGAAGGGACGGCCTGTGAAATTAGCCCCCTGAAGCCCCGGTGCCAACCCCACAATCAACAAGGCTGAATCGAGCGTACCAAAGGGGGGTACCGGCGCGTTATGCCGATTGGGATAGGCGGCGCGGTTTTTCTGACGGTACGCCACTAGTCGCGGGCATATCGGGCAGTTCAGGCCAGGACAGAGCGGCGCAGGAGAAGACATAAAATATTCTTTCGGCAGAAGGGCTTAATTCATTGGGTATCGGGATCATAGAATTTTTTATCCGGCCGTCAATCAAAGCCTTTGAAACAGAACGACCTCCACGTTTGAAAAACACTTGAATCTCAGGGGTAAAAAGCCTATAAACCCCCATCTTCGTTGATTTTTTTGACCCATTTTGACTTTAAGGACATATCCATGGCACGCGTGACCGTTGAAGACTGCATTGAAAAACTCCCCAACCGGTTTGAACTGGTCATGGTGGCGGCACAACGCGCCCGCAAAATTGGGTCTGGTTCTGCCCTGACTCTGGATCGGGATAATGACAAAAACCCGGTTGTGGCCTTGCGCGAAATTGCCGAAGAAACCGTATCGATTGATGATCTAAAAGAAGATCTGGTGCGCGGTAAACAGAAAATCATTGCCATGGATGATGACGGTGCCGATGTCATTGACATGATGGATGGCGAGCAGGAATGGACAGCCCTGTCCCGTGATGATGCCAAAATCGATATGGCATCGGATGATGACGAAGACGGTGACATCGCCGAAGAAGACACGGGTCTGGGTGATCTGGCCGGCGAAACCGACAAAGACTAATTTACGCGATATTTAATAAGGATCATCCGGCAGGTCACTATGGCCTTGTCCGGTTTTAGGTCTTATGGGTCTGGCGAAGCTTGTGCCACTTCCGGCGCCCATGCCCCCCGGTCCGTTCATCACCGGCATCATCGCTGGCGTTACGGGTATTTTAGGCGCCACTTCCAGCAATCGCTGACGTACTAATTGCGGCACATATTGAAGGGCGGCAGGGTTCATCCCACGAAGCACACAGGCCGAACTCTGCTCATCCCCCAGATCTTCGCGGTGAATGGGTTGTGCGGCCACCGCTCTTTTCATAAATTGCTCAAAACCGACCAGTGATAATCTGGGCTTTTTTAAAATCGGCGACCCACCCCCAAAAGAACCGCCATAGGGGTCATTGAGATACATCAAAGGAACTTCGGCGGTTTCGGCCACCCTGCCGTCTGATAGGCTACTGACAAACATCCGGTGTGAAAATAACAACATATCCCGATGTTCTTCTTCGATCGGTATATTCAAATGAAGCGTGTCCCCGCTGGAAAATTCAAGCGTGATATCGAGGGTCTGTGCGTCCAGAATAATCCCGGCCACACCCCGCCCCAGCGGACTGTCACATAACAGGCCGCTTTCACCATAAGGGGTCAGGAAAAGATCGATATTCACCTTGGCATCCTTTTTCCGCTATAAGAAGTAGCCGAATTACAGGGCAGAAAGCAAATAACCATAAAATGTGCGGTATTACCGGATACTTAAGTCTTGAAACGGCCCCTGACCGCGGGGCGATGACGGCACATGCCATGGCCATGCAAACCGCCATTGCTCACCGGGGGCCAGATGATTTTGGCCTGTGGCAAGACCCGGACGTACCGCTGGTGCTGGCGCAACGACGTCTGGCGGTTATCGATCTGTCGCCAGGTGGGCATCAGCCTATGATCTCTCACTCTGGGCGACACGCGGTTATTTTCAACGGCGAGATTTATAATTACCGTGATTTAAAATCAGATCTGCAAAATCAGGGTCGCATTTTTAGATCCGAGAGCGATACCGAGGTTTTATTAGAAGCCATCGAAACATGGGGCTTAGAGCACGCCCTCACACGCATATCGGGCATGTTTGCCATTGTGTTGTGGGATAAACAAACGCGTACGATTCATTTTGTTCGAGACCGATTTGGTAAAAAGCCCCTGTATATCGGATGGGCAGGACAAAATTTATTATTTTCTTCTGAACTGAAATCTTTTCACGCACATCCGGCCTTTGTCCCTCAAATCAATCCTGACATTGTTGCGCTGTATATGCGCTATGGGTATGTGTGCGCGCCGTATGCCATTTTTACACAGGTTTGGCAGTTGTTACCGGGCACGTGCCTGTCTTTGTCGGTGGATCATCTCTCTCCCGGACAGGCTCTACCTGAAAAAATGGTGGCTTTTTGGCATTTCCCCAGCGTCGTCAATTCTGGGAAACAAAATCCTTTCGTACAGAACGAAACAGAAGCAACCGCGCAGTTCGAATCCCTGTTAACCGAGTGCGTAGAACAACGCATGATTTCAGATGTACCCTTGGGGGCATTTTTATCCGGCGGAATTGATTCATCGCTGGTGGTGGCCTTGATGCAAAAAATTGCCACGGCACAAAAACAGGCGGCCGTGAAAACATTTTCGATTGGGTTCCATGAAAAATCATATGATGAAGCCACTCACGCCAAAGCCGTTGCCGCACATCTTGGGACAGATCACCGCGAATTTTACGTGAGCGCGCAGGATGCCCTGAACGTCATCCCCCAGTTACCCGATATCTATGATGAACCCTTCGCCGATTCATCCCAGATCCCCACCTATCTTTTATCCAAACTGGCGCGGGAACATGTGACCGTTGCCTTAACCGGGGATGGCGGGGATGAAATTCTGGGGGGATACCAACGCCATACGCATATCCCGGCCGTGTGGCGTAAGATCGGGTGGATGCCCGCCATATTGCGCCGGGCGGCAAGCGGCATTGCACACTCTATTCCTGAAAAAATATATAATGCGCTTCATCCCGGATATCCCCAGTTTGGACGCCGCATGCATCGCCTCGCCTATCTGGTCGGATTAAAAAACCCGGTCGATGTCTATGCCTATCTGGTAGGCGCATGGCCACAGGTGGACAAACTGGTACCCGGGGGGCAAATACCTTTAATTCCTCTGTGTGATCCTGATTGGCAGGCCGAAGGCTTAAATTTTGCTGAAAAAATGATGTATGGCGATAGTTTATCTTATCGTCCCAATGATTTGATGGTCAAGGTTGATCGTGCGTCCATGGCCGTGGCCTTGGAAACCCGGGCGCCGTTGATGGATCACACGTTAGCCGAGTTCGCATGGACATTACCCCATGACATGAAGGTCAAGGGCATGACCGGCAAATGGATATTACGGCAGATTTTAAAACAGTACGTTCCCTCCTCGCTCTATGAACGGCCTAAAATGGGCTTTGGGGTTCCGGTAAATGAATGGCTCCGTGGATCATTGAAATCATGGGCAGGCGATTTGCTCTCCTCGGAACGTATTCGTGCGCAGGGGCTTTTAAACCCTGATCTTATTCAAACCGCATGGGACAATCACCAAAAAGGAATTGTCGTCGATGCCAACGCAACACAATTATGGTCGGTTCTGATGTTTCAGGCATGGTATGACCGCTGGATGAAAGGATCTTCATGAAAATTGCCATCACAGGCTCTGAGGGTTTTATCGGAAGCCGTCTTGCCCGCAAACTAACACAAGCCGGGCATCAGATTGTGCCGATCGATACAGCAGGCGCGTCCCCCGTTGATCTGCTGGATCAAGAAACTTTGACGCACGCACTCTCTGGGTGTGATGCCGTGTATCATTTGGCGGCGGCACACCGGGATGATATCTTCCCCAGATCAATTTATTACGATGTGAATGTCACCGGCACACGGAATGTGATTCAGTCTGCACAGAAAAACGGCATCAACCGTATCATTTTCACCAGTAGTTTTGCCGTTTATGGGTTGTCGGCAAAAACGCCGGATGAGATGACTCCCCCTGCCCCGTTCAACGATTACGGCCAGAGCAAACTTGAGGCAGAATATGTTTTAAAAAAATGGGCAGAAGCATCCCCAGAACATAAACTGACGATCCTCCGCCCTGTGGTGGTGTTTGGCGAAGGTAATCGGGGCAATGTACATACGTTGATTGACCAGATTGCCCGGCAAAAATTTTTAATGATTGGATCTGGAAAAAATAAAAAATCTCTCGCCTATGTTGAAAATGTGGTTGATTTTTTAGCACACACACTTGGTTTTCCACATCAAATAGGGCTCTACAATTATGCGGATAAGCCTGATCTCTCAACCGAAGAGATGATTTCTCTTATCTATACCCGGCTCTCTGTTGCGCTACCCAAAATTCGCCTGCCGTATATGGCCGGTCTGGCAGGTGGATATATGTTTGATGGATTGTCCAAAGTCACGGGCAAACGTTTTCCGATCAGTTCTGTCCGGATTCAAAAATTTTGTGCTGATACCACATGCTCTGCGGAAGCGTGCCGGCAGACTGGTTTTACACCCTCATTTTCTCTGTCTGACGGATTAAACCGGATGATTGAGTCTGATTTTATTCAATCAATACGTCCTGCGAAGACAGCATGACAAAGCCAATCACTTTTTTAATGGTTCTAAATGATCTGGACTGGTTCTGGTCACATCGTCTGCCACTGGCGCACGCCATTCAGGCCAAAGGTTGGACACTTCATCTGGCCACGGCGCGCGCCCCACAAGACCCAGAAATCACCAAAAAAAATATTATCCCGCATGATATCCCTGCTCATGGGCATTCTTTGAACCCCTTGTCCCACATCAAGATTGTTTGGGGCATCGCACAGGTCATACGCCGGGTAAAACCCGACATTCTGCATGCCATTACGCTTCGGCATGCGCTCTATGCCGGGTTGGCGGCACGGATCAGTCCGTCCTGCCCCGTCGTTTTTACAATCGCTGGATTAGGGACATTATTCACGCATGCCGATCTGCGCTCTCGGCTTTTACGAGCGATGGTTCTACCTGTTTTAAAACTGGCTTTTGCCCGTCAGGATGCCCGGATTATTTTTCAAAATCCGGATGATCAGCGTGCCTTTCTCAATTTAAAAATTGTACGCCCCGAACAGACAGCCATCATCCGTGGGTCAGGGGTCGATATCACGGCCTTTGCCTTTACCCCTGAACCTTCCGAAACACCGCCTCGCATTTTATTTCCATCTCGCCTGCTGAAAGAAAAAGGTATTTTTGATTTCGTGACCGCCGCGCAGATCATCAAACAAAAAGGGATCGCGGCTGTGTTTCAAGTCGCAGGTGCCGTGTATCCCGGTAATCCGCATTCTGTATCTAACATGGATATAGACGGGTGGGTTAAAGACGGGATCATTGAATATTTAGGAAATTGCCGTGATATGCCGCGCGTGATTTCAGACAGCACCCTTGTGGTGCTTCCCTCTTATTACGGCGAAGGTGTCCCCAAAGTTTTGCTAGAGGCCGGCGCCATTGGTCGCCCGGTGATCACATGTGATATGCCGGGATGCCGCGAAGCTGTGCAGGATGGATATAACGGCCTTCTGGTACCTCCTAAAAACCCCGAAACACTCGCGCAGGCTATAGAAAATCTGCTGAGTAATCCTGAAACACGGGCACGGATGGGAAAGGCTGGAAGAGATCACGTTGAAAGTGATTTTACGGCCACGATCGTGACGCAAAAAACTCTGAAGGTGTATGAGGATATTATCTAAAAGAATATATCTTTAACGACCCGCCATGAAGGCCGCTATTTTTTCTGCCCCGGATGGCCAGACATGACCGTCCAGTGGATAATAATATTCTGAGGGGTTTCCCTCACCCATCAAAGCCTCGGCGGTGGAAACAACACGATTTTGAGGGGCAATCCGTACAATATCTTCCAATGTTCTGGCATATGTTCCGCGTGTGATATCCTGTAGGGGGTGAACCAGATAAATAGTATATTCAAACCCGTATTTACGTGCCAGCGCGTCGAGCCGAACCAATTCAGATTTCGTGATCGACAATGCCTGCGCCAACTGGTCTTTTTGAAACGCCGGGTTAAAGGTCGCCCGAAGCCATGGCGCCAGAACATAATAGGTCACCCGGACAAGATTTAATGTTTCCAGCATCTGGGTACGGTAAGATAAAATCGTTTGTGTCCATGACTCAGACGGGGGCTGAGATGTCGGGTCTACCGGGGTATCTGCCTGAGGGGGGATTGGGGAGACATCTTGAAGATTATCCAGCAAATCATTCCCCCCGAACAGCGACGCCGTCATGACGTTCATCATCAAGTTAACTTTCACCGGACGTAACTGATACACCGTCAGATAATGTTCCAATACTTTGAGCGCCGTCACCGTCGACGCCCCAGGGCGACCCAAATTGATACAGCGTAATTTTAAAGTCTGGCAGAATTGGAACGGTATCGTTTCGCTATCTGCCAACCCAATCCCATAGGTCATGGAATCACCGATAAAAATTACATCCGGCTGGGCAGGGTCCATAAAGCCTTTGGCGGGTCCCCGAAACCCCCGAGATGTGTGTGTTGTCGGTTTATCAAATTCCTGCGCGATCTGACGATACTGAAGATCTGGGGTCAGTGTCAGCGCATCCTGAAGCGGTTGGGCAGGGGTGACGCCATCCGTCATAAAATATTTCTGACCATAGTGAATGGGGAAAAGCAGACGGGACACGCCCTCTGCCCCGGCCAGGGCTATGGCCACGGAAACCATTACTAAGAGGATGATTTTCAGCGTTTTCATCATCTCTGGCTATCATATCCGATATAGCTTTTCCAGATCAGATCAGATAAAACCTATGTCCTATGACCGATACCTCATCCCCCTCAAATGCCCCACTTCCGGCAAAAGAAGAGAGCGGCGAATTTTTTAAAACCGCGATTATCGCTGTTCTGCTGGCTCTGGTGATCCGGACATTTTTGTTTGAACCCTTCAATATTCCGTCAGGTTCCATGTTGCCAACTTTAAAGATCGGTGACTATCTATTCGTCAGCAAACCCACCTATGGCTATAGCAAGGCATCATTTCCATTGGGACTGGCCTTGTTCGAAGGCCGTCAATTTGCCGAAGAACCCGCCCGCGGGGATGTGGCTGTCTTTAAATTGCCCACAGACACCTCTATTGATTATATCAAGCGTGTGATTGGCCTGCCGGGGGAAACAATTCAGGTGATCCGCGGACGGCTTTATATCAACGGGGTTTTAGTTGACCGCGAGCCTGTAGGATTACTTCAGGATGAACATCCCGGCATGTATCCTGTCACGATGATGGAGTATATCGAGACACTTCCGGATGGGACCATGCACCGCATATGGGAAGAAACCGATAATGGTGATCTTGATAATACAGAACCTTTTACGGTTCCCGCGGGGCATTATTTCATGATGGGCGATAACCGGGATAATTCACAGGATAGCCGGGTTCAATCTTTGGTGGGGTTTGTCCCGTTTGAAAATTTTGTCGGGCGCGCCGACCTGATTTTCTTTTCGGTTGATGACACCGTCAGCATATTTAAACCCTGGACATGGTTTGGCGGCATTCGGTATGACCGCATTTTCGAAAGCATTGGCCCCATTCGACCCGAAGCACACACGGCAGAGGGGACATGACATCGTCTTTAGAACACATCATTGGGTACACCTTTCGAAATCAGGATTTGCGCCGCCGGGCATTAACCCATAGCAGTTCTGATGTAGAAGGCAGTTATGAACGGCTTGAATTTCTGGGCGACCGCGTTTTAGGATTGATTATCGCCGAAGCCCTCTATCAAAAATTCCCCGAAGAAGACGAAGGCAGCTTATCCAAACGCCACAGCGCACTGGTACAGGGGCGCACACTCGCGGATATTGCCTTGGTTCATCATCTGGGGACGTATATTGACACAGCGGCGTCTGAAAAAGCCGCCCAAGGGGTCGAAAATGAAAATATTCTGTCAGATGTCTTGGAATCTCTGATTGGCGCGGTCTTTCTGGATGGGGGACTAACCCCGGCACGGGAGATGGTGCTACGCCTTTATGGGGATAACATCTATAATTTGGATACCGCCCCGCAAGATCCCAAAACAGAACTTCAGGAATGGGCGCAGGCCAAGGGGCTCCCCCTGCCAAAATATAATATCTTATCCAAAAATGGCCCGGATCATGCGCCGATTTTTGTTCTGGAAGTCGCCGTAGAAGGTTTTCCCGCCATCACAGCCGAAGGGCCCTCTCGCCGTCAAGCCGAAAAAACAGCCGCCCGCATTATGCTTCGGCACCTTAAAGGAGCAGAATAAAAATGACAGATACGTCATCTTCCCGTTGCGGTTATGTGGCGATCATCGGTGCGCCCAATGCCGGGAAATCAACCTTGGTCAATAAACTGGTGGGGGCAAAAATATCCATCGTATCCCCCAAGGTTCAAACCACACGTACCCGCGTCATGGGAATTGTCGTACGCGAAAATACGCAAATCATTTTTGTGGATACGCCCGGTATTTTTGAACCTGATCCTTCAAGCCGCATGGAAAAAGCCATTGTCTTTTCGGCGTGGGAAAGTTTGGACGGGGCCGATGCTATTATCTTGTTGGTGGATGCTGACGCTCCCAAGAAAAAAGAAACCACAGCCATCATCCAGCGGTTAAAACATAATCAGAAAATTCCGGTTTATCTGGTCCTGAATAAAATTGACCGTGCCAAAAGATCTGCCTTATTGCCCCTAACGCAAGCTTTGCATGAACTTTATCCGTTTCAGGCTATTTTTATGATCTCGGCTCAGACGGGCGATGGGATTGACGATGTCATGAAGGCACTATCAACGCATATGCCGCATGGCCCTTTTATGTTCCCGGTCGATCAGATGACGGATATGCCCCTTCGCCTGTTGGCGGCGGAAATCACACGGGAAAAACTATTTGCCGAACTGCGTCAGGAACTGCCCTATGCCTTGACGGTCGAAACCGAAAACTGGGAAACATTTGATAATGGCGATATCAAACTGGATCAGACGATTTATGTGACACGGGAAACACACAAAAGCATTATTCTGGGCAAGGGCGGCGGGATGATTGGAAAAATCGGTACCGCATCCCGGTTAGAGCTTGAAGAGATTTTAGAAGCCCGTGTCCATTTAAAATTATTCGTCAAAGTCCGTGATAACTGGATGGATAAATCAGAGCATTACACGATCTGGGGTTTAGATCCGAACCGCTGACAAAATATTTTTTTCATCTCATACACAAAAATATCACCTTCTTTTAAATGTGGATAAAGACGCAAAAAGGAATCGCAACACTTCCCGATGAATCATCTCATTGATACGGTCAAAAAAGTTTCACACATGACCATTTAACGTTTCGCCAAAAAAAACATTGTTTATGTTTTCGATGCCAAACAGGAGATAAGACATATGAGTTGGACAGATGAGCGTGTAGATCTTCTCAAGAAATTATGGGGAGAAGGTAAGACTGCCGCAGAAATCGCCAAAGTGCTGGGAGATGGTGTCACCCGCAATGCCGTGATCGGTAAGGCACACCGCCTGAAGTTATCAACCCGTCTATCCCCCATTCAACAGAACACACGCCCGGTACGGCATGTGGCGCCTGAAGCCCCCAGAGCCAAGAGAGTGGCTGTCGCACGGCCTGATTTCAAAGGCAAGTGCGTGAAGCTGGTTGATCTGACCCCGAATATGTGCCGCTGGCCAAATGGCGATCCTCAGGACGAGGATTTCTCCTTCTGTGGGTGTGAGGTGGTTGAGGGTCTGCCCTATTGTGCGGAACATGCCCGTCAGGCCTACCAGATCGTTTCAAAATCCCGTCATTACAAGGCGGAGGATTTCCCAGACGAAGCCGGCACACCAGCGGATTTCGATATCAAGCACGCCGCCGCCGGATAAGAACGGGCGTAGACAACGTGGTTAAGTATATGAAAAAGGCTCCTTATGGAGCCTTTTTTCTGTTCACACTAGACGTCCTCTCAGGACAGTAAATCAAACTCGATCACTTCGCGTCCTTTAGGCACCGTACGCACGGTCATGCGGACACGTTGGCCGGGGATCAGCAATTCCAGATCATTCTTATCCAGACATGTTTTATGAACAAACACATCTTTCTGGCCATCCTCGGGGATAATAAAGCCAAATCCCTTATCGGGCTTATACCATTTGACGGTGCCGCCCATCACATCAATCTGTTCTTCGCCATCCACGTCAATCCGGTGGGAAATAGGCTCTGGCGCCGTGCCGGGATGGATCAAGGATTCAACTTGGGTGACTAAGGCACCTTTGGGGCCTTTAACGATATGGCAGATCAATTCAGCCCCTTCGCCCAATTCGCGCACGCCGGCGTCTTGAAGCGTTGTGATATGGACAAACGCATCACACGGGTCATCCACAGGCACGACAAACCCGAAACCCTTGGTCGTATTATACCATTTTAACGTAACGCGGACAGGATCGCCTTGGGGCGCGTGGTCCATCAGAGAGGATTGCGAAATCACAGAACTACCCTTGCTTCAAACTCTATCGTCTAAAAAAATGAACCAGTGAACACTGAAAGGTCGGGGCGAACACCCCGTTAACCTTTATTAAACATGATTTGCGCCCGGCAATCCAGCCCAAAAATATCAACATACCGTGTTATGTTTTTTCTTTAAAATTATGTCATGTCTTCCAGAGAGTCTCTGGCTGATTTCTGATTTGTCTTTTACACTTGGGGTTGAGGAGAATAACAATCATGACCGCCCCTACCCTTTCGCCCGCCATGCCGTGGATTGAACATTATCCGCACGGGCTGGATTGGCATGACCCCGTCCCCCAAACGGCGGTATTTGATATGTTGTCTCAGGCTCAAAAAACATATGGGGATCGCCCAGCCTTTGATTTTCTGGGATATCGCCAGAGCTGGAGCCAGATTCATGGCCAAGCCCTTCATTTCGCCAAGGGACTTGAATCTCTGGGGGTGCGTAAAGGCACCAAGGTCGGCATATGTCTGCCGAACTGCCCTTATTTTGTCATTGCGTATTATGCGATTGCCCGTCTAGGGGCAACCGTTGTGAATTACAATCCGCTTTATGCCGAAGCCGAACTGGCACGTATGATCGAAGACAGTGAAACCGATATCATGGTCACCACAGATCTGGAGATGCTGTTTTCAAAAACGCACAAAATGCTCCATGACACCCGTCTAGGACATATAATTATCTGCCCGTTTACAGATATTCTGCCGTTTCCCAAAAATATTTTGTTCAAATTGATTAAAGGACGCGAACTCGCCAACATAACGCCTAGCAAACGCATTTCGTTTTATCCGGATATGTTGGTCAATGATGGTACACCTTCAGATGTGCAGATCATCCCCCATCAAGATATAGCCGTATTTCAATATACCGGCGGCACCACCGGAACCCCCAAGGGCGCCATGCTCACCCATGCAAATGTCACGGCCAACGCCTATCAATGCGCGCGGTGGTTTCGCGATGCCAAAAGCGGACAAGATAAAATGGTCGGCGTGATCCCGTTTTTCCATGTATTTGCCATGACGGCGGTTATGAATATGAGTGTTGTCCATGGGCTTGAGATCATCGCCCTGCCGCGCTTTGATCTGGATGCCACATTAAAATTGATTCACAAAAAGAAACCGCAGATTTTCCCGGCAGTCCCGGCCATTTTTAATGCCATTAATCACCATAAAAAATTATCCACCTTCAATTTATCTTCTTTGAAATATTGTGTGTCCGGTGGCGCACCACTTCCAGTTGAAGTCAAACAATCCTTCGAAAGTAAAACAGGCGCCTCTTTGGTCGAGGGATATGGCTTGACGGAAAGTGCTCCCGTACTGTGCTGTAATCCCCCCGGCGGATTGAACAAGCCCGGATCCATCGGCTTACCCTTCCCCCAAACCACGATTCAAATTATCAGCACCGAAGATCATGAAACCGTAATGAAACAAGGCGAGCGCGGCGAGCTATGCGCCCGAGGCCCTCAAGTCATGGCTGGATACTGGAACCGCGCCGATGAGAGCGCGAATGTTCTGCGCTATGGGCGTCTTCATACCGGCGATGTCGCGGTGATGGATGAACAAGGATATTTTTATATCGTCGACCGCATTAAAGATCTGATCATCACCAATGGATACAATGTCTATCCTCGGCATGTTGAAGAAGCCATCTATCTGCATCCTTCTGTCGAAGAATGTATTGTCGCAGGATTGCCCGACAGCCAGCGCGGGGAAATCGTCAAAGCGTGGATTAAATTAAAAGAAGGCCGGCAATTATCACCTGAAGACTTGAAGATGTTTTTAGAAGATAAAATATCGGCCATCGAAATGCCAAAACGATTTGAATTCCGGGACACCCCTCTGCCCAAAACGATGATCGGCAAACTTTCACGCAAGGATGTTCTGGCGCAGGAAAAGCAATCATCTTAAACATAGCGGTGAAATAAAAATCAGGCTGACTTTTTTCGAGTCGCTTTTTCAATCCCCATCATAATGAGGCTTTTGGCTTCGTCGGCATGGCCCCAACGATTGGTTTTAACCCATTTACCGCGCTCCAAATCTTTATAATGAGAAAAGAAATGCTCAATCTGTTCGCGCAAAATGGGTCTGATGTCCGTGTAATCCATGACATTGCTATGATAGGGATATAGTTTATCAATAGGTACGGCGATGATTTTTTCATCACCCCCGGCTTCATCTTCCATCATAATCACGCCCACAGCGCGGCACCGGATCACGGCCCCCGGGACAACCGGCGTTTGACTGAGCACTAAAACATCCACCGGATCCCCATCATCCGATAAGGTATGGGGAATAAAACCATAATTTCCGGGATAAAACATCGCGGTATGTAGAAAGCGATCCACGAACATCATCCCAGATTCCTTGTCGATTTCATATTTGACGGGTTCACCCCCCATCGAATTTTCAATGATGACATTGAACTCTTCGGGCGGGTTAGTGCCAATGGGGATTTTATTTAAATTCATATGTGATCCTGTAATATAAAATTATCCTCTGAGCACGCCAGCACATTTTGCCGCCACCGCAGAGATGATTTTTTGTGCCATCGCCTCAATATCAGCATCTGTCAACGTGCGTTCCGTGGGTTGAATCACCACATTAATCGCCACTGATTTTTTACCCGGATCGACACCCTTTCCCTGATAGACATCAAAAATATCGATGCGTTCAATCATTTTATCAGCCCCCATGGCCGTCCGCACAAGAAGCGCCGTTTCGAGCTGTTCATCCACGATAAATGCAAAATCTCGCGAGATAGGCTGTAGAGGGGAGAGAGTCAAAAGCGGTTTGGCTGTCCCTTTTTTCTTGGCCTCGGGGATATGATCCAGGAAAACTTCAAATCCTGAGGCTGTACCTTTCAGACCCATTTGTTCCATCACACCGGGGTGAATGTCACCAAAATAGGCCAGCACCACATTGCCCAGTTTCAACGCGCCTGCCCGCCCGGGGTGATAATAAGCCGGTACATCGCGTGACACCTGAAGGTTCGCCGCAGGGGCACCGGCGGCCTCAAGGGCGGTCAAGGCATCGGCCTTGACATCCATCGCATCGGCCAGTCGTGAAACATCTGCCCCCGACCAATGCCGTGGATGACACGCCCCGTGGCGCAAGCCAGACGCCATCATTTTTTGACCCGCCACATCAGCACTCTGGAAAACAGGCCCCACTTCAAACAAGGCCGTATCCCCAAAACCGCGGTCAGCATTACGCCCGGCGGCCATCAATAAATTGGGTAAAATAGACGGGCGCATCTGATCCAGATCTGCAGAGATCGGGTTCGAAAGGGTCAGGCTATTATCATTTGATCCAAAAAAACCAGCCATGTGTTTCGGCATGAATGACCAGGTCACACTTTCGTAAAGGCCGCGTGCCGCCAAGGCTCCCCGCGCCTTGCGCATCCGCACACCCAGCGATGTTTCCGCTGAAGGGGGGACGGTCTCCCGAGATCTCACCGAAACAGCAGGGATGTGATCAAACTCATGAACACGCACAATCTCTTCGACCAGATCTGCCTTGCCCAGAATATCCCCGCGCCAGGACGGCGGAAAGGCTTTGCCGTCTTTGACCACAAACCCCAATGTGTGCAGAATTTCGGTCTGGCGAGACACAGATATCTCAACCCCGCCCAGCTTACGCGTATACTCAGGATCAAAATCATAAGACCGAGATGTATCTGGTGCTTGTCCTGCCGACATGACTTCGCTGGCTTCACCCCCGCATAGTTCAATAATCATCCGCGTTGCAAGTTCAATGCCGATGGCCGTGAAGGCCGGGTCAACCCCCCGTTCAAAACGATAACGTGCGTCACTCACGACATCATACTGACGTCCCGTTTTGGCAATCGTGTAGGGATCAAAATATGCACATTCCAAAAACACATTCACGGTCTCTGCCTGACATCCGGTTGTCTGACCACCGACAATACCGCCCAGCCCCAACACACCGCGATCATCACAGACGACACAGGCTCCCGCTTCGAGGGTATAGGATTTATCATTCAAGGCCGCAAATGTTTCCCCCGCCTTGGATAATCGGACATGAATATTCCCGTTCAATTTATCGGCATCAAACACGTGCAAAGGACGGCATAGCCCTATTGAGAAGAAATTGGTAATATCCACCAATGCCGATATCGGCCGAAGACCTACAGCCTTTAGACGCTGTTGGAGCCATTCAGGAGACGCGCCGTTTTTAACGCTTTTGATATAGCGACCTAAAAACTGCGGGCATTCTTTGGCGGATTGAATAGACACACTCACCGGGCTTTGGAAGGTGCCCGGCACAGGTGCCGTATTGATTGGTTTCAACGTACCCAGCCCTGCCGCCGCCAGATCCCGGGCAATCCCCCTGACCCCGGCGCAATCGGCACGGTCAGGCGTCAGGGCAATATCAATCACTGGGTCATTCAGCCCATACAAATCCGCCATCGGTGTACCGATTTTTGTGCCGGCAGGCAGATCAATGATCCCTTCATGCTCATCCGATAAACCCATTTCACGTTCGGATACCATCATGCCATTTGATTCCTGACCGCGGATATTGCCTTTCTTCAGCACCATATTCGTTCCCGGAATATATGATCCCGCCGGCGCAAAAATCCCCATCATCCCTGCCCGGGCATTAGGTGCCCCGCAGACAACCTGAAGTGTTTCAGATCCTGTATCGACCATGAGTACTTTTAATCGGTCTGCATCCGGGTGCTGAACAGCGGACACAACTTTCGCCGCCTTGAACGGGGCAAAAGCTTCTGCACGGTCTTGAACGGATTCAACCTCAAGCCCCAGCGCGGTCAAACGATCCGTGATCGTCTTCAAATCCGCGGCCGTATCCAGATGTTCTTTGAGCCAGTTGAGGGTAAATTTCATGATCATCTCTGCGTTGTGAAAGTTGGCAGAAATCTAGCGTGAACGCCTATAAAAACCAAGGATTTTTAATGTTATGCAACCGACGGAGGTTCCAAGGTAGATACATATCCACGCAATAGGTTATATGGCACAGGAAGATGGATGTTCACACCATCTGGACACAGAGCTTCAGCAAAGCCAAGACTGGGATAAGTAGGACATCTGATGGGCAACTTCTCAAGGAGATCCATGACTTTCTCCACCAAAGCTTCTGAAGAAAGCACAAAAACGGGATAAGGATATTTCGAATCGGGTTTAAACACTTCAAACGTCGCCTTGGGATCAACAACCCATATCTTGGCTAAAAAAACCTCAGCCGCCTGCGTGATGGGACATGTCCCCGAAGCGGGGGTAGAACCAGTAGCGTTCACAAAATCTTCGTTAAACATAATACAATCAACCTTTTACGCATGCCAGTCATGCGCTCAAGACATGTAAATACGTCAAAAGAAAATCTTTTGCAATGCAAAAATAGCAAAGGAGATAGGATTTTTTATTTTGAACCCGTGGCACGGTTGGGACGATCCAGCGGGTCAAACCCGTAATGGCTCAGCCAGCGAACATCGCTGTCAAAAAACGTCCGAAGATCCGGTATGCCGTATTTCAACATGGCAATCCGTTCTACGCCCATCCCGAAAGCAAAGCCCTGATATTCATCCGGGTCGACACCACAGTTCTTCAGAACATTCGGATGTACCATCCCGCATCCTAAAATCTCCAGCCAATCATCCCCGGCGCCGATCTTCAGGCCGCCGTCCTTGCGGGAACAGCCAATATCCATTTCGGCACTGGGTTCCGTGAAGGGAAAGAACGACGGACGAAACCGAACGGGCAGTTGATCCATACCGAAATAAGCCCGCGCAAAATCCATCAAACATCCCTTGAGATGTCCCATATGAATGTCCTTGTCGATCACCAAACCTTCGATCTGATGAAACATCGGCGTGTGGGTCATGTCGTAATCCGAACGATAGGTACGCCCCATCACAATGATTTTATAGGGCGGTTTATTGGCCATCATATGCCGCACCTGCATGGTGGATGTATGGGTACGTAGTAATTTCTTGGCCGCATCCCCTGTTTGCTTGGGGTCATCCGGTAAATAAAATGTATCATGCATTTCGCGGGCGGGATGGCCGGGCGGGAAATTCAGCGCGGTAAAATTATGCCAGTCATCTTCGATATCCGGACCTTCGGCCACAGAAAAACCCATGGCTCCAAAAATAGACACCAATTCATCCATGGTTTGCGAAATGGGATGTATCGTCCCCTTGGCCTGTGGGCGAACAGACAATGTCACATCCATTTTTTCATGCGCCAGACGTGCATCCAATGCCTGTTTTTTTAAGGCCTGTTCCTGTTTTTCGATCAACGCCGAAATTTCATCCTTCAGCGTGTTCAGTTCCGCGCCCGTTGTCTTGCGCTCTTCGGGGGATAATGTGCCCAACGTTTTCATCAAATCTGTAATGCGGCCTTTTTTCCCCAGCGCGGTCACACGGGCTTCTTCAAGGGCGTTTAAGTCTTTGGCGGAACCCACCATATCGGTCAGCTGGGCTTTAAGCTGGGCTATCATCTGGGTCATCTCTGTCTTCACACGTAAAAGTTAGTCTCTTGCGCGTTTTTAACACCTAAAAGACAGATATTCCAAGATTTTTCCAGACAGACAAAAAAGAGGATTGACATTTAAATGATAATGATTATCATTTGCGTATTCTATCTTGACCCTCAAAGGCACTACATGAACACCCAGACACCCAGCCCATCACACATAACGCCCGATCCATCACACCTCGCACCTGCGACACATAAAAAATGTTGCGGCGGCACCAGCCCCTCCTGCAAAGGATGTACGAACTGTAAGGTTTAAGACGTCTGTCCCCAATGACGATCCAAAATGGCCGGAACGTCTCTTAAGGTATCGACGATATAATCCGCCTTGTGTTTATTCAGACGCGTTAAGGACATTAAACCCCCGGTGATCGATATACCCAGAATGCCCATGCGCCGGGCAATCTCGGGTTCCTCATGTGAATCACCAATAATAAAAGTGCCTTCGGGCGTAAAACCGCCGGCTTTCATATAAGACTCAAGACGTTCATATTTATTCATGCCCGTGGTAATGGTGGCATAGGTGTGTGTCCCCGATACATGATCGACCGCATCCTTGATCCCCAGCCTGTTCATATCCTGAAGAACATAATCATGAAGATGGTTGCTTAAGACCATACAATGAACACCGCGCGCTTTGAGCCAGATAATGAGATCCAGTGCCCCTTCGGCCAGATCATAGGCGCGACATTCGCGTTGATACGTATCCAAAAATACATCCGCCAGATATTTCGCCTGCGCTAAATATACATCCACGGAAACACCCATTCGTTCATAAAAGTGGATGAGCGGAAACGTAAATGTGTCTTGTAGTGTGGGCAGATCAATGGGGGGCTTGCCAAAATGCGCCAGACACACATTCGTCGCGGTCAAGGTCGCGGGCGTGTCGTTATACAGCGTTCCGTTCCAATCAAATACGGCGAGATAGTTCATCTCTATGACATACAAAATAAAACAGCCCCGTGTAAGGGGCTGTTTTTAAAAATTAAGCGAAAGCAAAATTAAGCGATGGCTTTTTTCACCTGTGCGGCTAGCGCAGAAAACGCTTCGGCATCACGGGCGGCGATATCCGCCAGTACTTTGCGATCCAGTTCAATCCCGGCTTTTTTCAGGCCGTTCATGAATACAGAGTATGTCATGCCGTTCAAACGAGCGGCGGCATTGATACGTTGAATCCACAAGGCGCGGAAATTGCGCTTGTTTTGTTTACGGCCGATATAGGCATACTGACCGGCTTTTTCCACGGCCTGTTTGGCGACGCGGATGGTGTTCTTCCGGCGATCGTAATACCCTTTGGCCGCCTTGAGAATTTTGCGGTGACGCTTATTCGGTCCTGTTTTGACGCGTGCCATTAGTTGAACTCCTTCTTCGATTTATAGGTCGATTTTTTGCTGTCGATCTTCCGGCGAACGCCAGAATTCGGCATGAAGTAGGTCACAACTTTTTCGCCATCGGCTTTGAACATGGTGGCGGGCGTTTTGGCCTTACGTTTAGCGGATTTAGGTTTGTTCATCATCATGTGGCTGGTGAAAGCGGGTTTAAATTTCACTTTCCCAGACCCCGTGACTTTAAAGCGCTTTTTCGCGCTCGACTTGGTCTTCATCTTCGGCATTTCTATCTCCTTGATATGATACAATAAAATGTGATCGAGGCAGCCGATATGTCAAGCCAGATCACAACGAGTAGCCGCGTTATAGCCGGATTAACCCCTGTCAATCAAGCGTTTTATCTTTTTTTGATTATGTCAAAAATATTTTTTGAGAAACTGGCTCGTATGTATCGATACCATCTGCCGATGCTTGGGGTCAGGCAGGCCACGTGTTCCACCTTGATATGACGTGATATCGATCCGGGTGGCCTCAAGGCCGGATTTTAACAATTCAAGATGTGCTGGCGACATCCGGTCGTCTTTTGTCCCGTAATGAACCAGAATGGGCATCGGCAAGGCATCTGTGGGTTTGCCCGCGTTCATCAGTTCAAAGATCAATTGTTCGCCAATGCGGTGATCTTTTACCGGATGATACCCCCCTGACACGGGTGTTGACGCCTCCGGTTCTGCCTGAAGTAGATACCGGGCATAGGCCGCACCGTCCAATAGGGGCGAGAACATGACCATCGCCTGAACATCGGCCAAGAAAGAGGAGATCGCGACATGGGCGGCCAAACCGTCTGTCACATAGATAAATTTTTTGAACCCCTGCTTGTGTGCCCAGTCCCGCACTAAATCTAAATCCTGCCGCGCACGCGTGAGGGTAAAATCTTCTTCCCGGCCTTCACTTTGGCCGCATCCTCTAAAATCAAACCGGAAGGTATAAAAACCATGTTCTCCGAACAGGTTGGCCATCAGACTCATAAACCCCTGATGATCGTCTTTATGTCCGGGAAATGAATGCATAAAGATCACCAGCATCCTGTCACGTTCTTCCAGTGAACGTTCCAGCGGAACCCCCATCAGACCGGACAGATATTCCCGTTTTTCAGGATCGAGGATTTCAATCTGTTTCTGGCGAAGATGAACAGAATCACGTGTCATGTTTTTGATCGGCGTGCCAGCGGCGTGGCATATTGGTTTTCAAGATCCCACGGGAAATGAATCCACGTATCTTGTGATACTTCCATGATGAAGCTATCCACCGTTGGCACCCCTTTGGGTTTGGCATAGATACAGGCAAAATGGGCATTCGGGTACAGCTCCCGCGCGATACGGAACGTACCCCCCGTATCCACCAAATCATCGATGATGATCCACCCCCGCCCCCCCTCTTCGGCCAGTGCTGGCTTTTTAAGAATATGAGCCGTGCCTTGGGATTTAACGTCATAGCTTGAGATACAAAATGTCTCGATCAATAAGATATCCATTTCCCGGGCGGCAATACAGGCCGGCACCATGCCCCCGCGCGTCACAGCAATGATCCCCTTCCATTTGCCGTTTTCAAGCGGTCCTTTTTCCAGCAGACGCCAAGCCAGAGCCCGCGCATTCCGATGAAGCTCCTCCCAGGAGACAGGAAAATCTCGTGCCGTCGTCGAAACATCATTCATGTCGTAAAATTGCCTTGTTTGAGCCAGATAAATGTCTTCTCTTTATACCTTAATCCGCTCTGGCCTTGAAGGCCTAATCTGACGAACGCATGGATCTGATATCAAAATGACAAGCTGGATGAAAAAAGTAATGGTGCCGGGACGTATTCTGGGTCCTGTTCTCGTCATCGGGATATTAATGGGGCTGTTTGCCCTGTCTCACTATGGCTACACGGAACAGCTCAAAACGATTCTTGACCGTAAAGATTTTGCCCTTGAACTCGGCACCTATAGTTTCACGCCGTATAAAATCCTCAACACGCTGGTCACCATCATTCTGGTGATCTGGATTTCATCCATCATGTCCAACTTGGCCGAAAAACTGGCGTCAAACGTGCCGAAAATGCGCGTGGCCGATAAAGTCATTTTAACCAAGATCCTTCAAATCATTGTCTATTTCTTTGCGTTTGTCGTGGGGCTGGACATGCTGGGGATTGATCTTACAGCCTTCGCGGTGATCGGGGGGGCGGTTGGTATTGGTCTAGGGTTTGGCCTTCAAAAGATTGCCTCGAATTTCATTAGTGGACTTATTCTGGTATTTGAAAAATCAATCCGGGTAGGTGATCTGGTACAAATGACCGATGGTATCAGCGGATATATACGCCGGTCTGGCGCCCGTTACACCCGCCTTGAAACGTTCGACGGCAAAGAAGTGATGATCCCGAATGAGGATTTCATCACAAACCGCGTGACAAACTGGACATTCAGCAACAAAAAAGCGCGTATCGAAGTTAAGGTTGGCATTTCATACAACAGTGATATTGAACGTGCGCGCGCCATCATGATTGAATGCGCCAAAGCACACCCCAGATGTGTAGACGACCCGGCGGCCAATTGTTTTATCCGTGAATTCGGGGATAATGGCATTACCCTATTGCTCTTATTCTTTATTGATGATGTGACCGAGGGGCTGTATGGCCCCCAAAGCGATGTCATGTTGTGGATATGGAAGAAATTTCAGGCCGAAGGGATCGACATCCCCTTCCCGCAACGTGATATGGTGATCCGCAACCTCAAGGAACTCAAGGACAGTATTCGTGATTAGGATCAAACATATCCCGGCAATGATGTTGGTGCTTGCGGGATGTGTGTTGTTACCTCTCTGCGTTAAGGCTGAGCCTATCCTCTCAACCCCTTTATCCGTGAAACCACCTGTGTCTGCCCCCCCTGTGGTGATTGAACTTTTCTCCTCTCAGGCCTGTACCTATTGCCCCCCGGCAGATGAATATATGGCAGATCTCCTCAAGCAGGACGGGGTCATTGGCCTGTCCTGTCATGTTGATTATTTTGATGTCCGGCAAGGGTCGCTCGCGCATAAATTCTGTTCTCGCCGTCAATCAGATTACGCCAAAACGATGGGATTAAAATCCGTTTACACCCCCCAGATGGTCATTAACGGCCATATCGATGCGATTGGATACGAATCCGCGCAGGTATCCATTGGGGTGCTGAAGGCGCGCGCCGAAAAAATATCAGAAATTTCAATCCGCCCCCTACAAAACGGGCAATATGCCTATGCCCTTCCGGCTCAAGCCGTTCAAGACCCGGATGTGACCCTATGGGTGGCCTTGTTTGATAAACCTCATACTCTGACTGTGGCTGAAGGCGGGAACCGGGGTAAGAACCTCACCTACCATAACATCGTTTCATCGCTGATTGCGCTGGAAACAGAACAATTGACCAGCGCAGAAAAAACATTTCTGCCGTATATGAAGGCCAACGCCGCTGGCTTTGCCCTTTTGGCACAGAATAATCAATCTGGGAAAATTATTGCCGCGGGACAGGTTATTCTGCCTTAATGCGTTAGACCCTTAACGTGTCAGTGATCTGTTATTTTTATCACGCATCCACGCCCCCCAATAGGTCAGACGTTTCATGATCACATCTGTGATTTTAAACCATCGCTTGGTGATCGGGAATATCCACCGTGGCCAGCCCGTCACATCAACAGGATCTTTATGATTGCGCGATGTGCCAATAGATGATTCAAAACTTAAATCCTGAACGGCCAGCCCCGGCTGAACGGTGTATAGATCAAGGCCGCTGATCCATGGCCGGCTCATGATCATATCAACCGGAAAGGCCACATGCGACAGGCTTTTTACCAATTTTCGGGCACCGGATAAAGAAAGCATCAAGGCGTGCGTACCGCCGGGTGCCGTTGAAAGCCTTGTCAGACGATGAGTCGGAGTCAGATGCGCCACCGTGCGCTGACGTAATTTAGATACTTTGTTTGACCCCAAAAAGCGAACCAGTTCCCAAGGATATGATGTCACCATCAGAGACAGGACGACCTCTTTGAATTCTGGCTGAAGCACCGCATCATCTTCCAAAACCACGGCAAAGGGGATCTCTTCGTTAATCATTTTTTGAGCAATCTGTTTATGTGATAACAGACAGCCAATTTCTCCGCCTGTCATATCCCGGCCAAAAAAAGCACGGCGGCGTGTACCATCATAAAAAGGGAGTGATGGCACATCAAAGGAGCGTCCATCGACCGCATCAAAAAATATGAAGGGAATATTTTGGGCGTCCAAACGAGATTTTATTTTTTCCCGTCGATCCAGCGCACCCGAAAGAGAAATAACAAAAACAGGGGGAAATGATGTCATGGTAAGCCTTATACGTTTTAATGCGCCTCTGCCCAGCTTTTGCCAAACCCAGTTTCAGCAATCAAGGGAACACCCAGCGTGACTGTATTTTCCATCACAGATTTGACCAGTACCGATGTTTCAGATAGTTCTGCTTCAGGCACTTCAAAAATTAATTCATCGTGAACCTGAAGCAACATTCTGGCAGATAGATGCTTCGCCGAAAGTGCTGGTGGAATCTTAACCATGGCCATTTTCATGATATCTGCCGCTGTGCCCTGAAGCGGCGCATTAATGGCCGCCCGTTCTGCCCCCGCCCGCCAGGCACCGTTTTTGGCGTTGATATTGGGCGTAAAACATTTTCGGCCAAATAATGTCGTCACATATTCATGTTTACGGGCAAATGCTTTGGTACGTTCCATGTAATCCTGAATTTCACGAAACGTGCCTAGATATTTTCGAATAAACTCATTGGCTACCTGCGGCTCACACCCCAATTGTTTGGCCAAACCCCAGCCCGATATGCCATAGATGATACCAAAATTAACCGCCTTCGCCTGACGCCGTAATTCAGGGGTCACCTCGGCGAGCGGGACGCCAAACACCTGGGATGCCGTATGGGCATGAATATCCACATCATCCAGAAAAGCCTGTTTCAGGGCTTTGACATCTGCCATTTCAGCGGCCAGACGCAATTCCACTTGTGAATAATCCACGGACAATAAAACATGACCTTCTTCGGCGACGAATGCCCGGCGAATAAGACGGCCTTCTTCCGTGCGGATCGGGATGTTCTGAAGGTTCGGATCAGAAGAGGATAAACGACCCGTGGACGTTCCCGCCAAAGAAAAAGACGTATGCACGCGTCCGGTCGCTGGATTGATCTGATCCACCAATGTGTCTGTATAGGTAGACTTTAATTTAGCTGTTCCCCGCCAGTCCAGAATTTTCTGGACAATCCCATGCCCTTGTTCCGCCAGTGTTTCTAAAACATCGGCATCTGTTGACCATTGACCTGTTTTGGTGCGCGTACCGCCGGGTAGTTTCAGATGATCAAAAAGAATTTCGCCGATTTGTTTGGGCGAGCCGACATTGAATTCAGTTCTCGCTTCGGCCTGAATATCTTGCTCTAAAATCGATAGTTTCTCTGAAAATTTCTGACTGAGATCTGAGAGAACAGATCGATCAATCTTGATCCCGTTTTGTTCCATCTGTCCAATGACAGAAACAATCGGACGTTCGATATCTTCATAGACACGCGCCATATGTTCCAAAGCCAAACGCGGTTTTAAAACATCATAAAGCCGAAGCGTGATATCGGCATCTTCGGCGGCATATGCCTTGGCCTTAAGAATATCCACCTGATCAAACGTCACCATGGATTTACCCTTACCCGCTACGTCCTCATACGGAATGGGAGTGTGCTGAAGAAAGAGACGAGATAATTCATCCATACCATTGGAATGAGACGTCCCATCCAGCGTATAGGACAAAAGCATCGTATCGTCATAAGGCGAGATGTTAATTCCGTTTTGTTTAAACATCTGCCAGTCATATTTAATATTCTGGCCGATTTTAAGAACACTCGGCGACTCGAGGAGCGGTTTTAAATGAGACAGCACCGTCTCAAGCGATAGCTGAGGGATTATTGGCGCATCGGACCCCAGCAAATCCCGCACCTGAACATGCCCAATCGGGATATAGGCCGCCTGCCCCGGGGCATAGGATAAAGAGATCCCAACCAGTTTCGCCCGCGCCGGGGTCAAATGCGTTGTTTCTGTGTCGATCGCAAGCCTGCCGGATTCAAAAGATTTCTTTACCCATTCAGATAATGTCTCAACGGTATTAATCAGCACATAAGCCGATCTATCGATCAACGCAGGTGATACAGGTTTAGCGGTATCCGATGTAACGGGCATAGAGATTGCGGCCGGAAGCGCGTGTGAATTTTCCCCAAAGCGATTTAAGATTGATCGAAAGCCTTGCTTTTGTAAAAACGCTGTCAGGCGCGCATGATCAGGTTCATGGGATTTTAAATCTTCCAGATTAAGGGGGACAGGGGCATCAGCCGCTAATGTCACCAGTTTTTTGGATAAGATGGCCTTGTCTTTATGTTCGAGCAATGTTTCCCGGCGTTTATTTTGTTTGATCTCTCCAGCGCGATCCAGCAGGGTTTCCAGCGACCCGTATTCAGAAATGAGCTGAGCCGCGGTCTTAACACCAATACCCGGAACGCCCGGTACGTTATCTACGCTATCACCTGCTAGTGCCTGTACATCGACAACCTGTGCCGGCGGCACGCCAAATTTTTCTATGACATCTTCTGTGCCCAGATATTTACCCTTGATTGGGTCATATAAACGGACATGGTCATTGACCAGTTGCATCAAGTCTTTATCTGTCCCGACAATCGTCACTTTCTGGCCACGTTTGACGGCTTGCGCGGCATATGTCGCAATCAGGTCGTCCGCTTCGTATCCTTCTACTTCCAAGGCCGGAATACCAAAGGCTTCAGTAGCTTCACGGAATAAGGGGAATTGAGGAATTAAATCTTCAGGTGGATCTTCGCGGTTGGCTTTGTATTGATCGTAAAGATCATACCGGAAATTACGGCGCGCCGCGTCAAAGATAACGGCGAGGTAAGGTGCCTTGATATCCTTGACCAGTTTGATCAACATATTGGTAAAACCCAGCACCGCCCCCACGGGCACGCCTTCCGGGTTTGTCAAATTCTGTGGAAGGGCAAAATAGGCGCGAAAAATATATCCCGAGCCATCCACCAAATAGAGTTCGTCATGTTGTTGATCGCCGGAACCCATATCTACCTTGTGTGCGTGATCGCATAAAGTGCGACCGCGGCCGCATTGGATACGTTGAGAGAGGCAATGACGCCGGATGTCGGCAGACTGACCAGATGATCACATTGTTCTTTGATTAATCGGCGCATGCCGTCTCCCTCAGCTCCTAAAACCAATACTATTTTATCAAAGCTGGAAACGTGTCCGAACGATGCCGTGGCATGTTCATCCAGTCCCACTACCGTAAATCCATGATCTTTGAATGTTTCAAGGGCGCGGCTTAAATTCGTTTCATAGGCGGCCGGGACATGCTCTACCGCCCCGCAAGCCGTTTTTGCCAATACACCCGTTAATTCCGGGGCATGTTTACGTTGCATCACCACGCCCTGCACACCAAAGGCACAGGCTGAACGTAAAATGGCACCGACATTATGCGGATCTGTGACTTGATCCAGCATCAGAAAAACAGATTTGGAACGAGAGGCAGATTGAATCATCATATCGTCAATCCCGATTTCGGGCAGAGGGTCACAGGCCAGGGCAATGCCTTGATGTACGCTCCCCGGCGGCAGGGAACGATCTAACTGCTCCCGCTGTACCTTGGTGACGGCAACAGAATCGGGAAGTGCCTCAATATTAAATGTCTCTTCGGCCTGCGCGGTCACATAGAGTGCCCTAATCTGCCGGCGGGGGTTCTGAAGGGCGGCCATCACCGCATGCCCGCCAAACAAATCAATCTTTAACCGGGGCTGGGCGGCAGGCTTGATGAATTTGGGTTCTGCCTTGGGGCGGGCGGGGCGTGCCGAAACAATGGCGGGTTTTTCCTGATAACGCTTATCCGGATGACGACCCGGCGCAGGGCGAGATGTACGCCCGGTTTTTGCCTGAGGGCTAGACGCATCACGCTTGGCCCCGTCACGCCCGCCAGAACGGCGATCCGTCTCTTGATCGCGCCGACCTTGGGATCCCTTGTTAAAGCCGCTAGGCTTAAACCCGTCACGGCGACCCTTAAAGCCACCTTTTTTATCTTTTTTCATGGGGTTATTCATACGCGCTCTTGACAGCCGAGGCAAAAGGCTTTTTTGTTCTTTCCGGAATAAACACATCCCCCCTGGAAGGGTGGCCGAGTGGTTAATGGCAGCAGACTGTAAATCTGCCCTCTCACGAGTACGTAGGTTCGAATCCTACCCCTTCCACCATTTATTCTACAACCCGTCCTGCGTGACGGGTTTTTCTTTGCGCAAAAGCCCAATGTTCGCGGGGTTTTGCGAAAGCCTCGCGTACCTTTAGAACACAAATTCAGCCCAAATTCTCTCTCAAATCTTACATTCTCTCACAGCCTCTGGCCACTAACTGCGTATTTAGTGGTCATGGCAAAGCCTTGATTTAGCACGACTTCCTAAAAACACGGTTTGCAAAGATAAAATGATGCACGCGAACAATGTTTCGAACTTTTTTTATTTCGTCGTCGTTTTCAATGCCGACGGCAAACCAGAGGAGAAGAACAAATTTGAAGGAGGTTCTTCTCAATGGATTACACGGTACGCAATCCAAATGACATGACGGGTGCAGAGCGTTATACCGAGATCATCACGATCCTGGCAGGTGCGATTGTCCGCCGCAAGATTTACCAGCATAGTCAATTAAGTAGCTTAGAAAATGAGAGAAGTTTGACTGGACTTCCCTCCGCTTCGAAGCATTCATGTCCCAGCCGCAAACCCACGCAAGTGAGAGCGGAGAAAGGGGCAAAACAATGAAAGTAGACATATTAAAAGAGTATGCCGCGCTGGAAGCGATGGAGACCAAAGAGCTGCTCCAGGTCTGGAACCGACATTTTGATGTGCCTCCCCAGTCGCGCAACAATCGCACCTACCTGATCAATCAGATCATTTATCGGATGCAGGAGCTGGCTTATGGCGGATTGACCAAATCAACGATTGATCGTTTGGAAGCGCTGGCCGAAGGCAAAACCGTCCAGCAGCGTCGCAGTGATGTCGGTCGCCTGGCGGTGGGAACACGATTGGTGCGGGAGGTCAAAGGCGTTGAGCATCATGTGTATGTGTTGGCTGATGGTTATGAATATCAGGGGCTGAAATATAAAAGCCTTTCAGGTGTTGCGTTTGCGATTACAGGCACGCGCTGGAACGGCAATGCATTCTTTGGCTTGGGCAAGAAAGAAGATAGGGAAAACCGCACCCATCATCGCGCCAGAAAGGCGCGGGCATGATGGAGGAAAAGAAAATCCTGCGCTGTGCTATCTACACCCGCAAATCCACCGAGGAAGGCCTTGATATGGATTACAACACGCTGGATGCCCAGCGCGAGGCCGGTGAAAAATATGTCGAGGCGATGAAACATGAAGGCTGGCGCATTATTCCTGACCTGTATGATGATGGCGGGTTTTCGGGTGGGAACATGGAGCGCCCCGCGCTCAAGCGTTTAATTGAGGATATCAAGGCTGGCCGCATTGATATTGTGGTTGTTTACAAGGTCGACCGTCTCTCACGCTCTTTGATGGATTTTGCCAAGCTGGTGGAAATTCTGGACAAACACGGTGTGAGCTTTGTGTCCGTCACCCAGCATTTTAACACCAAGGATTCGATGGGACGACTGACCCTCAATATCCTGCTGTCCTTTGCCCAATTTGAACGCGAGGTCACTGGCGAGCGTATCCGCGATAAATTCGCCTCATCCAAAATGAAAGGTATGTGGATGGGTGGCCCGCCACCGCTGGGGTATGACGTTGTTGATCGCAAGCTCGTCACCAATCCAAAGGAAGTTGAGCTGGTCAATATTATCTTTGATCGCTTTGCCGCGCTGGGGTCTATCGCCTTATTAGCGCAGGAATTAAATAAAGCAGGTCATCGCACCAAGCACTATATCAGCCGCACAGGAAAGCCGGTGGGAGGGAAACCATTTACTGAAAATCCACTGCGTACATTTTTGCAGAACCGTCTCTTCCTCGGTGAAGTCCATCATAAAGGCAAATACTATCCAGGACAGCATCAGCCGATTATCACGCAGGCACAGTTTGATGCAGCTCAAGCCATCTTTGCTGAAAGTAGCAAAGGAAAACGAAAACGTACGTTTCAGGCAAAATCAAAAGCTCTGCTGAAAGGCATTCTGGTTTGCGGTGGTTGTGGTGGCGCTATGTCTCCCACCCATACAAACAAGGGCAAAAAGAATTACCATTATTATTCAGCGAATTCCTACCGCCGGCAATCGTGCGAACTTTGCCCCGCCAATCGTATCCCCGCTGGTGAAATCGAAGAAGTCGTCAAAGGCCAGTTACAAAGCATCTTTGTGAGGCCTCAAGTCATCGTCGATGTCTGGAAGAAGGTCAAAACCCATATTCCCAATTACACCGAAACAGAGTTGCACAACACGATGCAGCGTATGGGGTCTTTGTGGGACATCCTCGTGCCTGCTGAGCAGAAGCGTATCACGCATCTATTGATCGACCGTGTCGCGGTACATGGAAATTGTATTGATATTGAATATCGCGCGAATGGTATCGAAAACATTCTCTCCCAATTGCAACAGGAGATCGAACAGAAAGTAAAAAATGGAGCTGAAGTATGAAGCCACAATACCACGCAGAAGATCAGAAAATCATTGTGCGCATCCCTATCAATCTGCGGCGCTGGGGCGGCAAAAAAGTCTTGGTTGGCCCGCAAGGACAGGATTTAAGAAGTCTTGATTTAGAAGTGCGAAAAGATGAAAAGTTGCTCAAGGCGCTGGGTCGTGCGTATCGCTGGCACAAAATGATCGCGATAGGACAATATCAGTCCGTGTCCGAGTTGGCGGAAGCAGAAAATATCAATAAATCCTATCTTCAGCGCATGATGCGTTTGATGCTTTTATCGCCGCGTATCGTTGATGCCATCCTCAATGGACAACAGCCAGAAGGCTTCGCACTCACCGATATTGAGAAGGCATTTTCTCCGATTTGGTCTGAGCAAGAAAAGAAATTTGGATTCGTGCAAAGCAATCATTAAATCGCTGCATACAATCACATGCACCTTGGTCATACAGAAGTAGGTATTACCAAAGTAATACCCATCACTTAAATCCTGAAAAAATAAAGACTTTAAGCCAATGACTTCGTCATACAAATAACTGATTAAATACAGCTTCTTCAAATAGTTGCATCTTTTGCATTTTCTATTCCTGACCACCAACCAGGAGTAGAAAAATGTCAAATAATCGCTACGGCGGCGTGGATTCCTACGCCGCTTTTTTTATTGCTTATAAAGCAAGAACCTTAATCCGCATGCCTATGTTTTCACGGGATGATCTGGAAGATTTAGAGCAGGACATGCTGCTTTATTATCTGCTCTCAATGCCAGATTTTGATCCGCAAAAAGGTGACAAGCGCAGCTTCATTAAAACCGTTGTCAATCGAAAGGCTTTGATGCTGGTACGTGACGCCGAGAGAGAAAAGCGCTGGACTGGCGCACAGAATTTCTCTTTATCATTCCAGATTGGCGATGAGGATGATGGCAACACACTGGCAGACATGATCACGGGCGAAAGCAGTATCTGGGGTGATGTCTTTTTCTCCCAGAGCCAGATTGTGGCTGAACAAAATATGGATATTGATAAAATCCTGCGCGATATGCCGGACGACTTGAGACAAACCTACAACTTATTGACAGAATATAGCGTAAGCGAGGCTGCTGAGCTTTTGGGTATTCCCCGCACGACCATGTCTAGTCGATTGAAAAAGCTTAAGAAATATATTGAGGACAAAATGGTCTAAAAAAATTTTGAAATTCCATCGTCGTTTTTCGATCCAACGGCAAACCAGTGCTGTGTGACCACATCACACATGAAAGGAACGGGTATGGATCAGGCACAGAAAAACGATACGGCAATGTTCAAATGGGTGCAACACACCCCTGTCGGGCAGCTTAAAGCTCTCACGGATGAACGCCTTCAGGAAGTGAGAGATACTCTTATTAAGGAAGTGCGGGAAGTTGGCCGCGCTCTGCATTGGGTCGAAGGAGTTATAAAGCTCAAGGCTATAGAACGCGACAAGGCCTAAAGCCTATGACGCAGGATATCGCCGCTCCCTCAAAAGTCGTGCCTCTGAAGCCGCCAACGGCTTCGGAACTGCGTTCGCGCCTGCTTGGTTCATTGCCATCTATTTTGCATTTTCTGTTACCCTCTGGCGTTCTGCGCGGCGGGAAATTCATGGTCGGCAATGTTCAGGGCGATAAAGGCGACAGCCTTGTTGTCGAGATGAATGGTACAAAGGCTGGGCTGTGGCATGATTTTGCGACAGGCGCTGGGGGCGACATCATTGATCTGTGGGCGGTTGTCAAAGGTTTCGACCGTCAGACGCAATTCCCTGCATTGCTGCAAGATATTCAAACCCACCTTGGCGCTGGAATTGATACACGACCTTATAAACCTTCATCGCCAGAACCACAGGGGCAAAGCAGAAAGCTAGGAAAACCAAGCGCCAAATGGGATTATACCGATGCGCACGGCAATATCATCGCCAGTGTGTATCGGTATGATTCCGATGGTCGCAAAGAATTCAGGCCATGGGATGCCGTGCGCGGAGTCATGCGTGCGCCTGATATTCGCCCTCTTTATAATCAGGTTGGGTTAAAAGATGTCACGCTGGTGGTGCTGGTCGAGGGCGAGAAATGCGCACAGGCTCTGATTTCCGTTGGTGTTTGTGCCACCACGGCCATGAATGGTGCAAAAGCGCCGGTCAATAAAACGGACTGGTCTCCGCTCCAGGGCAAACACGTCATCATCTGGCCGGATCATGACGAACCAGGGCTGGACTATGCCCGCCGTGCCGCCAGTGCAGCAGCCCGCGCTGGTGCGGTGCAGGTTGAAATTCTGAAAATCCCGCCTGAAAAACCGCCCAAATGGGATGCAGCAGACGCGGTGGAGGAAGGGCTGGATATTGAGGACATCCTGCAGCGCTGGGAACGGGTGGCGGTTAAAGAGCCTCCTGCCAAACGCACATCTATCCCGATGTACAGTATTACCGAGCTGCAGGCCGATAAAAGCCCGATACCGGATGATCTGATTGCACCGCGCGTTCTTACGCCTGGTGGTACGCTGGTCTTCGGTGGTGCGCCAAAGGTCGGAAAAAGCGACTTCCTCATTTCTCTGCTGACACATATGGCCGCTGGTGTGACGTTCCTTGGAATGTCACCCAAATGTCCGCTGAAAATCTTCTATCTTCAGGCGGAAATTCAGTACGATTATCTGCGAGAACGCGTGAACAATGTACACATTGTCCGCGAATATGCTTCGAAACTTCACAATAACTTCGTGATAACGCCGCAGATAAGCGTGACATTGGACGACAATGGCGTGGAATGTGTCGCACAATCGGTGAAAGAACGCTTCGGCAGCACATTGCCCGACATTATTGTCATTGATCCACTCAGAAATGTCTTTGATGGCGGTGGATTTGGTGGGGAAAACGACAATGATGCGATGATGTTTTTTCTGTCGCGCCGTGTTGAGGCTTTGCGGCAGAAAATCAATCCGAATGCTGGGATTATTATTGCCCACCACACAAAGAAGATCTTCAAAAAGCAAACGGAAGAAGATCCCTTTCAGTCCTTCAGCGGCGCTGGGGCGCTCAGATCTTATTATACATCCGGCATATTGCTGCATCGTCCCGATGAAAGTCGTCCAGAGCGCACGCTGCTGTTTGAATTGCGCAATGGCAGGGAAATAACGCCGAAAATTGTGCAGAAAAAAGCAGAAGGTTGGGTAGATGTCACATTATATTCGCCAAATGTCGCGCACATATCAGCACATACCGAACCTATTGTGCGATTATTATGTGAGGAAGCGGCACAGAACCGCGTTTATACAGCGCGACAATTCTCAGACAGATTTGAAAATCACAGCAACCTAGGCAGCAGTCGCCTTATTCGTCAAAAGCTGCAGGGATTGATTGATGCAAACATCATCAAGTTCTTCAAGAATGGTGATATCTATGGTTTTCAGCTGCCCAAAGGCACGCAGCGTGGCTATCTCTGGGTGGATGGCATGTGCTTGCCTGACGGCAGGTCGATACAGCCGACACATTACAAACATGATATTACCGGCGAGATTGTGGCCATTCCCTCGAACAGCATTAAGGGGGATTTATAATGGCGTTTTTCTTTGCCCACTGCGCACCCACCGCCCACCTGCTGCCCACTCAAACGGGCAAAAGGCGGCGGTTTATCTGGTGTTTTGCAGGTGTTTCAGGTGGGCAGATGCCCACTAAGCCTGCCCACTACCCACCTAGAAAAGCCTTGAAAAATCAACGCACTGCCAAGCTGGGCAAGTGGGTGGGCAGCCCCTTACTCCTACGGAGTAACTCTGACGCTGCCCCTTCAGGGCGCAAGCGTCAGCTCCGTGACTTCCAACCATCAACGAAAGGACAACCTGCATGAAGGATCAAAAACAACTCACCCCTGGCGAAAGCGAAGTCGAAGAACGGTTACGATCTGCGGCGCGAACATTGCGCCGTCTGCCGAACGTAAAAGTCCAAGGCTACTTCAGCACCTGGCCGACGATTATTCGCGAGCCGCTTGAAATTCTTCAGATGGAGCCAGAACCAATGCGCATCACGCCGTCGATGGCAGACATCAGCGAAATGGAGGAGGTTTTGTTTGTCTGGCTGAAATGGCTTGAGCCGGAAGAACGCCGCCTTGTGTGGCTGCGGGCTGAGCGTGTGCGCTGGAAACTCATCTGCGGGCGTTTCGGTGTAGGGCGCACCAAAGCGTGGGAAATGTATCGCCGTGCGCTGGCCTCTATCGCAGCAAAATTGCGCTGATACAGCTGATAATCAAATGATCATTCATGGCCGAAAAAAGCAATCATTTCTGGGTCTTATTCGCTTGATAAGCGCCGCGAATGAAGCGTTCATGTGATTGTAACGAAAGGAAAAAGACCATGAAAACCAACGCAAAAGAACAAGCCATTGACGCTTACATCCGCAAGGTCGCCCACATCGACGCCATGCTGCGCCGCTTGCAAGGGGCTTGCGACGATCATTTTTACAACAACCCAGACAGCATTCATTGGGGCCATGTCGGCGACGTCAGCGGGATCGAAGAATCCCTGCAACGCATTTGCGATAGCGTCTTCAAAGAAGGCGAACACGCACCAGAAAACAATGCGTAAGGAGGGCAACAAGATGAACAAAACCAGACAAGAACGCGTAGATGCTTACTATACCGCCAAGGAACAGATTGTGGCAACGATGATGCAAATCGCTAACCGCATCCACAATCCGCCACCTGCCGAGTGCAAAATGCCAGAGCAAATTATTGCACACGATATTACCAAACTGAAACAAGCGCATATGAAGCTGCGCGAGATGGCCGACATCCTCGGCATTGAAACCCAAGCACTGGAGATTTAAAATGGTGCGAGAGCGCGTGATCGTAGGGATATAACGATGAAGATAATTTGTTTCAGTGATTTACATTTAGAGTTTGGCAAACCCTTTGATACACCAGACGAAAGCATTGCTGATGTGATGATTTTGGCAGGCGATATTATTACCTTCGCTGATTTTTCACCAATTGAAGAGATTGCAAGATCGTGGCGCAAACCAATCTTATATGTAGCAGGTAATCACGAGTTTTATACGCGCACACCGATGCAGGATGATATTGCAAGATTTGAGGCATGGGCTGTTGATTATCCACATCTACACTTCCTGCAGGACGAGCCGATCACGATTGAGGGTATGCATTTCTTCGGCGGTACGATGTGGACGGATTTTAACGGCGGTAACCCGAACGCGATGATGACGGCGCGTCAGCAAATGAACGATTTTCAATTAATCAGAACAAGCGAGAATACGCTATTCAAACCTGAAGATTCGATTTTGCTTCACAATCTTTTTAAGACCAAACTCATCAGCTGGTTTGAAGAACACGAGAAGATGCCAAAGGTCGTTATCTCGCACCATGCACCACTCATTAATCCAAACACACGATATCGCGTCAGCCCCTTGCAGCCTGCGTTCAATTCTCTGGACATGATTGATGTTATCGAAAAATATCAGCCCAATCTTTGGGTATACGGTCATACCCATGAATGCGATGACCAAAGGCTCGGCGCTACCAGAATTATCTCTAACCAGCGTGGATACCCCAACTCTCGCACGGGCTTTGAATGTGAAGGCTTTGATCCAGGTGGGGTTTTGACCGAAATTCGCGGCTAAATTAGGTGCAGAACAATTCTATTGACTCAATGGTTACTATTATATACAATAATAACTGTTAATGCGCTTAATAGTAACCATTAGAGAATGAAAATGCCAAGAAAAACAGCCCCTTTACCACCCACGTTGGAGGATATCCTGAAAACGCTGGGGGAGAATATCAAGCTGGCGAGGTTGCGCCGCAAGATCACGACCGTGATGCTGGCCGAACGGGCGGGCATGAATCGGGTGACCCTGCGTAAGGTCGAAAACGGTGATAGCGGCGTAACGTTGGGCGCGTATGCCAGTGTCCTCTTTAGCCTGGGGCTAGAAAAAGACCTGTTGTTGATTGGTCAGGATGACCCGCTTGGCCGCAAACTTCAAGATGCTGATCTTACGCATACAAAGGAACGTGTAGCGAAACGGAAAAAATCATGAGTGCCAAACGCCAAACACAAAAAGCGATTCAAGTCTGCGCCTATTGGCAGGGCATGGTAGAATCTGTTGTCATGGGCATGTTATATGCTGCGCCATCACGCGGGAAAGAAATCTTTTCGTTTGAGTATGATCCTGCGTGGCTAAAATCTCCTCACGCCCTCGTGCTTGACCCTAACCTTGGTCTTTTTACTGGCCCACAATATGCGCGGGATGGGCATGACAATTTTGGCCTTTTCCTTGATTCCTCACCTGACCGTTGGGGACGTGTCTTGATGCAGCGTCGGGAAGCGCAACAAGCCAAAGCCGAAGACCGCGATATTCATACATTGATGGAATCCGATTATCTGCTCGGCGTTTATGACGGTCACAGGATGGGCGCGTTGCGTTTCCGCCTTTCTGAAGATGGGCCGTTTCTAGACAATCAGGCTGATATGGCTGCGCCCCCATGGGCGAAACTGCGCGACTTAGAGTACGCCAGCTTGCAATTGGAACGCCAGGATGCGGAAAACGACAAGGATTATATGAACTGGCTGAAAATGCTGATCGCGCCAGGCGGTTCTCTTGGCGGCGCACGTCCAAAAGCCAGTGTGCTGGATGAGCATGGTCATCCGTGGATTGCTAAATTCCCCAGCCGCCGCGACGAAATCAATATCGGCAGGTGGGAATATCTGGTTTATCAACTGGCACAGGCGGCAGGCGTTGAAACTGTGCAATCGGATATACGCAATTTCTCAGGTGAGTATGATACCTTCTTAAGCAAGCGCTTTGACCGGACAGAAAGTGGCGAGCGCGTACATTTTGCCTCGGCCATGACGTTGCTGGGCAAGCAGGATGGCGATGGCGGGGACACCGGTGTCGGCTATCTTGATCTGGCCGAATTCCTGATGCGGAACGGGGCTGAGGCCAATAAAGATCTGGAACAGCTATGGCGGCGCATTGTCTTTTACATCTGCGTATCCAATACAGACGATCACTTGCGCAATCACGGTTTCTTATTGCGCGATGGCGGCTGGGTACTGTCCCCAGCCTACGATATCAACCCTGTTGCGACGGGTGGAGGGTTGGCACTCAATATATCCAAAGAGGATAACAGCCAGAGCCTTGACCTTGTCCGCAGCGTAGCACCTGTATTCCGTATAGATGCTGGGCAAGCTGACAAGATTATTGGTGAAGTCATTAACGCTGTACGCAATTGGGCGGAGCTGGCCAAAAAGCTCAAGCTGCCATCGCGTGAGATTAGCCAAATAAAGAATGCATTCCGCGTAGCGGATAGTGAATAAAATGTTCGAACATAATTCTTACGGACAACGCGAACATTTTTTGGCATTCTAATCACTATCATCGCGATCATTGCCCCCGAAGCCACGCTCTCCCGCGTGGCTTTTGCGTATGAGGCGCGGTGACAAAGGCAAAAAGGTACTCGGAACACTTCGCCCCTATGCGGCGGGCTAAGGCGCAGGACTTTTTTAGTCACAGACTTTTTTTCTGGGTGCGCAGTTTGCGCACCTGACCTCGAAAACAGCAGAAAGTAAAGGCATTGAAAGGTGCGCACCCAGAAGTGCGCACCCATCTTTTTGTGACTGCGCACCCAAAATCAGTAGGAGAACCACATGACCACAGACTTAGCCCTCAATGTTGAATATATTTCCGTCGACCATCTGATCCCGTATGCGAAGAACGCCCGTACCCATTCGGATGCACAGGTGGCGCAGATCGCGGGATCGATGACGGAATTCGGCTTTGTGAATCCGATCCTGATCGGCGATGACGGCGGCATTATCGCTGGGCATGGCCGCGTGATGGCCGCCCGCATGCTCGGCGTAAAAGAAGTTCCCGCCATCCGACTCAAGCACCTGAATGAGGTGCAGCGCCGTGCGCTGATCATCGCCGATAACAAGATCGCCGAAAACGCGGGCTGGAATGATGAATTGCTGCGGCAGGAATTGCGGGCGCTGGATGGTGACGAATTCGATCTTGGGCTTTTGGGTTTCAATGATGAAGAACTGGAAGCCTTCCTGAATGGTGATGCGGACGGTGAAGGTCTGACGGACGAGAATGCTGCACCGGAAATTCCTGAAACGCCTGTCAGCGTACTGGGCGATTTATGGCTGTGCGGCGATCACAAAATCCTGTGCGGGGATTCCACGCTGATTGACAGCTATCAAACCTTGCTAGGAGAAGAGTTGGCCGACATGGTGTTCACCGACCCGCCATATAATGTCAATTATGCGAACTCGGCCAAGGACAAAATGCGTGGCAAATCTCGCCCAATCCAAAACGATAACCTGGGCGCAGACTTTGGAGCATTCCTGTATGATGTCTGCACCAATTTAATGATGGTCTGCAAAGGTGCGATGTATATTTGCATGTCATCTTCAGAACTACATACCCTCCACGGTGCGTTTTCGGAAGCCGGTGGCAAATGGTCGACCTTCATCATTTGGGCGAAAAACACCTTCACGCTGGGCCGCGCTGATTATCAACGTCAATACGAACCAATCCTCTATGGCTGGAAAAATGGTCACGAGCATTTCTGGTGCGGTGCGCGGGATCAAAGCGATGTCTGGTTCGTGAATAAGCCTGTGAAAAACGATCTGCACCCGACCATGAAGCCTGTCGAGCTGGTGGAACGCGCACTGCACAATTCCAGCAAGACCAAGGATATCGTGCTGGATGCCTTTGGCGGCTCAGGCAGCACCATGATCGCTTGTGAAAAAACGGGACGCCGCGCCCGTCTGATTGAGCTTGAGCCAAAATATGCAGACGTTATAGTCAAACGATGGCAGGAATTTACAGGCAAGAAAGCAACCCTGGCCGCGACTGGCCAGGGTTTCGAGGAGTTGGAAAAAGAACGCAATTCGATATAATATCATCAAATATGAGGTGATAAAAAAATGGTTATCGAATCAAAATACTGGAGAGAGGATCTTGTTCAGTACGCAAAGAAGTTTAAACCTAAAATCAAACCTAAACGGTGGAGCGAGCGGAATCTTGTAAACTTCGAGAAAGATATTATTGTCAGTATGTTCATGGTTCGCATGCTTGCTGAACGGCACAAGGTTTCATCTAATACTACAAAGTTAGGTCTAAAAATATTTAGAAGCCCCTGCATAAAGAAAGTGAATTATCGAAATCAGTATTCAGTCGATGAGCTTTATGATTTCGAGAAAGAAGAATCTGTTACCAAAGATGTTATATTTGTTTGCAATCAATTGATACACAGTGGTGCGATGTTCGCATATCGCAACGAAAATCGAAACTGGGATGGAGTGATAGCATGTTCCGATTTTGAACGTCAAAAATATGTGTATCGCATTCCCCTTTCAGAGGTAATCAAGCTGCTTGAGACTGCAGCAAATGATTATCCCCATGAGATCCGAATGACTTATTGCGACAAAAAAGAAGATTACATCGTTACTACAAATTAATTTTTTGAATAAAATACCGCCGCACGTCATCAACCCGTTCGCTGGTGACGTTCTTTCCTGCTTTTTTCTGCATGGAAAGGAAGCTGCGCACCGTGTGGCTCTGCCAGTCGCTGGCTTTGACCATCTCTTCGATGGTCGCGCCTTCGGGACGCTGCATTAAGGCGAAGATTTTGTCTTTCTTACTGCTCTTGGGTTCGGTGATGGCCCGTGTGGCTTCTGGTTTGGGTTTTGCGACCTTGGCGGGCATGCTGCGCGATTTCGGCGCAGGTTTCTTCGTTGCCTGTTTTTTAGGTGCGGGTTTCTTTTTTGCGATGGTCATGATGATGCTCCTTTTGTTGGCGTTGCATCGTCATGAACGCTTCAATTCGGCATGAAGTAAAGTTGAATAGATCAATAAAAGTGAGGATTTATGGGGGTTTCCATCCGTGCTTACGCCCGCCATCGGGGCGTGGCTGAAAACGCCGTGCGCAAAGCGATCAAAGCAGGTCGCATCACGCCCGACAGCAATGGAAAGATCGACATCGCCCAAGCCGATGCTGCCTGGGAGGCCAATACCGACCACACCAAACGGCATGAACCAGCAGGATTTAAGGATATTGACCCCGAAGAGGCCATGAATTCCGTCAAACAGACACTGGCCGAGAGTGGCCGCGCTGCACACGGCATGAACAGCTTCACGCAAGCCCGCACCGCGCACGAAATCGCCAAAGCCCACCTCGCGCGGCAACGCCTGCAGGAGAAAAAAGGACAATTAATCAACAAGGACATGGTGAAAGCACAGGTGTTCCGCCTGGGGCGGCAATTCAGGGACGCATGGGCAAACTGGCCAGCACGCGTGTCCGCGCAAATCGCCGCCGAGCTACAGGTGGACGAGCATGTCTTGCACATGACCCTGGAACGCTATGTGCGGGAGCATCTGGATGAACTTGGGGATGCCAAACTCGATCTCGAATGAAGGAGGATATGACAGTCTAGAAATCGAAAATATCTGGCAGCAGGCCGTCAAACCCGATCCGTACCTTCTGGTATCGGAATGGGCAGATAAATACCGCCTTCTTTCTCCGAAATCGGCTGCCGAGCCAGGACGCTGGCGCACCGCACGCACGCCGTACTTGCGCGACATCATGGATCATCTTGCGCCGTCCTCTCCGGTGCAGCGCATCGTGTTCATGAAGGGATCGCAGGTCGGCGGGACGGAATGCGGCAACAACTGGATCGGTTACGTCATCCACGCAGCGCCAGGGCCGATGATGGCCGTTGCGCCTACGGTGGAGCTGGCCAAACGCCATTCCAAACAGCGCATCGATCCGCTTTTGAACGATGTGCCGGAATTGCGCGAGAAAGTGCGCCCCGCACGGGAACGCGACAGCGGCAACACGATCTTGAGCAAGGATTTTCTTGGCGGTTTGCTCATCATGACAGGCGCGAACTCCGCCGTGGGTCTGCGCTCGATGCCGGCCCGCTACCTGTTTATGGACGAAATCGATGCGTATCCAGGGGACGTTGATGGCGAAGGTGATCCGATCCTGCTGGCAGAGCGTCGGTCGGCTACGTTTAAGCGCCGCAGAAAGATATTCATGGTCAGCACACCTACCGTTAAGGGCTTATCCCGTGTTCAACGCGAATTCGAGAAAAGTGACCAGCGGTTCTTCCATGTGCCTTGCCCTGAATGCGACCATTTCCAGCCGCTGCGGTTCACGCAACTGCGCTGGCCGGAAAACGAGCCGCAAAAGGCAGAATATGTTTGCGAGAGCTGCGGCTGCCTGATTGCCGAACACCACAAGACAGCGATGCTGGCACGGGGTGAATGGCGGGCAACGGCGGAAACCACGGATGGAACAGTGGGCTATCACCTGTCGTCCCTCTACAGCCCGATTGGCTGGTTCTCGTGGGGCGATGCGGCGGCCATGTTCGAAGATGCCAAGCGCAACCCCGATCTGATGAAGGGTTTCGTCAACACGGTGCTGGGAGAGCCTTACGAGGAATCCTCCGATGCGCCGGAATGGCAGCGTCTGTATGAACGCCGACAAACCTATGCTCAGGGTGTCGTTCCGATGGGCGGCTTGTTTCTGACGGCAGGTGTCGACGTTCAGAAAGACCGTCTCGAATGCGAGATCGTTGCCTGGGGGCGTAACAAGGAAAACTGGTCGGTGGATTACATCGTTCTTGATGGCGACACCGCACGACCGGAAATCTGGAGACGGCTGGACGAAGATGTTCTGCAGCGCGATTGGCCGCATGCCACAGGCCACACCATGCCGGTGCGGGTGATGGCAGTGGATAGCGGTTACGCCACGCAGGATGTTTACGGCTTTGTACGCAACCATCCCCAGGGCGTCTGGGGCGGTAACGGCGCACGCGCCAGCCAGCCGCGCACGGTCGTGGCCGTCAAAGGTCAGGATCGTGAAACGGCGCTTATCCTGAGCGTGTCAAAGGCTGATACGGGCGGGAAACGTCGCGGTTTGCGGGTCTGGAACGTATCCGGCCCTGTAGCCAAGATGGAGCTTTACCGCTGGCTCAAGCTGGAATGGCCGACCGACCGCGAAATCGCTGAAGGCGCGGTGTTCCCGCCTGGCAGCTGCCACTTCCCGCAATATGGCGAGGAGTATTTCAAGCAGCTGACGGCGGAGCGCCGCGTCATTCGCGTTGTAAAGGGCTTTCCGCATGCGACCTGGGAGAAAGACCCCAGCCGCAACAACGAAGCCCTGGACTGCCGCGTGTACGCCCGTGCCGCTGCCACCATCTACGGCATCGACCGCATGAGCGAATTCAAATGGCGCAGCCTTGAAGAAACGCTGGGTGTGGAAGCCGTGATTCCGACACGCGGAGTGGAAATCCCCGTGACGGAAGAAGACAGGGCCGAACCGTCGAAACCGCAACCCAAGAAACGGGTCACCGTCCCACAGCGTAAAGCCGTGCGGGCGAATGATCCTTATTTATAGAAGAAAGTAAGCTACGAATTGAAAAAGATTTATGATTCAACCCACTTCCAATCAGGCAACTCCCATTTTGGAAACCCCTGCATCACCCCGTGTATGGCATCTTTTAACGGAAGTCGCTTTATATGCTTCCCTCGGCCAAGTCGTATTAGAGGTAGACTTTCTGGATAGGCATTTTTGTCAGGAATTTCTATGTTTAGGGTAAGTATATCGCCATCATCGCCCAAAAACTGCCCTGTCTCTTTATAGTACGATATATTTTTATAACATAGAGCTTTGCACAGCCTTTCTCCGACCGGTTTTTCGGATATAAGCCAGCAAACATCAATATTAGATTTTTTATAACGGGAGGTACGCTCGATAAAGTCATCGAGGTGTTGACTAGATAACTGGACTTCAAAAGCTACTAATCTTCCATTTTTATCGGCAATTAGTACATCTGCGATCCAGCTAGGAGTGTTTGCGTTAGGCTCATAAACTTCTAAATTTGCTTGAAATCCAAGTTCTCTAGCAGCTTTTACAATATCAATTTGTAGCCGTATGTGTGCATAGCTTTTTGGCTTTGGTAATTTATCTGGGTAACCCGAATGATGAGCAAAAAATCTAAGCCCTCTGATCGAAGTCTTGGGTATTGCAGGCCAATTAGTGCGTGGCATTACTAATGTTCCTATAGGAGCACTACACAGCTTGTCCCATGCATCATTCGAAAGAGAAAATGCCTCAAGCATCATACCCGTATCTGCCATATAAGCAATTTGACCCATTTATACCCTCACATGCTTTTAAGAAAAAATATTAGCAGATTTAAATGCGCATAACAGCAACTAGCCGCCTTCGGGCGGCTTTTTTATTGGAGAAATCTCATGGCAGAAACCTTGCTCGAACTCGAAACCCGATTGGTACAGGCAAAAGAAGCGCGCCATCGCCTTCTGACCGGTACGCAGGAAGTATCGGTCAGCCTGCACGGCTATGGCAGCACGACCTATACGGCAAGCAACGTCGAAGCGCTGGAAAAATACATCCACGATCTTCAAATGGAAATAGCAAAACGCAGCGGCACAGCCCGCCGTGGAATCATTCGGACAAGTTTCTAAGGCAAAAAATCATGGTGCAATTACTGGACTCCTCTGGCCAGCCTCTCAAGACTGCGCCCCGTATGCGTGTGAGCGATACGGCGCACCGTGCTGCATCTCTACGCACGCGGGAGCTTGCAAGCTGGATGCCTTTGCTGGGGTCAGCCGATAGCGACCTACTGTCAGAGTTACCTACGCTGGTATCACGGTCGCGCGATTTGACCCGCAACCACGGCGTGGCGTCCGGCGCAATTCAAACGCTGGTCGACAATGTTATCGGCACAGGTCTGCGCTTAGCGGCCATTCCCGATTACCGTACCTTAGGGAAAACCAAGGAATGGGCAGATGATTGGGCGCGGCAGGTCGAGAGCGAATGGCGTGCATGGGCAGAAAGCACGGAATGCGATGCGGCCAATGCGCTGACATTTGCAGGTATGACCGCGCTGGTGTTTCGCTCCAGCATTGTAAACGGTGAAGCGCTTGCCTTGCCTTTGTGGCTGGAACAGCGTGGTACACGCTATGCCACAACCATGCAATTGGTGGAAGCCGACCGGCTTTCCAATCCTGCAGGTCGGCAGGACAGCAAAACTATGCGTTCCGGCATTGAAATCGATATGTACGGGGCCGCGGTAGCGTACCACCTCCGCAAAAACCATCCTGGCGATGTCTATATGGGCTTTGGCCTTGATGCGCAGGATTGGGAGCGCATCCCCGCGCGAACGGCGTTTGGCCGTCAACGTGTCCTGCATATCCATGACAAGGAGCGCACCGGACAACACCGTGGCAAGCCGCTGCTAACTTCCATCATGCCGATGTTCAAGATGCTCGACCATTACGAGCGTTCGGAGCTGCAGGCCGCCGTGGTCAATGCCATGATCGCCGCCTTTATCGAAACCCCGCTGGATGGTGAAGCTATCGGCGAGATGTTTGGCGGGTCGGTGGACGATTATCTGGCTGCACGGAATGAATGGGATATTCGCCTGCAAGGCGGTTCCATCATCCCTGTGTTCCCAGGCGACAAGGTTGCGCCATTCACGCCCAGTCGCCCCAACAGTGGTTACGGCCAGTTTGTCGAGAACGTCTTGCGCCACATCGGCGCTGGTCTAAACATTCCATTCGAATTGCTGATGAAGGATTTCAGCAAAACAAACTATTCAAGCGCACGCGCTGCCTTACTGGAGGCATGGCGGTATTTCAACGCCCGCCGCCAATGGATGGCGATCTATTGGGCCAGGCCCGTTTACGAGCTATGGCTGGAGGAAGCAATCAATCGGGGTATCGTGGATGCCCCTGATTTTTATGAGCGCCGCGCCGCCTGGACACGTTGCAAATGGATCGGCCCTGGTCGGGGCTGGGTTGATCCGGTCAAGGAAGCCAAAGCTGCGCATCTTCGGATGCAAATCGGCCTTTCCACGCTGGAAGATGAATGCGCTGCGCAAGGGCTGGATTGGGAAGAAGTCCTTGAACAGCTTGCGCGTGAGAAAGCCAAGATCATGGAACTGGGGCTGTCGATCAATGACGTGAACAGCATTTTGACCACTACCGACAATAATCAGGAGGAAGAAAATGAGGATTTGGAACCGCATCGCCGGTGAGCCGTGGGCGATCACGGAAACAGCGCTGCATACAATTTTGGAAATCGCCGCGCGGGAAAACGAAAGTCCACAGGCGGTGGCCGCCAAACTTGGCCGCAATCTACAAAACACCTACAGCGTGATGGAACGCGACGGTGTGGCGGTCATTCCGGTCACAGGGCCGCTGTTCCGCTATGCCAACCTGTTCACGATGATCAGCGGCGCATCCAGCTATGAGCTGATCGCCCGCGATTTCACCACTGCGCTGGAAAACCCGCAAATTAAGGGCATCATTCTTGATATCGACTCCCCAGGCGGTGAAGTGAACGGCGTGTCGGAATTGTCCAACATGGTCTTTGCCGCGCGGGGCAAAAAGCCGGTGGTGGCATATGCCTCCGGCGATGCCGCATCTGGTGCGTATTGGATCGCTTCCGCCGCAGACGAGATCGTGGTGTCCGAAACCTCGGCTCTGGGGTCTATCGGCGTGGTTGGCATGTATCAAGGGAAGTCAGGAAAATCAGCGGAAGCCGTGGAGATCGTATCCTCGCAAAGCCCACACAAGCGTCTTGATCCCGCCACGGATGATGGCCGTAGCCGTTTGCAAGTCCGCATCGACAGTATGGCGGACGTCTTTATCGAAACCATCGCTCGTAACCGCAATGTGTCCGCCGAAAACGTGCAGAACCATTATGGCGGTGGCGATGTGATGATCGGCGCAAAGGCAGTCAGCGCTGGTTTGGCCGACAGGATCGGCAGTTTGGAAGGCTTGATCGCCGAACTTTCTTCCCCCCAGAAAAGCCCTCTCACAGAGGGCTTTTTAAATGCCCAAAACCAACCCCCATCAACACAGGAGAAAAAGCCGATGGATATCGAAACCTTGAAAAAAGACCACCCCGACCTCGTGGCCACGCTGATGCGCGAGGGCGCATCCGCCGAGAAAACGCGGTTGAACGACATTCTTTGCAGCGAAGAGGCCAAAGGCCGCGAAAAGCTCGCAAAGGAAATGGCGTTGAATACCGACATTCACGCCGGAGAAGCCCGACAGCTTCTGGCCTGCGCCCCTGTCGAAGAATCGAAGACAACAACCTCTTTTGAAAAGATCATGTCTTCCATGCCCAACCCCGCCATCACGCCCGCCAGCGATGATGCCGTCAACGATGTCGATGCGGTCGCCAGCCGTATTGCCGCTGCCGTTTAACCCCCGCAACACAAGGAGAAAACCATGACACGAGCTGAAGGTTTTAAAGATCAGGGCGAATACACCCCTGACAATCTGCTGGCAGGCGAATACCCGCGCGTGGAGCGCGTGGTGACGATTGCCGCAGGCGCCGATCTGGCCAAAGGCGCAGTCCTTGGCCGCATCACCGCCAATGGCAAATTCAAATTGAGTGCTTCGGCCAGCGCCGATGGCTCTCAAACGCCGGATGCCATTCTGGCTGAACGCGCTAACGCCGCCGACAATGATGTACAGGCTGTCGTCTATTTCAGCGGCGAATTCAACGAAAACGCTCTTGTCCTGGGCGCGGGTCACACGCTCGACAGCGTGCGCATCGCGCTGCGGGCCAAGAACGTCTATCTGCGCCGCAACCAGAAATAACCCGATCTTTCAAAAAGGAGAAAGCCCATGTCTATCGACATTTTCAATACCCACGTCCTGACCAAGGTCGTGGAAAAGCTGGAGCGTCCCAGCTCCTTCCTGCTCGACGTATTCTTTGGTCAGGAACAAACCGAGGATTCCGAAGAAATCCACTTCGACATCGACAAGTCCAAGCCGAAGCTGACACCGTTCGTTTCGCCGCTGGTAGCTGGTAAGGTCGTGGATGACGAAGGTTTCACCACCAAGAGCTTCAAACCCGCCTATGCCAAGGACAAGCGTCGCTTTGATCCCAATCGCCCGTTCAAGCGTTCGATTGGCGAGAAGATCGGCGGCACGCTGACCCCGCAGCAACGCCTGGAAGCCAATATCAACCGCACCCTGTCCAAGCAGCTGGAAAACTTGACGCGCCGCGAGGAAGTCATGGCTTCCGAAGCTCTGCGCACGGGGCGCATCACGGTTACGGGCGATGAATATCCGACCGTGGTTGTAGATTTCCAGCGTGATCCGTCTTTGACGGTGGGGCTGGCAGGCGGCAGTCGCTGGGGTGAAGCTGGCGTGAATGCGCTGGACAACCTCGAAGATTGGGTTGCCCGCATTCAGGAAAAATCCGGCGCGGTAGGTCGCACCGTGATTATGGATGCGCTGGCATGGCGTGTGTTCAAAACCGATCCCAAGGTGGAAAAGCTGCTGGATATTCGCCGCCTGCGCGATGCGGCAGATCTGGCGCTGGGGCCGATTGCTTTTGGTCAGGGCAATGATCTGGCACGCTATGTCGGCACAATCGGTGATCTGGATTTCTGGGTCTATAACGACCGCTACGTTGACGATAACGATGCTGTCCAGAAACTCCTGCCCGATTACACCGTCCTGATCGGCAGCCCGACCCAATTGGAAGGCACGCGCTGCTATGGCGCGATCCAGGACGAAAAAGCCGGATATCGTGCGCAGCGCTTCTTCTCGAAGTCGTGGCTGGAGGAAGACCCTGCCGTGCGCTGGTTGCTGCTGCAATCTGCACCGCTGATCGTGCCTTACCGCCCGAACGCTTCGTTCTGTGCAACGGTACGCTAAGGAGGGATGGCCATGAAAATCAAAGCGATTATCACTCTGCACGTCAACGGCAAAGACCATGCGCCTGGCGCGGTGTTGGATATTGCGGATGATGAGGCCGAACGCCTCATCGCACGCGGTTTCGCAACGTCAGGACAGGAAAAGGCTGCGTCTGCATCCACTCCGGCAAAAACCGCCACCCCGCCTGCGGGCGGCAAACCCGCCCCGACGATTGAAGATATTGTCGAGGCGATTTCTGGCCTTGATCCTGCCAAGGATTACGGCAAGAACGGCAAGCCGAATGTGGAAGCCATAGAAGCCTTGCTGGGCGCGGATATCACCGCGCAGCAGCGTGACCAGGCATGGGAAATCTTCCAGAAAGATGGTAAGGAAGAATGAGCTTCCAAGCCTCAGCTTCCAAAGCGGTAGATGCGCTGTTCGCCAAGTTCGGGCGGGCGGCGCATCTCGTCTTTCGGGATAATACCGAGGCCGATGCAACGGTCATTCACCGTTTTCCCGACCGGATTGTCGATGTGATGGATACGCGCGTGCATACGGGGACAGACCTGTTTGAATTGCGCTTGTCGGAAGTCGATCCTGCCAAGGCGGTCTATCAAATCATCATCGATGGCAAAACCTATGTGGCGCAGGGCGAACCTGTGCGTGATCAACATGGGCTTGTGCTGAGGATCGAAGCCTATGCGTCTTAGTGCTGCCTTTGAAGGAAAGCTGCAGGAATACATGAAGGCGGAATTTGCCACTGCCGAACGCGCCGTCACGCTGGGCGTGCGGGAGGCAACGGATGGTTTGAAATTGTCCATGCGCCGTCAGGTCACAAGCGCAGGCCTTGGCCAGCGCATGGCCAATACCTGGCGCGGTGATCTCTATCCACGCGGCCAGAATTCTATCCGCGCGGCAGGCATGGTCTATACCAAGGCCAGTCGCATCATGGAGGGCTTTGAAAGCGCGGCGGTCATTCGTTCAAAAGACGGATGGTGGCTGGCGATCCCGACACCGAATGCGCCGAAGCGTGGCGTGGGTGGTAAACGGATCAATCCATCGAACTTTCCCGAACACTCTTTGGGAAGGCTGCGGTTCGTTTATCGCAGCGGCAAGCCGTCCTTGCTGGTGGTTGATAATGCCCGCGCGTCCTACAGCCGGAAAACTGGCCAGCTACGCGGTTTCCGCAAAGCAAGCGACCGTGCGGTCAGCAAAGGGCAAGGCCTCACCACCGTGGTGATGTTCTGGCTCGTGCCGCAAGTACAAATGAAAAGGCTCATCACGTTCGATGCGGAGGCGCGGCGCTGGTTCGACCGCCTGCCGCAGTTGATTTTGAAAAACTGGCCGGATTGAGGACATCATGACATCGAAACGAGAACAGGCCCTTGCGGGTCTTTTTTTATGCTTGAAAGACAACGTCACGGGGCTTTCCGTCCTACGAAATGAGCCGTTGCCGACCAAGGTTCCTGCTGAAGGGCTGTTGATCTTGCGCGACGGTGATCCAGGGGAGCCGGAAGTAACCTTGTCACCTACGCGCTACCATTACCAGCACCGCGCCGAGATCGAGGCGCTGGTGCAGAACGGTGACCAGGCACAGCGCGATGCGGCGCTGGATGCTCTGCTGGAAACGGTGGCGCAGGCGCTGGATGACCAGACCAGCCTCGGCGGTCTTGTCGATTATCTGCATATCGAAACGCCGGATTTTCTGTCCGAAACCGTCGAGGGTGCGCCGACCATCAAAGCGGCGGTCGTCCCCGTCATCCTTGAATACTCAACCTCTAACCCGCTCAACTAAAGGAGAAATACCATGTCTCGTGCATATGGGTGGAACGCCCGCCTGATCATCGGTTTTGAAACCGTCTATGGAACAGCCCCCGCTTCGGGGGCTTTTCATTTAGTACCCTTCGTGTCCAGCGATCTGGACTCGGCACAGGGACTGATTGAATCGAACGTCCTCGGCCTTGGCCGTGATCCGACCCAGCCTTATCAGGATGTGATTAACGTGGATGGCGATATCGTCATTCCCGTTGATCTGCGCAATATCGGACATTGGCTTAAAGCCGTGTTCGGTGCGCCGACAACTACAGGCGCTGGGCCGTACACCCACGAATTCAAATCGGGTGGCGTGACGCTGCCGAGCCTAGCCGTTGAAGTCGGTATGCCGGAAATCCCTGATTTTCCGCTGTTCACTGGCGTGCGTGCCAATTCGATGGCCTTCAACTTCCAGCGTAGCGGCGAGGCACAGGTGACCATCAACCTGATCGGCCAGGGCGAAACCCCGCAAGTCGCCACGCGCGATGCCAGCCCTGATCTTGCGGAATTCACGCGTTTCTCGCAATTCCAGGGATCGGTCAAGCAGGGTGGCAACCCGCTGGGCAACGTGACTTCGGCCAGCGTGACCTACAACAACAACCTGGAGCGGATCGAAACCATCCGTGATGACGGCAAGATCGACGGTGTCGACCCTGGCGTGGCCGCGCTCACGGGCAATATCGCCGTGCGCTACGCCGATAACACGCTGATGAATACGGCACGGTCGGGCGTGCCGATTGATTTGGAGCTGGCCTACAAGATCGATGCCGACCGCCAGCTCATCATCGAATGCCATGAGGTGTATCTGCCGAAGCCGAAACGCTCCATTAGCGGGCCGAACGGCATCGAAGCCACCTATGACTTCCAAGGCGCAAAAGATGCCGTCCTCGGAAACATGGTCACCATCACCCTTATCAACGATGTGGAGGCTTACTAATGCTCAAGCTCAATATTCAAACCGAGCCGTATTGGCTTGAACTCGGCCTTGGCGTGCGCGTGAAGGTGCGCCCATGCACAAGCCCGATCTTTTACGCCGCGCGGGCGTTCATGAACAAGCGCCTGACCGAGATCGGCGAGGAATACCGCAAACGCAAGGAAATCGGCGCATCGTTGGATGATCTGCCACAGGTCGACAATGCCGAAATCCGCGAGGCGCTGGCCGAGGAATATCTGGCGCGTGGCCTCGCGCGGGCAGCGATTGTCGATTGGGAAGGTATTTTGGAAGCTGATGGCGATGCCACAGCGCCCGTAACGCCTGAAAAAATTGATGAGCTGATGACTGGTTTCTGGTCAGTCGCCGCCAGCTTTTCCCAGCAATACACAGGCGTGCGGGAGCTGATCGATGCCGAAAAAAAAGACTTGAGCGCCGTGCAGAATGGCACTTCGGGGACGGCGCGGAATACTGCAAAGCCTGCCCCGAAGAATGCGCAGACTGCCCGTACCAGAAAAACAACTGCCAAAGCCTAGAGGGCTGGCAGGCCTGGAATGTTGCTGTTCAGGTCAGCCCGCAAATCCGCGACCGCTTTCCTCTGCAGGAAGCCTTCATCTTGTCTGACGCGCTGGGTTACGCCCGCGAGGCCATGGCCGAGCTGTTACCCGCCGTCAGCGCAGGCCTGACCAAAGCCCAAATCAACAACAAGGACTGATCTGCCGATGCGTGCAGCACAGAAAAACATGAGCATCCGCCTCGCGGTGGTTGACGGCAAACGGGTTGAAGAAACCTTTGAGCGCGTCGGTCGCACAGGCGAACAGGCTATGGGTCGTATCAGCCGTTCCACCGCACCCGCCAATGCGGGGCTGAAGGCTGTCGACACCACGGCGCGTGCGCTCAATTCCGTGTTTCGGCAGGCGGCGGGTCTTGTGGCCGCTTACGCAGGGCTGTCGGGCATTATTGGCGGTATTCGTTCCGTCAATGAAACGGGGATGGCGTTTCAGGGCTTGGATACGGCGCTGGCCGCCGTGACAGGCAGCAGCCAGGGCGCGGCGGCGGAAATGGCGTTCCTGCGGGCGGAATCTGAACGCCTCGGTCTTAATCTGCTGGAAACCTCGCAATCCTATCTACAGATTGCTGCGGCGGCCAAAGGCACAACGCTGGCGGGGCAAGGCACGCGCGATATTTTCACGGCGGTGGCGGAAGCCTCCACCGTGCTGCAATTGTCAGTCGACCAGACCAATGGCGCATTACGTGCTATTGGCCAGATCATGTCCAAGGGCAAGGTGCAGACCGAAGAATTGCGCGGGCAATTGGGTGAACGTCTGTATGGCGCGTTCCAGCTTGCCGCACGCGGTATGGGCATCACGACCGCCGAGCTCGACAAGATGCTGGAACAAGGTCAGGTCGTGGCCGATGAATTCCTGCCGCGCTTTGCCGCTGAAATCCGCCGCACATTCTCGGACGGCGTACCGGAAGCCTCGCAAAACGCCCGCGCGGAACTGAACCGTTTCAATAACTCCGTTCTAGAAATCGAGCGCACGATTGCTGCCAGCGGCTTCCTTGACGGTTTGAGCCAAGGCTATCGCACGCTGGCTGATACCTTGTCCGGTCCCGCCGTGCAGGATGCTGCCCAATCCTTGGGCGAAACGCTGGGGTCGATGATCGTCACCGCTGCCGAGGCGCTGTCCTTCCTGATAGAAAACGCTGATCTGGCCGTGACAGCCATTGGCGGGCTGGTGATTGCCCGTACTGTCGCGGGCGCGGTGGCTCTGCTGAATGCCGCCATCCTCAGCAATGCGGGCATGGTGGTGGGTTTGCGTCTGGCCGCCAGCTTGTCCACGGCCTTTGCCTTGCGCCTTGTGGCGATGGAAGCGGCCACGAAACTGGCCACGGTGGCCATGATCGGATTTCGCGCGGCGCTGGCGTTGGTCGGCGGCCCTGTGGGTTTGGCCATTCTGGCAGGCATTGCGCTGGTGAAATTGGCATCCGGTCACGATGCCGCTGCCAAGGCGGCGCGTGATCATGCGCAGGAATTGAAAGAGGTCAAAGAAGAGCTAGGACTGACGACCAAGGCAGCGGAAGACAGCAACGCGGCATTGTCGCAGACGGAATCCATTTACCGTTTCACCAAGCAGCTGGAAACGGCCAAAGATAACATTGCCGATCTGCAAAAAGAGCTGCGTATCGGTGCGATTGGCGGGTTCTGGGATCAGTTTTCCCGTTTTGGCACGCCGCTGCAGGATGAGCTGTATCGGACGCGCCAAGCCTTCAATCAGGGCAAATTGTCGGCGCAGGAATATTCCGAAGCCCTGTTCAAACTGGCCACGAAATATCCTGACTTCGGCGAACAGGCTGAGGATGTGCAGCAACAGGTGCTTGCCTTGTTGGCCGCCGAGCGTGCCGCCAAGAAAGCCGCTGCCGCGCTGGATGAATTGCGCAATCCAAAACCGCAACAGCCGCAGGATAATCCTGCCGAGGCCGAGGCTCCGAAACCATATGTACGCGGGTTTACCGAAGACGATAAAAAGCGCGTACAGGAACGCATCACCGAGTTACAGGCGGAAGAACAGGCATTGCGCCGTTTGACAGCGGCCCGCGTGGAAGGTGAAGAATCCGTGCGCCGCGCCATGATTACCAATGAGCAAGAACAGACCTTGCGCCGTGCTGGCATTGATATTACGGCAGCCAAGGGAACGGCAGAAGGCGATTATGCCGAGCATATTAAAGCGCTAGTGTCAGAAATTTATACGCTGCAAGAAACGGAAAAACGCCGTCAAGACAGCCAACGTGAAGGTCAAAAAATAGATCGTGAGCGTGAGAAAATCATTGATGATGTGCGAAAGCGTTATGAAGACCTGAATAAAACACTGGAAGATTCTATTGCCCGTGCCGAAACATGGCGCAACGAAGCGATGCGCGGCCTGAATGAAACGGCTGCTGGATATGAGGAATTCAGCAAGCAAGTAGAGGCTGTCTATCAGGACATGTTACGCGAAGCGCGTGAAGAGGATTTGCGTAGCTCTAAGCGCTGGGAAGACGGTATCAAGCGCGGGTTGAAATCCGTGACGGACGATGCCCAAGATATGGCCAGCAAAGCCGAACGTGGCGTGACGTCGATGTTCAAAAGCATGGAAGATACGTTGGTCAATTTTGTGCAGACAGGCAAGTTGAACTTCGGTGATTTTGCGAATTCGATTATCTCCGATCTGATCCGCATGCAAATCCAGTCTTCGATTACCACGCCGCTGGCTGGGGCGCTGAATACTTTTATTGGCGGCCTGTTCGGTAGTGGCAGCGGTGCAGCGGCAACGCCCACAGCACATACGGGCGGCGTGATCGGCCATGACAGTCTTGGCTCAAAATCGGTGCATCCATCCGTATTCCACGGTGCGCCGCGCTTTCACACGGGTGGCGTTTTCGGGGATGAAGTGCCGATTATCGCCAAAAAGGGCGAAGCTGTTTTTACGCCAGGGCAAATGCGCCTGCTGGGTGGTTCGTTGCAAAACAAACCGAACGTCAATGTATCGGTAAAGGTGGAAAACAAAGTCGCGGGCGCGGAAGCCTCCGCGACCGTGCGCCGCGACAACTCTGGAAACCTTGATCTCAGTATTGTGATCGAGGAAGTCGAAACAAAAATGGCGAGGAATATCGGACGCGGCGAAGGTCTGGCTGGAACGCTGGAGCGTCGCTACGGTCTTAACCCTGCAGCAGGGAGCTATCGATAATGCCTGATATTGTATGGCCATCCACACTGCCGCTGCCCACGGTTCAGGGTTATTCCGTCCAGCCGGAAGATGCAATCTTGCGCACGGAGATGGAAGCCGGTCTTGCCCGCCAGCGGCGGCGTTTCACCAATGTGCCGACCAAAGTGTCGGTGCGCTGGATCATGCGCCGCGACCAGTATGCCATTTTCGAAGCATGGTATCGCTGGCAGGCAAAGGAAGGCGCGAACTGGTTCACGATTACCCTGCTGGGCGGGTTAGGACTGCTGGAACAGGAAGCGCGTTTTACCCGCCAGTTTTCCGCACGGTTGCTGGCAGGCGGCACGCTGTGGGAGATAACATCCGAACTGGAAATCCGTGAACGTCCGGTGCTGGATGAAGGGCTGTTGAATCTGCTCCTGAGTGAAGACCCTGCAGGCCTCATTTTTTCCGGCAACAGCCTGCATATCCTTGTGCATCAAACTTTGCCTATCACTTTGAATTAAAAAACGAGAGGAAAAAACATGACCCTGCAGACAGATCTGCAGGAAGCGGTTGCGCGCGTCCAGGCCGACAGCCAAATCCTGCACCAAATCGTCCATGGCGATAACCAGACCGTTGTGCCGACCGAGGGTGGCAACGTCAAAACCGTTGCTAAGGCCATCAAAGATATTGAAGACACGATCCAGGAGGGATTAAGCGATCTTGGCGCGGCTGGGCAACAGCTGGCCGATGCCGTAGCCGATGCAGAAGAATTCCGCGATCAAGCTGAACAGCACGCGCAGAACGCAGAAACACTGGCCAATGCCCTCAATCTGCCAACCGACCTGACCGGAAAAGCTGGAATGTTACTGGCTGTCAAAGTGGATGAAAGTGGCTATGAGCCGATTGAATCCAAGGGCGTCTTTTACGGTCTGCGCAAGGACGGCGCGAAACTTCTGGCCGAAAGCGGCAACGGCACGTTCGTCGCCAAGGATTACCCCGTGTGGTTCATCACGCTGCCTGGCGTGGATTTTTCAATCGGCCCGAACGGCCATTTGCATATCAACATCTAATCAAAGGAGAACAACATGGCCGTTATCGACCTTGGCAATATTCGCATTAACTGGCGCGGGGCATATAACGCCGCCACCGAGTATGTGCGGGATGATGCCGTTTCTTATCGTGGTTCCAGCTTCATTGCCTTAGGCGATGTCACGGGCGTCACGCCGGTGGTGGGCGCGGATTGGGATTTGCTGGCCGCTGGTACAGATCAGCTTTTGCAGGAAGGCGACATTCTGATCCATGACGGCAATGCACCTGTTCGTCTGGCACGCGGCACAGATACGCAAATCTTGCAGCTTATTAATGGTCGCCCAGCATGGCGCACACAAGCCGTTGACCCGTCCCGCCGCGTGGCAAAACTGGCCAAGGTGAACGGTATGGGTGGAACAGGTGTGCGTTCCTACGTGATGGCAGACGGCCTTATTAAGGCTTGTGGCTCAGGGACAAATAACAACAATGGCGATCCAACAGGATCACATCTTTATCTACCGTCACGAGTGACGGCGCTGGATAATAGTGTACGATTCGTTGAGACATATCTTGGCGGAATGCAGAGCTATGCCTTAACAGCAAATGGCGAGGTGTGGTCGTGGGGATACAATAATTACGGCCAGCTCGGTCATGGCGATACAGCCAATCGTGCGTTTGCAACACGTATTGAATATTTTGTGACGAATAATATTCAAATTTCTAAAATCATTCCAAGCCGTCCGAACTACTATGATCATGCAAGCGTGCTGTTCCTGGCCACCGATGGAAAAGTATATGGTTGTGGTTATAACGGTACTGGCCAGCTTGGAAACGGCACAACAACAAACCAGCTTATCCCTGTCCGCTGTGGATCATTAACAAATATCATTTGTGTAGCGTTGTCAGGTATTCCTCATCACGCGTATGCCGTAGAAAGTAACGGTAATCTCTGGGTCTGGGGAAATAATGCAAATGGTCAATTAGGTCTTGGTGATGCAACAATGCGCCAAACCCCTATTTTACATCCATCCTTGAATAACGTTGTCAAAGCGGTGGCGGCAGCTGGATATACAACAGCAGGTGCTGGCCCAACAGGTCATGGGCTTATCTTACGGGGTGATGGGACAATTTGGTCAGCAGGCTATAATGGTTTCGGGCAGCTTGGTCTTGGTGATGCCACAGACAGAGTGAGTTTCACACAAATCGCCCACTCTGCATTCTTCACTGACATATTTTCTGGTGATGGTCGATATCCAGCATGCGGCGCAATAAGCCAGCAAAAGGATATCTATCTGTGGGGATATAATGGCTATGGTCAATGTGGATCAGGCAATACCGTCAATCAATTATCACCATTTAAGCCCGCCGGAGCTTTTCAGGGAAATGTCACAAAGGCAGTCATGGGCGGCGGTGTTTCAACAGATGGATGCGTGATTCAGTCAGGTAACCATCTGTGGGGAACGGGTTATAATGCGAATGGCAATTTGGGTTTAGGACATGCAGCAAACGTAACCACCTTCCAAAAAGTGCTTAGCATCAGCGGCACAATTCAGGATTGGAATCTATACGGCAATGGCTACGCATCATGGGGTATAAGCGTTCTTTATGATGATGGCCGGATTGATGCCTGCGGTGAAAACTCCGTTGGATCATGCGGCACGCAACCCGCAAACCTTCACAACGTTTTAGCATTAACAAACGTCATCTTGTAAGGAGACAACTCATGAAAATCCGTTCCTATGCGAACGGCAAAGCCGTGCGCTTTGCCGAAAGCGAAATTGCGCCCATTCATCTAGCTGAAATTGATGGCCGCAATTATTACGCGTTTGCTGAAAAGCAAGATATTCCGTCAGGTGGAAAAGTCGCTGATGAGGATATTGAGCTTATTTACAAGCATAGTCAGATCATTCGACAGGTGAAGGAAGAAGCTGCTCGGCGCATCTTGAATATTGCTCCACCATGGAAACAGCAAAATGCGCTGGCAGATATTTATTTACTGGGCAAGTTAGAAAAACTGGATGAACAACAAGAGAAGCGCTTGCAAAAAGCCGAACAACTCTTGCTAAAAATCCAAAATATTCGGCAGCGTTCTGATGAGATTGAAGCCTCTTTAATCAACGGCATCTTTGTTGATTATTTCACTGCGCAAGCATGGGAATCCGACAATGCCTAATACTTTGCTTAGTGAAGCGCTGCGCGAGGCTTACGCCTCTGCGCCGAGCGATGTTGTCATCCTGCATACGCTGGAATTGCGCCATCCGTCCTTTTTGGATGATGACGGCCAGCCCATTGCCATTCGAGTGGTGCGGGATAATCAGGATTTGACGGCGCGGCTGGAGGCTGGAGCACCCTTGAACGCAGGCGCGATGGTGACGTTTATTGCCATGGGCTTCGATCTTGAATTGCCGCCCATCGACACCGCGCCCGTGCCGGAAATCTCTATCACGCTGGATAATGCAAGCCGCGAAATCGTCAAACACTTGGACGCGGCATCGGACAGCCAAAGCAAGATCGAGGTCACCTATCGCCCTTATTTGTCGGACGATTTGGAAGGGCCGCAGATGGAGCCACCGTTCACGCTGGTGCTGACAGAAGTGAGCGCGGACACATCACGGGTTACAGGCCGCGCCCGCATGCTCGATGTCGGCAACAAGGCGTTTCCGTCTGAAACCTATAACACCTTGCGCTTTTCGGGGCTGACGCGATGACACATTGGGCTTTTGATTATATCGGAAAACCGTGGGTCGTCGCCTCAGACGGCCCCGATGCTTACGATTGCTGGGGGCTGGTCGTTGCAGTGCAAAGACGGCTTTACGGCCACGATTTGTCTGTCATTCCCGTTGCAGAAAACGACATGAAAACCCTGATCCGCACAATGCGCGATCATCCCGAACGGCAAAACTGGCACACGGTGACAACGCCGAAAGAAGGCGACGTCGCGCTGTTGCGCCAGTCACGCCACCCCATCCATGTTGGGGTTTGGCTGGATGTGGACGGCGGCGGCATCCTGCATGCCGTCCAAGGGGCTGGGGTTGTGTTTCAAAGCCTGAACAATCTGAACATGACAGGCTGGAAGATCGAAAACTATTACCGCCATATCAAGGAATAATCTATGGCACAAGTCGCCATCCATCATAATCCGTTTCATCTGCATAAGAACGTCGACTTATTCACGCCCCGCATCGGGCAGACCATTCGTGGCTGGCTAGATGAGCGCGGCATTGCAGAATTTTCCAAGCCCACCATCTGCATCGTGGATGGCGAGCCTGTTCTGCGCAAAGACTGGGCGCTGGTCATTGTGCAAAAAGAAACGGTGATCGCCTTTATCACCCTGCCTCAAGGCGGCGGTGGCGGCGGGAAGATTTTCCGCGCCGTCCTGAGTATTGCCGTGATGGTGGCCGCACCTTATGCGGGCGCGGCGCTAGGGGCGGCCATGGGCGTGACAAGCGCGGTGGGCGTATCGTTGCTGACGGCTGGCGTGGCGCTGGCAGGCTCCGTGTTGGTGAATGCGTTGATTCCACCGCCATCGCCCAGCTCCGGCATGAGCAGCTATAACCCGACTTCGCCCAGCCCGACTTACTCCATTCAGGCGCAGGGCAATCAGGCGCGTCTGGGGGAGCCGATCCCTGTTGTTTATGGCCACCATATCATCTATCCAGATTTCGGCGCAGCGCCTTATTCTGAATTTGAAGGCAACGAACAGTATCTCTATCAGCTCCACGTCATCGGCCAGGGCGAATACGATATCGAGCAAATCTACATCGAGGATACGCCGATCAGCTCGTTTAAGGAGATTATTTATGAGATCATCCCGCCTGGCGGCGCAGTCACGATGCTGGATACGGATGTCGTTACCGCCCCTGAAATCGCTGGGCAGGAATTGCTGGCCATCGCCGACGGCGGGGAATGGGTCGGCCCGTTCGTGGCCAATCCGACAGAAACCACGACAGATCTGCTGGCGTTGGATATCATCATGCCTAAGGGGCTGTATTACGCCAATGACAGCGGTGGTTTAAGCAGCCGTACCGTGTCCTGGGATGTGCAGGCACGCCTGATTGACGATGAGGGAAATGCGCTGGGCGCATGGACGACTTTGGCCACGGAAACGCATTCGGCGGCCACCAATACGGCTATCCGCAAGACCTACAAATATCCGGTCGCGGTGGGGCGATACGAAGTCCAGCTCCTGCGCACCAATGCCAAGGACAATTCCGCCCGCGCAGGGAATGATGTCAACTGGAGCGCCCTGAAAGCGCATCTGGTTGGAGAGTCCGATTTCGGAAATATCACCTTGCTGGCCATGAAGATGCGGGCGACGGATAACTTGTCGCAGCGCTCTTCCCGCATGGTCAATTGTGTTGTGACCCGTAAATTGAGCGCCTGGCATCCCGTTACGGGCTGGGGAGCTTTGCAGCCGACCCGTTCGATTGCCTGGGCGATGGCCGATATCCTGAAAGCCAATTACGGCGCAAAACTGTCTGATGCCCGTGTTGATCTTTCCGCGCTGGTGGCGCTGGATACGATCTGGACAGCACGCGGTGACACGTTTAACGGGGTCTTCGACCGGAAGCTGACGGTGTGGGATGCCTTGACGCAAGTCGCACGCTGTGGCCGCGCCATTCCATTTCTGCAAGGCGGGCTGGTGCGTTTCGTGCGGGACGAGCCGCGCACGCTGCCCGTGGCGATGTTTTCGCCGCGCAATATCGTCAAAGGCAGCTTCAAGATTGATTTCGTGATGCCTGGCGACGATACCGCCGACAGCGTCAAGGTCGAGTTCTTCAACCAGAAGACCTGGAAACAGGATGAAATCATTGCCAGCCTGCCGGACAGTGCTGGCGAGCAACCTGCCAGCGTTTCGCTGTTCGGCTGCACCGATAAAAATCAGGCGATCCGTGAGGGCATGTATATGGCGGCGGCGAACCGTTACCGTCGGCGCATTGTGTCCTTCCGCACCGAGCTGGAGGGAATGATCCCGACCTATGGCGATCTGATTGCCATTTCGCATGACATGCCGCGCTGGGGGGAAGCTGGAGACATTCTGGCTTACAACGCTCCCGTACTGTCTCTGTCCGAAACTGTGACCTTCGGCGACACCGGAACACATTATGTGGTGCTGCGCCGGAAAGACGGCTCTTTAAGCGGCCCGTGGATGGTTTCTGCTGGGGGAAGCGCCTACCAGCTCCAGCTTTTGGAGGAAATCGATTTTACGCCCTACACAGGAACGGAAGAAGAGCGCACGCATTTCTCCTTCGGCGTTGGTGAACATTGGGGCGTGCTGGCGCGGGTTCTGGCCGTGCGCCCGCGCGGGGAAATCATTGAAATATCGGCGGTGGTTGAAAACCCGCTCGTCCATACCGCCGACCAGTAAACCGTCAAAAGGAGAAAAGTGATGTCTGCTGCAAAACTACCGCAGCGGGAGGACATGATCGTCATTCCGCGTAGCGAATTTGAAACCCTGCTGGAGCAGGCCGCATGCCGTGGCGCACGAAAAGCCCTGAAAGAAGTCGGCCTGGCTGACGAGGATGCTGCCAATGATATCCGCACGCTACGCGACTTGGCAGGCTCTATCAAAGTTATGCAGCGGACATTCCTGCAAACGCTAGTGCGCTGGGTAACGGTCGGGATTTTTGCCTTGCTAGTGGCCGGTGTTGCCACCAAGGGAGGGATTATCTTCCACCGCTAGATAAGCGCACGAACACGCTTTTTCAGCCGCCCCACAACGAGCGGCTTTTTTTCATTTCAACAAAGGAGAAAGACCATGACCACAAAACAGCCTCGCGGCATCCGTAACAATAACCCTGGCAATATCCGCCGCAACGGCGATCCCTGGCAGGGGCTAGCCAAAGATCAAGCTGACCGTGAATTCTTCACGTTCAAATCCGCTGTCTATGGTATTCGTGCGCTGGCACGCCTACTGATAACCTATCAGGACAAATACAGCCTTCGCACAATCGAAGGAATTATCACGCGCTGGGCGCCGGCAATTGAGAATAACACTGCCTCGTATATACAGGCGGTGGCACGGAATACGGGGTTTTCTGCGATCAAAACGCTGGATATGCACCGTTTTGAACACTTACAGCCGATTGTAAAAGCCATCATCCAGCATGAAAATGGCCAGCAACCGTACAGCGATGTAGAAATCACCAAGGCACTGGTGCTGGCAGGCGTTGAACCTAAACAGCAAAACCTGCAGGCTTCCCGTACGGTCAAGGGCGGTCAGGTTGCAACCGCAGGTACGCTGGGCGCTGGAGCGATTGAAGCAGTTCAGGAAACGCTGGAACCTGCCACCACAACGCTGATGGCCATTGCGCCTTATCTGGAAGTGGCTAAATGGGCGCTGCTGATCGTCACGCTGGTCGGCATCGGCGTTATGCTCTGGGCGCGTATCGATGATCATCGGAAAGGGCTGCGCTGATGCTGGCAATTCTTAAAAGCTGGTTGTCCAGTCATCTGCTGCGCTTCATCGGATGGGGCGTGGCTGGACTTTCGGTTCTAACCGTCCTGCTTGGCGCACGCCAGGCGGGACGCAATGCCGAACGCAACGATCAACTTAAAAAAATCATAGAGGTAAAAGATGCGCAACTTCGTGCGACGCTGGATGCTCCCCGTACTCGCGGTGAGCTTGTTGACCGCCTGCGCAGGGGCAAGTTCTAACCCTGCTACGGTATGTCCACCTATCAAGGAATATAGCCGAGAATTTCAGCGCAAGCTGGCGGACGAGATCGAAGCCGTACCCGCAGGCGCAGCGTTCCCAATTGCATTACAAGACTATGCCGTTCTTCGAGAACAGTTACGGCAGTGTGTAAACTGAATTACTCAACGACAATATGCGTTATTGCTCCACTTAAGGGCGTTTACTTCCTGCCCCACCATATTTTAACAGATAGCGGTTTGCGCATGATTGCCTCTAATCATCGCAACAATTAGTTTTTTTAAGATTATAATTTTTCTTTGAATTTTCTATTTCAGCTCCGCTTTGTTTTATAATTTTAATTGAACTGCTTATAAATAAGAAAGCCATAATTCCTGCAACTAAAAGATCAGGCCAGCCCGTTCCTGTACCAAAAACCCCTATAGCCGCTAGCATAACCGCTACATTTCCTATGGCATCATTACGGGAGCAAAGCCAGACCGAACGTACATTTGCATCACCATCGCGCCAACGCATTAGTATTAACACGCTTGCTATATTTGCCAAAAGCGCCATGAACCCTATCAGACCCATAATTTCAGCTTTAGGAGTTTCTACAAGAAAGACTTCATACAGTGTACTTCCCATCACCCAAAGCCCCATTAGCAAAAGACTGATGCCTTTTGCTAATGCTGCAAGAGAGCGGATACGCAAAGCCATACCAATTACAATTAAACTTATTGTATAGGTGATGCCATCTGCAAAAAAATCCAGCGCGTCAGCCATCAGGGCTTGAGATCCTGATATGTGTCCTGCCATCATTTCAATTCCAAACATTAGGAAGTTGATCAAAATGACGACAATTAAGGCTGTCCTAAATTTTGGATCAGACCCATCAAAGCCTATATCGTGTCCACAGTGTGCTCCCATTTTTACCTTTCAAGAGACCGGATCATGGCTCCATTTGCTCCACAGAGGAATACAAAGATTTAACAAGCTCTTTCTGGCTTTCTAGAAGATCTAATGACTCTGTGGCTCCCACCACATCTTTATCCTCTGCAGCATGATGAAACCGATCAACAGTCTTGGAAAGCTGGTCGAGTGCCTGGGTCAATTTTTCACCGTTTTCTTCCTTAACAGCCTGCGGGTGATCGTGCAGGGCCGAGACAGCACTGGCCAGTTTTTCTCCAGCTTCGTGCAAGACATCGGCATTGTGGTCTTTAAGCGCCTGCCTGGATGATGCGATAGTTTCATCGATCATCGCCCATGCCGCTTCGACGGTTTCGGGCTTTTGGATATTGAAATGCGACTTTTCATCCGTATGACCATGACCATCGCTATGAGCCGGAGATGATTCATGCGCGTGGCCTGTATCGCCTCCATGACCGTAGCCTTCTTCTGCATAAGCAGGAGCCGAAAGCGCCATAACAAGCATGGTTGTTAAAAGTAGTTTAGATTTCATGGTGTTCTTCCTTTCTGTGTGTTGAAAACATTTTATAAAGCGCGGGTAAAACAATCAGCGTCAGCAGCGTGGCCGTGACCAGCCCGCCAATGACGACCGTGGCCAGTGGCTTTTGCACTTCTGCTCCTGTGCCAGTCGCTAAAGCCATCGGCACGAAGCCGAGGGAAGCCACCAGCGCAGTCATAAGCACAGGCCGTAGCCTCGTTAATGCCCCTTCGATAATCGCTTCCTGCACGGCCAGTCCTTTTTTTACAAGGTCATTGATGTAGGTAATCATCACCAGACCGTTCAGCACCGCGATACCGGACAGGGCAATAAAACCCACCGCAGCCGGAATAGAAAATGGCATGTCGCGTAGGAACAGCGTGAGAATACCGCCGGAAATTGCCAGCGGAACACCGCTGAATACCAACAATGCCTGCTTCGCTGATCCCAATGCCGTAAACAGCATCATGAAAATCAGGAAGAAACAGGCTGGCACAACGATCATCAGGCGGTTTTGCGCCGCGACCAGGTTTTCAAACTGACCGCCCCAATCCAGCCACAAGCCAGGAGGCAGCTTCGCTTGCTGATCAAGGGCACCCTGGGCTTCCATGACGAAGGAGCCTATATCGCGTCCCCGTACGTTTGCTTGCACCACAACACGGCGTTTGCCGTTTTCGCGGCTGATCTGGTTCGGCCCTTCAGACATACGGAACGTTGCCACTTCCTTCAAAGGCACGAATGCACCGCTTTCTCCATCCTCATGCGGTACGGGAACGGGAAGATTTTCCAAAGCAGGGATATCCTGCCGGATCGTTTCCGGCAATCGCACCACGATAGGAAAACGCCTGTCGCCTTCAAAGATCAACCCAGATTCACGCCCGCCAATCGCGGATGAAATCAGATCAAGAATATCGCCGATATTCAGGCCGTACCGCGCAATCGCTTCCTTGTTCAGGTCGATATCCAGCATGGGAAGACCTGTTGTCTGTTCGACCTTAACATCTGCCGCGCCCTCAATGCTTCTGAGAACAGTAGCAATTTTATTCGCCGTGGCCGTCATGGTTTCAAATTCATCGCCATAAACCTTTACAGCCACATCACTGCGAACACCGGAGATCAGCTCGTTAAACCGCATCTGGATCGGCTGGGTGTATTCATAGTTATTCCCTGGCACTTGACCAACGGCTTTTGCCAATTTTTCGATGAAGTATGGCTTGGTCATGGATTGATCTGGCCACTCTTCATGCGGTTTCAGGATAATGAACGTATCCGAGACATTGGGCGGCATAGGGTCAGCGGCCATTTCTGCTGTACCTGTCTTGGAATAGACGAATGCTACTTCCGGCAAGGCACTGATTGCTTTTTCGACCTGTAACTGCATGGCTGTTGATTCCGAAATCCCCGTGCTAGGAATCCGCATCGCATGCATGGCGATATCTTTCTCATCTAAGGACGGGATGAATTCCTGCCCCAGACGGCTTCCCACGAAAAGCGAGAAGACAAAGAATATCACTGCCGCCATAACAACAATTTTTGGGCTGTTCAGCGACCAGTTCAACATAGGCGCATACCCTGACTTTGCCCCCGTCATGATCCGGCTTTCCTTCTCTTCGACTTTGCCAGTAATGCACAAGGCAATCATAGCCGGAACAAAGGTGATGGAAAGGAAGAAGGCTGCGATCAGAGCGATAATCACCGTCATCGCCATCGGCTCGAACATTTTACCTTCAACGCCCGTAAAGGTCAGCAAGGGCAGATAGACAGTAATAATAATCATCTGGCCGAAAACAGCGGGCTGAATCATCTGGCGGCTAGCCTCCAGCACTTCTTCCATCCGTTCTTTTAAGGAGAGCAATCGCCCCTCGTGGTGCTGACGTTCGGCAAGACGGCGCAAACAGTTCTCCGTGACAATCACGGCCCCATCCACGATCAATCCAAAGTCAAGCGCACCCATGCTCATCAAATTGGCGCTAATACCCATTTTAAGCATACCCGTTGCGGTCATCATCATGGTGATAGGGATAACCAAAGCCGTAATGACGGCAGCACGAATATTGCCCAATAAAAGGAAGAGAACAACGACAACCAGAAGCGCACCTTCACCAAGGTTTTTCTGAACCGTGTGAATGGTAGCGTTCACGAGCTTGGTACGGTTCAAGACCGTCTTTGCCTTAATGCCTTCGGGCAGGGATTTATTGATTTCTGCAAGTTTCTTATCGACCGCGCCGGAAACGACACGGCTGTTTTCACCTTTGAGCATCATCGCCGTACCAACCACGACTTCATGGCCGTTTTCACTGGCACTGCCTGTGCGAAGCTCTTTGCCAAGCGATACGCTGGCGACATCCTTCACATATAAAGGAATGCCGCCACGGGTGGAAAGCACCACATTGCCGATCTGATCGACAGTTTCAAGCCGCCCGTCTGCGCGGACAACGTAAGACTCGCCTTTTTGCTCTAAAAATCCTGCGCCCGTGCTGGCGTTATTACGTTCAAGGGCTTCGATCACGTCAGAAAAACTTAAACCCAAAGCCGCCAGTTTTTGCGGGTCTGGCTGGACATGATATTGCTGGGCATAGCCACCGATAGCGTCAACTTCCGCAACGCCGGGAACGGTTTTGAGCTGCGGCCTGATAATCCAGTCCTGCACAGTCCGCAGATACATGGATTTTTCAAAATCGCTCGTGAGCTTACGGCCTTCAGGCGTGGTGAATTCCGCCTCTGGATTTTCGTATTCAACCGTCCACATATAAATCTCGCCAAGACCCGTGGAGATTGCACCCATGCGCGGCTCTGCCCCTTCGGGCAAATCTTCTTTGGCCTGCGCCAGGCGCTCATTGACCTGCGCTCTTGCAAAATAAAGATCGACACCATCCTCAAAGATCACCGTCACCTGCGCGAAACCGTTTCGCGAAATTGAGCGCGTATAGACAAGGCCAGGTATCCCGGCCATTGCGGTTTCAATAGGATATGTTACCTGTTTCTCAACTTCGAAAGGCGAAAGTGAAGGAACCTCTACATTGATCGCTACCTGATTATTCGTGATGTCAGGGACAGCATCTATAGGCAGCTTGGTCAGGGAATATATCCCGTATGCCGCTAATACTGTTGTGATCATCACGACCAGAAGCCTGTGCGTGATAGAGAAACTGAGGATTTTTTCAATCATGGTTTGACGCTTTCTTAATGTTCGCTTTTAGTGTTCGTGGGCGGCTTCTGATTTTCCAAGCTCGGCTTTGAGCGTAAAGGTGCTGCTCACCGCCACAGGCTCTCCGAACGCCACGCCGGAAACGATCTCGATATGCTGGCTATCTTCACGGCCCGTCATAACATCACGCCGCTCAAAGCCTTTATCATTGCGGACAAACACAACGGGCTTGCCTTCAATCGTCTGCACGGCGTCTTTCGGCACGATCAGGTCTGTATCCTGCGCGGAGGTCGCAATAGCGGCATTGGCAAATTCACCAGGCCTCCATTTACCATCGGCGTTTTCAAGCTCTATGATCGCCTTGGCTGCGCGAGTTTCAGGATCGATGGCGGGACTGACAAAGACCAGCTTGCCCGTGGCCTTGCCACCGCTGCCCATGACGCTGGCCGTCTGTCCTTCCTTTATGAATGGCAGATCACCTGGCGCAATCGCGGTTTCAACCCAGACTATGCTTAAATCTGCAACCGTATAGGCCGAATGCGTGGTATCTACATAGTCACCGAGCGTTAACTCACGGGCGATCACGCGCCCAGGCAGAGGAGAGCGCAATTCATGAAAACGCGAATTTCCATTATTGGAAATTTCACCGTCCTGACCCAGAGCTTGCAGTTTCTGTTTGAAAAGATCGAGCTTGATCTTGGCTTCCTGGTGCGCATTTTTAGCAGTTAGATAATCTTGCTCGGCTGTAATTTTCTTATCCCATAGGCCTTTTTCACGGTTGAATGTGGTGCGGGCCAGTTCTTCGGCACGTTTGGCTGCGAGATAATCAGCAACTGATTCCGCCATCTCGCGGCTTTCGATCAAGGCCAGCACTTCGCCTTTTTCAACAGTATCACCCAGGTTCTTTTTAGCCTCGGTGACAGTACCGCCCACTTTAGGGACGATTTGCGCCATGCGGTCGGCGGCGGCTACGATCTTGCCTGGAACGGATACTTCCCGCGCCAATTTTCCAGGGCCAGCAGCGGCCACTTTAATGCCAGCCGCCGTGATTTGTTCGGAGGTAAGCGCAATCACGCCTTCGGCATGCTCGCCTTCTTCTCCACCATGACCATGCCCATCGTCTTTAGCTTCTTCATGGCCGTGGCCATGCTGCTCTTCCTTGCCTTCGTCATGCTTTTCTTCGCCTTCTTCATGACCATGACTATCGCCATGTCCTTCTGCGGCCTGGGTTGGCGAGACAATATAATTCCATCCAATAACCCCACCTGAAAGAGCAAGAATGGCCACGCCTGTCAAAAGCAGGTTCTTAATTTTTAGTTTGTTCATTTTTGTGTTCCTTTGTGGGTATGTTCTCTTTGTGTGCGTGTGATTGAATATCGTCATGAATTGCAGCTATTCTTTCGAGCGCAGCGCGTTGACGGTAATAATCGAGCGACACTTCATTAAGCTGTTTACGCGTATCAAATAGTGTTCGCTGCGCATCCAAGACTTCTAGATAATTAAATTTACCCGCTTCATAGCCGTCCTGGGCAAAACGGAATGCTTCTTCTGCCCCTGGTAATACAGATGATTTCAAAGCAGTAACTTCGCTATAGGCATTTGAATAATTAGCGTGTAGCTCGGTTAATGCGGCCTCAAGATTGAGGCGTGCATTTTGCTCGTCAAGAGCAGCAGCTGTTACATCATGACCAGCACGCTCAATGCCTGCGCGATTCATATTGAAAACAGGAATAGGAATGGAAAGCCCTACAATAAAGGCTTGCGCATTATCTCCCCTGAAATCCCGTATACCAACGTTTAGAGTAGGATCAGGAACAGCGTTAGCTTTTTCAAGCGATAACCCAGCTTTTGCACGTTCAATACTAGCCTGCAAATTCATAAAGTCTGGTGTTTTGTCTAAGTACTCGCGATATTTTTCAATTGCCTCGGGCTGTTTTGGTTCTGGCAAGCTCTCGATACTGGCTGAAAAATCTCTAACATCACCACCCATTAGGGATGACAACATTTGCTTCTTTGCAGCAAGGTTTCTGTAAGCGCGATCGAGAGAAATTTTGCTTGAAGATAATTCAATCTCTGCTTTATTCTTCTGGATATGCGGCTCTTTACCTGCTTGTACTTTGGCGGCCACACTGTTGCGCACTTTGGTCGCAAGGTCCTGCTGCTCTTCCAAAACAGAAACTTCTTGTTGGGCTGCCGCAACCTCCGCAAACGCAACAGTAACATCACGGATAAGATTAAGTGTTACGCCATCGCTGGTTAAATGTGCGCTGTCTTTTTCTGCATCAGCAATCCGTATACGGCCACTGCGTTTGCCAGGCATTTCAATGAGCTGTGACACCCCATAAGTCATTTCGGCGCTATCTAAACCATCATAGGCGCCATCCCCGTAAATATTTTCAGCTTCAACCGACAGTGAAGGGTTGGGTAAAACTCCTGCAGCAGAGCGACTTGCACTTGCCGCACTTACACGAGCAGAAGACGCGCCGAGCGAAGGAGATTGTTGTAAAGCCCGATTGATTGCTTGATCCAGGGTTAGGACAGTCTTTTCTATTGGCTGAGTAATAAGTGCTTCAGTCCCTAACTGGGCTGGTTTTGCTTCTTGTGCGTAAGCAGGAAACGCTGGCAGCAGCGAAACCGCCGCCAGCAAACCCGCCAGAATGCCCAAAGAATAAAAAGTTTTTGTTTTCATATCTGGCTTTTCCTTTCTATTGGCCGCGCTTGGTTAGCCAGTCACGCATGAAAGCAATCTCGCCCTCTTGCGCCTGGATAACATCTTCGGCCAGCTTTTTAACTTGCGGATCTTTTCCATGCGCCAGGACGATTTTGGCCATGTCGATAGCCCCTTGATGGTGAGGGATCATGCCGCGCATGAAATCAACATCCGCATCACCTGTCGGGGCCATACTCATATTTTCATGCATAGATTTCATGGCTGGGGCATAAATGTCCGCTGCGCCGTGATTCATCTGCGAATGATCCATGCCGGACATCTCGCCCTTGGCTTTAGTGGCGCACATCATACTCTTGCCACCGGACATTCCCGCGCAGCAGGTACAGCCATCCTTCATGTCTGAGCAGCATCCGGCCTTAGCGTCTGCTTTCTCTTTCATTTTACCGCAGCAGGCGCAGGACATACCGTCCTTCATGCTCATCGCGGCGGGTTTGCCTCCCGCCGTTTCAGACGGAACAGAAGACTGTGGCTGCATCGTGGTGGAACAAGCCGATAATGCGAGTGTTGCCAGCACGATCAGCGCGGGGCGCGTAGCCCCTGTATTGATGGTAAACATCTTGTTTCTCCTTGTTTGATTGAAAAATGCGTAACGCAGCTCGAGCCGCTCCAAATGAAGCGGCGTTACGGATTTCAAGCCAAACGGCTTAAAGTCCGCTCAAATCAAACAAGGGATTTTGGGGGGCGTTTAAGAGAGTAAAGAAAATCACCAACGTGAAAATTCACAAATGTTGGTGTTAAAACACTAGCTTGAGCTATGAAAGACACTCCATAATCAACAGCGCTCATCACGTGCGATGTGCAGCAATGTGTGCAGTTCATGCATTTCGCCTTAGAGGATTTGCTTTGATCTGAATCTTTTTGTTGATCCTGATCGGCCTGATGACCTGGGCAATCAGCCATATCCATACCCATGTCGGCCATCTTTTCTAAAGCCACTGGGTTGCAAGAATCTGCTCCAAAAGCATGTGCGGCGGCTGAATAGCCGCCGAATCCAATCGCGAAAACAAGCAATAGTGTTAGAACTTTCATCATTATTGAATAGCATACTTAAACTGTATTGACAATATCTTATCCAACTCTATAGCGATATAACCTTTAATCTTAACGCATTGGCGATAACTGATACTGAGCTTATTGCCATGGCAGCTGCAGCTATGATAGGGCTTAGAACCAAACCAAAGGCCGGATAAAGAATCCCCGCTGCCACAGGAACACCTGCCACATTATAAGCAAAGGCAAAGAACAGGTTCTGGCGGATATTGCCCATGACTGCCTTTGAGAGCCTTTGTGCCCTGACAATGCCCATAAGATCGCCTTTCAGCAGTGTGATGCCCGCGCTTTCCATAGCCACATCCGTTCCTGTTCCCATGGCAATGCCAATATCCGCAGCCGCCAGAGCCGGAGCATCGTTCGTGCCATCCCCCGCCATGGCCACAATACGGCCTTCGCTTTGCAGTTTTTTGACAATGCGGCTTTTATCTTCCGGCAGGACTTCGGCTTCAACTTCATCAATCCCCAATTGACGTGCCACTGCCTGCGCCGTGATTTTGTTATCACCTGTCAACATCACGACACGAATTCCGGCGCTGCGCAGTTCCTTGACGGCTTGCGGGGTTGTTGCCTTGATCGGATCGGCAATCGCTAGAAGTCCGGCAGGCGCATGATCGAGCGCAACGAAAATTACCGTGGCGCCATTACGCCGCAAATCATCGGCCTGTTTGATCAAACTGGATACATCGACTTTCAAATCTTCCATCAACCGGATATTGCCAAGCGCAACGGATTTTCCATCGATTCTACCCACAATACCTTTTCCAGTCGGAGAATCGAACTCAGAGGCTTTAGCGATCGTTAGGTTCTTTTCTTTTGCCGCTGTAATGATGGCATGAGCCAGAGGATGTTCACTTCCCTGTTCTAGGGACGCCGCCAACGACAAAAGATCACTCTCAGAAAGCCCTTGCGCTACGATGTGCGTCACTTTGGGCTTACCTTCGGTCAGCGTGCCTGTCTTATCAACCACAAGCGTGTCCACTTTCTCCATGCGTTCCAAGGCTTCGGCATTTTTGATCAAAACACCAGCCTGTGCGCCACGACCAACACCGACCATGATAGACATGGGTGTCGCCAGACCGAGGGCACAGGGACACGCGATGATGAGAACGCTGACTGCTGCAATCAAGCCGTAGCTTAAGGCGGGTGATGGACCGACCATGGCCCATGCAACGAACGCTATAATCGCAACAAGAATGACGGCTGGTACAAACCACGCCGCAACGTGATCGGCCAGACGTTGGATCGGCGCGCGGCTGCGCTGTGCTTCGGCCACCATCTGCACAATACGCGAGAGCATGGTGTCGCCGCCCACACGCTCTGCCTTCATGATGAAACTGCCCGTCTGGTTCATGGTGCCACCAATCAATGTGGCATCTTTTTCTTTCATAACAGGCATGGATTCGCCTGTTACCATCGACTCATCCACCGCGCTTTTGCCCTCAATGACGCTTCCATCGACGGGGACGGTTTCGCCAGGGCGGACACGCAAGAGATCGCCCGCATGGACGTGGCTCAGGGGAATATCCTCTTCCGATTCATCCGCGTTGATCCGGCGGGCTGTTTTGGGCGAAAGATTAAGTAACGCTTTAATCGCGCCGCCTGTTTTTTCACGCGCGCGCAATTCAAGAACTTGCCCCAGAAGAACAAGGACTGTAATGACAGCAGCGGCTTCAAAATAGACGGGAACCGATCCGTCTGCACGCTGAAAACCAGGAGGGAATATCTGCGGCGCCAGTGTAGCAACAATACTGTAAAGCCATGCCATGCCCGTACCGATAGCGATCAGCGTGAACATATTGAGGTTACGCGAAACGATGGACGCCCAGCCACGCCCAAAAAACGGCTTCCCAGCCCACAGCACCACAGGTGTGGCAAGCGCCAACTGTATCCAGTTCGATGTTGCGCCTGTAACAAGGTGTATGTTGGTGAGATGAGCGCCCATTTCCAAGGCGAATACCGGAAGGGTTAAAACCACACCAATCCAGAAACGACGGGTCATATCGATGAGCTCATAGTTGGGGCCGTCTTCGCCCGTCATCACTTCTGGCTCTAGCGCCATACCGCATATAGGACAGGTTCCAGGGCCTACTTGCCGTACCTGAGGATGCATGGGACAGATATAAATCGTACCTGGTGGCGCGTCCGCAACCGGACTTTTCTTCGCCTGATGATCATCTCCATTTATCGCGCAGCATGAGCCATGCGACGATTTTTCTTCGGTTTTCTTATGATCGTGATGATGATGTGAATGATCGGTCATGGTTGATATTCCTTATTCGTCGAATTTTGAAAACAAACGGGTGACTTCCTCGATGGATTTTAAACGGCTCGCCTTATCGCCGCCTTGCATTGCGCTTGCCACACACGAAGATAAATGACGGCGTAAAATCTCTGTCTCTATTCCTTTAACCGCCGAGCGCACGGCGCGCAGCTGGGACAGGATTTCGGGGCAATAACGCCCTTCCTCGACCATATTTTTGACTCCCTCGATCTGTCCCGCAATACGGTTTAAACGTTTGATCTCTACTTCATGCGAAGGGTGTTTTGGATTTGGCATCGACTCTCTCCATTCGACTATATACCCTATAGGGGTATATAGTATTAAATGCTACACAATCAAGCCCCTTAAAACAAAACAGCCTGCCAGAAGGCTCCAGCAGGCTGCTCTTTAATAGGTATTTATGGATCAGCCCTGCTTTTTATCGTCGTGGCCGTGTTTATGCCCAAAAATATGCATCAACGGACAGGCCAGTAGGAACAGATACGGCAACGCCACCGCGAGATGCGCCAGATGCACTGTCAATAGATAATAGCTGACAGCAGCCAAACCCATAATCAAGCCTACTCCTTTCCAAGAGAGAAGCCACGACAGCAATCCCTTCTGGTCATGTATGCAGTGCTTGTCATGATGCATGACGATTCTCCTTAATGGTGTTGTTGGTGACTTTCATTGTTTTTTGGTGATGGTGCTGACTCTTTTGGGCTTTCCTGCATCATCATGCCATCCTTCATGCCCATTTCATGCATAGGCTCATGCTTCATCTCCGGCATCGGGCCGCTGGCGAATTTATCAAAATTCTCCTTGCTCTCAAAATAATAAGTCATGCCGTGCGTGTCAGCGCCAATGATTGCACTGGCCTTATCAACTGGCTTACCGCTTACAGGATCCGTTGCCATTCGCAAAGATGCATCATTTTTTAGTTTGTCCGCGCACATCGAACAGCACCCGTAATAGGTTTTTCCTTCGACATCGATCTTAATTTGCGGCTTGTCGAAGACCTTATTGTTCATCATACACACATATTGCGCCTCGGCGGGTTTGAGCCAGTCGTTGCTATGCGCATGACCGTTGTCTGCGGCCATGGCGGGGATAAATGAGGTTAAGGCCATCATCAGTGCCAATAAAAACGTCTTCATAGTTCTTCTCCTTTATAAATTGATTTATTTCACGGTTATACCAAACGGCGCAAAAACATCCTTCCCGTCGATTCGAACCTGAGCAAATAATTTCACGAAACCTGCTTTTTCCGGCTCGATGTGGAACTCCAGCTTCGGTCCGCCGCGTTCAGCATCGGAGGTCGGCTCTTTGCCCATCGGATGGATGTGCAGCACCGATTTATAATCCTCGGTAAAGCCGACAACATGCGCAAACGCCCCCATCACCGGCTCCAGCTGTGTGAAAGGTTTGCCATCTTTGGTGACAGTGACATTACCCATGACAGCAGCTCCGGCCTTGGGTTCGCCCTCGAGCGCTAACGTGAAAGTATAACCATCGACAGTTGATGTCATCGCTGTGGACTGATCAATCGTGGCTTTTTCTTTGGATGGCATGCCAATATCGGCAACGATGTATTCCTGTTTTCCTGTGGCAACAGGAATTACATCGGCCCACACACGGTATTGGCCATTTTTCAACGGCGTAAAGTCGAACGACCATTCACCGTTGGCCATAGGCGTTGGGTGGATATGATGATAATCCGTAAGCGTAGGGTCAACTACCAAAAGATGGAGTTTACGTGTATGCGCTTCCTTAAGCTCTCTTTCACCCAGTACGGATCCATCTTCCAGAAGCGTCAGTTTAGCCGTGACCTTTGTGGTTTTGCCGGCCTGGATATTTCCGTCAGGGCTCAGAGTGAATTTGACAGCATTTTGCATCGTCATCTCGTCATGCCCACCACCCATATCCATAGATTTGGCATCAGAGTTTTTTGACTCCATTTGGCTCATATCATGGCCCATGGCCTCATGATCATGGGTTTGTGCCAGAGCGGGAACGGCGAGTGTTAAAGCTGTGCCGACAAGTAAGGTGTGTAGAAGTTTCATGTTTTTTCTCCTTATTATAAATTGTTATTTCAAGCTGGCTTCGATCAATTTTAAAGCGCCTTGAGCTTTCTTAAACTCACTTTCGCTTTTTGCTGCATCCTTGGCGTCAGTTGCCTCGTGTACCTTACCGAGCTGCGTATTGAGCTGCTTAAGAGCCGCATCCAGACGCGCTTTCTTGTCAGCTTCAAGGCCTGATTTCTCAGCGAGTATTTTACTGCTTGCCTCAATCTTTTCGATTTCAGCGTGAACAGCATCAAGATTACCGCTGGCAATCTGCTCATTAATCGCGCTCATGATAGTTTGCACTTCTACCAATGCTTCTTGTGCAGTACTCGCCGAGCTTGACACTGAAGCCGCAGCTTCCTTGGTAACTTCCGTATGATCCCCGCTGTGATCTTCATCACCATGGGCGTAGGCAGGCACAGACAGGCCTAATCCCAGAACCAAAACTGTTGTTAGGAATAATTTGTTCATTGTATATCTCCTTATTGGGTTTAGGTAGTTAAAGCGGTAGGAAGCAGTTTTTCGACGGGCTTTCTGCCGAACGTCCAGAAAATCAGCGGGCGTACAGTCAAATCGAGCAAGGTACTGGTAAACAGCCCCCAAAATATTACAACTGCTACTGGATGCAACAATTCACGCCCAGGTTCATCCGCAGCAATAATTAAAGGGATAAGGGCTAGAGAGGCAGTAAAAGCTGTCATCAGGACAGGAATGATCCGCTCTGACGTACCGCGATAAATCATCTTCAGGTCAAACTTCTCACCCTCATGTTCCATCAGATGGATATAATGCGCAATCATCATAATGCCATTACGGGCAGCGACTCCTGTTAGAGTTACGAAACCGACCATAGTTGCAATCGAGAACACACCACCTGACAGCCAAACCCCAAATACTGCACCGATAAAAGCAAGCGGGATCGAGGTCATAACCTGCAAGGCAAGGTTGGCACTCTTAAAATGAGCGAACAGCACCATAAACATACCAGCCAATGAAAAGAGGCTGAGTATTGCGATCAAGCGCGACGCGCTGGCCTGGCTTTCAAACTGCCCGCCATATGTCACGAAATAACCCTGCGGCAATTGCACCTTGCTATTAATCGCCGCCTGAACTTTCTCCACAACGCCAACCAGATCCCGCTCGGAAACGTTAGCCTGAATGACGATCCGGCGCTGCGCGTTTTCACGGTTGATGATATTTGGCCCTTTGGCTTCCTCGACATTGGCAATCGCCTGCAAAGGCACGACATTGCCATTTTTCCCATCAACAGGGATTTGTTTGATTGCTTCAACATCCTGACGGGATTCATCCGTCAGGCGCATAGCGATATCGTAGGTGCGCTGGCCGTCCAGAACCTGTCCGACCGATTTACCCTGCATGGCGAGTTCGGCATATTCCGCCGCTTCGCCGGATAAAAGGCCATAACTGGCCGCCTTTTCACGGTCAAATAAAACATGGATCTGCGGGATCAGCACCTGCTTTTCAACCGACAGATCAACAACGCCTGGAACTTCGCTCATCACCTGGCGAATTTCTTCGGCTTTGGCACGCAATATATCAAGATCGGTGCCAAAAAGTTTGATCGCCATCTGCGCCCGCACGCCGCTCATCATGTGGTCGATACGGTGGGAGATCGGTTGGCCGATATTAACAGCGATGCCTGGGATTTCATCAAGGCGGCTTCGAATGTCCGCCAGAATATCATCACGGGAGCGTTCGGATTCTTTAAGTTCAACTTCAATATCACTTGAATGCACGCCCTCAGCATGGTCGTCGCGTTCGGCGCGGCCCGTACGGCGGCCTGTCTTGATTGCTTCTGGAACTTGTAGAACCAGGTTTTCAGCAATGGTGCCAATGCGGTTTGATTCGGAAAGGCTGGTGCCAGGCGGGGTCAGTATATTAATCGTGACCGCACCCTCGTTGAATTGCGGCAGGAATTCCTTACCAAAGAACGGAACTATGGATAAAACACTCAAGGTTATCACGGCTACAATCGTTAGAACCATCTTTTTATGCGGGAAAGCGAAATTCAGAACCGCTCTTTGTCCGCTTTTAACTTTGCGGATCAGCCAGCCATCATGTTCGTCGCTCATCCGCTTCATATTGGGCAGAAGATAAGAACACAATGCCGGAGTAAGCGTCAGCGAGACAAACAAGGATGCGACAATTGATACGATATAAGCTACACCCAAAGGCAAGAAGATTTTGCCCTCGATCCCACCCATGGCAAAAAGCGGAATAAAAACCAACACGACGATGATAGTGGCGAACACGATTGAGTTCCGTACCTCGCTCGACGCCTCAAAAATAACCTGCATCGGATTGCGCGGCTTTTCAGCATGACGGTTTTCGCGTAAACGCCGGAAGACGTTTTCAACATCGACGATGGCATCATCAACCAGTTCACCAATCGCAACGGCCAGACCGCCCAACGTCATGGTGTTGATGCTCATACCAAAGAATTTGAAGACGATAGCTGTCAGCACGAAAGACAAAGGAATAGCGGTCAGTGTGATGAAGGTGGTGCGGAAATTGAGCAGAAACAAGAACAACACGATTGCGACTAGAATGGCTCCATCGCGTAAAGCTTCCTCGACATTCTTGATTGCCCGCTCGATAAAACTCCCTTGTTTGAAGATATCCTGATGAATCTCGACCCCTTCTGGCAGGGTTTTCTGGATATTGGCAAGCTCGGCTTCAATTTTCTCCGTAAGAGCAATCGTATCCGCACCAGGCTGCTTTTGCACAGACAAGATAACGGCAGGCTGACCATCAACGCTGGCGTCACCACGCTTGGCCAGTGGCCCACCAAGTTTGATTGTAGCTACCTGATCGAGGGTTAGCGGTGTGGGTGATCCGTTATCTTGCGGTAAAGGTGCCTTGGCCAGATCCTCGACCGTTTTTATGCGGGCAACGTTACGGATCAGGCTTTCCTGATAATCAGACATAAGGAATCCGCCTGTCGCATTGACATTCGATCCCTCGATAGTGGCCTCAACATCATGAAGTGTGACACCATAATTTTTAAGTTTCAGGGGATCAACCAATACCTGATATTGTTTTAAATCACCACCAATCACAGTCACTTGTGCGATACCGCCAATGGAAAGCAGACGGTTACGAATATCCCATTCAGCAGCACTGCGCAGATCCATGCTAGTAAAATCTGGATTCTTGCTGGTTAATCCCACCAACATAATCTCCCCCATGATCGAGGAGATTGGCCCCATGACGGGACGTGCTTCCGGCGGCAAAGTTTCCTGCGCCTGCTGGAGTTTCTCAGCCACGATTTGGCGGGCAACGTAAATATCTGTATCCCAGCCAAATTCTACCCAGATGATGGAAAGACCAATGGTTGAAGCCGAGCGCACGCGCTCAACGCCTGTTGAGCCATTGACGGCGGTTTCAAGTGGCCAGGTGACGAGAGCCTCAACTTCTTCGGGGGCCAGACCTTCGGCTTCGGTAAAGATCGTCACCGTTGGACGGTTCAGGTCAGGAAAGACATCGACCGGCAATTTAGAGATAACAAATACACCATAGACCATGAGCAGCGCAGACAGCGCCACAACGAGAAGACGGTTTTTAAGGGAGAAAAGAATAATCGCGTTTAACATTTAAAGATCCAATTTTCTGATAAAGAAGACGCTACGGACGCATTAATGTTCATGATCGTGCCCATCATCTTTGGCTGCCCCAGATTCTTTTGTTTTATCTTTTTTTGCCTCGTCCTTTTTCTGTTCGGAAGACTTGGCAAATTGCAGCTGATAATTACCGACAGTTACGACATCCTCATCAGGAAACACGCCTTCCAAGATTTCACGGTCACTGCCGAATTTCGCACCCAGCTTAACGCTGCGCCGCTCAAACGAATTACCTGTACGGACAAATACAAAATTATCGCCGCTTTCACCTAGGATCGCTTTGACAGGTACAGTCAGAATATCAGCAGGCTCGCTGACATTGATGGAAAGAACGACCTGCATGTTGGCCAGCAAAAGTCGATCTGGGTTTTCTATCGCCGCATAGACATTAAAAGTTCGGCTGCCGCGATCAAACGCGCCATCCATGCGCTGGACTTTACCGTTCAATACGACATTACCCAAAAGGCCACTTGTGACATGTGCACCTTGACCAACGCGGATCTTGGTAACATCCGGTGTTTCATATAAAACGCCGCGTACCAGCACTTCAGAAGAATCGCCAATTTCCATTAGGCTGGTTTCCGGCGTCACGGACTGGCCAATAACAATATTCTGCTTGGAAACTATCCCGTCGATGGGCGACGGGATACGCACGGGTGAGCTGCCAACAAAGATCGGCTGGATGGTCAGCAGATCCTGGCCCTTTTTAATTTCTTCGCCCACTTTAGCATGGATCTCTGAAACGCGACCCGCAGCGCGTGATGTTACAATTGCTTGCCTTTCGGGCAAAAATTCAACAATACCATTGGCAGAAACGGTTTGAGAACGTGGCGTGATTTCTGCTTTTACGGTCACAATGCCAAGATTGTTGATCGCTGTTTCCGATAGCTCAACCACGCTTGTCACTTGAGCCGATTCCTCAGTGCCAGGGGCGGCGGCATGATCTTCACCTTCATGTGCGAAAACTTGCGTGGCAATTGCCAAAAATAAAAGCGCTAAAAATATCTGTTTCATTTTACTTCCTCTAATTTCCCGCCAAGCTCTAGCTCCAGCGTACCGCGTGCGTTTACGGCCTGCGCCAAAGCGTCAAGAGCCTCATTTTCACTGCTCAGAAGCTTCTCGCGCACCTGCCAGACTTCGAGCGCGTCCGCTTGTCCCTGGCGAAACATGCTGCGGGTCATCTCATAGGATTTACGGTATCCAGGAAGAATATTGTCAAAATAGCTATCAGCACGTTCTTGCAAGGCCGAGGCACTTTGCTGCAATTCCGCAATCACGTCTTGCTGCGGTAATCCTGAATAAAGATCGGCTTCTGATTTAGCCTGACGCAATTCTGCATTTGCGCGTTTGCGCTCTGCGTCGTTCTGGTTCCAAAGCGGAATGCGCAAAGCGACGCCGATGCCATAGGACTGGTCGTCTCCGTTTGGTGAACGCGAATAAAAAACGCGCGGCCCAAATTCCGGCATGGCGGCATCTTGACGGGCGACGCTTAATCTCTGCTCTGCTGTCTGAATCCGGTTTTTAATGAGGTTTCTGACGTTGGACTGCGTTTGCGCAAATGCCAGCAGTCTTTCCGTATCCGTTGGCACCGCTATGAAACTCGGACGTTCCAGGCGCACATGCTGATAGCTACGCCCTGTCAAGCGCGCGAGATCAGTACGTACTTGGCGAAGTTCAGCATCCACGGCATTCGCATCAACACGAAGTTTAGAAGCATCCGATGAAAAGAGATGCGAAGCGGCTGGGCTGGTTTGTCCTTGGCCAGCCGACTCTTTCACCAGCTTTTTCATCTTATCCGCATCATCGGCATAGCTTTCGTAGAGCTTCTTGCGCTCCGAGAGCAGCCATGCCTGCGTATAAAGAACCGTCGTCTCGTTGATGACTTTCAGAACTTCATATTTTTGTTCCATGCTGGCAATGTTTGACAAAGCATTGGCGTAGCCCGCCCGACTGCCGGAGATTTGCGAAAATTTAAGCGGCTGAGTGAATTCCAGATCTGTGCCCGTACCGCCTTGACCTTTATCACGCACGACATCGACCTGAAGCTCAGGGTTATCGAGCAATGTCGTTTCGGTGGCAGTTGCCAGCTTATCGTCGTAATCGCGCTGGGCGCGGAAAAGACTGGTGTTTTTTTGGAGGCTTTCTTTAATCACCTGATCGAGGGTTAAAGAAGTTTGCTCGGCGAATGCTGGGGACACAAACAACAGGGTCACAAGTGCAAGTTGCCATATTAAAGTTTTCTTCATGAAAAATCCGCCTTTTTTGGGTCTCATGAAGCTAATACGGCTAGAAGAAGGCTATCCCTCAGAATAAAGCTGTAATTTTTCCGCTAAAATCTTTCGCGCCCGATATACGCGGGTTTCAATGGTTTTCGTGGATACACCCAGCATATCGGCGCATTCACTTTGAGGCCGCTCCTCAAGGACATAAAGGATGAAGGGATCACGCAGTTTTTCTGGAAGCAGCTGAATTTCCCGATGCAGGAGCGCCAACTCCTCCTTGGATCTTAGAGCCTGTTCAATATTTTCATCACTTTTCTGCCAATCGCCAGATCCCGCGTCGCTTAATTGATCAAAGGACACATCCCGTGCGCGGTTTTTGTTTTTGCGCAAATGATCACGGCAAAGATTAAGAGCGATTTGAAACACCCAGGTGCTGAATTTATATGCGGGATCGAATTTATCGATATTGAAATAGAGTTTGGTGAAAGTTTCCTGCGTTACATCCAGCGCAGCGTCCTCGTTCCCCATATACTTCCATGCAAAACGATAAATCCGCTCTTTGTATCGGCGCATGATCTCATTCAGGGCAAACTCGTCACCTGATTGTAATCGTTTGGCCAAATCGTGGTCTTCGCTGTCCGCGCTTCCCACATCCACCTGTCTATGGGTTTTGAATAAGGGCATCAGCGGCTAACTTATTGAGCTTTTCTGCCTGTTCAGGCGTTAATACGGTTTGCATGTCAAAAATATGCTCAATAGTTGCCTTTTGCAGGTCGCCCTGGGCATGGTGGATGCGCTCGACTGCCGCCGCCACGCGGTCGGAGAACTTTCTATCCTCCATCATCACATTGGCAAGCTCAACGTTTCCAGCATGAATCTCGGCTTGCAATTCACGTTGTTTTTCAGCGAATTTCTTCTCGATTTGCGTCAGTGCGCGGTCTTGTTCTGCCGTCAAATGAATTTGCTCATGAAGCCATGAATGGGCATCTATCTGACTTTGTGCTGATGGTTTGACAACATTCAAGCAGAAATAAAGAACAATAAAAGCAATCGCAGCGATTCCAATAAAATAGGCGACTTCTTTTTGGTAGGTGCGGATCACGTTTTCTCTCCAGTCTTTTCAGAAATAATGCTCGACGTTACCCCGTAGTGGGATGAAAAAACATGAAGGTTCAGGGCAGTTGCGGCGTTAGCCGTTTGCGGGGCCGACATGCTCAGGAAAGCCGTAAAAACGCCAACCATCAACCCAAGCGACAAGGACGCCAAGCGGTATTCAGGGGTAAAAACCGTGGCCAACCAGCCTTCAATGATGTTACGCGGCATGACGGCGCGGTGGTTATTGATCGTTTGCCAGACTCGGCTTTCCATACCTTGAAGTCGCCCCATATCAGGGCTGGATCGGGCTAAAGCGATGATTTTATTCTCAAGTTTGTCGTTCGACATAGATTCACTCCTTTTTCCAACATACCATTAATACGTTAGAAAAGTCGCTATCCCTCAACGCAATATTATAGCTTTTTCAAAATTTCTGCTTCAGATCAATCAGTGCATAGGCCTTCTGCGTAGGCATATACAGGCCTTTATATTTCATTACAAAGTTTTAAAGTTATTAGAAAAGTTAGAATGATTAGGTAGAATACACCACCATTTTTTTAATAACCCGCCCCGATTGGCGGGTTTTTAATGGCCTTGAAGATGGACACCTCAAAGAAAGTTCACGACGAGCACCAACGAGGCGCCTCATATCGATAGAAAATATGAATACAAACAGAAACATTATAACAGCTTGATTGATGTTGCCCAGCGCATCACAGGCACGCAATGTTCAGGCTCTGCATTTTTTAGTAGGTAGACAAGGATCTTGAACTAATTCAATAAACGCCTTATATCTGAAGAAAATATTTTTTAAATATGTAGGAGGTTTACATGACTAATGTGAGCAGTAGTGAGGCTCCTACAAAAGCCGCGGCTGTTGCCAATGAGTTTCTAAAATTAGGCGATGCTGAAAATATTGCAATTGATCCCATGAAACTACAAAAGTTAGTTTACTATGCACATGCATGGTATCTGGCTCATAATGATAATCCTTTATTTGATGACGATGTCGAAGCATGGCCATGGGGACCTGTTATCAGGTCTATATATGATCACTTTCAGGGATTTGGGCGCGATCCTATCAAAGGAAAGAAAGCAACAATTCTTCGGAAAACCGGTAACGAGGAAGTTAATTTTAGTTTTGAAGCACCTGAGTTGGATAATCAGGATTTAAAGGATTTTATCAAATTGGTATGGGATAGCCACAAGGATTTTACTGGTATACAGCTGTCAAATGCAACTCACATGCCAAATGAGCCGTGGACAATTGTCAAAGACCAATATGGGGATTTAGATAAAAAACCACCCATAGATAATGAAATTATTAAGTTCGTTTTTAAATCCAAGCTGGTCACAGCGCAATGACAGTTGTGAATATCCCCACACCTGGCAATAATATATCTAAGAAGCCAGATAAATATACTAAGAAATCTCCTGATATGACTGCGGATCATGCGGAAAGCAGGATCTTCTTTTTTAATTGTAAATTTCTTAAATTTGGAACGGATGACAAAGTATATGCGGCAGCAATCATATTATCTTGTGCACTCTTAGGGTCGCTATTACTAGTGTGTGTAATGCTTGCAATAAGTGGAAATCAAGATCTTAAACATATTGCCGTTTTGCTAGTGAGTGCATTTACTGGAACATCAGGATATGCTTTTGGACGAGCGTCTTCTTCGATTAATAAAGAACCAGCTGACGATTGAAATTATCTACTCCTATAAAACTTTGGTGGTTCGCTTTTGTTATTATTTTACAATATCTTGGGTGATATTCAAAGTTTTAGAAGCAACGCTTCACTCGCACCACCATTTTCTTACCCCCCCGAGCGGGACAGATTTTTCTTTACCAAAAAACCTAGAATAAGATGCAGGCAAAACTTACGACATCAGCCGAAGTTCAGCGCGCATAAGGGCTCTATTCAGTGCTTCAGAGGCCTGTGTCTTAATCTCATCCCGAATATTGGGCACCCCGAAACCGCCGCCAGCACCCGCCCCCGTAAAGGCCACACACACATCCGAAGGTGATACGTTATCGCCCGGTGTTCCCACGATCATACGTTCTTTACGGTCGTATGAAGCTAATCCCAATTGATACAGAGAATCTTGAAGAGGCGCCTGAAATTTACCATCAGGTCCCATTGGATCCCGGTTAATACTGGCGGTATTGATGACTGCGGCCACATGGAATGTCTTGGTGCCCCCATCTGCCTGGGTAATCACCACGTCAAATGTGCCATCTGGATTCACAGAAGACGCCGATGTATCAACACGGCCTTGGACTAATTCCAGCTGAGGGGAGCCATCAGCAAGGCGCGCATTTTTTAAATGACAATATGTTTCATATCTATCCGGGAGGGTTGAATTACCGTCCTGGGATTTAAAGCAATCTAAAACACTGTTATAAATTTTGGAATCACAGCCCTGAAATAAGGGCACAAAGGTTTCTTGGCAGACAGCCTGAAATGTATGGATAACACATTGAGGGTCAGCGTTCAGCGCATTCTCACAATGCATTTCCTGTTGAATAAGAGCCCGGAGCTCCCGGATCGCGCGCGGCGTATCTTGAGCGCATTCTGCCAAGACCAACGATATTTTCTCAGGGGTAAAGCAATGAAATTCGTATTCCGCATGTGGCGAGGGACATTTTTTATGATCACGCGGCCATGGCTCAATCAAATCACCTGAGGCGGCAAAAATTTTACCTTGATAATTAAGAGCCCGCGCCGCACCAACAAAATCCATGAAAGCCTGGCCGGTTCCGGCGACAAAAACGGGCATGCCACTCTGCATGGCTTTTTCAAGAGCTTGTGTCACTTCCGACATACGAAACGGCGTATCGGCATATCCGGCATAATCTTTAAACTTCGCCAGAATACCATTATGACGATGACCGGTGGCGATAATCGCTGAATCAGAGGGGCAGGACGATACCCAAGGGGTGAGATCTTCTGCTCTAACTGGCGCACGGGGTTTGTCTTCAGGGGAAAGAAGATCTTGTTGTAACGTCTGTTTTGTCCCGGCAAAACAAATCCCCCCGTCTGCCGATAGACTGGCCTCTGTGACATTGGCTTCAGCGATATTCAAGGTAATGAGATTCTGAGGATTTACACAAAAATACTGGGCGTTGATTCCCTGAATTTGACCTTGGACGGCGTTAAAACAATCCCGAAGAAAATGTCCTAGCAGAGCACGGGGAATGTAGTCATGGGAGCCAAAATGAGAGGCCATGATAAAATCACGCGCCGCCTCAAGCCTGATCTGCTCCCGGTTTTTACCTTGTGCTAAAAGACCAACAATTCTTCTATCTGCTTGATCGATCTCTTCAGGGGATTTTTTTGATTGCTCAACGGCAAGCCAATCCGTGAGTTGTGCTGGGTATGTTAATCCCATTCTGCTGACAGGCTGATTGAGCGAGAACACCGCGTTAAAATGGTCATAGACGCCGTCTCCTCCGGTGCCTTGTGATCCATGGCGATCAATCCACGTAATCATCAGGGGGGTCGGATCGGAAGGGTTTTCCGATAAACGGTGTTGATACTGACCGACAATATGTTGAAGCGCGATCAGATTAGCCGCACCGCCCCCAACCAAAGTCAGGTGAGCCGGTTTTCTTTGATTGATTTTATCAACAGGCGTGAGGCGTACAGCAGAACTCATCTTACTCTCTCGAACTCGGGGTTAATAGACATATTGAAATTTGAAAAATATGACAATTTGTGCCTCTGGGTCAAGCCGGTTTGACCTAAATCAAGGTTTTCATCTCAGGCGGGGCTTAAAAAAAGAGCATGTCCTGTGCCCTGAAAGATCAGATTTTAACGCTGGATCAACCTGTTCCCCGATATACCAGCTATCCCACTGCGCCACATTTTGAACCCGCGAAAGATGCGTCCTGTTATCAGGACTGGCTAGAGGCGCTCCCGGCTTCGGCCTCTCTCTCGCTGTATGTTCATGTGCCCTACTGCTCAAAACTATGTTGGTATTGTGGTTGTCATACCAAGATCACGCGGCAATATGACCCGGTCGCAGAATATGTTCAGGTTCTTTTGCGCGAAATCGAACTGGTCGCAGATCATCTGCCAACGTCATCGCATATTGATGTTATTCATTTTGGCGGCGGGTCCCCGGGGATGGTGAGTGCCCGTGATTTTGACCGGATCATGAACCAGATCCGGCAAAAAATGAACCTGCGTGATACGGCAGAAATCTCAATTGAGCTTGATCCCAGAGGTGTGACTGAGGCGCGTGTGGCCACCTATGCCCGTCACGGGGTTAACCGTATTAGTCTGGGGGTTCAGGATTTTGATGAAAAAGTCCTGAAACATATTAATAGGCCACAGCCTTTTCACCTGACCTATCAGGCGGTTCAGTTACTACATCAATATGATATTCAAAAAATTAATTTTGATCTTTTATATGGTCTTCCCTTTCAAACAATCGATACCATGAACCGAACACTCGATCAGGTAATTTGTTTAAATCCGAATCGTGTGTCTTTGTTTGGCTATGCGCATGTGCCCTGGATGAAAAAACATATGCGTTTAATTGATGAATCAACACTGCCTCAGAAAGACCTACGGTATGATCTTTTTGAAACAGGCTCCAGAAGATTAATCGAAGCCGGATATATGGCCATCGGCATGGATCATTTCGCCAAGCCGGACGACCCTCTCGCACAGGCCGCCTTGGAGAAAAAAATTTTTCGTAATTTTCAGGGCTATACTGATCATGCAACAGACGCCATGATTGGTATAGGCGCGTCTTCAATAAGCCATCTACCTCAAGGATATGTTCAAAACAAGGTTGATCAGGCTGGCTACCGGGATGCCGTCCTGCAAGGCCGCCTGCCCGTTCATAAACAATGCCACATGGATGCCACAGACGCACTTCACGCCGACATCATTGAACGGATCATGTGTGATTTTGGCGTCAATCTTAAGGAGATGGGGCAAAAACACGCCGTGAGGTCAGAATATTTTAAAACGCATCTTCAAAAACTAAAGGCCTACCAAACAGCCGGATTTGTTTCTATTTCCGAGGAGATGGTGATCAAGCTATCCCCGGAAGCCAAACCTATTACGCGTTTGATCGCGTCTGTGTTTGATCATTACCTGCTGGCACAGCCCTCACAACCCCGGCATGCTCGCGCCATATAAAAAACCTGCCACATAGGGCAGGTTTTTTTGTATACATGATTTTTTGATGCTTAGAAGCGGTAGGATACACCGGCACCGATAATAATGGGGTCAAGTCCAACATCATCCGCATCCAGATGCGTTGTCCCCAGATCAACATCGACATCCACATCCAGATTAACGTATTTGGCATCAAAATTGACCCCCCAATGGTCATTCAGCCAATAATCAAACCCGGCCTGAATCGCATACCCAACGCCGCCATCGACATCCAGATTATTAAATCCAGCCCCATCCGTTTCACCATAGAACATCGAATAATTCAAACCAGCGCCGATATAGGGACTAAATTTTTGATCGGGCGTGAAATGATATTGTAGCGTCAGCGTAGGCGGAAGGATCCAAGCATCGCCTAGATCGAATGTCCCGGCCTCGACGTCATGTTCTGAGGTTGCGGCAATTAATTCGGCCGCGATGTGATCTGTGAAGAAATACGTCAGATCAACTTCAGGCGTCACATAATTGCCGACATCCGTTTTCAGACCATTTTGGGTGACGGAACCTTCGCCATCTGCCATAACGCCAATAGCGCGAACGCGGACTTGGAATCTTTCTTTCGCCAGAAAATCTGTACCTTCGCGGGTTTGAAAAGCTGTTTCTTCCTGAGCTTGTGCCGTTAAAGGAAGTGCCACAAGAGCCAAAGAAGCCATAAGCGCGAGTTTAAGTGTGTGAAGGGTCATGATCTTATCCTTTTTTAAATCAAAAACGTAAGTCGAAGGATAATGTAAATATCGGATATTAAAATTGATCAAAATCAAGTCAGGATGATTTTTTATCATCCTCCCATAAAATTCTTAAGGCAGATCCTTCTAGATCTTCATATTGCTTGGATTTCAAAGACCAAATAAAGCCTGCGAGACCAATTAAACCAAGGCAAAGAGCGGCCGGAATTAAAAAAATCAGGATATTCATGTGGATTTTTCCTTAAGACGATATGAATTGGCAATCACCACTAAAGATGATCCCGACATCGCGAGTGCCGCCACAAAAGGCGTCACCCACCCCGCAAATGCCAGCGGAATGGCAATGATATTATACAAGATCGTGAGTGCAAAGTTTTCCTTGACTAATCTTTGCGCTTTTTTGGCGATACGGTGCGCCGTACTCACGGATAACAATGAATCACCCATAAAGATAAGATCAGCTGAATTCTGTGCCATATCAATCGCCGTGCCAGGTGCCATCGACACATCAGATTCGGCCAAAATAGGGGCATCATTTAACCCATCTCCCACCATCAAAATATGATGACCTTTGGCTTTTTGTTCGGTCAGAAAACGATGTTTTTGGACAGGCGTCATGTCTCCCTGGATGTGATTTATGCCGGTTTGTTGCCCTATTTGATTGGCGATCACCTGACGATCCCCTGATAATAAATATGTATCGATATCCTGGCGCCGAAAATTTTGGATTGTTTGATTGGCATCTGGACGCAAGATATCCTCGAACGTAAATACAGCTTGAACATCTGCTTCTTTCATCAAAAAAATCTGCATCAAGCTACTGGATATATTTTTCTGGTCGCACCAGTCTGCGCTACCTAATTTCAAAGTGTGTCCATTATACAGACCCGATATACCTTGTCCCGGATACTCTTTCACCTGAGAGAGAGAGAGCAAATTACCCTGATAGGCTTGAGCCAGCGTTCGGGATAAGGGGTGTTGGCTATGAACGGCGAGTGAAGCCGCCATCTGAAGGATGGTTGGATCATATTCACCCACCAGAGCCGGCTTGCCATAGGTCAACGTTCCTGTTTTATCAAAAAAAGCGGTATCTATCGCCGATAGTCTTTCCAGCGCATCCCCTGATTTTAACAAAATGCCCTGTTTCATTAATTGGCCAGAGGCCAAAACCTGTACCACAGGAACCGCGAGTGCGAGCGCGCACGGGCATGTAATAATCAGAACCGTTACCGCAATCATCAGGGATTCCTGCCACGGGGTACCCCATACCCCCCACCACATCAGGAAGGACAGCAATGCTACGACATGCACCACAGGCGTATAAAGACGCGCCGCGCGATCTGCCAGCCGAACATACCGTGCTTGCCCCTGCTCTGCTTTTTCCATGAGCCGGATAATATCCGCCAGTAAAGACTGTTCAGCCACCTTCATGGCCTTGATCGTGATCGGCGCAGATTGGTTGACGGTACCGGCATAAACATCTTCCCCCGGCGCCACAAGACGGGGAAGTGTTTCTCCCGTTACAAGTGACGTATCGACATGGGTTTGACCCGAGACAACCTGTCCATCAATCGGGATATTCTCACCGGCAGAAATCAAGACCAGCATCCCCTCTTTAATGTCCTTTACGGGAATCGGTCTAACCTGCTCACCTTCAAGAATTTGGGCAAAGCCACTTAATTTATTCATTAAATCATGTGCCGCACTTCGGGCATGGCGCCGGGCTCTGAAATCCAGATACCGGCCAATCAATAAAAAGAACATCAGCATAATAGCCGAATCAAAATAGGCATGCTCCCCATGATGGATGGTTTCAAATAAACTCATGGATGTCGCCAGTGTTAACCCCACAGAGATGGGCACATCCATATTCGTGCGTCCGTTTTTAAGGGCATGATAGGCCGATTTAAAAAAGGGACGTCCCGAAAACATCACAGCCGGAATGGCAATCAGGGCGGATATCCAATGTAATAGGTCCCGCGTGGCCGATCCCATTGTTTCCGCACTTGTTGTCCATAGCCCGACGGATAACAACATAATGTTACCCATGGCAAACCCGGCCACACCCAAACACATCAATAAAAATTTATGTTCATCTTCGGTGGAATTTTTTTCTGTTTCTTGATGAAATGGCCGAACTTGATACCCCATTTTTTCAATGTGGCGAACATAGTTTTCAACTTGATCAGCAGAACCTATCCATTCAATGGATAATCGACCTGTCGAAAAATTAAGCCGGGCATACCGAACACCGGGTTCTTGAATCAAGGCTTGTTCTATTTTTTGGATACACCCGCCACAATGAATACCGCGAACAATCAAATATATCCCATAAGTCCCTTGGGCATTTTGAAAAGCAAGATATTGATATCCTGAATCAAGGGGCATTTTCTAAACGTTTTTCTGCTTCGTTAATGATGTCATTAAACCGAAGACCTTGTTCATACGCATTATCCGAGACAGTGCCTGTATTGGTTGTCAGTGCCTTATAGAAAAAAAAAGCATCCACACTCGCAAAAACGACAAAGAAGGCCAACAAGTATATCAACACACGTTTTCCGTCTTTTTTTTCAGGGTGTGGTTCATAGTCTGTCATATGTTTATCCATGGGGTTTTTCTGAAACAAACATGGTGTTCTCGTATGTCCGGGTTCGAGTATCTGGATCTGTCACGATGATTTTAAAAGATACAGGGGATTCGGCTGGACGCAATGCTTGAATAAAAACCTTGAACTGACCCACGCTATTGGCAGGAACAGGCAGATGATCGGGTGTTACCTCATCTACAGCACTCAGCGTTATCTGGGCATCGGGCAGACCATCAAGACTTAGCGCATATATCTTTGGCTCTCGTGATTTATTCAATATCTTAAGATCATAGCCATTGCGAATATCCCCATTAGAAAGTTGAACAAATAACGGGTTTCGATCATGCATAATATTAATCTCGAGCAAAGAGCGGGTCATTAAGGCATAAAGCATGACCCCGCCGACCACCGCCAGAACGACCGCATAGTAAATTGTCCGGGGGCGCAAAAAATGGGCATAGCCGATTTTGCCTTTTATTTTATGATCAAGGCGACGTTCGGTATCATACCGGATCAGTCCCTTGGGCAATTCTAACTTGGTCATCACCGAATCGCACGCATCAACACATAACCCGCAGGCAATACATTCCATCTGAAGGCCGTTGCGAATATCAATCCCCGTAGGACATACCTGCACGCATGCTGAACAATCCACGCAATGTCCCCGATTATCCCACGTATCCCCTTTTTTATGACTGCCTCTGGGCTCTCCACGTTCGGTATCATATCCGATAATTAATGTATCTTTATCGAACATGGCTGATTGAAACCGGGCATAGGGACACATATATGTGCATACCTGTTCGCGCGCGAAACCGGCCATCAGATACGTCATAAAGGTGAGGCCGCCAATAAAACCTAAGACGGTATTTGATACCGTGCCGTCAAAAAAACTGCGGACTAATGTCGGGGCATCGTTAAAATATAAAACGAAGGATCCGGCTGTCCACCAGGCAATTATAATCCAGATAAAATGCGTGATCGCCATCTTATATATTTTTTCAAATGTCCATGGCCCTTCTCGCAGTTTTTTACGTTTTGTCCGATCACCTTGGACAAGACGTTCCACCCAGACAAACAAATCCGTCCACACCGTTTGAAAGCATAGATAACCACACCATACCCGGCCAAAAAGGGACGTAATAAAAAACAAACCTATGGCGGCACAGATGAGAATACCTGTTAAAATATAGACTTCCTGTGGCCAGATCTCGATCCAGAACCAATAGGCGCGCCCGTGAACCATATCGATCAGGACAGCCTGATCCGGCATATAAGGCCCCCGATCCCATCTGATAAAAGGCACCAGATAATAAATCGCCAGACAGACAATCATGGCGATCCATTTTAGATTACGGAATCTCCCGGATACCCTTTTGGGGTATATGATTTCCTGTTTTTTAAAGAGCGATAGACTATTGGTCATCTGCCGCTCCTGACACGGCGGGGGGTGGTGTCATGGGGACTGCCGCCGGATCAGATTCACGCATTGTTTCTTCGCCCCCGCCTAATTCATGCACATAGATCGACAATTGCCGGATTGTCTGTTCGTCTAGACGGTCTTTCCAGGCCGGCATAACGCCCCCCCGTGCATTAAAGATACTGTAATAGATGTCGGCTTTTGTCCCACCATAAAGCCAGATCGCATCCGTCAGATTGGGGGCACCCAGTGTCTTGTTCCCCTTGCCATCTGCCCCGTGACATGACGCACAATTCTGCTGAAACAACACATGTCCCGGCTGAGCCTGCACATCCTGACCTTTTGATAAATCCATGACATAGGTCACAAGTTGATTAATCTCATCGCGTTTGAGTAACCCGTCCCGGCCAAAAGCCGGCATCTGGGATTGACGCGTATCCATATCGTTATGAACGCGAATACCATGTAAAAGCGTCGTATAGATATCTTCTACCCGCCCACCCCATAACCAATCATCATCATTCAAATTGGGATATCCCTTGCCGCCCTCAGCACCACTACCGTGACAGGTGGCACAATTATCCTTGAACGCCGACGAGCCGCCCGCCTTGGCAAAGACGTATAGCTCTGGGTCATTCATGATCTCTTGAAATTCCGCTTTTTGGAAGCGATCCAGATAGACTTGCTGACGCGCAGAAATTTCCGATTGGCTGGCCTCAAGTTCCTTGAACTGTGTATAGCCAGATGTCCCTGTCGTTGCTCCGCCCGGCACCGGCCATGCGGGATAGACAACAAAGTACCAAAACGACCACAGGCACGTCACCACAAACACCCACACCCACCAACGCGGTAGAGGATTATTGAGTTCCTTTAGCCCATCCCATTCATGCCCGGTTGTTTCAATCCCGGATAATTCATCAATATCTTTATCATGATGATCGTTCATTTTTTTTCATCCTCTAACGGTATCTGTCCGAATTTTTGATATCTCTGTTTCATACCGGGGCGGTATAACCACACCAAAACCCCCATAAAAAAAACAAAAAATATAATCAGTCCCGCAAGTCCATAGGTTCCGCTGGCAAAAGCTTCTTTCATGGTGTGACCTCTTGTTGTACCGGGGTATTTTCAGGCTTGGGTTGATTAAGTTCGGCTTCAACCTCTTTTGTCAGATTGAAATCAACCAGCGTTCCTAACATTTGCAGATAGGCAACCAAGGCGTCCATTTCAGACACAAGATTAGGCTGGCCGTCAAAATCACGTGCCGCAACATTTTCACCGTATCTTTCCAAAAGTGCGGATGTATTAGCTCTGGGCTCTCCGGTGGCCTGACGCAAGGCATCCTGTTTGGCGTTTTTAATCATCTCATCGGTATAAGGTACGCCCACCAGAGCCAGAGCTTCTAAATGCTGAGGCAGATCATGCATTTTAAGCCCTCTGTTCATTAAAAAACGATAACTCGGCATAATCGATTCAGGGACAACCGACCGCGGATCCATCATATGGGCCACATGCCATTCATCCGAATATTTCTTGCCAACGCGCGCCAGATCAGGCCCTGTTCGTTTTGATCCCCACTGAAACGGATGGTCATACATACTCTCGGCCGCAAGAGAATAATGCCCATAACGTTCAACTTCATCGCGTAGAGGGCGAATTTGCTGAGAGTGACAATTATAACATCCCTCACGGATATAAATATTATAGCCCGCCAGTTCCAAGGGCGTATAAGGCCGCACCCCCTTAACAGGTTCGATCACCGTTTCTGCCCGGAATAACGGAATAATTTCGATGATGCCGCCGATCAGAATCGTCACAATAATCGCGATCAATAAGACAAAAGAATTTTTTTCTAAAAACTCATGTTTTTTAAGGGGATTCATGCTTGAGCACTCCTTGAATTAAGACACATGAACGGGCTGTGAGGCATAAACTTGCGTCACAGCCTGCCGAGGTTGACCCTCTTTATCGACTTCATTTTTGGCGACATCGCCGCGGATGGTGCGGTAAAAATTGTAACACATCAGCACCGCCCCGGAGAGATAGAGCAACCCGCCCAACGACCGAATAAGATAATAGGGATGCATGGCCGCAACAGTTTCAACAAATGAGTAATTCAAAAATCCCATTTCGTTATAAGAACGCCACATCAACCCTTGCATGATGCCTGAAATCCACATCGCGGTGATGTAGAGGACAATCCCCAGCGTGGCAACCCAGAGATGGATGCTGACCAGTTTCAAGGAATATACCTCGTCCCGGTTCCACAATTTGGGTACCAGATAATACAGACAGCCGAAGGTAATAAACCCAACCCAACCAAGTGCCCCAGAATGCACATGCCCGATTGTCCAGTCGGTATAGTGAGAGAGTGCATTGACGGCGCGTATAGACATCAAGGGGCCTTCAAACGTACTCATGCCATAAAAGGCAAGTGAAACGATCATGAATTGAAGCACCGGATCTTTACGCAGTTTATGCCACGCGCCTGATAACGTCATCATCCCGTTGATCATCCCGCCCCAGCTGGGCATCCAGAGCATGATAGAAAATGTCATTCCCAAGGTTTGCGCCCAGTCAGGCAGAGCGGTGTAATGAAGATGGTGCGGTCCCGCCCAGATATAGATAAAAATCAGCGACCAAAAGTGAACAATCGACAACCGATATGAATAAACCGGACGCTCCGCCCGCTTCGGGATAAAATAATACATCATACCCAAAAACCCAGCCGTCAGAAAAAACCCAACCGCATTGTGCCCATACCACCACTGAATCATGGCACTTTGAACACCCGAGGGCAGGGAATAGCTTTTGGCAGACAAAAGATCGACCGGAACATTTAGGTTATTGCCTAAATGTAAAACCGCGACCGTAATAATAAACGCCAAGAAAAACCAGTTGGCGACATATAAGTGCGGCTCTTTGCGTTTGATGATCGTCATCATAAAGACAATCAAATACGCGACCCATACAATCGTCAGCCAAAGATCCGCATACCATTCCGGCTCCGCATATTCTTTACCTTGGGTCACCCCCAGCACATATCCCAGTGCCGCCATCACAATAAAAGCCTGATACCCCCAGAAAGTAAAACTTGCCCATTTATCCCCCCACAAGCGCGTCCGGCAGGTGCGCTGAATGATATAATAACTGGTAGCAAAGAGCGCATTCCCCCCAAACGCAAAAACCACCCCAGAGGTGTGAAGCGGACGAAGCCGTCCGAATGTCAGATACGGTTCAAAATTTAATTGGGGAAACGCCATCTGAAGGGCAATCACCAGCCCCACCAACATCCCGACAACACCCCAGAAACAGGTGGCGAGGGTAAAAAATTTGACAATGTCATAGTTATATTCCGTTTTGTCAAAGGCGGGCATGGCCATGGCGTGTATCCTTGAATGTCAAAAATCAAAAAATTCTGATGGAATTATAATAAGTTAGGTTTTTCCGCATACAGATTTGGGTATTATTAAAACCTTCCAAGGTTTCAACCTTGACTTCGGTCAATTCCAGATGGCAAAAACACGGATGATGACAGATGAAACCCACCAGATTTCCAGGGCTTTGGCGGCTCATGCGCTGTTTAAAAATGCTAGGGCCGACTTGCTCACCAGCCTCTCCCAGCGGGCGCACATCCAAAAAGCATCCAAGGGTAAGGTTCTGTTCGTCAATCGCGATCAGGCAGATCATTTTTTCTTAATCCTCAAGGGCTGGGTCAAATTATACCGCGAGACCTTAGATGGCACGCAGGCCGTGGTGGATATTCTTCCCGCCGGACATATTTTTGGGGAAACCAGTTTGTTTGAAAATGGTATGTATTCCTACAGTGCCGAAGCGGTTGAGCCGCTAGAATATTCGGCTTTTTCCTTATCCACGTTACGCGCGGAAATTGAAGAAAATCCGTCTTTCGCCCTGCAGATGCTTTCGTCGATGGCGCATTACCGGAAACAACAGGATCAAGAATTGGAACATTTAACGCTTCAAAACGCGCCACAGCGCATTGGCTGTTTCCTGCTCCGGCTGACGGATCAAACGCAAAAAGGGGCGCTCACGATTCACCTTCCCTATGATAAAACACTGGTGGCCTCTCGTCTGGGGATGCAACCGGAAACATTCTCCCGCGCACTGTCCAAATTGAAAGAGGCGACGGGCATTAAAATCAAAGGAGCGACGGTAGAACTCGATAGTTTGGAACAACTCTCGCATTTTTCCTGCTCGGCCTGTTCCTCGGAATTCCCCTGCAAGGATCTTCGGACACCCAAAACCGCCTATTCAGGATAGCCTTTCGGATATAGCCACGCCCAATCTATCTTAGCGGGGTTAGAAATATAGGCCTCTGGGTTCTTGATAACATCTTCCAGATATGTCCGCGTGACACGCCACTGCCCCTCACAGGCACAATCGCCGCACTCTGCATGGGGTTTGCCGGAAATCTTATCGGCCTCCATCTGGATCACATAGGCGGCCTCGGGCTTATCCTGCACGATAGCCACTTCTATGTTTTTGGGTCTGTTCTGCTGGTTCTGCGCCGCGGTAAGAATCTGTTTAAACGGAAAGCGATCTTTATTCACCCGCAACGCCGCATTGCATATCTCAATATATTGTTGAAAAAGATCATGGTTATCCATGATCTCACTCTAAACGACCCCGGACGATCTTAAATTGATAAAAGTCAAATGAGATATTGGTTGCGGGAGTAGGATTTGAACCTACGACCTTCAGGTTATGAGCCTGACGAGCTACCGGGCTGCTCCATCCCGCGTCAATGAACAAAGCTGGTGGGTTATAGTCCCCTTCGCGCGCAAAATCAACCCTGCATATGCCCCGCGGGGCGATATTCTATCTCTTTGAATTTATTGGACGTTATAAAGAACCTAGACAGGGACGCGAATTCGCCGTAAACCATTCATATGGCAAGAAAAAAGAATTCCCCTGTCCCGGCGCCGTCCCAAAGTGTCTATGGCGCGGATCCCGTCAAACAACAAGCGGCTTATCATACGCTGTCCATTCTGGTGAACAACGAGCCGGGTGTTCTGGCGCGCGTGGTCGGGTTATTTTCCGGCCGGGGATATAATATCGAGAGTTTGACCGTAGCGGAAACAGACACAGTCAACAATTTATCGCGCATTACCGTTATCTGTTCCGGCACGCCCATGGTCATTGAACAAATCAAAAATCTGTTATCCAAATTGGTTCCTGTTCACCGGGTAACAGATCTCACGCTGTTTGGCCCGCATGTGGAACGTGAACTGGCGTTGATTAAAGTCGTGGGTGCCGGAGACAAACGAATTGAGGCGTTACGTACCGCCGACATTTTCCGTGCCAAGGTGGTCGATAGCACACTGGAGTCCTTTGTGTTTGAGGTCACGGGAACGTCTGAAAAAATTGATGCGTTTATTAACCTGATGCGCCCGCTGGGTCTTGCCGATGTCAACCGGACAGGTGCCGCCGCCATCTCGCGCGGCACACATATAGATTAAAAAAATTAAATTCACTTAAGGGAGAAAACCGATGAAAAAACTAGTTCTGAGCGCGTGCACAGTTTCGGCTTTGCTATTATCAGGATGCGTATCCCAAGATCAGGCTGATGCCAAAATGGCCAAAGGATGTGCGGCGGGTCTGGGTGCCTTAATGGCGCCTAAGGAAATCAAGGAAGTGAAATCTCAGAACTTCTCCAATGAAGAAAATCCTGAAGGCCTTCATCGCCGGGTCACCCTCGACATTCTTCAAAAAGATGGATGGGTGGAAACCAATAAATCTTATTCCTGTCTTTTTGCCCAACAATGGGGCTTTTTCAAAAGCTCCCATAAAGCGATGATTGTGCAGGTGAAGATGGACGATACGCTCTATGGGAAAAAAGACGGTCAGATCACCGGGTCATTTGAAGATTTCCTGAAACTGACCGAAGTAATGGATGCCGCCATGGCACAATAATCCTTATCCATTCGATAAGATTATTTCAAAACAGCCTTCTCTATGCTTGTTTTATACGCTTCAGGCTTGATTTTGCTTGAATTTGGTGGTTTTTTGTCGGTTTAATCAATGGCCATTTAACGCTTCATCAAAGGAATTTTTATGACCCGATCCAATAATGTCACTGCCCTAAAAACGGCAAACCCCGATTCTGCTCCCACCTCCATGCGCGTCTATTACGATACGGATTGTGATGTGAATCTGATCAAAAATAAAAAAGTGGTGGTGATCGGTTATGGCTCTCAAGGTCATGCCCATGCCGCCAATTTGCGCGATAGCGGCTGTAAAAACGTGCGGATTGCCTTGCGTCAGGATTCCCCCACGAACAAAAAAGCCAAAGACGCCGGTTTTGAAACCATGGATGTGACCGAAGCGGCAAAATGGGCGGATGTCATGATGATGGCCACACCCGATGAATTACAGCGCGATATTTACTACAATCATCTGCATGACAACATGAAACAAGGCGCGGCTTTGGCGTTTGCCCATGGATTGAACATTCACTTCAACCTGATTGAGCCGCGTAAAGATCTCGACATCTTTATGGTTGCCCCCAAAGGCCCCGGTCACACCGTACGCGGCGAATACATGAAAGGCGGCGGTGTTCCCTGTTTGATTGCCGTGCATCAAGATGCGTCCGGCAAGGCAAAAGATGTGGGGTTATCCTATGCATCGGCCATCGGCGGCGGCCGTTCCGGGATCATCGAAACATCGTTCCGTGAAGAATGCGAAACAGATTTATTCGGGGAACAAGCGGTTCTGTGCGGCGGCTTATGTGCACTCATCAAAGCCGGATATGAAACATTGACCGAAGCCGGATATGCCCCTGAAATGGCATATTTTGAATGTCTGCACGAGGTTAAACTGATCGTGGATCTGATCTATGAAGGTGGACTTGCCAACATGCGGTATTCGATTTCCAACACGGCTGAATTCGGTGATTACAAAACCGGTCCCCGTATTGTGACCAATGAAACCAAGGCCGAAATGAAACGCGTTCTGGATGATATTCAATCCGGCCGTTTCACCCGTGACTGGATGCTGGAATGCAAGGCCGGTCAGCCTTCGTTCAAGGCCACCCGCCGCCTTGAATCAGAACATAACATCGAAGAAGTCGGCACACGTCTGCGCGCGATGATGCCCTGGATTGGTAAAAACAAACTGGTTGATAAAGCCAAGAACTAATATATTCCTGATACACTCTTTGAAAAAGGGGCAATGAACCTAAAAAGGTTGATTGCCCCTTTTTTATGGCGCAGGATGCGCACGCAATGACCACACAAGAAAACCCCGCCCCTGCCCCCCATATCGACAACCCCGTCAAAGGTATGATCGCCGCCGTGGCGGCTTTTTTTATGCTGGCCGTGATGAATGTTTTTGCGAAAATCCTGAGCGAGACACACTCCGTCATTGAAATTGCCTTCTATCGCAACCTGATCGCGACATTACCGTTCCTGTTTATTATTTTCATCATGGGAAAGCGGGAAATTCTAGTGATCAACCAAAAGCCGGGGGGTATTCTGGCCAGGTCTGTCGTCGGCGCACTCAGTTTAATGGTCACCTTTGCGGCCTTTGCAACTATGCCCATGGCAGACACAACAGCTTTTTTATTTACAGCCTCGCTCTTTATTCCGGCCTTAGGCTATTTTTTCCTAAAGGAAAAAGTGGGGCCTTGGCGATGGGGAGCTGTCGTCATTGGTTTCATGGGGGTTTTAGTCATGTTGAAGCCCACAGGCGACGTCAATAGTATAGGTATTATACTCGCGCTCTCCGCCGCCTTTATGCATGCCACGCTTCAAACGATACTTCGGCATCTGGGAAAATTTGAAAAACCAGAAACTGTCACGTTTTATTTTGTGATCATCGGCACGATTGTCTGTGCCCTGCCACTTCCCTTCGTTGCCAAGCCGCCGACGCTGGGAGAAATCCCGCTTTTATTTGCGGTGGGGTTAACGGGGGCGCTGGCGCAATTTCTGCTCTCGCTGGCCTTTAAAAACGCGCCCGCCGCTGTCGTCACGGTTTTTAATTATTCCGGTATTATCTGGGCTACGTTATTCGGCTGGATGATCTGGGGAGACTGGCCATCCACCGCCATATGGATCGGCGGGTTTATTGTGATTGCATCCAATGTGTTTATTGTCTGGCGCGAAAGCCGCAAGGGAATTGTGACAGACGACAGGGTCAACGCCAAATTATAATCGTTTTCTTACTGAAGGCTTAACCCATATTCATTATAAACGCCGACATCCCGGCGCGTATGCCAGTCTTTAAGGCGGATGACGGCATGCGGGTCACGGCGCGTCATGCCAAATACGGCATCGACTGTCTGTACCACCCGGCGTTTATCAAATCCGGAGAGCCGATAAAAATGCGGCCCCACCACCAATACGGCTGTCCCGTCATCTTGTTTTTGATCGTGAAGAATGCGGTTATCGTAAAACCCGCGAACCAGTGCCATGCCATCGCCGCCGCGTTGAGAGATCCAGTCCTGCGCATACCAATCCTGATCCCGCCACTGACTATTTTGGGTGTGCTTGCCGTTTTCAAGCATTCTTGTGTGCCTTTTGGCCGACTCCCACTCCGCGTGATTCGATGGCCACCAGAAAGGCGAGGGTTTGGGCTCTGCCTGCACCGGCGTGGCGATGCATAAAAAAACAAGCAAGATCAATGGGTTACGAAAAATCATGGGGATAACTCCGTTAGGGCGTGCTTTTTCAACACGTTATTAATGTATAAATGATACACTATAAATATGTTGGATGCTATTTCCTCTGCATTATCCGGTTTAACGACGGCGTCAAATAAGGTCGCCCAGAGTGCGGAGCGCGTGGCCAACCTCACCACCCCCGGTATCGCCGATACGGTTGATTTGTCTGAAGAAGCGGTCAACCTTAAACTCGCCGAGATTGCCTATAAGGCGAACGTCGCGACGCTTAAAACGTCGGATGAGATGACAAAAGAATTATTGTCTGTTTTTGATGAAACGGTCTGATCGTCTTTCGATATTACTGACACCCCGCACACAGGCCGTGTAATTCAACATTCCATGACGATAATTTAAAATTTTCTTTTTTGGTTTTATCCAAAAGAGGCGTTGGCAGATCACACAAATGCGCTTCGGTCACCTTTCCACAATCATCACAGACCATGAATTGAGATCCAGTATGATGATGATGCGCATCACACGTCACATAGGCATTTAAACTTTCGATCCGGTGAATAAATCCTTGTGCCTGTAGAAATTCTATCGCCCGATACACCGTGGGGGGCTTAGGGTTGTCCATTTTTTGTGACAATGATTTTAAAATATCATACGCCCCGATGGGTTTTGAAGAACCGGCAATAATCGACAAAACGTGGCGGCGTGATTCCGTCAACCGAATGTCTTTCTGCGCACAAATATGCTCGGCTTGGGCTAATATCTTTTTGACATTAGGTTTCATGGTTTGATCACCTCAGCATTTTGAATACGGTAGAACATATTGAACTCATCATCCCGGGGGACTAATTGTATAACCCCTTTAATATTAATAGCCTCAAAGGATAAGGGAATGGGTTTGGCCACACTCACCTCAATCACCATGTTCGGCGTCACATGATAATGAAACGGACATGACATGGGAAAAGGCCCGAATAAAAACATTGATTGGTCTTCGTTCGGAGATAACGGAAACATATATCCCTGCATAATCACTTCTTTGCCATCCAGTGCCTGAACGATTGGTGTGAATTTAGGGCGGCTTCCTTCGTTGACTAAACCATCCGGCATTGTTTCGCTATAAGGGACTTCTTCGGTACTGGCCAATATCTCCCAAGCCGTACCGTTTTTTGGAGTAGACACAAATTCAGGAATATTGGTCACCAAAAATTCAGTGGTGAATGTTTCTTCGGTGAATTCTTTTTGTTCAATCGCCCCCGCAGAAGACAGCGTGCCCAGCAGGCACACAAGACATATTGAGATCACAATTTTCATGAACATGGCGATATTATAACGCCCGGCTGAGTTGCCGTGCAATATCCAGATGTCGAACCCGCCATGCCGGGATCATTCCGGCCACAAACCCCGCCACCACGACCCCGATAATAATCCAGATCAAGGCTGGGGGTAACACAAACACACTGGCCCCCGATGCTGAAAGCGGCGCCATGTGTGTTGCGAGAAGTGCATATACACCATACCCACCCGCAAGGCCGGCCAAAAGTCCTATGAGCGTTAAAAACATAGCCTCACATAAAATCAGCCCCATCACCCGCCGGGATGAAAACCCGATAGCACGCAACACAGCCACATCACCTAATCGATTTTCAAGGCTGTTGGCCAAACCTGTGAAAATACTGAGTGCGGCCATCAGAACCAAAAAGACAGATAAAAAACCGGCCGTTTTTTGACCCATCCCCATCAACCCGTAAAGCCGTGCCATTTCGGTTGGCGGGTGCGCGGCCTGAAGGTCGCTCTCCCGGTTGATGCTTCGAGGCAAGTTAATGTGATGTAAATGCGATTTTACCGTCAACAATAAGGCCGTGATTTCGGGCGCAGATCCATGATCGTGGCCATGATCGTGATGATGATCATGATGTTTTTTTTCATGTTCATGTTTGTAATTCTTGTAATTGACCGGATCTTGTCCGTGAATAATCAGCACGCTATCGATATCGGTTAAAATCAAACGATCCAAAACGGTGCCGGATCGCGCGAGTACGCCCACCACCTTATACGTACCGTGATCTTCATCCGCGTCAGCTTCATCCGGGGATGGCATTAACCCATGGGCACCTTGAAACTGATCGCCCGTTTTTAACCCCGTATCCGCACCGACGACGGCTTCGAACGGGGCATCCCAGAAAGTTCCTTCGGCCAAGGCTATGTCGTAATGATCGGCATAGGCTTTGGTTGTCCCGACGATACGAAATCCGTGGGCACTATCGCCAAGCGCTAACGGAATGGCTTGTTTAACGCCGGGGTTTTTCATGATTTTCTGGGCACTGGCATACGGAATATTCCCCGTGGGCATATCCACATGATACACCGATGACAGGATAATCTGAAGCGGACTTCCCTTGGCTCCCACCACCACATGAATACCTTTGATATCGGCTTCAAACCGATGATGAACATGATAGACAAACAAAACCAAAACCGTGGCCAGCATCACCCCGAAAAACGTGAGCAGAAACGAAAGGCCACAGGAAAAAAGTCGCGCGCGTAATGACGCCAGTATCAATGATAAATCCGTCATCGTGTCATGTTCCGAATATGGGTGAAGTAAGGTTGAATACGGGCATCATGTGTCGCCACAATAAGTGATGCTTTATGTTTTTGACTGTAATCAGACAGAACAGACATAACCTGATCGGCGTGATGATCGTCCAGCGCAGAGGTAGGTTCATCGGCAAAAATAATTTTTGGCGTATGCACCAAAGCCCGAATAATAGCCACGCGCTGAGCCTCTCCGACGCTCAATTCCGAAACTTTGACATCTGCCTTATCCCCAAGCCCGAAAGAGTCGAGATAAGATAAAGCCTGTGATCGTGCCTGCCGCCCGTTGGATGCCAGAAGTCCCACACAAATATTATTGATCGTGGTGAGATGGCCTAATAAATGAAGCCGCTGGAACACAAACCCAAAATTCTGCGCCCTTATTTTGGATAAAATATGATCATCGTCAAAATCATAGGCCTGATCCTCGAATGAAATGTTTCCTGATGCAGGGCGCAGCAGACCCGATAACATATTTAAAAACGTGCTTTTGCCACATCCGGATTTTCCCAAAATCAAAAGATTTTCACCTATAGGTAAATCCAGATCATCAAAGGCCAATATCTGCCCAGGGGTGGGCATAAGAGATAGCCGGCGCGTACGAAGCATCATGAACGACCTTGTTTTTAAAAAGAAATTTAATTTACTTGTTATATCGCCCCCAGCACGTTAAAACAAGCGCACATATGTTATATTATAACAATTTATATTTTTAGCACGGACAAAGCCTATGGCGACACTCTCTTCCTCACATACACCCAAACTCCCCGTGACCGTATTATCCGGCTTTCTGGGGGCAGGAAAAACAACCTTGCTCACGCATATTTTGAATAACCGTGAAGGCAAAAAAGTCGCTGTGATCGTCAATGATATGAGCGATGTGAATATTGACTCAGCCCTGATTGATAAAAGCGGCGCTAATCTATCCCGTACCGAAGAAAAAATGGTTGAGATGTCGAATGGATGCATTTGTTGTACGCTTCGGGATGATTTACTCACCGAAGTCCGTGCCTTGGCCGAAAGTAACAAATACGATTATTTACTGATCGAAGGCACGGGAATTGCCGAGCCTTTGCCGATTGCGACAACGTTCGAATTCAGGGATGAAGCAGGGGAAAGTCTTTCCGATATTGCCCATCTGGATACGATGGTCACCGTCGTGGATGCCGCCAATTTGATTGCTAAATACAGTTCAACGGATTTCATACGGGATATTGGTGAAAGTCTGGGGGAAGAGGACAATCGCACCTTGGTTGATCTTTTGGTCGATCAAATTGAATTCGCCAATGTAATCATCCTGAACAAAATGGATTTAGTCACGACAGATCAAAAAAATATCGTCCGGGGTATCATTCGGGGTCTTAATGCCAAAGCCAACATCATTGAAACCACACAGGGAAAAGTTGCATTAGATCAGGTCATGGGTACGGGTTTGTTTAACCTTCAAGAAGCGCAAGAACATCCGCTCTGGGCGCAGGAACTCTATCATTTTAAAGATCATGTGCCAGAAACAGAAGAATATGGCATCACCAGTTTTGTGTATCGCGCCCGGGAACCCTTTCACCCGCAGAAAATTCATGATTTTTTTCAGGAACCCTGGAACGGTGTCATCCGCGCCAAAGGTTTTTTCTGGATTTCCACGCGGCCTGATTTTGTTGGCGAAGTGGCACAGGCCGGTGCCTTTGTGCGGCATCAAGGCATTGGCAGATGGTGGGCGATCATTCCCAAAAATCAATGGCCAGAAGGCGAAGATTTTGAGGCCGTGATCAAGCGTTATTGGGATAAATCTTATGGGGATCGACGTCAGGAAATCGTCTTTATCGGCCTAAAAGACGAAATGAACAGGCAGGAGATCATTTCCCGGCTTGATTCCTGTCTGGTGAAGGATTATCTAAAGGATCGAAAAAAGGCGGAAAAACTAAAAGACCCCTTCCCGGTTTGGTTTCAAAAAGCACAGGCCGCTTAATTGTGACATCAGACTAAACACGAAAGAAAACATGCCATGAAAAATATTGTGGCCGGATTTGCGGTCTTAGCGTCTTTTAGCCAGTATCTATGCATTTTTTGCTGTGTCGTTCCGGCTGTAGCGGGGCTTGCTGGCCTGCTGACACTGGTCGGCTTTGACGGGGAAAGCGGTCATTTTCTCTCCCGAATCAGCGGCATATTTCATCCTTGGCGTATAGAAATTATGTCAATTTCTTTTGTGTTACTCACCCTCAGCTGGGGATTGTGGTTTTATGCCCGAAAAGCACAAACATCCGCCTGCGGGTGCCAAACCAAAGGCGGTAAAAAGCCCTTCTTCCTGATTGCGGCCTCGGCTATTTTGGTCTTTAATCTGTTGGGATATCAGTGGATTCACGGATAAATGAACAGGTTTCGCATATCATCATCTTTCTCAATCCGGCCTTATCTGATGCGCCGGGCTGTGATTGTGGTGGCTCTGCTGGCGGTTATCTGCCAATTCCTGATCCCGGCGGGTTTCATGCCCAACCTCACGGGTTCCGGTAAAACGGCACTCGTCATCTGTTCAGGGATGGGGGAAAAAACAATTTTTGTCGATACGGCTGGATCGGTCTCAGATCAAACGCCTGTATCCGAACATCCCGGTGATACCTGCCCCTATTTTCTGGCACAAGGTGGAACACATCTAACATCCCAGCCTGTTTTACCTCAGGTCATGGCCTTTACTGCCGCTAAACCCTTGATCACCGCGTTGACTTTCACCCCTTCTGTACGTTTTCTTCTCCCCGAAGCCAGAGGATCCCCCGTCTTCGCATAGATTTTATTGACCTCCGTCAAGGAGATATTTGTCATTTTATGCGAGGAATAGCACATGCCTGAACATACACAAGTCGATTTACCTGAAGGTATCAACTGGGGTTTAGCCCATGAACAACCCAAACCCACATGGGCATTAAAACTGACGCGCCTGTGGGACAGATGCGCCGGGGGGGTGGATTGTGCCTGCAGTATCGGCGCGGCGGCGGGTGCCTCTCACCTCATCACCTGTTATGCCATTCCGAACCTGCTCACCCCGGCGATCATGGTATCGGCCGCGTCGGCCGGAATCCCGCTCGCCACGCCACTGGCCTTGGGTCTTTCGGGGGCGATGACGGCGGCCATTGCCGGGGCGTGGTATAAACTTCGCTTTTCCACGGCAAGCTTAACCGAAAAAATCCTGATACCGGCTGGCCTTGCCGCTGGGTTGGTGGTTGGCACCGCGCCGCATGTGGATCACCTGCGTCTGATGGATCAACTGGCTCAGGTACTCTGTATCACAGAACCTGCTAAGCCGCCCGTGCCGAAGACTCCGAATTAAATTGCCCGGACAACAGTGTTATATTATAACAACTTTAAACTTAAACCAGACGATATTATCTACCCATGGCCACTGCGTTAAAAGAACAGACATTTCTGGATCAAGATCTGGTCACGCGCGCCCTCTCATCTGAAACCGAAGGGGACGGGTTGCTGAATCAGGCACCCATGGATCGGCTTAATCTTCTGGCCACGTTGTTGATCCAGAAACAAGAACGGCAAAACGTCCCCATCCGGATTAGCGTTTCAGGTATCCCGCACCAAGCGTTGATTGATTTTGCCCAAGCCCTCGAAGATCTAGGTGTATCCTATGACCTGTCTTCGGATCTTGTAACGGCCGTCAAGGAATACTGGATTACCCGGGGCGCCAGTTTTTCACGGGCGGTCAAGGCAAAACCCATCTGGATTTCACTTGATGTCGGCAAAGAAAAACCGACGCAGACTTTTAAAAACGGCATTGCCGATGTTGTCGCCCTGACGGGGGCATCGCGTGTGGGAGAATTCGCCACCCAGGTCGTACGTCATCTGAATTTTGGCGGCGGCGGGACAACATCAAATGCCGGGGCTGATCGTGTGTTTGACGCCGTGTGGGGAAAAACATCTGTCTGGCTCATGACCGAAGCCCCGTCTCAGGAGGATTTGGATGGGCTGGAAACACTGGAACACGCCTTGGCGGGGATTGCCGGACTGGCGGGGGGCGGTGCCTCAGCACAAAAAATACAGGAGATTATTCAAGACATCTTGAAACAGGCAGGCCCAGATGGTTTATCTCCAGCGGCTCTTGGGTTGATCAATAATATGATGGCACTCAAGAATGCTTTGATGGCAGGAACGCCGGATATTCAAGCCATCACTGGATTGGCTCAAGCCATCACACAGACATTGGCGCTGGGTGCCCATGCACAAATCCCGCCTGCCCTTCTCTCGGCGGTGACGCTGTCTCTTGAAACCTTGGGACAACAACCTGCATTGTCCGGGATACTAATGACCGCGGGTCTGGGTCAATATGTCGCGCAGAATGATAATTTTGATATCGGCGAACATATCCTTGAGGTCATGGCACAGCTGGAAACCCTGTCTCAAGACCCTTCGGCATCGCCTGAACTCAAGGCTGAACTGATCAAGATCCGTGATGATTTAAAAGAATCTCTTGTAGCAGACCCCTCCAAACCCGGGCTGGCACTGGCTCAAGCGCTGGCTGAATTAACTGCGGTCGCCGGGCAAACCAACCTCCCCGCTTCTGTCTTTACGGGTTTATCCGAAATTCTGCCCAAGCTGGCAGAAACACAATACCACACGACGCTTGTGGAACAGGTTTACGCCCTACGCCAAGCCGAGATCATGACACAGGATTTAGCCACGCTAACCGAACAGGTGGCGCAAGGCCAACTGAACATCGCCGATCTGCCACCTGACACTCAAGCGTTAATCGAACGTTTGGGGGGCATCGAACAGATTGCCTTATTGATCGCGCAAGATACAACTCGCGAGGCCTTTGTGTCTCACCTCGCTGAGACCGTGCGCGCCATGCCGTCAGGAGAATCTCAAACGATTTTGGTAGAATTACAAACAGCCATGATATCCTCGGCCTTACCACAAATCACATCTGGCACGATCGACATCTCGTCTCTTCCTCCCCATGTTCAAACCGTGATTGAACGCATCGGCGGCGTGGATTCCATCAAAGATACACTCGTTCAAGAAACGGGACAGGCAACGTTACGTGCCCAGATCGTTGGATTATCTACCCCTCAGCCAGAAATTTTATCTCAAAACTTTATCTCTGGGATATCACCTGATGCACCCCGCACAACACCTATCGTCGCCGCTTTAAACACCGTCATTGAAACATCCTCTCTCGCACGTGCACCCATCACGTCCACAGAAAGTTCCGGAATTTCTAAGACGGTCATTCAACCTGTTTCTGATGTAGCTCAAACCGCTTCCGCCCTGATGACTAAACCATTGACGGATGCCATCACACCGCGAAGCGTCACAGGTGCACCTTCCCAACCGGCAGACGGCATAAAAACACAAGTCTCCGTGACACCGGCATCAGAAGTTACAAAGACACCCGTCACTCCATCGGTTATAGCTGGGGTTATGCCTGTCACGTCAGGTCACGTGGTCCCTGTCGTTGCGCCAGCATCTTCAGTGGCTCCGACAAAAATGGATATCTCTGTCCACACGCCGGCGCCTTCTGGTACCCCCCCATCACCGACGCCCCCTTCATCCGGGTCGCCCCCATCGGCACCGATACAGCCCGCCCCCACGGCGCCGCCCACGTTAAAACAAGAGACAGGTCAACCTAAACCTGACCCGGGCAAAGCACCTGAGACCTGCACAGGAAAAGGGTGCGCTCTTTGCGGTGATCATTTTCGGCAGGCGAGCGGATCTTCCATTCCTCAGCCCACAGCGCTTCAACAAAAAGCATTGGATGGACAGATCACCCAAAGTGACATGAAAGGATTAGACCCGACGGTCACCATTCGGGAATATGCAGATCATTTAAAATCACAACATGAGGCCAATGTTATTCTTGCGAATGCGGGTATCACGGGTCAGAAAATAACGCCTTTGTCTCAGGATATTATTGACAAAATCCGGCCTCATGTATGTGGTGCCGGATGTGCCCATGACTTCAGGGAAGCGGTATTACCTGAACCTAAAGATGAGAATTTTTCAGCTAAATTTGTACCCGCTACAAAATCTGATCCAAATAAAATTATTAAACTTAAAGGATTTGAAGCTTAGTAAATCTGTGTAAATGATAAAAAGGAAAAACTATGTCTAACACCCCTGAATTTGAAATTTTTGCGCCTATCCTCATAACCGCCAATAATTATTCGGCATTCGAAAACACCGTCGCTCAAAAAAATAATGGCTCCGTAAATCCCGCTGACATCAGTCGTTTCATGGCAAATTTTAAAGCGGATGCCATGCAACCTGTGGCAACAGAACGTCCTTATGCTTTCCAAGACCCTCAGAACCCAAATGTGATCACCCGTGTTGTGATGTATGCGGCACCGCCTTCTAAAGGCCAAGATATCTCCCGTCTGGCCGCTTTACTGATCGACATGACGTTGAAGGATGGAAAACAAGATCAAACACATCCACGGGAATGGATTATCGGGCCCGGGGTTCAGGCTATCTTTCCCTACAAAATGTCCTGCTGTTCGGGTTTAAGTGCTTTTGGAGCTATCAAGCAAGATGGGAAAACAACCCCGATACTGCTTGAAAATATTCGCATGACAACCGAAAAGTATCGTGACTTATTCAACATTGAAAACCCCAACAAACCTATTCGGATTAAATTTGATCCCGACGGAAAAAGTTTGATTCATTGGCTAAGTCACATGATTGACCCAACACATGCTCAAACCTGCCAATCGGCACCGATGCCTCAATCCAAATCGGCTTTGGCACCGCGTCAGAGTTAATTTTTAAGATTTGATATTACTGTTAGCGGGGTGAAGTACGGCATCAACCGTCGTGATAATGGGTGTTTTCGGCCATAACGGATAGCGCGTTTTATACAGAAGAAAATTGATGAAGGTATAAAATCGATCCATAGCCTTTTCAGTTTATCATGCCAGAGCATAAAAGAAGGTTAAGGAAAGCTGAAAATCCGTTAGATCATGCGCCGCGTCACAGAGAAATAAATCCCATAGGGCAATAGGCGTAACACCTTCATGAGACAGGTAAAAAGCCACGGAAACGCCACTTCAAAGCGGGAGGATTCAAGCCCTTTCAAGATCGCACGCGCCGCCGTATCGGCCTCAATGATCATCGGCATATCAAAACTGTTTTTATCCGTCAATGGTGTTCTCACAAAACCAGGTGATATCAATTTGATGTCAAGACCGTACTCTCTCTCCTCACTACGCAAACTCTCGGTAAAGTTAATGAGTGCCGCTTTTGTGGCACTATAAGGTTGACCTTTGGGGAGCCCGCGATATCCAGCGATACTCCCACACAGGGAAATCTGACCCTTTTGGTTTTGACGCATCCAGGGAAGAACCGCGCTGACAATGTGAAATGCCCCCACCAGATTAACATCCACCATACGTCTGAATTGCTCTGGCGTGATATCGGCAATGCGCGTGGGTTCATACAGGGCGGCCATGAAAATAACACGGTCAAGACGCGTGGTAGAGTGTTGAATATCTGCAACAACCTTTGCACAGGCAGAGATATCAGATACATCAAGGGCAAGCGCGGTATGCTGGCTCCCCAATTCCTGAACCAAACGGTCAAGTTTATCCTGAGACCGGGCGGACAAATATAATACAGCCCCTTCTTTGGCCAGCGCACGCGCCAATGATTCACCCATGCCCGTACTCGCGCCGACAATCCAGATGGTTTGATTGTGAAAAACCGATGCCATATCTATTGTTTTTGCATGAAGATGGTAAGTTCAGCCATCGTAATACCGAATTTTTTAAGATAGGAACGATTAATCAAAACCCCGTCATTCATCTGGAACATCCAGTCATCAAAATGAATACGGTAGGTAGAACCATCCACTGTCAAATCCATATCGTACGCCCATTGCATGGCGTGACCGGAACTTTTACCCGTGGCGATGCCGATAATATCCCCGGCTCGCCCTTCATACGTATTATCCCCTGTTTTGGTGATCGTCCAGGTACGGTGCTGTTTTTCGCCATCGTAGAAAACGAAATCCTCTTCCAAGGTACCCACCCCATCCTTCCACGTGCCGACCATGGTGATATCAAACCGACGCGTGACTTTACCGGATCGATCCTGAAGAATACCCCACGCCTTAATAGGACCGTTAAAATATGATTCAAGATTTAAAACAGGTGTCGTGCCTTGGTAATCATTAATTTTCATGCTTGAACATCCGCCTAAAACCAAGGCGACTCCTATGGTAGTTAAAAAATAAAAAAGATGTTTCATCTCGTGCTCTCTTTTTCAAAAAAAATCATAGCCCCCAAAAGCCCTGCAGACAGAATTTTGATCCCGCAAGGAATAAGGGCATATATCACAGACAGGGATATAAGGGCTTGTTGTGAATTGTCTACCCCCGGGGTAAATCCCGTGTGATCCAACCAGATTAAAGCAAACCCAGAGCCCAAGGCCAGCGCCAGTTTGGACAAAAAGGCAAGACCTGAAAAAAATAACGAGGTATGTGTCGTTTGATATGTCCGGTCAATCCGGTCTGAAAGCATCGAAGGCGGTATGGCCAAATCTGCCCCCAAGGCCAGACCCGACGCCACGCAAATCACAGCATATAAAACCACATCCCCCGCCGACAGAAAAAATGCCCCGATAAAGGCCACGACAGCCAACATCATCGCACTCATCCATGCAGATGGCTTGTTTGTTTTCTGCGCCAGCCAGCGCCAGAGCGGCATACCGGCAATCCCCGCCACAAAATAAAGAATCAAAAAAAGTCCGGTATAATTCTCCGCCTCAAGACGATCCCGAATAAACGATAGCACCAGAACAGCCGGTATCGCCGACGCCAAAGAGGATACAAAATAGATCCCCCAAAATAATTTAAAACCTGAGACATTTATGCGTGTCTTGGTGGTTGTATTGGCAACAGGGCGGGTTATTTCAAGGGACTGACGTTTCATCCAGCCCATATATGTGACGCCCGCCAATCCCAAAATTACCAGAAAAACAGCCGCATAGATCAAGTAGGTCTGATCGGCAGGAAAAGATAAAGTCAAAATTGCTGGCAATAAAACCGCGAGGAGTAACCCCGCCAGCCCATAGGATTCACGCGTAGCGGTCAGTTGTGTTTTTTGGTGATAATCCTGCGTCCATAAACTGCCGCGGGCATTCATATGAATGACCAAAATACTAAAACAGAGCGTGGCCAATATCATGCCCAGCGTAAAGGACACCCACGCCGACAAAAAAGGCATCGGTACATATAAAATAAGAAAGCCCAATGCCATACCTGCCAGTGCTCCGCCCACAACCCATTGTTGGCCTGTGACAGGAACACGATCCAGAATCCAGCCAATAAGCGGGTCTTGAACGGCATCGAACAGACGAATACCCATCAGCACAATACCCATCATCGCTAGCGAGAGGCCGTACTGAACCGCATAAAAATCTGGCGTGTGAATGTATAAAGGGAGCCCAGCAAAGGCCAGCGGCAACGCCAAAACCGAATAAGCATGAAGCGCGCGCGCGGTTAATCCCATGATAACACCGTGCCGACCATCTTATGCATGGGATAATTCAATCTGCATCACATCTGTGCGCTGGGTTAAAAATCCGGCCGTACAGGCAGACAGATAAAACCGCCACAGACGTATAAAGGAATCATCAAAGCCTAAATTCCGTACGTCATTCAATTGCGCCTCAAAACGTGTCTGCCATTCCTGAAGCGTGCGAGCATAATCCAGCCCAAAATCAAAACGATCCGTGATTTTAAGTCCTGCCTTGCGTGCTTCATCGGCGAATCGTGATGGGCTTGGCAACATGCCGCCTGGAAAAATATGCTGGCGGATCATATCGCCAGATGTCCGGTAGGCATCAAAATGTTTATCATCAATGGTAATTGTCTGAATAACGGCCTTGCCCTGACGGGATAACAGTTTTTTTAATTTTGAAAAATAAACCGGCCAGAATTTTTCGCCAACGGCCTCAAACATTTCAATCGAGACAATATGATCAAACTGCCCTTCCTGATGACGGTAATCTTCCAACATAATACGCGCCCTTTTTTTAAGGCGTTCTTGTGCAAAATCATGCTGAGCTTTAGAAATCGTGATGCTTTTGAGGTCATAGTCACCTGTATCGCTTGCGCGTTCGGCGAATCCACCCCACCCACACCCCACTTCCAGCAATCGTCCAGATTTTTTACCCAGACGTTCCAGGATGCGGTCATATTTATTGTATTGTCCCTGCACCAGATTTTCGCCCGCATGGTTAAACAATGCCGACGAATAAGTCATAGTCGGGTCAAGCCATAAACCATAAAACCGATTACCCAGATCATAATGGGCATGAATATTCTTTCGGCTTCCGGATACGGTGTTTAACTTAAAAAAAGAGGACATGCGCGCCAAAATATTCATGATCCGGTTTCCGAATAGATAATCCTGAATGGCGTGATCGTTTTTTAATCCGAACGTGATCAAGGCGGTCAAATCCGGCGTATCCCACAGCCCGGCACGGTAATCTTCGGCAAAACCCGTATCGCCCTTCAAAAGCATATGGCGAATGACGGACCAATTGTTCAGGATTAAGGTGGCCTCTGGCCCGGGCTTAGTCCCTTGAAAGTGGCGTATTTGACCTTCGGGGGTGTGTAAGGTCATCGTTCCATAGTCAATTTTATCCAAAGTACGGTAGAGCCCGTCACGGAGAATATTCTGTGTCATTCACTTCACTTTACGTTTTATCGTCAGGGGAATATGACCAACCTGACATATTTAAAGCCTAAAAGATATCACTTTATAGTCTTAGAACCCTGATCCGACATGGTGATTTTTGGGTGCAAAGGCAAGGGTTTGGCAAAATATTTCTGTTTTTTGAACCATAATTTCATCGCTTGAGCGTGAATTCGGATCATGGCCATGCCCGTCACCCACGGATACCCAAAAAACATACGCCGCCATAAAGGGGGGCGGTACATCTCCCACTGGCCAGTCAACGCGGTCACAACCTGCTTTTCACCGCTCTCGGCATAATAATCAATCCATATACCCGTTTTGTCCGGGCGATCATCAAAGCGGAATTGATAATGTCCCTCACGCGGCAAAAAAGGGGACACATGAAAAAGTTTCTGGGCGTACAACCATGTCTCGGGTGATATTTTTTCACCGGGGGCGGGCACACATAAATAGGCATGTGTTTCCCCAAAGGTATTATTGACCTCGCATAATACCGCCCGTAAATCACCCGCCTGATCGCGGCACATCCAGAAACTCACCGGGTTAAACACATATCCCATCGTCCGGGGCAAACATATCAACCGGATATCCTCAATGCCCATGACGCCATGATCTGTTAAAATAGATGTGATCCAGTGATATAAATTCCCCGGGGTTCGGTCGCCATGATCTATGTCTTGAAAACTCATCAAGGCAGGCCTGTTGATCCCCACACACCAATCCCCCAATGCCGGCATGTGAGGACGTATCGGTACAGATAGATAAAAAATCGGATATCGAAATCCATTCACGCCGGGAAAAAGCCGCCGGTGCATAACGTCCCCAAACATGACCTTGATATCTGACATCATCACCAGGGCACCTCAACGCCCAGTTTTTTGACGGCCTGAACGGCACTCAGCAATCCATCTTCATGAAACCCGTAGCGTTGATAAGCCCCGCAGAAATAAAGTCGGTTTTTGCCCTGTATCCCCTCTATATGGGCTTGTGCGCGCACCGCACGCTTATCAAAGATAGGATGTTCAAAGGTATATCGGTCATAGATGAGACCCGGCTCAGGCTCCCGCCCCGGATTTAACGTCACCAAAATAGGAACAGACGTCTGTAATGGCTGAAGGTTATTCATCCAATAACTTAAGGAGAGGACAGGCGCATGATCCTGACGGGATTGGGAGAGATACATCCAGCTCGCCCAGCACCCTTTACGTTTTGGCATGAAAGATATATCCCGGTGCACCACGACATGATTTTCCTGATAGGTAAACGCCGATAAAATTTCCCGCTCCTGATCTGAAGGATCAGCCATCATATTCAATGTCTGATTGGCGTGAGACGCCATGACGGCATAATCATATCGTTCTGTCATACCCCCAACATCGGTCACATATACCCCGCCCTCGTCTCGGCGTACCGACACAACCCCGCGGTTTAAGTAAATTCTATCTTGAAACCCGGCCGTCAGACGGGAAACATATTCCCGGCTTCCGCCCTGAACCGTGTACCATTGCGGATGATCGTTAATCGTGAGCAAGCCGTGATTTTCAAAAAAACGTAAAAATGTCTGTGCCGGAAAATCTAAAATAGTTTTCACCGAACAGCTCCAGATGGCCGCGCCCATGGCCTGAAGATAATAATGTTTGAACCACGCCCCCAGTTTCATGTGATCCAAAAACTGCCCCAATGAAAGATCAGGGTTTTTCCGCACCTCGCGCAAGGCATGGCGGTTGAATGTAAGTATGTCACGTATCATCCGCCAGAAATTCGGACGACATATATTCGCATACTGCGCTAATAACCCTTGAGAACTATACTCCAGCCACCCGTCATTAATGCTCACACCAAATGACATCCGGCTTTTGGCTATCGGTACGTTCAAATGTTTAAAAAGACCCGTCAGTAAAGGGTAATTTCGTTCGTTATACACAATGAAACCGGTATCAACCGGAATCTGACCTTCGGGCGTAGCCACGGTAATCGTCCGGCTGTGCCCCCCGATATAGGCATTCGATTCATAGACCGTTATCTCATGGTGAGGATGAAGAAGATACGCAGATGACAGCCCCGATATCCCGGTGCCGATAATGGCAATTTTCATGTCATATGATCCTTATTGTCCTGCCCTGATTTTCCGCCAGGCCGCTACGTTTCGGTTATGCTCATCCAATGTTTTGGCAAATAAATGCCCCCCCGTCCCATCCGCGACAAAAAAGATATAATCATGTTTTTCAGGATTTAAAGCGGCCTTTAATGCATTTTTTCCCGGATGGCAAATCGGCCCTGGCGGCAACCCCGGATATTTATACGTGTTGTAAGGTGAATCAAACGCCAGATCCTTGCTGAGTAATCGCCGCCCCAGTGGCCCTTGCCCCGCATCTTGAATATCCCCTTGCGTGATCGCGTAAATGACCGTGGGATCAGTTTGAAGCGGCATCCCGAGGCGCAATCGGTTGACAAAAACGCCCGCAACACGGTGCCATTCATCGGGCTGACTGGTTTCTTTTTCAATGATCGACGCCAAAATCAAGGCCTGCGCCTTGGTCGTAATCGGCAAATCGGGGGCTCTCTGTTCCCAAATTTCATCCATAAAACGGGTCATGGCGGCGCGCATTTCCGTGATTTTTTGCGGGCGTGTATCGCCCTTCATGAAATGATACGTATCGGGAAGTAGCGTGCCTTCGGCAGGAAGTTCCGTTATATCCCCCTCAAGCCCTGCTACAGAATTGAGAATGCGGACAATCTGATGCGAGGTTAAACCTTCCGCAATCGTAAATTTGCGTTCGACGACGTCACCTTTTTGAATCATCTCAAGAACGCGTGCCATCGGCATCGAGGCTGTAAATTCATATTCTCCCGCCTTCAACAAACCTTGATCGGCAGATAGTCTGGCCGCGATATGAAACACCAGTGCCGAAGAAATAATTCCCTGATCTTCAAGTGTTCGGGCGATCTGGGAAACACCGATCCCCCGTTCAATCACGACACTTTTGGTATCGGTCAGGGGGCTTTGCTTCAAAAACGCATAAACGCCATATCCCCCAACAGCGCACAGGCCTGCGAGACAGATCAGACAAAAGGAGACAAGCCAGAGAAAAGTGGCGCGCATATTATCCGGCAATCGCCTGATAGAGCGCCAGACACGACCCAATCAGCAACAACGTGATAAAAGATACACCGGCAACCACGCGCCATATGCCCGTACCCGTGCCCTGATGAATGCCGATAAAATGGGCAATACGTGATGCCACCATGGTCAAACCTACCAAATGAATGACCCATGCCGGATACATACCCTGCCATTCTAAAACAATCATCAACACCAGAATGAAGGGGACTGTTTCCACAAAATTAGAATGTACAGACTGGGCACGCACCATGTCTTGGTTGCCGCCTTGCCCAAAAGCGATTTTTTGCGTTGTTCTGATTTTCACAATGCGCAAAAACAAAAAAGCCAACCAGAAACCAAACAGCGCGAAATATAAACCCGTCACCATGTGGTTATACCTTCTTCATAATGAGCGAGGCATTCGTGCCCCCAAACCCAAAGGAGTTTGAGAGTACGATGGATGTTTTCTTTTCTTTAGCCACCTTAGGCACCAGATCAATTCCCTGACAGGGCTCTGATACAGTCTCAAGATTGAGAGTCGGCGGCAGAATACCTGTCTGAATAGCCATGATGGAATAAATGGCCTCAACCGCGCCAGCCGCCCCCAACAAATGGCCAATCGCCGACTTGGTCGATGACATCGACACTGTTTGGATCGCCGAACCAAACAGCCGTTTGACGGCCGTACATTCAATACCATCCCCCACCGGTGTCGACGTACCATGCGCATTAATATAATCAACCTGATCGGGTGTGATTTTTGCCGACGCCATGGCCGCCTTCATCGCCCGGAATCCCCCATCCCCATCTTCGGCCGGAGACGTAATATGATAGGCGTCCCCTGACATGCCGTACCCGATGATTTCGGCATATATTTTGGCGCCGCGTTTTTTGGCATGTTCATATTCTTCTAAAACCACAACGCCCGAACCTTCAGCGATCACAAACCCATCCCTACCCTCATCAAACGGGCGAGAGGCTTCGGTTGGCCGGTCATTATACGACGACGACAGCGCCCGAAGTGCACCAAACCCGGCAACCCCCAACGGGGTCACGGCGGCTTCGGCACCGCCAGCCACCATCACGTCCGCATCGCCCAGCGCAATCAGCCGCGCCGAATCTCCAATCGCATGCGACCCCGAAGCACAGGCCGTCACCACAGAATGGTTAGGCCCTTTAAACCCGTGCTTGATGGACACATGCCCTGACGCCAGATTGATCAACATGGCCGGAATAGAAAAAGGCGAAACCCGCCGCGGCCCGCGTTCTTTTAACGTGATGGATGATTCATAAATCGTGCCCAGACCGCCAATGCCAGAGCCGATCAAAACACCGGTACGCTCCCGATGTTCTTCGGTTTCGGGACGCCAACCGGAATCAGCCACCGCTTCGTCGGCGGCGGCCATGCCAAAGGCGATGAACTGATCTATTTTCTTTTGTTCCTTGGGCGGGACAAACAGATTCACATTAAAAGCCCCGTCTGTCGGCGCAGGGTCTGATGATTTTGGCACCAATCCCGCAATTTGGGATGACATCTCTGTCACATCGAATTCATCAATGCGCCGAAGGCCGCTCTGGCCGCGTGTGATCAAATCCCAGTTCCGCTGAACGCCTAGCCCCAGCGGAGATACAATTCCCATTCCTGTTACAACAACACGTCTCATGGGGGTCATTTAAAAGCAAAAGGCGGCTTTCGTAAAGCCGCCTTTCATGATTTTACACAGAGGCTTAACGCTTAACCAGCGCTGTTTGCCTTGATGAAATTAACGGCATCACCCACGGTCTGGATTTTCTCTGCCGCATCATCCGGAATTTCAACTTTGAATTCTTCTTCAAACGCCATCACCAGTTCAACGGTGTCCAGCGAGTCAGCACCCAGATCATCAATAAAGCTGGCGGCCTCGTTCACTTTACCCTCATCGACTCCCAGATGCTCGACAACGATTTTCTTTACACGTTCTGCAATATCGCTCATGGCGTTCCTTTTACCCCATTTAAGGTTGTTAATTTAAAATCGGACGGACTTTACCAAGCCGCGCCCTCAATGCAAGCAGTTTTATTAGACCTAGCCAAAAAACGGCTTATCTTCAATAAATTCAATTATTTATATACTCATTTATGTGGATAAGACGGGAAATAACATGGGTTGCCCCCGCTGTGCGAAGGCGTTTTTCCTGAGATACAGGGTCATGCGACGTTCCCGTAAAACCAATCACGGACATGCCCGCCGCGACACCGGCCTGAACGCCGGCGACGCTATCTTCCACGACCATCGTGCGCGCAGGATCGGTGTCCAGTTGATGCGCCGCGAACAAAAATAAATCCGGGGCGGGCTTGGGGCGAGAGACTTGAATTTTGGTAAAAATCGTTGTGTCTTGGAAAAAATCCGGAATGAACTTACAGAGTGTCAGCGAATAAATCACATTTCCTCTCTCACCATTAGACGCCACGCAGGTTTTGGTTTTTTGCTGGCACGCCCGCACGACCTCGAGTGCCCCGTCAACAGGTCTTAATTCAGACGCATACATATGATTAACCTTGGCAATGTATTTTTGGGCGATATCCGGATCTGTAAACACATACCCTGTTTCCATCTGTATCTGAAGCAGGATGGTGGACACTGTCTTACCCATCCAGTGATGATAGGCATGGTCCAGATCATACTGATGCGGGCATATCTCGTTGATGACCTCTAATAAAGCGATGTTGTTCACCGTTTCACTATCGACCAGCGTGCCATCACAATCAAAGATGATCAATTCAGGGATTAAAGCCATTATAAAATAGCCGCCGCCGCAAGCGAGAGTGTCACCACACTTGTCAAAATCAATCTGAACCGCAAGTAGCCCGTAAACGGCAAGAATTCTTCACGTAAAAACAGATGATCCATGGCATATAGACCCCAAAATAAAAGGATAAATCCGGCAAAAATAAACATCGGGGACAGCCACAACCCCGCCGCCGATAAAGCAAAGCTGATCAATGTCGGAAGCATGGCCAGATATAATTGGCGCACATGTCCCTTTTGAAGGGCGATCGGCCAATGCACCCCGCCCAAAAAAGAGGCAATCAGCAAGCTATATAACAATAAAAGACCAGCAAAAAATTCGTTACCCGAGATAATATCAAGCGCCGACAATCCCACAAACGGAACAAGCCCCGCATACCCTAATCCTTGTGCCAGCCTTGATATCCCAGGCATTATACCATCGCCATGCCGCCATTGACATGAACGGTGGTGCCCGTCACATATCCTGCCTCGCCGGAGGCCAAATACACAACCGCCCCCGCAATATCTTCGGATGATCCCATGCGCCCCATCGGGATTGTCGCATTGATTTTTTCTTTTTGATCATCGGTCAAGGCATGTGTCATGGCCGTAGCAATAAACCCCGGAGCCACACAGTTTACTGTGATGTTCCGGGACGCAATTTCAGCGGCCATCGCTTTTGACCACCCAATAAGTCCAGCCTTTGACGCCACATAATTACACTGCCCCGGGTTACCCGTGACCCCTACCACAGACGAAATATTGATGATCCGGCCATAACGGCGTTTCATCATGCCGCGTTGAACCGCGCGCGCCAGTTTAAAGGGGGCGGATAAATTAACATCCAGCACTTCTTGCCAGTCTTCATCTTTCATCCGCATGGACAAGCCATCCTTGGTCAGGCCGGCATTATTGACCAGAATGTCAATCTGTCCCATTTTTTCTTCGGCCTGCTTGACCAAAGCCTCAATCGCCGCAGATGAAGATAAATCGGCCGGGATAGCAAAAACACGTTCTTTTAACTGCCCTGCCAACTCATTCAGCTTGGCTTCGTTACGTCCGGTAATGGCAACAATCGCCCCTTTGGCATGCAAAGCCTTCGCGATCGCTTCGCCGATTCCGCCTGTGGCACCGGTCACCAGAGCTGTTTTTCCTGTTAAATCAAACATGTTCTATCCCTTAAGTTTTGTGATCAATTCGTCGATCTGTGCGGGCGTCCCCACGGACTCACAGGCCACATCTTTATCAATACGCTTGACCAAACCCGATAAGACTTTGCCCGCACCCAATTCATACATCTCCGTGACACCCTGATCTTTCATCCACAGCACGGATTCACGCCAGCGCACCATGCCAGTGATCTGATCCACCAACAGACGGCGAATATGCGAAGGCTCCGTCTCGCCCTTGGCTGTCACATTGCACACAATCGGTACGCAAGGGGGGCGAATATCGGTATCCGCCAGTGCATACGCCATCACCTGCGCCGCCGGTGCCATCAACGTGCAATGAAAGGGGGCGCTGACGGGCAGGATAACAGCGCGTTTTGCCCCCGCGGCCGAGGCCATATCCACCGCCATCTGCACGGCGGCTGTATGTCCGGATACCACGACCTGACCCGTGGAATTATCGTTAGCCGCTTCACATACCAATGCCTGTCCCGCTTGCTTGGCCGCGTCTTTGGCTACTTTTTGAACATCCGGTAAATCAAGCCCCAATATCGCCGCCATCGACCCGACGCCCACAGGCACCGCTTTTTGCATGGCTTGACCGCGCGTTTTTAAAAGTCGCGCTGTTACCGGTAAATCAATCGCCCCAGAGGCCGTCAAGGCCGCATATTCGCCCAGCGAATGCCCCGCCATAAACGCACAGGCCGTTTCAAACCGGATTCCGCCCTGACGTTTCAATATATTGACCACCGCCATCGATACGGCCATCAAGGCAGGCTGGGTGTTTTCCGTGAGATTAAGTTCCTGTTCATCCCCCGTGAACATCAACTGGGTTAGTTTTTGTGACAGCGCGTCATCTACCTGCTGGAATGTTTCCTTGGCTTCTGTGAACGAGTCGGCCAGATCCTTGCCCATCCCGATAAATTGGGAGCCTTGACCCGGAAAAACAAAGGCACGAGACATATTCAAATCTCCTTATGTGGATAACATTGGCGCCTAACATGCGAGGTTCCCTGAAGCGCGTCAAGAGGTTACGCGGTAAAACATATATTCGGCAAACATCATAGTGCGCCGCGCCATAGAAACATCTTCAAAAATAGTGATTTTTAAAGTAAGGTTAATTCACGCTCTGAGGTTGTACCTGTGTTGACAAAAATCATCATGACATGGTGGTTTTTCATAGATTTTTTACACCCTAAGAACGGCAGGAACAGGGATAAAATTAATAAAAAAAATACCATAGAGGGCTCAGACGTTCGTATCACAAAACACATACCGAAATTTAAAAAGGGGAGGTGAAACGATGAGTTCAGTTAAAATCAAAACCGTGATCCAGCGCGTGATCGAAGAAACGGGCTACGCCTTTAAGGTCACATGCGAAACCGAGAATAGCAACGCGGATTATGCGGAATTCGCGAGTTCTCAAGCTCTTCCTTCTTTTCAGGAAGCCTTGAATGATCCCGGTCTCACTTATGAACAATTATGCCAGATTCTACGCCGAGCCAGTAACAAGGCCGTGCGCCGCCAGTGCAAAACGCCGTGGCCGCTTTTTATGGCCAGTCATGTTGAAAAACTAAGCAATTCCAACAAGGTAGGATAAAAGTTACGCACAATATATCTCCTTGAAAAAAGCGGCACATCCATCGGTATATCCAAGGGTGCCGCTTTTTTTATGCTGAGCGTACGGGATTCTATTGCACCCGCCCCCAGCTTATGTGTATAACCCGGGCACGTAAGACACCTCGCTCCCTTTATCAAGGCACACGCAAAAGGGGGCTGCCGCCGGAAAAAATGGTTTTTCCGGCATTTAAACCGAGAGGAGAAAAAGATGCCTTATTACGAAACCGTGTTTATGGCACGGCAGGATCTCTCTGATGCACAAGTAAAAGTCATCACAGAATCATGCGAAAAAATCATCAAAGCCGGCAAAGGCAAAGTGGTGAAGACCGAAAATTGGGGTTTGCGCACACTGGCCTACAAAATCAACAAAAGCAAAAAAGCGCATTACGTTTTGATTGAAACGGATTGCCCGCCTGCGGCTGTGATTGAAATGGAACGTACGCTCCGCCTGAATGAAGACGTGATGCGTTACCTCACCGTGCGTGAAGATGAATTGTCCAAGGGTCAGTCCAAGATCCTCGACAAAAATACTGGTGAAACCGAATTTGAAAGAGAGGCCGCCTAATGTCCGCCGATACAACCGCCCCCCAGAAGAAAACCTTCTTCAAGCGCAAAAAATCATGCCCGTTTTCCGGTCCCAATGGTATTGCCATTGACTGGAAAGATGTCCGTACACTGGGCAAATTCCTGTCTGAGCGCGGAAAAATGACCCCGTCTCGTATTACCAATGTGTCCATGAAAAAACAGCGCGAACTGGCCAAGGCCATCAAACGCGCCCGTTTCATGGCCTTGATGCCTTATGTGCGTGCCGAAGGCGAATCCCGTCCGGAACGTTTTGATCGTAGCGACCGCGGCGACCGTTAAAAGAAAAGGAATATAAACATGCCAACACAAGTTATTTTACTACAACGCGTGGATGATCTAGGTGCTATGGGGGATGTTGTCTCCGTAAAGCCGGGTTATGCGCGTAACTATCTTCTACCACAGAAAAAAGCCCTGCGTGCCAGCAAGGAAAACATTGCGCATTTCGAAGCACAAAAAGCATCACTGAAAAAACTCAGCGATGAAAAGAAAGCCGCTTCGGAAAAAATCGCCCAGAAAATGGGTTCACTGAAAGTGGCTCTGATCCGTCAGGCTTCTGAAGCTGGTCAGTTATTCGGTTCTGTCACCGCCCGTGATATCGCCGATGTCATAAGCGCGGCTTCGGGTGAAAAAATCGACCGTACCATGATTGTATTGAACCAGAATTACAAAATGCTGGGTCTGTTTCCGGTCGCGGTTGCCCTTCACCCCGAAGTGAAAGTCAACGTCACCATCAACATCGCGCGTTCCGAAGACGAGGCGAAAATTCAGGCTAAAACCGGTAAGGCGCTGGTCGCCGAAAGCGGTAACGCCCCCAAAGTTGCTGAGGCCGTAGATGCAAAATCAGCTCTGCTGGAAGACAGCGCACTGAAAGCCGAAGCCGAGGAAGAAGCACACAATGCGGAAACCGAAGCCAAAAAGGCCGACAAAGCGAAATCCAAAGCGGAGAAGAAAGCCTCTAAAAAAACCGAGGACGCGCCTGCAGAAGATGCCGGCGAATAATTCAGCCCCAAAAGACACAAAAAACCCCGCCACGTGCGGGGTTTTTTATGCATTCATCACGCGGCTTTCATCCCCATGATTCACAGGGGTCAGGGGTTATATATCTGGTGCGTTCCGCCTGCGCTCTGATAGTCTTTCTTGCATGTTATCAGAAACCGTAACGCCTTTGAGACCGCTTGAAACGCGGGAGATAGCCCCGCGTGCTCTGCCCCATAATCTTGAGGCGGAACAGGGGTTGCTGGGTCTGCTGTTAATCGACAATCGGCATCTGGAAAAAATAAACGATTTTTTAAAATCAGATCATTTTTTTGAACCTGCCCATCAACGTCTTTATGACGCTATCGCCAAGGTGATTGACCGGGGACAGAACGCATCCTACACGACATTAAAATCTTACTTTGAAAAGGATGAAGGGCTTGCCCCTGTCGGGGGGTCTGCCTATTTAAAAGATCTCGTGGAGGCCGTACCTCTGCTCAATAACGCGCTGGATTACGCGCAAACAATTTATGATCTGCATCTGCGCCGCCAGCTCGTGAGTTTAAGCCAGACACTCGCCGCCCAAGCCTATGAACATCATATCGACCGCGATGCCAATGATGCGATCGAACAAGCGGAAAGTGAGTTATTTAAACTGGCCGAAAGCGGCGTGACTCAAGGCGGCTTTATCACCTTGAAATCATCCGTTCAGGTGGCCATAGAAATTGCCGAAAAAGCCTATAAATCAGACTCGCATGTCACAGGCGTAACCACGGGACTCAAGGATCTGGATCAAAAACTGGGCGGGCTTCACAACTCTGATCTACTGATTATCGCGGCACGGCCTTCGATGGGGAAAACGTCTCTGGCCGTTAATATTGCCTTCAATGCCGCCAAGGCATTCGCCGCGAATAAACGCGAAGGGGCGATAGTCGGTTTTTTCTCGCTGGAGATGTCCTCAGATCAGCTCGCCACCCGTATCCTGTCTGATCAGTCCGGCATTTCGGGGGATTTAATTCGCAAAGGCCAGATCCGCGAAAATGATTTCCGAAGATTTGTGGAAGCCAGCCAGCAGTTAAGCCAGATTCCACTTTATATTGACGACACGCCCGCGCTGACCATCAGCGCGCTTCGCACCCGCGCCCGGCGTTTAAAACGTCAATATGGGCTGGGACTTCTGGTTATTGACTATCTTCAATTATTGCGGGGGACGGGCTCTCGCCAGTCTGAACAAAACCGCGTGCTGGAAGTGTCTGAAATCACCCGCGGACTAAAAGCCATCGCCAAGGAGTTACAAATTCCGGTCATTGCCCTCTCTCAGCTATCCCGGGCGGTGGAACAACGTGAAGATAAACGCCCGATGCTCTCTGACCTGCGGGAGTCAGGTTCGATTGAACAGGATTCTGATGTCGTCATGTTTATCTATCGCCGGGAATATTATCTCTCGCGCGAAGAACCGGAAAAAAAACCCGGTGAAGATGAAAGTAAATTCAACGACCGTTATCAAAAATGGCAGGAAGATTTAGGTGAATGCTCCAACACCGCCGAAATTATTGTGGCCAAGCAACGTCACGGCCCCATTGGTACCGTGCGCACATTCTTTGATTCCAATCTCACGCGTTTTTCTGATCTGGACACACATCACCAATAAGGCGGCCTCATGATATCTGATCCGCGTTTTTCTGCTTGCCTGCGCATTAATCTGAGTGCGTTGACGCATAATTATCGTTTATGCCAATCCATGACACGCGCAAACGTGGCCGGGGTCGTCAAAGCCAATGCCTATGGCACGGGTGCCCCGCAGATCTCTCAGGCCTTATATGAAACAGGATGCCGGGATTTTTTTGTTGCGACATTGAACGAGGCCCTTGAACTTCGCACAGCTCTGCCCCCGGATGCCGAGATATATGTTCTGGGCGGGCTCTATCATGGGGCGGAAACGCTTTACCACACTCACCGTCTTCATCCGGTGTTGAATGACCGGGGGATGATTGAACGCTGGTCTCACCTCGCCAAAAACGTGAGCAAAACACTCCCCGCCATAGTTCATATTGATACGGGCATGAACCGTCTGGGGCTTGAATACGCGGATCTTCAACATATTCAGCATACACCCGATATATTGACAGGCTTGGATGTCCAATATGTCTTAAGTCATTTTGTCGCCAGCGATGAAAAAGATCATCCCCTTAATACCCAGCAAGCCGATATTTTTAAAACATCCTCTGCTATGTTCGCCCAAGCCAAAAAATCCCTCTCTAATTCATCGGGCTTATTCCGGAATCCCGAATGGCATCATGATTTAGTGCGCCCGGGGTATGCACTTTACGGCGGAAACCCGACACCGGAAACACATAATCCCATGTCCCCTGTGGTCTCGCTCACGGCGCGGGTGCTTCAGGTGCGTGATGTCCCGGCCGGCAGTTCCATCGGTTACAACGCTACCTATCGTTTTCCTGAAAATACAAAAACCGCCACGCTTGCGCTAGGCTATGCGGATGGGATTTTTAGATCCGGAAGCAATAACGCGCAGGTCTATTGGCAAGGTCGGGCTTGCCCGGTGCGGGGGCGTATCTCCATGGATCTGATTAGCGTGGACATCGGCCATCTGCGCGGGGCTCTCCCCCGCCCGGGGGATGAGATGGAAATTCTAGGGCCTCATCAGGGCGTCGACGCGCTGGCGCAGGGATGCAGAACCATCGGATATGAAATTTTAACGGCACTGGGCGCACGGTATCAGAGGATATATACTCCTTAAGCCCTTTTCACAGCCCTCAAAACAGGTTAAAAATTTCGGGTCATGATCTTAAACCCCTTGAACGCTGTCCGTGATACCTGCCAAGCCATCGGACATACGATTCTTCGTTTTTTTGATGCTATCGGGGTCATGACCCTATTTTGTGGCCGTTCGCTTTTTCACTGTGTCGCTCCGCCTTGGTATCCCCGGCTTCTGCTCCGGCAGATCATTGACATCGGCTATTATTCCCTTCCGGTTGTCGGGATGACGGCCTTGTTTACAGGTATGGTGCTGGCACTCCAGAGCTATACGGGCTTTTCTCGGTTCAATGCCGAAAGCGCGATTGCGTCGGTGGTGGTGCTCTCGGTCACCCGTGAACTGGCGCCTGTTCTGGCTGGGTTGATGGTGGCGGGACGTGTAGGCGCGTCCATCGCCGCCGAGATCGGTACCATGCGTGTGACGGAACAAATTGATGCCCTGACCACACTCTCGGTCAACCCGTTTAAATATCTGATTGCCCCGCGGGTGGTGGCGGGCACGCTGGTTTTGCCTATTCTGGTGTTGATCGGCGATGTGATCGGGGTGATGGGCGGCTATGTGGTGTCGATCTATACGCTGGGGTTTTCCCCGGGCAGTTACTTGACCCAGACATGGGATATTCTTGAACCCATTGATGTCATATCTGGCTTGGTCAAGGCTTCGGCCTTCGGGTTTATCGTCACCTTGATGGGCTGTTATCATGGGTTTAATTCCGGGCGTGGCGCCCAAGGTGTGGGACAAGCCACAACCTATGCGGTCGTATCGGCCTCTATCCTGATTTTGATTTCAAATTATATTCTCACGCAGGTCTTTTTCTCATGACCCTGACCGCGCCGGCCAAAATTGAACTCAAAAGTGTCAAGAAATCTTTTGGCTCTAAAATCGTTCTGGATGGCGTGGATATTCGTATTGATCCGGGAAAATCTCTCGTCATTATCGGGGGATCAGGTTCGGGGAAATCCGTCACGCTCAAATGCATTCTGGGTTTGATCACTCCTGATTCCGGTACCATCTCCATTGACGGCCAGCCTGTCCAACACGGCGGACACACAGGCCGCGATTCATTGATGCAGAAATTCGGCATGTTGTTTCAAGGCGCGGCTCTGTTTGATTCCCTCAAGGTTTGGGAAAATGTGGCCTTTGGTCTGATCCATGCACAAAAAAAACCAAAATCCGAAGCACGTGATATCGCGGTTGAAAAATTACGGCGCGTCGGATTGGCACCTTCGGTCGCTGATTTATTCCCAGCTGAACTTTCGGGCGGCATGCAAAAACGGGTCGGGCTAGCGCGGGCGATTGCCACAAACCCTGAAATTATTTTCTTTGATGAACCCACCACAGGCCTTGATCCTATTATGGCCGATGTCATCAATGACCTGATCGTGGAGAACGTTAGGGAACTGGGGGCAACCACGCTTTCCATCACCCATGACATGCATTCGGCGCGCAAAATTGCCGATCACATTGCCATGATCTATGAAGGGCGGATCATCTGGCATGGCCCCGTGGACGCGCTCGATCACTCTGGCAACCCTTACGTCGATCAATTCATCCATGGCCGCGCCGACGGACCCATCACCAAAAACGCGTCTTTTAAGGCCGCTTGACCCTTTTTGACCTTTTTTCTTTGACTCACGGGGGATGTGTTTGGTATTGAGAGTGGCTCTCAATATTCTGTCATATAAAAAGGCGTTTTTTCTATGATTTTTGACCTTGAAGAAATCGGCGGTAATCCCAACCCAAAAGCCATGACATTTCGGATCGTGAGAACTGACCTGATCCCGGGGTTCAGCAAGCTCGTCTTTACCAAAACAGGTACGTTGAAAGCCTATAGTCCTTTGGCAACACATCTTTTGAACAAAGGTGATGCCGCCAAGGTGGATATGTTTTTCAAAGATGGAAGCACCTTCATTACCATCACTCGGAAAGTGATGGATTGGGATCCACGGTCTAAGATCATAATATGCAACAGCATCCGGGCATTTCTTATTACCTCTGGTGAGACTCCCGTTTTCGTGGATCAGATTAAATCAAACGTAGAAACGATGCCCTCTTTTACGCCTCGAAACTCTGTTGAATCATGGGTATCACAACAATTTCACGAAGCAATCACCCCTCTCCTCGCGTCTCATGGAGGTGCCATGGAACTCCTGAACATCACAACACGTGATAACAAGGAAGTCTCTCTAGAAGTTGTCATGATCGGTTCGTGCAACGAATGCACCACAGGTAAGGGGACTACCTTACAAGGGGCTCAAGAATTTTTAGAACTGGCTTTAGAAGAATTCAAGTTACGATCGGATGACAATAAAAATCCTATCAATCATATCTCCTTAAAAGGGATCACACCTCGAGAAGTGTCAGATATCGCCTTCAGGCGTTCATAAGATACTTTAGTGCATGACAGGAGCCGTGCCTGTCAAAGTTGCACTCACCTTGCTTGCTTTCTCTGCCTTAAGTGTCTCAATCTCATGTTTTTTGGCTTGCACTTTGTCATTAAAAATCGTGCAACACCCTTTTGTACGATCACAGTCCAAACATTTGTCTTTCTCTGAAGGAGGTGGGGGTGGGGGCGGCGGTGGTGGAGGGATGACCTCTCTAGGTAAGGTGTTTTTATCCTCTACTGGGATCGGTTTAACACCCTGATCTTGAGGCTTCGACACATCAGATTGTAATTTAGATGTGTCAGAACGCAGAGTTTCTGTGCGAACAGTATCTGTCCGTGACACATCCGAACGCAGGGTTTCAGCACGGGGTACATCCGTGCGGGGGATATCCATCCGTTGTACGTCGCCTCTGGGCTGTTCGGCTCGTGGTGTGTCTCTGGTCACAGGAGGAACGGTTGGTTCTGGGGCGCGAGTCGCAGGTGCGGCAGATGCATTTTCAGGGGCACGCGGTGTCACAGCCACAGGGGTTGATGATGGCGTGACAGGTGCCTGAGTCGATAGCGGCGTTGGTACCTGCGCCGGGACGGGTGTGGGATTCACCAGCACAGGCGGCGGTGCCGTGACCCGCACGGTTTCTATGGGACGGGGAGGCGCAGGCGGGATTGCATCTTTGTTGGAAACAACCAACGCCACCGGGGCATTCACATTGGCGGCTTGGGGCGGCGTCATCGGTGCAGAAGGTTGAGAAGCCACAAATGGCACATTCACTGCCGGCTGTGATGCCGTCGGCGCGGGAGGTGTCTGTGGCGAAATAGACGCTACCTGAATCGGTTGTGTCATGGCAGGCTGAAGCGGGACAGATTGAGTAGGTTGAACTTGAACAGGTTGAACTTGAACAGGTTGAACTTGAACAGGTTGAACTTGAACAGGTTGAACCTGAACCGGTTGCGCTTGAATGAGTTGTACTTGAGTGGGCTGTGCTTGAGCGGGTTGCACCTGAACAGGTGGCACGACAACATTCGCCATAGGGGATGCAGGGATAGCAGAAACAACCGATAAGGCCGGCGCAGACGGAACCATCGGGGCATTATTATTCGCCGCCGCCATAAAGGGCGGTATGACGGTCGGCAGACTCGTTTGAACGGCTGGGGACACGACGACGGGCGCGGCTGAATTTCCTGACATGACTGTGGACAAGGCAACAGGCGAAGGTGTCATAGGCGTGGACATTGCAAGGGCAGATACCTCTCCTGAAGATGGGGGTGCCTGCACAGCCAGATTTGAAACCGAAGCCACCACAGTTGATTGCGCAACTTCAGATAGAACCTGTGATGTTCCTTGAACTGAAGAAACAGGCATTGTGATTATTTGCGAGGATTCTGATGGGGTGGATGAAACAGATGCCTCAGCCGCAGGAGAAGATAAAACCAACACCTCTGAAGTCGTGATGGTTGATTCAACTGACGCAGGTGTTACAACAGTTAAGCTCGATACGTTGGTGATAGCCGTAGATCTTTCCGTCACAGGAGATGACGGCGCAGAGATGCCCACAGAATCAGATACAACCGGAGCAGATACTTCAGCCGTAGAAACAGGCATTGTGATTATTTGCGACGATTCTGATAGGGTGGATGAAACAGGTGCCTCAGCCGCAGGAGAGGATAAAACCGACATCTCAGAAGCAGTAATATTTGATTCAGGTGAAGCGGAAGCAGGGGTTTCGACGCCTTGTGACACAGGTGAAGCTTCTGATACCGCAGGGGCAATTGGGGGCGCAGATTGAGACACGGATTCGGCAGGGGCGGTCATAGCTGGGGCATCTCCTGTCACAGGCGTGATACCCGGCGTAGAGACCTCAACAGAAACAACAGGTGCAACAGAAGACGGAACAGCCGAATCTATGGCAGGTGACGCCGAAGCGGGAACTGTTGCTTCTGCTGAACCTGAAATAATAGCCGCATCTCTGGCCACATTGACACCCTCAACACCTCCACTTGCCGCAGAACCAACATCAGCACCCGCCACAGCACCGACAGCGGCGGCGGCTGTTAGATTTTGGTTGATCTGTTTCGTATCGCCGATTTTGTGCGCACCAAAATAAACCAGTACCCATTTTTTCTTCCCGCTCTGGAAATACTGATACAGATCATTTTGAATGGTCATCGAGGAGCGTGTGCCGAAGATGGTGCTTTGCATGACCATCTGGGAGAAATCAGACCCCGTCGCCCGCGCGCCATCCAGCATCGAGAGTGTATAAACCTCACAGTCCGGCATATCTTGCGGGGGTTTATCCGTGACCATTAAACGGAGATACAGAGGCTTAGCCCCCGCCTTTTGGGCAAACGAAAAACCAATGCCGCCGACATATTCCCCCAGCGCCTGCGTGAGTGCCCCGGCCTGAGCATGGGGAATTCTTAAATCCATCAGGGCAGAGGATAAAGACGCCAGCACATCAGACGGTGTTCCCCCAAAAGATAAATCCGTCTTGATCCCCTTATCATCCATGGTGATCAAGGCCTGAGCCGCCTGAAGGACTTGAGGGTTCAAATAGTCATCATGGATAATGTGTTCATGACGACCCGCCACAAGAGAATCCAGCATCTCATCACGCGCCATCATCTGCGCCGGTACCGACGCCGGGATGTCAAATGAACCTGCCATATCCGCAAGGGCTGTGTGACGCATGAAGAAGTGACCTAAAAGTGAGAGTGATAATGATTCTCAAAAACTATCTCTTATACATACTGCGGGTCGTCCCCCAGATCAAGCACCCTCAGCCGTTTTATTTTTTAAAGCTGATAACAATGTGTCATGCCTTTATCCCGCCCTGATCCTGTGCGATAAAAGGCGCCATGCGCTGGATCGGCAGAATTTTCATATTTCTTATTTCCCTTGGGTTTTTGGGACTTATTTTGGGCGGGGCGGCGGCCGGGTTCATCCTGCATCATTACAGCCGGGATATCCCGGATTATTCCCAGCTCAAGGATTACGAACCCCCAATCGTCACCCGCATTTATGCCGGGGATGGAAATTTGCTGGCTGAATACGCTCAAGAACGCCGGATCTTCATGCCGATCCACACCATCCCCGCGATGGTGAAACATGCCTTCATCGCCGCCGAAGACCAGAATTTTTATACCCATCGCGGGGTTGATTTCATGGCCGTGGCGAGGGCCATGGTAACCAACGTCAAAAACCGCGGATCAGGCCGGCGTTTGATCGGCGCATCTACCATCACCCAGCAGGTCGCCAAGAATTTTCTGCTGACCAATGAAGTCTCGTATGAACGGAAAATCAAAGAAGCCATCTTGTCCTTTCGTATCGACAAGGCGATGACCAAGGATCAGATTTTAGAATTATACATGAATGAAATATTTCTGGGACAGCGCGCCTATGGCGTGGCCGCGGCCGCCCTGACCTATTTTAACAAACCGCTGGATGATCTCACCATATCCGAAGCGGCCTATCTGGCCGCTCTGCCCAAGGCTCCCAATAATTATCACCCTGTGCGCCAGCGTGACGCCGCCATTGCCCGCCGTAATTGGGTGATTGGCCGAATGGTTGAAGATGGATACATCACCGCCGGACAGGCTGAACTGGCCATCTCCAGCCCACTTATCAATACCGACATGAAAACCCAAGAGGTGGACGCCCCTTATTTCGCCGAAGAAGTCCGCCGTGAAATTGAAAAAAAATATGGCCCCGAAAGTTTATACAAAGGCGGGCTCGCCGTTCGAACCTCGGTCGATCCCCGTCTTCAGAACATCGCCCAGCAAACATTGCGTCAGGGATTAATGGATTATGATCGGCGGTATGGCTGGCGGGGACCTGTCACCCAGATCACGGATATGGGCGACGCCTGGAATGAAAAACTTAAATCCGTCAAAGCCCCAGATGACATGATTTCTCCTTGGCAATTGGCCGTGGTGATCCGCGCCTATGATGATCGTGCCAATCTGGGATTTATTGATGGCACCCAGAAAAATATTCTGTTGGAACAGGTCACATGGGCACGTAAATCCGGTCAAAAAGAAATCTCATCCGTCCGTCAAGTCATGGATAAAGGTGATGTCGTCATGGTCGAAGAAGTCGGCGGCAAACTCATGCTTCGGCAAATTCCCAAAATTCAAGGCGCACTGGTCGCCCTTGATCCCCACACAGGACGCGTTCTGGCGATGCAGGGCGGGTGGAAAGCCGGGGTATCTTCATTCAACCGCGCGACGCAGGCACAACGTCAACCGGGATCGGCCTTTAAACCGTTTATTTATCTGGCGGCACTGGATAAGGGATTTACGCCGGCCAAACGCGTTCTGGATGCGCCCTTTACGTTAGAACAGGCACCGGGGCAATTCTGGTCACCGGAAAATTATTCAGGTGAATTTTATGGACCCACCCCCATTCGCGTGGGGATGGAAAAATCACGTAACTTGATGACCGTACGCCTTGCGGATCATATCGGTATGGATACCGTGGTTGAATACACCAAAAAATTCGGGATCATGGATGACATGAAGCCTTTTTTGTCTAATGCATTAGGGGCGGGAGAAACCACCTTGATGCGTTTGACCACAGCCTATGGGATGATTGTGAATGGCGGCAAAAAAATTACGCCGACTTTTATTGACCGTGTCCAAGACCGCCGGGGGAAAACTATTTTCTCTGATGACACACGGCCTTGTCCTAACTGCGGGCCGCTTATTCGGTGGGATGGACAAAATGTGCCGGATGTTGTCGATCAACGGGAACAAATTCAAGACCCCCGCACCGCCTATCAAATGGTCTCTATCCTCGAAGGCGTGATTCAACGCGGCACGGCGCGGGCACTCTCTGAACTCGGCCTGACGCTGGGCGGAAAAACCGGCACGACCAATGATTCCAAAGATACCTGGTTTATCGGGTTTTCCCCGGATCTGGTCGTCGGGGTTTTTGTGGGATTTGATGACCCAAAATCCATGGGGGAAAAAGAAACAGGTGCGTCCGTGTCCGCCCCTATTTTTGGTGCCTTCATGAAACAAGCCTTAGGCGACGAACCGCCCATGCCGTTCCGCATTCCGCCGGGCATTAAACTGGTGCGTATCAATGCCGCCACGGGGCGCACCGCCATGCCGGGGGATAGTAACGTCATCTGGGAGAGTTTTGTGACAGGCACAGAACCTAATTTGGATGATTATGTCCTTGATACGGGCGTCGTCACAGGTCTGGGTGAAAGCTATATGCCCTATGGCGCAAGCCCCGATGACGCGCCGTATGATCCGAATAATGCCTATCCGCCGGCAGATACCCCTGTCTATCAGGATGGACAGGTGGAAACATACCGCCCGGATGATCCCTTTACCTCTTTTAGTCGGCCTTCGAACGACCTGCCGGATCAAACAATGCCCGCACCTCCCCCGGCCATAGAGCCTGATCCGACCCTGACGGGGACAGGGGCACTCTATTAAGGTTGTCAACATAGCCATTTTGTCTTAAAAACAGCGCATGAAAATATCATCCAAAGCCAAAGGCAATTTCCATGAAAGCTTTGTGGAATTCGATCATCCCGAAGGCCCCACCAACCGTAACTTTGGATACACGGTCGGGGGTATTCTGTTGGTACTGGGGATACTCAAGGCTATTTTTCATTATTCATTTTTTGTACCAATCCTTCTGATTGTGGGCGCAGGTTTAGTGACCGCGGCGGCACTCAAGCCTGAATCATTGACCAAGGCTAACGCAGGCTGGATGAAATTCGCAGAAATTCTGTTTCACATTATCAATCCGGTGGTCATGTTTTTGATGTTTGTCATCTGTTTCGTCCCGGCAGGGCTCATCATGAAACTGATTAAATTTGACCCCATGCGCCGGCGTTTTGACCCGTCTGCCAAAACTTATTGGGTGGAAAAACCAAAAACAGACTTGCCCGACCCCATGAAATATCAATTCTAGGAGACCATGATGGATTTTATCAAAGAACTTTGGATGTTTTTAAAAGTACGCAAGAAATTCTGGCTCTTGCCGATTTTGATTATTCTGGTGATGTTCGGCGGCCTGATTGTGATGGCCAAAGGCTCGGCTGTGGCTCCCTTTATTTACACGATCTTTTAACACATGGTTATTCTGGGCATCTCTGCTTTTTATCATGACTCGGCGGCGGCGCTGGTGCGCGATGGCGTGATCGTGTCGGCGGCACAGGAAGAACGGTTCACCCGTAAAAAACATGATGCCAATTTTCCTGAACAGGCCATTCGTTTCTGTCTGGAACAGGCGGGATTAACGCTGGATCAAGTCGATCATATCGTCTTTTTTGAAAAACCTCTGGTCAAATTCGAACGGCTTCTTGAAACCTATCTGGCCTTTGCGCCGCGGGGCTTCATGTCGTTTAAAAAAGCCATTCCGCTGTGGCTCAAGGAAAAATTATTCCAGAAAAAATTGCTGACGGATTCTCTGGCGGAAATGATCGAGACAAAACCATCCAAGGCCTTAAAATCGGCCATAACCAAAAAACTTCTTTTTTCTGAACATCACCAAAGCCACGCGGCGAGTGCGTTCTTCCCGTCGCCCTTTGAAAAAGCCCTTGTCCTGACGATGGACGGGGTGGGGGAATGGGCGTCAACATCGGTGGGTATCGGCGATGGCAATACGCTGACAATCCAAAAGGAAATTCATTTTCCCCATTCGCTGGGGCTCTTATACTCTGCCTTTACCTACTACACCGGGTTTAAGGTTAATTCCGGGGAATATAAAGTCATGGGTCTGGCACCTTATGGCGAGCCAAAATATGTCGATACCATCATGAATCATCTGATCGATGTCAAAGATGACGGATCATTCCGGCTCAACATGGATTATTTTGATTACGCCACAGGTCTAACCATGACCAACCAGAAATTCGCGGATCTGTTTGGGGCTCCGGCGCGCACGGGAGAAACGATGTTGACCCAGCGCGAGATGGATTTGGCGGCCTCAGTTCAGGCGGTCACCGAAGAAGTCGTCCGCCGCATGGTCAAATCGCTGGCGCGTGAATATCCGGATATTCCGAATTTATGCCTCGCAGGCGGCGTCGCGCTGAACTGCGTGGCCAACGGCAAAATTCTGAAAGAAGGTTATTTTAAAAATATATGGATTCAGCCTGCCGCCGGGGATGCCGGCGGGGCACTGGGCGCGGCACTGGCGGCCTATTACCAGCACGGCAAAAACCCGCGTGTGGTCAAACCGGCACAAGATGCCATGAAGGGATCTTATCTGGGACCAGAATTTTCAGACGACGATATCGAAACACGGTTAAGTGCCATGGGCGCCAAATGCCATCGTTTTGCCAATGAAAATGACATGATCGATGCCACCGCCCATGCACTGGCCGAGGAAAAAGCCATCGGGTGGTTTCAAGGTCGTATGGAATTCGGGCCCAGAGCCTTAGGGGGACGTTCCATTCTGGGGGATGCACGTTCGCCCGGCATGCAGAAAACCTTGAACCTGAAGGTGAAATACCGCGAATCCTTCCGTCCCTTTGCGCCGTCTGTACTTCGGGAAGATGTGGGCACTTGGTTTGACTTAAATACCGACAGTCCTTACATGCTTCTGGTCGCGCCGGTAAATGATAATAAAACCAAACCCATGACCGAAGCCGAACAAAAACTGTTCGGGATTGATAAACTCAACATTCCGCGGTCTGATATTCCCGCCGTAACCCATGTGGATTATTCGGCGCGTATTCAAACCGTACATGCCGATACCAATCCGAAATATCATGCGCTGATTTCCAAATTCAAATCGCTCACTGGATGCCCGGTTATCGTGAACACATCCTTCAATGTGCGTGGCGAGCCGATTGTCGGCACCCCCGAAGATGCCTTTCGGTGCTTCATGGGCACGGAACTGGATGTTCTGGTGGTGGGGAATTGCGTCATGTATAAACACGAACAAGACCCTGCCCTGGCCGCAGATTATAAAGACGCCTTCGAACTGGATTAATGTTCCATGTCGGTATTTGAAAAAAACCCACGCCTGACGCTGGCGGCGTTCTGGTTTTTGCTGGTGGTCTTGGCTTGTGGATTGGCCGAAATCACGCTTCGTTTTATTGTGCCATACGATATCGGGTATTACACGGCTATCAAAAAACCGGGGGTCTATGAATATCCCTATGGCACGATCCATATCAATCAAGATGGATATCCGGATACAGAGTTTGACCGATCCAGCCCCAAGAAGAAAATTGGCTACTTCGGTGATTCCGTCACGTTTGGCGTCGGTGCCGGGGAAGAATATCGTTTCTCCAATCTGCTCGAAAAAAACTATCCGGCTTTTGAACATTGGACATTTTCCATGATCGCAAATGGGATCGAAGATGATTTGATTGTGCGCACCGCCCGGGAATATGGTTTGAGCCGGGTAATCTATGCCTTGAATTTAAATGATATCATGCCTGTCACGGCACCGGATGACACACCAGAAACGCCTTCTAACCCTGAAACACCCGTGCTTCGAGTCGTGCAACAATGGATATGGGATCATCTGGATGCCACGCTCCGGGGTCATTCGTATCTCTATACCTCTGTACGGACACTCCTGAAAAATGCCCTGCTTAAAATAGGTTACAGCCATACAGGGTTTGTGGCGGCGGAGCTATTCCCTCAGCAAAACCGTGACTTGGTTCTTGAAACAGCGACACGTATCACGCAAATAGGCCATATCTTAAAAAAACAAGGCATTCAATTTTGTGTATTGATCTTGCCCTATGAAATGCAAATTTCCCGGGATGCCGCACAGACTTATCGTGACCTCGACATTGACTGGGAAGACGGGTTTGAAACCGGAAGCACACAAAAAATATTAAAACAGGGATTAAAAGGCGTTGCGCTGTATGATGGCATGACTGCCTTTTCTGATGTCACAGAGTCCGCCCAAACCGGGGAATTTTTTGTCTACAACAAAGGGGACAAGATTGATTTCAATCACCCCAACCGCGCCGGTCATGCCCGCCTTGCGGCCGGCATGATCGCCTCACGTTTCTGTGGGTTTTAAAGACGGGTCAGACAAACCTCTGCCCCGGACAGTTCGAGGGCACCCGGGGCGGCTTCAACCTGCACATCTTCGATCACGCCTTTGTTGATGACCATCACATAGCGTTTTGACCGGAAAGATAATCCCGCGCCGGATCCATCGAATTCCATACCAATCGCTTTGGTAAACGCGCCGTTCCCATCCGGCATCATGGTGACCTTGCCGTCGGCACCGGCCACCTCGCCCCAATGTTTCATCACAAACGGGTCATTCACGGCAATGCAGATAATTTCGTCGACGCCTTTAGATTTGATATCGTCTGCCTTGGCGATATATCCCGGCAGATGTTTTTGCGCGCAGGTCGGGGTAAAGGCACCGGGCACCGCAAACAGGATCACTTTTTTGCCGGCAACATAATCTGCGATATTTATATCCTGCATGCCGTCTGCCCCCAGTTTTTTTAATGTTACCGAAGGAAGTGTGTCGCCTTTTTGTATGGTCATGATGATCTCCTGATAAAATTTAAGGTTAAAGAGTTAAAAATAAAATTCTTTTTCCGTGGCCTTGTCCCCTTTGACCAAGGTGGCACGAAGCGTACTGCCCAAAAAACTGCTGGTCAGATCACTCCCCTTGGGGGCATTGACGCGGATAATCGCCCGGTTGGGGCTTGAGGTATCGGACAAAATTTCCGGCGGGGACGACAGGCTCATCCCATTTGTTTCAATGAAAATATCCGCGCCCTGAAATCCCTCATCGGAAAAGGCGGTAAAGACAATATGTTCCATGCCCAGCACGGCCGTCTCTAAACGAAGTGTGCTTTGTTCATCGGCCGGGACAGGCACACGGGCACGTGCCATATCAATGCGTGATTGACTGGATGTCGGCACAGCGTCTCCTGCCGGAATCACCAACGTGGATGTCACATTCTGCGGAATACATATTTTAAGACAGACCAGTGCCTGAATATTGGCCGTGAGGGTAACGTCCTTTCCCGGTTCTTCAGGAATAATCACCAACGGCAACATCACATCTTGATCATACGCATACACAAACAGACCGGCTTCTTCTTTGCGTTTGGGCACAGGCCACTGCACGCGCACCTCTTTCACATTCTGGGATGATGACCAATCAAAACGGGGGGCAAGACCGGAATCCCCGGGCGTGCGCCAATAGGTATGCCATCCCGGCGCCAACGATATCTCCATCCCCCCCGGCAGTTCAGGCGCATCCCCCGTCCCAGCCACACCGGATATCAAGGTGGCTGTGAGGACAGGCTCAGACGGCATGGCCGGATTTCCGCTTTCTTGCGCAGACACGGTGGATATCCCGCCCCTAAAGGTCAGTAATAAAAAGGCCAATAGGATGAATAAGCGGGTCATGATGTGTGTTGTGATTGCTTTTTTCCGGAATTTTTGAAAATATAAAACCTATGCTTAAAAAAGACAATTCCTATCTGGCCGGCAGGCTGTTGCTGGCGATGCCACATATGTCAGATGCCCGGTTTCATCGCGCGGTGATCTTCATGAGCGCCCATGACGCCAACGGCGCCATCGGTATTGTGGTCAATCATCCTATCCCCGTCATGACCTTTAAATCCCTGCTGGATCAATTTGATATCACCATCACAGATCAGGCGCGCCCTGATATTGCAGGTTATCCCGTTCTGGCCGGGGGGCCTATGGAACCCACGCGGGGATTCATGATTCATTCTAAGGATTTTGTGACCAACGATACCGTTCAGGCCGGAAATATGGCCATCAGCGGCACATTGGCCGCCCTGAAATCCGTAGCGCAAGGGATTGGCCCCAAGGATATGCGCTTTGCGCTGGGCTTTGCCGGATGGAGTGCCGGACAGTTAGAACAGGAAATTCAGGATAATGCCTGGATGGTTGTCCCCGCCACGCATGAACTGGTGTTTCGCACCGCGCCCGAACTCATGTGGCAATCTGCCTTTGCCACGCTGGGGGTTAATCCCAGCCTGCTCTCCAGCCATGCCGGCCGGGCTTAAAAACGGCACTTGACCCAAAACAGAACTGATTCTGGCCTGATTCCCTCTCGATTCTGCCCTAGATTCGGCTTGAAATCAGAACAAAAATAGAACATATTGAGGTATAGCCAAAGCCGACCTCAAAATCTAGCGTACCGGCAGGGGGCTAACCCCGGTGAAATTTTTGATAATCATCGTTATTTTATTGCTTTTTATATTTACACAATAAGCCAGACAAAAAATAAACACGCCAATGTGTGCGTCAGTTCAACAGGTTGGTGAGGATCTCCACCGCTTTATCCCCGGTGATAGATCGTTTGCTTTTTTTGTTTTTCTGTTAGGAGAGACCACGAGATGTAGTATGCTGATCACAGATTGATCACTAGGGGTTGTGGAAACGGTTTCATCTGTCCACAGCTTCCTCCACAGAATCATGACGATACACACAACATGCCACAAGGGGGGCTAGGGGAATGTTTGACTATGCACAAATCCAAGGCGGGAACCGGGTTCAAATCGACCGCAGCCGCGATTCCTATTTGACGAAATTCGGGATTGAAACCCTGTATGACCGTTATCTACTCCCTGAAGAAGGGCCGCAGGATCTGTTTGCCCGTGTCTCCATGTATTATGCGGATGACAGCGCCCATGCTCAGCGTATTTATGACTATATCTCCAAACTCTGGTTCATGCCGGCAACCCCTATTCTCTCCAATGGCGGCACCAATCGCGGTCTGCCGATTTCCTGTTTCTTGAATGAAACCCAAGACAGCCTTGATGATATTGTTTCCCTGTGGAATGAAAATGTCTGGCTGGCGTCGCTGGGCGGCGGGATTGGGTCGTACTGGGGCAATGTCCGTTCGATCGGCGAAAAAGTCGGCCGTAACGGCAAGACATCCGGCATTGTGCCGTTCATCCGGGTGATGGACAGCTTGACGCTCGCCATCTCACAAGGAAGTCTGCGCCGCGGATCGGCCGCCATCTATCTGCCGATTCACCATCCGGAAATCGAAGAATTCATTGAAATCCGCCGCCCAACCGGCGGGGACCCGAACCGCAAAGCGCTCAACCTGCATCATGGTGTTCTGGTAACAAACGGGTTCATGCATGCCGTGGAACATGATGAAGAATGGGCGCTCAAATCCCCGAAGGATGGTGCCGTTGTCTCCAAGGTCAAAGCACGTGATCTCTGGATTCGCCTGCTCACCGCCCGCATTGAAACCGGGGAGCCCTACATCATTTATATCGATCACGTGAATGACCGTATTCCTGACCACCACAAAATGGCAGGTCTGAACGTCAAGATGTCGAATCTGTGTTCTGAAATCACGCTCCCCACAGGACGTGACCATATGGGCAATGACCGGACGGCGGTATGCTGTCTCTCCTCACTCAATCTTGAAAATTTCGAAGTCTGGCAAGATCACCCGACCTTTGTCGAAGACATCATGCGGTTTCTGGATAATGTGTTGACGGATTTCATTGAAAAAGCGCCTGATTCCATGAAACGGGCGAAATATTCCGCCATGCGCGAAAGATCGGTGGGTCTGGGCGTCATGGGGTTCCATTCGTTCCTGCAATCCAAAATGATCCCGATGGAAGGCGTGATGGCCAAAGTCTGGAATCGCCGGATGTTCCAGCATATCAAACGTCAAGTAGATGACGCGTCCGTGAAACTGGCGCATGAACGCGGTGCCTGCCCGGATGCCGCTGACTACGGAATCATGGAACGTTTTTCCAATAAAATGGCCATCGCCCCCACCGCCTCGATCTCGATCATCTGCGGCGGCGCATCACCGGGGATTGAACCGAATGCGGCCAATGCGTACACGCACAAAACGCTTTCCGGTTCCTTTGCGGTGAAAAATGCCTATCTGGAAAAATTATTGGACGACAAAGGCATGAATACCGAAGATGTCTGGTCATCCATTTACACGAATGAAGGATCGGTTCAACATCTGGATTTCCTCTCACAGGATGAAAAAGATGTGTTCAAGACCGCCTTTGAAATTGATCAACGCTGGTTAATTGAACATGCCGCCGACCGCACACCGTTTGTCTGTCAGGCACAATCCTTGAACGTGTTCCTGCCGGCGAACGTCCACAAAAAAGACCTGCATGGCATTCATTTCGAAGCGTGGAAAAAAGGCGTGAAATCGCTCTATTATTGCCGCTCGAAATCCATTCAGCGTGCCGAAAGCAACGCGTCATGGATCAGAAGCCGTGAAAGCGAAGGCCGGGCACCGGAACTGACCGATGCGCAAGCCCCCAAGGCAGACAGCGTCAATAAATATGATGAATGTCTGGCGTGTCAGTAGATCCGTCAAAAGATCAACTGGAAAAAATGAAGGAGCATATAGAATATGAATACAAAATGCTTATTCATTCAGGTACTAGGTTTTTAGAGTTAAGCCAAGATCCAACAAGCAACGCTAATGATAAGAACGCTTATCTTGAGTGCTTCTTGTTACACCTGCGCGTATTAGACGAATTTTTTTCTTTCAAACATGAGGGAAAATCTGAAAAGGAAAAGAAAAGTAAAAAAGATAAGAGAGATGATGATGTTTTAGTGACTCATTACTCAAAACAAAAATTTGGCGCGCTGTTAACTGATGTAGAGCGTGAGAATGTAAACAAGAGACTGGCACACCTCACATTAATAAGATTAGAAAACAAAGATAATTGGCCAATAGATGATTTAATAAATAAGGCAGAAGCATCTTGGAAAAAGCTTCAAGAAATAATGTAATTTTAAGTTGGATATGAGTTGTCATGTGGCCTTTGAAAATGATCACCAAATTACTGCTGGCGCGCACGCCTTTGCCGCGATCTGTATTGCGCCAGTGGGGGGTGTTTCGCCACGGGGATATGGACTCTCTTTCTTATGCCGCGAAGGTTTTTGACTCTCACATCGCCCGCGCCTACCCACAGGGAACACCAGCAGGACTTACGTTTTTGGAACTGGGGCCGGGTGATTCCCTGCTCTCGATGGTGCTGGCAAAAGGCTTGGGCGCAGAGCAGATATGGCTCGTCGATCATGGTGATTTTGCGGCGCGTGATCTGACCCTCTATCAACACTCAGCCCAAATATGGCGCGCCGAAGGGCGGGGCGTCCCTGATCTGTCAAAGACAGACACATGGGATGACCTGTTGACACAATGCCGTGCCACTTATGTAACCCACGGGCTGGAATCTTTGAAAAAAATACCCGATTCGTCGGTTGATTTTATATATTCCCATGCCGTGCTGGAACATATCTGGCGGGATGATTTTGCCCCCCTGATGCGTGAAGTGCGCCGTATCTTAAAACCCGGCGGCGCGGCGTCACATGTGGTGGATTATCAAGATCATCTGGATCATGCCTTGAACCATTTACGTTTTCCAGCGCGTGTATGGGAAAGCCAAGCCTTTCGCACCAGCGGTTTTTATACCAACCGCCTTTTGTATCAAGATATGGTGGCGATTTTCACCGAATCAGGCTTTGATACACAAACTACCGCGCATGAAACATGGTCATCGCTTCCGACGCCGCGCCGATCCTTGTCTGCGCCGTACCAAACGCGATCTGACGCGGAGTTAAAGACCAAATCTGCCACGTTTATATTGCGCCCCGGCGCGGGGATAAAAAAAGAACGCGCCGCTTGAAGATATATATTTTTGGACACATATGATTGATTGAAATGACGGATTAAAAAAGGAGACCGCCCATGACGAACACAACTTCAACTTCCCCCCTGCTTCAGGAACGCCATGTCTATAAACCGTTCCTCTATCCCTGGTGCTACGAAGCGTGGCTGACCCAACAACGTATTCACTGGATTCCCGAAGAAGTGCCGCTGGCCGAAGATGTCCGCGACTGGAAGAAAAACCTCACCGATTCAGAACGCAATCTGATGACTCAGATTTTCCGGTTCTTCACGCAATCCGACGTCGAAGTGAATAATTGTTACATGAAGCATTATTCTCAAGTCTTCGGTCCGGTCGAAGTGCAAATGATGCTCGCGGCCTTTTCAAACATTGAAACCGTGCATATTGCCGCCTATTCACACTTGCTGGATACGATTGGTATGCCCGAAGTCGAATATTCTGCCTTCATGAAATATAAGGAAATGAAGGACAAGTTTGATTACATGCAGAATGCGTCCATGGAATCGCCCCGCGATATCGCCAAAACCATGGCGATGTTCGGTGCTTTTACTGAAGGACTTCAACTCTTTGCCTCTTTTGCCATCCTGATGAACTTCCCGCGTTTCAACAAAATGAAAGGCATGGGGCAAATCGTGACATGGTCGGTACGGGATGAAACCCTGCATTGCCTGTCGATGATTAAATTGTTCAACGCGTTTATTCAAGAACACCCCAGCATATGGGATGCGGAATTCAAAGCCGAAATTACCGATTGTTGCCGGACGATCATCGGGTTTGAAGACGCGTTTATTGATCTGGCCTTTAGCGGCGGTGAGATCGAAGGATTAACCCCGCAAGAAGTTAAAAACTACATCCGGTATATCGGGGATCGGCGTCTGCAACAATTGAATCTTGAGCCCATCTACGGGATTGAAAAAAATCCCCTGCCGTGGATGGATCAAATGCTCAACGGCGCGGAACACACCAACTTCTTTGAAAACCGGGCAACCGAATATTCCAAAGCCTCGACCCAAGGTGGATGGGAAGATGTGTTCTCAGATGACGTCTTTGCCGGCACCTATGGCAAAAAAGACAGCCCCGACAAGGATGTCCCGGCCGCGGCGGAATAACGATCGTCACTCTCATGGCGCTTATAACAAAAAACCCCGGATCACTCCGGGGTTTTTTATATCTTTAAAAATTTTTAAACGGCGGCCAGTTTCTTTTTCGTCTGGCGTTCCACCTTGCGGAGCGGAATGCCCGGCTGGATGATTTCCCGCACTTCGGAAAAACCGTTAAACGGCGTGCGGGTTTCTTCGGTATACGCCCCGGTCATGTCAAAGGCGATATAATCCCCTTCGGCGATATTCTCCGGCAGGCTGTATTTACCGGCCATACAGTCAATCGAATCACAGGTCGGCCCCATCAGCGTGAATTCAGATTTTTTGGTGCCAAAGGTGCCATTCAAACGAAAGGCCTGCGCGGGATAGGTAATGCCAATTGACGCACTGGATTCAAACAGCCCGCCATAGGTACCATCATTCAAATACAGGATGTGCCCGCGGCGAGCTTCCACCTTCACCAGCGTAGACCCTGCCGAATAAACCAAGGCGCGTCCGGGTTCAGACAGCAAATGCACCTGCGACAAGTCATTGTCCGACAAGGCCTTGCGGATGGTCTTCATATACGCGTCCACAGGCGGGGTCTTGCCCTCGCCCATGCCAGACGGAAACCCGCCGCCAATATCCAGCGTATCCAGTTTCACCCCGGCCGACCGAATCACATCGGCGGCCAGATGAATGGCTTTGCGGTAGGCTTCGGGTTCCAGACATTGAGTCCCCACATGGAAGCTCAGCCCCAATTTATACGCATAACGGGCGACCTGTTTCAGCAGATCAATCGCCACAATCGGCGCGGCGCCGAATTTCGAGGAGAAGTCCGTTGCCGTGTCAGATTTCGGTAACGCCAGACGCACAAACAAATGCAGGTCTTCCGCATAGTCGGTCGATTCCAGAATTTTATTCAGCTCATCTTCCATGTCGAGCACGAATGCACGCACCCCATGTTCGAAATAAGCTTCACGAATCGCACTGCGTTTTTTCACAGGGCCCATGAAATATAAACGCGCATCCGGGAATAAATTGCGGATATGGCGCACCTCGTTGAGCGAAGCCACGTCAAAAGAACGCACCCCTGCGTCATACAGGCAATTCAGCACCAATTCATCCGAATTGCATTTCACGGCATACAACGTTTCGCCCGGAAAGGACTCCACGAAGGTGCGTGCCGCCTGACGCGTGCGGTCTGGCCACTTGACATAGACAGGCATGTCAGGACGCTCTGCGGACAATAGATTAAGGAAATATGATGGGAGCGCACCCGGCTCCCGCGGTGATGAAAAAGACATCAACAGACACCCAATGTTAAGGGGGGCGGGTCGGTGAAGGCCCTTAGCGCCCCGTTAAACCAAGTTTCCGTCGTTGCATAACATCCGCAGACTTTGTGAGTTTTGGAGCCATAGGCACGTACGTTAATTTCTTTATGAGGTAAAACGTCCCGGATCACAATAAAAAAAATAGGGTTTTGCCTTGATATTTTTAATTGACAGCTATGCATAAATTAGATATCTCATGCAGGGGCTTGCCACTGGTTTTCCAGCCGGATGCCCCGTCCCGTTCATAAAAATATGTCAATATGGAGTGTTCTCGCCCATGGATCCCGTTTTAAATAGTGGCGATACCGCCTGGATGCTGGTGTCATCCCTGCTCGTGCTGATGATGACGTTGCCGGGTTTGGCGTTGTTTTATGGCGGCCTCGTGAAAAAAGACAATGTGCTGGCGACGCTGATGCAATCACTCGCCGTGTGCGCCTTGATAAGCGTGGCGTGGCCAGTGATCGGATACAGCTTGGCGTTTTCAGACGGGAATGCGTGGATTGGCGGCATAGATAAATTCATGCTGGCGGGGGTGACGCCGAGCGCACTGGTGGGCACCATCCCGGAAAGCGTGTTCATCATGTTCCAGATGACCTTTGCGATCATCACAACCGCTTTGTTGGTCGGCGCAGTGGCAGACCGGATTAAATTTACCGCACTCTTGATTTTCACGCCGCTCTGGATGTTGTGCGTCTATGTGCCCATTGCACACTGGGTTTGGGGGCCTGCCGGACTGCTCGGCGGGTTAGGCACCGAAAATTTCACTGGCATTCTGGGGTATGGCGCGGCACTTGATTTTGCCGGCGGTGCGGTGGTGCATATCAATTCTGGGGTCGCCGGATTGGTAGCCGCCATTGTTCTGGGACGAAGCCTGATGGGCGATAAATCCCCTTCGACCTCGAATAATCTGGTCATGAGCGTGATCGGCACGGGGCTTCTGTGGGTGGGATGGTTCGGGTTTAATGCCGGATCGGCGTTGACCGCCGGAACATCGGCAGGCTATGCGATGCTGGTGACCAATGCGGCCGCGGGCATATCGGCGGTCGTGTGGATTCTCCTGGAGTTGATGCATAAGAAAAAAGCCAGCGTGGCGGGAGCCCTATCCGGCGTTGTCGCCGGTCTGGTGGCCATTACCCCCGCCGCCGGTTTTGTGGACTTCAGTGCGTCTTTATGTATCGGCCTTGTGTCAGGGATTGGGTGTTACATATCGGTCAACATGATGAAACAATGTCTGAAATATGATGATGCACTCGATGTCTTCAGCCTGCACGGGGTGGGCGGAATCATCGGTGCCCTGCTGACCGGGGTTTTTGCCAATCCGGATATCGGGCCGGCGTCGGGGCTTTTGTACGGGAACCCTTCACAACTGATGGCGCAACTCATCTCGATTTTAGTGGTGGCCTCATACTCGGCCGTTGTGACATTTATCTTATTGATGTTCGTGCGTCTTTTCACACGGCTTCGGGTGCATCCGGTGGTGGAATATCGGGGACTTGATCTCGCGCTTCATGGGGAAACCGTCCCGGATGCGCCGCGGGGCAAAACATTACGCACGAACTTGGCCGCGTGAGCCTGTAACCGCTCCCAAAGGATATCAGGCGTCTTTACGCGCCCGATATTTTATGTCTTGATAGCGGCATTATTCATACGCCGGAGAGATCACCATGACCTATGTCCATTGGAAAATCGAAGATATGCCGTGGGATAAATTAAATCCCGCCTTGGTCGATGCAGACTTACTGAAAGTCATCAAGGCCGCCGCATTGGTGGAATATGCCGCCGAAACTTACGCAGATTATCTATGTAAGGTGTTTGCCGATGATGCGGCATTTTGTGCCATTGCCCGCGCTTGGGCAGTTGAAGAAGTACAACATGGCAAGGTTCTGGGGTTATGGGCGGAGAAAATTGACCCAAGCTGGACATTGGAAACCGCCATGGCAAAATTCCGCGCAGGTTACATGCCCGAACATTTCAAAAACGATGATACACATTCCGTCCGGGGTTCACGTACGGGAGAAATGATTGCGCGGTGTATGGTGGAAACAGGCACGTCTTCGTATTATTCGGCCATCGGGGCATCGGTGGATGAACCGGTATTAAAAGAAATTTGCGCCAAAATCGCCGGGGATGAATTTCGGCACTACAAATTATTCTATGACACGCTGAACATCTATCTGGCCAAGGAAAATATGGGCAAGATGGGACGTCTTAAGGTGGCCTTGTCCCGGATTGCGGAATCAGAAGATGATGAATTGTCCTATGCTTTCTTTGCCGCCAACGCGAATGACAACGACGTATATGATAGAGCCACATGGAACCGGGAATATATGCGCCGTGCCTATGGATATTACAAAAAACCACAAGTCGAACGCGCCGTCTCGATGGTGTTCAAGGCCTGTGGGTTTGACCCCAAGGGATTGGCCGGAAAAGGGGCCTCGAAAGCGGCATGGTGGCTGATCCGCCGAAACGTCGCCAAGGCGAATAAGGCCGCGAATGAATCTCGGCAGGCGGCATAATTTTATCGTGCGGATATTCTGATTTTCTGATAGAATCAATTTATTGGTTCGTTCCTTCACGCAAGGGTTCTCCTTGAGATCATTTGATACAAACCCATACAACTCACCCCCCGGCGTCCTGCGCCCTGACATCACGCTGAATGCGTTCAATATCTCTCTCGCCGCAAACTTGTTTTGCGGCGTTTTTCGTTTTTTATCCTTAACCCTCAACCCAGGAGAACAGCATGTCTAAAAAACTTCGCAAAGGCCGCAAAGAAAATTTGCACCATAAATCGGGCAATGTTGTACATCCTGTGTTTGATGACATGACCGGACAACCGGCAGACTGGCATCCGCTGGATGACCATATTGACGCCCAGCGCGATAAAAAATTCGTCAAAAACATCACCCCGCGAAGCGATGGTCAGCGCGCCTTGATGGAAGCGATACAAACCCACAACCTCACGCTGGCCATGGGGCCTGCCGGGTCGGGAAAAACCTATCTGGCCATTACGGCGGCCGTCGAAGCTTTGCAGAAAGGTAAAATTGAACGAATCATTCTCTCTCGCCCTGCGATGGAGGCTGGGGAATCAATCGGCTTTCTCCCCGGGGACATGCACGAAAAAATGGCGCCTTACTTGCGCCCGCTTTATGACGCGCTGGGTGACCGGATGGGCGGCAAACAAGTGCGCCAATATATGGATGACGGTACCATTGAAATTGCCCCGGTCGGGTTCATGCGGGGGCGCACGCTCAATAACGCCTTTGTGGTGATTGACGAAGCACAGAACTGTACCTATGGCCAGCTCAAGATGTTGCTCTCCCGTCTGGGATGGCATTCCAAAATGGTGGTAACGGGGGATCCGGATCAAACGGATCTTCTGCCCGGCATGTCCGGATTATCCGAAGTTGCACGGCGGTTTGCGGCACTCGATAATATTGCCGTTGTCACACTGGGGCAAACGGATATTGTCCGCCATCCGCTGGTGGCTGAAATGCTTGAGGTTTTGTAACACCCGCCCTATAAAGGGGGCATGAATCGTTACGTCATAACCTGCATGGCCATCTCGTTCCTGCTTTTCTGCGGGGGGCTGTATCTGTACACCCAGAAATGGTGGAACGACCCGGTACGTGTGCCGGGCGGCATTGCGGCGGAGAATTTTGGCGGAGCCTTTACGCTGGTCAATCAGGACGGCAAAATCGTCACTGACCAAGATTTTCGCGGAACATGGCGCTTAATCTATTTCGGGTTTACCTACTGCCCCGCGATTTGTCCCACGGAACTGATGAAAATGACCGAAGCCTTGGATAAACTGGGTGATCAGGCCAATATTATTACCCCCCTGTTCATCAGCGTTGATCCGGAACGGGATACGCCTGACATCTTAAAAAAATATCTGACGGCTTTTCACCTGCGTTTTATCGGCCTGACTGGAAGCGTGGCACAGGTCGAAGACATCAAAAAATCCTATAAGGTGTATGCCGCCAAGGTCAAAGACGACACCATGACCGACTACACGGTTGACCATTCATCTTTTATTTATTTGATGGACCCCCAAGAAAACCTGCAGGCGATTTATAAATTACAGGACACCAGCCTTATTATCGCCGACGATATCCGATCACGTCTGGCGGCTGTCACACCTTAATCTTCCAGCACGCTATTGAGCTTCATGGCCAGCCCCATGGAACCTTTGATCTTCAGCTGACCCATCATAAAGGCAATATTCGGGTCTTTACTGCCGGATAAAATGCTTTCAAATGTCTCCAGCGAACAGATCAGGGTACAATCCGCTTCTTCATCCGCATGCGATACGGCAGCAGGTGTCTGCGTCGTGTCAACAAACACCCGTCCTTCATCCCCGAAATCAAATTTTACGCGCGCGGACAGTCCCCGTGCCGCCGCAATTTTTGATGTGATTTTTTCGGTGACCGTCTCAAGTGACATCGTGTTCTCCCCGGTTATCAATCAGCCGCGTTGTGCCAATCCACGCCGCCGCCAACGCTCGCCGTGTCTGCGTGTCTGGAGATACGGGGTGCAATGTCTGTGCATCCCGCACCACACAATAATCCACACGATCAAACCCAGCGTTTGTGAGGGCATCCAGCCCCCATGCTTCGGCTTCTTCTATTCTGACAGACCCAAGGGATTTTTTCATCATCTCTTTTAGAATAACGTTCATCTGAACGGCAATCTCTCTCTCAGGTGCGGATAAATACACATTTCGTGATGAAAGCGCGAGCCCACGGGAATCCCGCACCGTCGGGATACCTAAAATCGTGACGGGCAAATCCATATCCGCGACCAGTTTTTTAATCACCAGAAGTTGCTGATAGTCCTTCTCTCCGAACAAGGCGATATCTGGCAGACACTGAATCAACATCTTCGCGACGATCGTCGCCACGCCTTGAAAAAAATGAGGGCGGCACAACCCCTCTAACGGCTCTGAAATTCCGCTGACGGTGATCGATGTGGCAAATCCTTCAGGGTAGATATTTGCGGCAGACGGTACATAAACCGCCGAAGCCCGGACGGCGCGAATCTTATCCAAATCCGCATCCAATGTTTTAGGATAAGAGGCCAGATCTTCGGTGGGGGCAAATTGTTTGGGGTTTAAAAATATATAGGGAATACAGATATCGGCGCGTTTCAACCCCTCGCGCACCAATGTCACATGCCCATCATGTAAGGCGCCCATGGTCGGCACAAAAGCAATGGTTTTGCCAGCCTGACGGTGTGCCCGGACATACGCGCGTAAATCAGTTAAGGTATAAAGAATATCCATGTGCGTCTCTGGCTTCTTCATAACCCATCAAAAAACAATTTAAAACACCAGAATTTACCAAGATTTTCATATATTTGACTCTGGCACCGATGATCTGGAAAAATAAGATGATCGGAGAAAATAAGGTCATGAATACGCTTGCCAAATGGCTGGGTATCAGTTTCTCAGCCGCCGGACTTGTAGGCGTTGCGGCCACAGCCAATTACGCGCGTGTGCTGAACAACATCGACCACGTTCAGAACCACACACCTCATACGGATGCGATTGTCGTTCTGACAGGGGGCAGAAACCGAATTCAAACCGCACGGGAATTACATCATAGACAAACCTATGCCGTTCCTCTTTTGATTTCAGGAGCCCCTTTATATTTCAACAATCACGGCCGTCGCAAAGAACATGTTGGTTATTCTGCCCAAAATACAATCGGCAATGCAATTGAAACAGCGCATTGGATAAAGCAATTGAAACACGAAGGACTCCCTATTCATTCACTGACATTAGTCACAGCACGCACACACATGCCCCGCGCCTTGGCGGAAATGAGACGTCACATACCCGCCGATATCAAAATTCATCCGCATATCGTCACACAGGAAGGACGCCAAGGGTATCATTGGCGTTTTATAACCGAGGCTTTTAATTATCACGTGACATTATCTGGGGGTTCAAGCGCACTCCGGTCCTTTTTAGGTCGAACGCACCTCGTGAACCCGGTTAACGCCAAGGGCTTTACACCGTCCCGCACAACGCCTTAAAACTCGCGCTCTTTGACATCCATCATGGATTTGGCACCCGCTTGAATCATTTTAAACCGGGCGTCGGCTTCGGGCAGAACACGTTCCATAAAAAAACGGGCGGTTTTGATTTTTGATTCATAAAACGCCGCATCCCCAGATCCTGCCTGAAGGCAGTCTTGAGCCACTTTTACCATCCGGCACCACATAAACGCCAAGGCCACGAGAGCGAATTGCTGAAGGTAATCCACAGATGCCGCGCCGGCTTCGGTGGGATCTTTCAATCCCTTTTGAGCAATCAGGGCTGTGGCCTGCTGAAGTTTAGCAAACGCCTTGGTCATCGGGAAAATAAATTCCTGCATCGCTGGATCAGATTGATGTGTTTCAATGAATTCGGACACGGGATGAAAGAAACGACGCAAATATCGACCCATATGAGCCGACATTTTACGCCCGACCAGATCAAGCGCCTGAATGCCGTTTGTGCCTTCATAAATCATCGCAATACGTGCATCACGCGCATATTGTTCGACCCCATATTCCCAGATATATCCATGCCCGCCATGAATTTGCATCGCCATGCTGGCGATTTCAAACCCCATATCCGTCTGATAGGATTTGACGATCGGTGTGAGTAACGCCACCAGATCATCGGCAGATTGTCTGTCTTCTTCATCCGGGTGATGAAGCGATATATCCAAATTCATCCCCACCCAGAACGAAAGCGCACGCGCGGCCTCGATTTTTGATTTAGAAACCAATAACATCCGCCGAACATCCGGATGAACGATAATCGGATCTGCTGGCTTATCCGGGTATTTCGTGCCATCTAGCGCCCGCATCTGAAGCCGATCCTTGGCATAGGCCAACCCATTTTGATACGCTACTTCGGCAATACCTAATCCCTGCATGGCCACCCCAAGGCGGGCGGCATTCATCATGGTAAACATCGCCTTCAGACCTTTATGCGGCTGACCCACCAACCACCCCGTGGCCTGATCAAAATTCATGACACAGGTGGCCGACGCCTTAATTCCCATTTTATGTTCAATCGATCCGCACATGGCCGCATTACGCGACATATCGGCCGGCATAAATTTAGGCACGACAAATAATGAAATACCCTTCACGCCGTCAGGCGCATCCGGCAATTTGGCCAGCACCAGATGGATGATGTTCTCGGTTAAATCATGTTCACCGGCGGAAATAAAAATCTTAGTGCCGGAAATCGCGTAAGATCCATCCCCTTTGGGCACGGCTTTCGTCCGGATCAATCCCAGATCTGTCCCGCAATGAGGCTCCGTCAGACACATGGTGCCTGACCACTCCCCCGTAATCAGTTTGGGAAGGTAGGTTTGTTTTTGTTCATCTGTCCCATGTTGCGAGATCGCATCATACGCGCCTTGCGATAATCCCGGATACATACCGAACGACATATTGGCCGAACAAATCATTTCCTGCATGACGGTATTGACCAAATGCGGCAGTCCCATCCCCCCATAGGCCGGATCAGACGATACACCGCACCATCCCCCCGCCGTGAAGGCCGCATAAGCGTCTTTAAACCCCGAAGGTGTAGTGACCTCGCCTTGGGCGAACTGACATCCTTCTTTATCCCCGCTTTGGTTGATCGGAAACAAAACTTCCTCGCACATTTTGGCGCCTTCTTCGGTGATCTGGTCGATCAGGTCACGCGTGGCATCCCCAAAACCCGGAAGGGTTGAGAGCTGTTCCGCCCCCAATACGTCGTGCAGAACAAAACGGATATTGTCGAGTGGGGCTTTATAGACGGGCATTTGAAGGGCTCCTTATGGCTTATCGTTCAACCAGAGAGACAGATGGTCGCGCACCTTATCCTGATCCATTGTTTTGATGGATTGCTTGGCTTTCTCAAAATCAGAATTTTGTTTGCGCATCATGGCTTCTTTAATCTTGTCCAGCGTCTCATCTCCGATTTCGGCACGCGCAGACGCCGCGTTGAGTTTGGCCTGCGCCAAAATTTCGGCACGCGACATTTTGGCGGTTTCTGTAGGTTGCGGCTTCTTTTTCCAGAACGTAAACATGTGAAAATTATTTTATAATCAAATCATTAAATCATTTTTAACCCGAATGCGCGAGGGTATAATGAGGGTCAGAAATAATATCTAAGCATCCATCATGCCGCTTAAGGGAAAATAACATGACTGATAAAACGTCGCTGAAAACCGTCTCTGAGCCGGCGGAAGGGTATAATGACCTTAAATATTACTTTGCGAACCTGAACACGTTGTTCTCGATCCGAAGCACGCTGGCTGTGGATATGATGACCGTGATGCCGGGCGGCGGCCTGACCAAACGTATTCATGATATTTCGGCCATCACCAAACGTATTTATGCCGAAACGACAACGCCAGCGGTCACCAACCTGCTGGAAAAAGTTGAAAATTCTGCCGCGTCGGCACCGGGCGGGTGGGATGCTTGGGATCTGGCCAACCTGAAAGAAATGCGGCGCATTCACTCTCACTTATCGGCCTTGCCGCCCGATCTATATATCGCCTCGGTTCAGGTAGCTAACGAAGGCCGCAAGCGTCATGCCCAAGCGGTCGAGAGCGGTAATTGGTCTGACTCAGCCTCCTATGTCCAGCAAGTTGTTGACCTGACTCGTAAAACGGCAGACCTGAAGCAAAAGAAATTCGGCACCGATACCGCTTATCGTGCGCTGTTGATTGGATATGCGAACGATATCGGCAATCTGGATATTGATGCGCTGTACGGCAAATTACTGACTCCGTTAAGAACGCTCAAAGATAAAGCTTTGGCTAAACAGAAAAACCAGCCTGCACCTTTGCCGCTCGAAGGTAACTTTGCCCGCGGCGACCAGATGTGGCTCAATAAAACCGTGCTTGAAATGATGGGATTTGATTTCAAGCGCGGCTCGCTTCAGGTCAGCGGTCTGTCGCCCATGTGCGCTGGTTCGCCGGATGATGTGCGTATTCTGGTGCGATGTGGACAGGATGATTCCTTTCTGGATTCGCTTGAAGACACGCTCTATCAGGGTGCTCGCGGCCTCTATCTCCAAAACCTGCCGGGCGACTGGAAATCTCAGCCCGTCGGTCAGGATATGGGCACACTGATGATGAACGCGCTTAGCCTTCTTCATGAAACGATTATCGGCCGGACACCCCAGTTTTTTGATTTTATCGCCGTGCGCGCCGAAGGGGTATTCCGTCAGTTCCGCAACAAAAGCTTTGAGCCGGAAAATCTCTACCAACTTAAGAAAATTATTAACCCGACATCGCTTCGTAACGAGGCCGATGAACTCACCAAAATTTTCCACGACATGCTTCGGTACCGCATTGAAAAGGATCTGATCAACGGGACGCTGGCCGTTAAAGATGTGCCGGATCGGTGGATCGCGGAAAGCAAGGATTTGCTGGGCGCGGAGCCTCGTACCAAAGGCGAAGGCCCTTTGCAGAATCCAGATTGGTTCACCGGACGGTTTGGGTTTATTCCGACCAATACGCTCTCGCACATGATTGCGGCGCAATTACATGACAAGCTGTTTGCCGAAGATTCCCATATGTCCGACCATATTCGTGATGGCCAATTCGACCAGATCGGAAACTGGCTGAAAACACATATCTATGGCAAAGGCCGCACAGCCGGTACATTAGGGCTGGTACAGCAACTAACCGGATCTGGCCTAAGCGAGCAACCCTTGCTGTCCCATCTGGAACGCCGCTATCTCAGCGATAAACGATAAGCAAAAGTGTGAAAAAAGAAGGGGGGTAACCCCCTTCTTTCATCTTGCCCCCCGCTATACCGTCCGTTAGGATGAGGCATCTTCAACTGACAATATGATCTAAAGGATTTTACCTATGAAAAAGATGTTAGCAATCTCGCTTGCCTGTGTTTCCCTGTCTGCTTGTGCCAACGGCATACCCACCTGTAACAACAGTGACCTGGATGGATGCGGCCGCAACACCGCCTACACCGAAGAGCGCACCTTTATCGGCGGCCCTAAGCCAGCACCCGCACCGGCTCCTGTCCCTGTAGCGGCACCTGCCCCGGCGCCGGCACCTGTCCCGGCGCCCGCTCCGGCTCCCGCACCCATTCCAGATGATGCCCCGATCATGAAAAAGGCCGACGAGCCTAAAATGACCAAGTAATTTTTAATTTATTTTTAAATCCCCGCCTCATTTTTTGAAGGCGGGGATTTTTTTATGATAGAACACACCGATCATGAATTATCGTCACGCCTATCACGCTGGAAATTTTGCCGATGTCATGAAACATATGGCTTTGGCCTTATGCCTGACATATCTGAAAAAAAAGGAAACACCGTTTTGCGTGATTGATGCCCATGGGGGGATTGGTCATTACAATCTTTTGGGGGACGAGGCGTCTAAAACAAAAGAATGGCAAGACGGCGTCGGACGCTTCATGGGGGATGAAGATATGCCGGGGGAGTTTCTGCCTTACTGGATGCAGGTTGAAGATGATCTTGCCCGGTATCAATATCCGGGATCGCCTACCCTGATTGCCCGTCTCTTGCGTCCGGGTGACCGATTAATCGCCAATGAACTTCACCCCGAGGACGTTCTGACACTTGAAAAAAACATGGCATCTTTCACCCATGCCAGAATTACGCATATGGATGCGTATGAATGTATCCGCGCCCATGTGCCGCCACCAGAAAAACGGGGACTGGTATTGATTGATCCCCCCTTTGAAAAAAAGGATGAATTTGACACATTATGCACCCAGATGACGGAATGGCAAAAACGCTGGCCAACAGGTGTTTATATGCTGTGGTATCCCATTAAATCACATCTGCCGATCTCTGAATTGGTGTCGGCGGCGATGGGGCTCGGCATTCATCGCACCTGGCAATGCGAATGTTTAAAATACCCCAGCGACCAACCTGACACCTTTAACGGAAGTGGCCTGATCATTTTTAACGCGCCTTTTACGGTTCCTGAAAGCATTCAGAACATATTTGGATATCTGAAAACGCAGATGGGATTATATGACTGCCGTTCCTCTTGGCTGACGTCGGCGTAAGATACCTAAAGCGATAGAAAGCGAAATACGCTGATTCCGATAATCAATAACCCCACCAAGGCCATCAAGACACGTGTATTGATATATTTGACCGTCAACGCCGCCAGCGGCGCGGCCAGAACCCCGCCAAACAAAAGACCTAACACCACCGGACCAAACGTAATACCAATCGTGGTCATGAAGGTGATCGTAATCGACGTTTTCACCACAAATTCTGCCGTGTTAACCGAACCTATCACATATCTCGGCTCTACGCCTTTCGCCATGAGAGTCGTCGTGGTAATCGGCCCCCAGCCACTCCCCATGGCATCCAGAATGCCAGCACAAAAACCTAAGATCGATTTAAAAAGACGTGAAGGATATGCCCCTAACCTTACCTCTGGCCGAAAGACTTTGATAAGTATCAACACCCCCAGAATTAAAAGATATCCGGTAATCAAAGGTGAAATAAAACCCATATCGGCGTGGCTTAAAAACAGCGCGCCCAAAATACCGCCGGCCGTTCCAAACAAAGCCAGCGGCAGAAAAATAGACCAGCGAACATTCTTAAGCGTGATGTGTGAGGCCGCCGACATGGCCGATGTCACGGACTGCGCGGCATGGACACTGGCACTTACCGTGGCGGGGGGTAATCCTGTGGCCAACAAAATGGCGGTCGATAAGGTGCCATAAGCCATGCCGAGCGCACCATCCACCATCTGCGCACCAAAACCAATCAAAACAAAAATCAGAAATTCCGGGGGGATATCCATGGGGTGATGTGTCCTGTGTTTCTATGCCACGCGGATATCCTATCCCATGGGGTCAAAAAAGGCGATATCAGGATGTATGTTTAATGTACTGTCACGGGCTGCATTTCATTATGACGGACAGCGGCCAATGCCAGATCAAATGATTCCACCAGTGACAGCAAAGACCCGTCAGCCGCATGGACAGAAAATTCCCCGTTCTTGGCAGATCGGATATACGCGACCTGATGCAGGCCGACATTCAAAAAATCCTGCGCCGATAGCTGTTCCAGCAGACTGCGGATCTCTTCAGGTTTTGGGTTCATGATTCTCATCCCCTTACACTTATGATTATAACTGAAAAAAGGTAAAAATGCTCTTAATCAATGTTAAGAGACCGTGAATAATAAGATTTTCACCCCGCGCTGTCACACGCTCAGGGGTGAAAATCCAAAGGTTAGGTCAACCGGACTTAAGAGCCGAGATCGTTCACATCAATGGCTTGGGGACCTTGGGGCTTTCCATTACGGGTACCGCCGCCCGCAATCGGGATTTTACGCGCCGTGGATTCAGGCTCCACCCGTTTCATGTCAATGTGAAGCAGTCCATGATCCAGCGATGCACCCAATACCTCGATACCATCCGCCAGAACAAAAGAGCGCTGAAATTGACGGCCGGCAATGCCGCGATGCAAATAAACGCGCGCTTCGTCTTCGGATTGTTTGCCGCGCACGGTCAACTGATTGGTTTCGACTTCGATATCCAGATCACTCATCGAAAACCCAGCCACGGCCAGTGTGATCCGGAGACCCTGCTCGCCGACCTGCTCGATGTTGTAGGGGGGATATCCTTCGCTAGCGTTTTTACGCAGGCGATCAAAGGTTTTTTCGAAATGATCAAACCCGAGGAAAAGCGGGCTGTCAAAAACAGATAAACGTGTGTTCATAGTGAACTCCTCTCTTGAGCAAGTTGTTGATAAACATCAGACAAACCCCATATGGGCATTCGTCATCTTTTAACTATATAAGAAATAAACGGATAATTTCAAGAGGCCAGCAGACGAGGTTCAAGCCGAACGTAAGCTTGACCTTAGGCCGCCTTGGCTTTGACAAAACGGCGGTCGCAATACAAACACTCCACACAGTCCCGTCCGGCAAAGGCATACCACACCACCGGATGCCCTAACGGCCCGCCGCCGCCATCACACATGACCTGATCGGCGTGGGAATCCACCGTAATAATTTCGGGCGCGGTAAACGAAGGAGAGACAGACATGACAATATTAACCTTTTGTGAACCAGTTTCACGATAAAGTGACACGAAATCTCCCCCTTCGGCAAGGGGGTCTGTTTTTAGAGAATAACCGCGCATGGCACAGACTCTCCCCTCTTTTATTGCAAACCCGTCACTGGCGGGACGCGAAGCACAGTATGTGGCCTTGACGGTCAAAAGTTCGGCTGTGCTCAAAAGCTGGAAGCTATCCCTGTTTAGCTATGAATGGCTTTTACCTGATGGCCAGATTCGCCCGGTAGATGACCTGCCGTTAAAAGAACGTGAAAAACGCCTTCAGGTCGAAGACGCCTTGAAACGCGGCACCCCGCTGATAACCCCGGTTCTGGGAATCGGGATCATGGATAACATCGAAATCGGAAGCGGCCGGGATGTGTTCTTAACCCTCTCAGCCTTGGGGTACGATCATATTCCCGTTTATGCGCCCAAATCCTGCCTGAAGGAATTCAAGTCCTTTCAGCTTTCGTGATTTCAGGTTTATACTGTTGTCATGACCCGTTCTTTCGAATCCGGCAGTGCGTTTTTTTATATCGTTCTGGCGATTGCCCTCTTTGGCATGTTGACCTTTGCCCTTCAACAGGGAAGCCGAACCACCGCCGGCAGTTTAACGCAGGATCAAGCCCGTCTCGAAGCCCGGGAAATCATCGACTATGGCAACACGATCGCATCAACAGTTCAAAAATTAAAACTGCGGGGATGTCTAGATACCCAGATCGGGTTTGATAATACGGAGTGGCGAAATTGGGGCGGAACACCGGTTATGCCTGCCGGTCATAACCCCAATACGCCGGGCGATGAATGCCGGGTTTTTTCTGCAACCGGGGGGCAATTAACGGCGCGTGTCATCTCTCATAACACCTCTTTTACACCAACAAACAATGGTCATCCTACCCCCGGACATAGTCTTGTATTCCCCATTGAATTTGAAAAATTCGGCACAACCGAAAAAGATCTCGTATTGATTATGCATTACATCGATCAGAAAACCTGTCTCGAAATCAATAAAGCACTGAATCTTTCGACATCGGGTAACTTAATCGAAGATTCATGGGCGGGTGCACCGGTTTTTGTTGGCGGCTATACGGGCACAGCGCGTCTTGGCGAAGAATCGGCGGTTATTGCTGGAAAACCCGCGGGATGCATTAAATGGACGGGAAGTAGTTACGGGGATAATGACGTTAATTTTTATCAAGTGCTTCTGGCACGATAATCCCTACGCTCTTTTCCAAATGGGCCCCTGAGCTGTATCTTCGACCACAATACCCATGCCTATCAATTCAGCACGCAGAGCATCTGCCTTGGCAAAATCTTTTTCTTTTTTGGCCTGTGTCCGCGCCGCCACCAGATTTTCAATGGCCATCACATCCAGATCGGATACATCTTGTCCGACGTCGCCCCAATTCGAATGTTGAAGAATACCCAGTATATCCCCCGCCGCTTTTAATCCCGGCAGATCGTCTTTTTTAATCAAGGCATTTAACGCCGCGATCACCATCGGTGTGTTCAGATCATCACAGAGCGCATCCATCACCTCTGCCGGAATATCCCCGGCAGAACCGTTATATCCTTTCATCTTGGCGTACATCTTATCGAGGAGTTTCACATTCTGCTCCACGATACGATCACTCCAGTCGAGGGGTTGGCGGTAATGGGCGGACAGCAACGTCAGGCGCAAGGCTTCGCCCGGATATTTTTGAATCAGATCATGCACCAGCAGAAAATTGCCCAGTGATTTGGACATTTTCTCACCGTCAACCGTGACAAACCCATTATGCACCCAGTATTTTGAAAACTGCGCCGGGTCATGGGCATGGCCATGGGCACATACGGCCTGCGCGATTTCATTTTCGTGGTGCGGGAATTTCAGATCAGCCCCCCCGCCATGAATATCAAAAGGTAATCCCAGATGTTTTTCCGACATCGCCGAGCATTCAATATGCCATCCCGGCCGGCCAAATCCCCACGGGCTATCCCATCCGGGCTCATCCCCGGACGACGGTTTCCACAGCACAAAATCCGCCGGGTCTTTTTTATACGGTGCCACATCAACACGCGCGCCGGCAATTTGTTCATCCCGGCTTCGCCCGGATAACATCCCATAGGTGGGATCAGACGGCACATCAAAAAGCACATGACCCTCTGCCACATACGCATGACCGGCCGCAATCAGGCGGTCTATCTGGGCAATCATCTCGGGGATGTGCTGGGTGGCGCGGGGCTGACGGTCAGGCGGGAGCACCCCCAACGTGGCCATATCTTCGTTATAAATACGGGTGAATTTTTCCGTGATCTCCGGCATCGGCACACCTGTTTCCCGGTGCGCCGTGATGATTTTATCATCAATATCCGTGATGTTTGAGGCATAGGTGACGTTGGGATAAATATGGCGCAAAACCCGTGCCCACAAATCAAAGACCACCGCCATGCGCGCATTGCCGATATGGGCATAATTGTAAACCGTCGGGCCGCAGGCATATAGACGCACATGGCTTGCGTCCAAAGGCTCAAACACCTCTTTGCGGCGGGTAAGAGAATTATATAATTTCAGCGGCGTCATGCCCATAACTCCTTGGGGTTATGGGCAAAATATCAGGTCAACGGCAACAAGAGCAAGAACATTTATCCCCGCACTGACCCCCGCATTTACAGTCTTTACACGTACATTTTGAACGGCTTGTCATGGGTTTCCTTTCGCTATACAAACTTTCCTATCATTCTAACATAAACAGGTGCCCCATGTCTTTAAAAGCCGTCAAACCCGCCTCTGCTAAGCCCTCACGCGCCGAAGCCGAGCAGGCGGTAGAGACCTTATTGCGGTATATCGGCGAAGACCCGGCGCGGGGCGGGCTGGTGGAAACCCCGGCGCGCTATGTCCGGGCGTTTGATGAATTTTTTGCCGGATATGCGCTATCCGCCGAAGACGAACTTTCCAAAACCTTCGAAGATATTGAAGGATATGACGACATGGTCATCGTGCGGGATATTGCCTTTGTATCGCACTGTGAACACCATATTGTACCGATCATCGGCCAAGCCCATGTGGCTTATTGGCCGGATCAAAAAATTGTGGGGATCAGCAAGCTCGCCCGCGTGGTGGATATTTTCGCCCGCCGTCTCACCTCACAGGAAAGCATGACCCGCGATATCGCCACGGCGATACAATCCGCCCTTGCGCCCAAGGGGGTGGCCGTCATGGTGCGCGCCGATCATCAATGTATGAGCACACGCGGCGTGGGGAAACAAGGCACCAGCACAGTCACGTCTTATTTCTCTGGGTATTTTGACGATACAGCCACGCGTGCCCGTTTCATGGAGATGGTTCGTGGGTAATCCGCGGGTTACGTTGTCTTCTTTTTCTGCATCGACCGCGCTCCTGATTGTTTTGGTCATTTTCAAAACCCTTTTTGATGTGGGGTATCATATGCGCACGAACAAACAGAACTTAAGACCTAATACCCTTTGATCGTTGGCTTTTGGGGCGCAGAATGTTACATCTATGTCTGACATGATCTCATTTTCCCTACCCTATTGGTATGATCTTCACGCCCATTTTCGTCAGGGCACCGTGATGGCCGATTATATTCAGGCACATATTAACATGGCCTGTGCGGGTATTCTGGCCATGCCCAATACCAAACCGCCTGTGTCGAGGGTCACGGGCTCTGCGGCGGATGAATACTGGACGATCGAATCTTATCTGAAAGATCTTCGCGCGTCGGGCGGGCATGTATTTTCCGATATCATCGTACCGTTATATCTGACCCAAGACACCACCCCGGATATGATCCGCGCCGGAACCCAAAGCGGATATCTGCGCGCCGCGAAATATTACCCGCCGCACGGTACCACCAATTCTGACCATGGATTCCCCTTAAGACATTTCATGGAAAACGGGGTCTTTTCAGCCATGGAGGAAACCGGTGTCGTGTTATGCCTTCATGGGGAAGAACACGGGTTGACGGGGTCTGATTATTTTGACCAGGATACGAATGCTGAGGATGTTTTCTATACACGTCATATGCCCGTGCTGGTGCAAAAATTCCCGAAGCTTAAAATTGTCTGTGAACATATTACCACGCGTACCGCCGTTGATTTTGTGAGCGCGCAAGGAGATAACGTCTGCGCCACCGTAACACCGCAACATCTGTTATATACGGCCGGCCATCTGCTTCAGGGATTTAAATACCATCTCTATTGCCTGCCGCTGGTCAAGTTCAACGCTGATCGCGCCGCGCTTCGGGACGCCGTGACGTCCCCCACAAATACCCGCTTTTTTGCCGGCACCGATAGTGCGCCCCATGCCGTCAAGGCCACAGCTTGCGGCTGTGCGGCTGGGTGTTTTACCGGGAATATCGCCCCACAACTCTATGCGCAGGCGTTTGAAGATTCCGGGGTCGATCTCGCCACGAAAAACGGCCAGACCCTCTTCCAACGTTTTTTATGTGACAATGGCCCCCGTTTTTATGGGCTAAAAGTGCCTGATAAACGCTTTACGCTGAAGAAAACCCCCAGCCCGGTTCATATCCTAACGACCCGCGAAGGGACAGACATTACCCCCCTGCCGCTCGGGATGGGACAGGACACCTTGCCTTGGACGCTGGAGCGATAAAATGGGTCAAGGTACTGATAAAATTGAAGAAAAAATTGATTTTACCCCACGGTTCGACCCGCAGGGATTAATCCCCGCGATTGCTCAAGACATCGGCACGGGCGATATTTTGATGCTCGCCTGGATGAATGAGGACGCCCTGCGCCTGACCCTTGAAACCGGGCAAGCCCATTACTGGTCGCGGTCACGTCAGGAAATCTGGCATAAGGGCGCGACATCGGGCTCTGTTCAATATGTCAAAGAAATATGGGTGGATTGCGACCAAGATGCCTTGATCCTGCGGGTGACCGCTGAAGGCGCCGGGGCGTGTCATACCGGACGTCCCACCTGTTTTTACCGCCGAATTGACAGGCGTAACCCGGCACAGCTTCAAAGATTGATAAATCCTTAAATCTGGACGCAGTCTGCGCGGTCTGCCCCGCGTCATTCTCTTTTTTACCCGGCGCTTTTCACGTATCCTGAAAAGGTGTCTGATTCGTATATTATGTTTTGCTGTTTTCCATTCTATTTAAATATGTTGTTAAGCAATAACAGATAAATTGAATAAGGGGGGAATGCCTATCGACGTTAGGTCTTCCGATATTCATTCAACATGTCTGAAGGTAATGGTTGGTAGATCTCAACATACGGTTTCTGAACATATGACCACAGATTGGCCAGATACATCCGGCGCGGATCAAAAAACGCGCCCTTCGCTAGGGGAACGGCTTCTCGGGTCGCCCGCGCGCATCTGGAAAAGCCGGATCAGCTGGCGCATCGCGCTATCGGTGTTTTTAACGATCTTGATTGTTCAAGTCGCGCTTCTCACGCTTCAGATCCGCACCGTGGAATTCAAAATTCTGGATGACATCAAGGAAACAGGAAGGGCCGCGATTGCCCCGGCACTTGATAGCACCAAAACCGATATGCTGGCTTCTCCGGTCACACAAGAACGGGCACAAAGCATTGTCTCCAATACCATCGTACGGGGGATGGCCGTTTACAGTGCGGATCTGACATTGCTGTCTTTGTACGGCGAGCCGGTATCCATGGTGATGCTGGATCACCAAAGCACGATGAACAGTTACCGCACCGCAGACGGAAATGGGTATGAAGTTGTCTTTCGTCCGGGGGATCTGGGTAAACCCTATGTGATTGTCGCCAAACTGGATGCAAGGGAACTGGCGCAAGAAATCTATCAATATGTTCAGACCTCAATTTTAATTATGTGCCTGCTCTCCGCACTCGTGACAACGGTGCTGATGATCTCACTGGGGCACTGGCTGTTAGAACCTATTTTGTTTTTGCGGGAAAATCTTCTCCGGGCGGCTGAAAATCCCGAAAGCCCGAAAATCAAAGATTCTCCCTTTGACCAGAAAGATGAAATCGGCGGCGCAATTGCGCTGGCACAACGGCTGATTGAACAAAATGCCCATAACATCACACAAATCAAAACGGCCGCCGAAGATAAGATTCATAAGCTAGCGTACTATGACACGCTGACCGGTCTACCGAACCGTACCCTGTTCATCCAGACCTTGTCTGAACAAGCCCGCAAAGCCAATAACGGCGATCAGACCAGCCGTTTTGCTGTCATCGCGATGGATCTGGATCATTTCAAAGATATCAATGATTCCATGGGGCACAATGTCGGGGATGCTATTTTGCGTGCGGTCGGCAAACGTCTTCGTGCCGGCTTGCCCGAGTCAGCGTTGGTCGCCCGGTCTGGCGAGGATGAGTTTGCCGTGACAATTCCTTTGCTAGAGGGCGGGGTGAATGCGCGGGACATGGGAGAAAAAGTCCAGAGCATCATCTCTCACGAAGCCTTCAAGGTGTTTAACGAGAATTTTCAGGTACGCGCCTCGATCGGCGTCTCGTCATATCCGGATGACGGGATAGACCCCGATCAGGTTTTGAAAAATGCCGATATTGCCTTAAACCGCGCCAAAGAAGAAGGACGAGGAATCGTCAAGGAATATTCCGAAGATTTCGACCGCGCCGTCCAGCAACGTTTCCAAATGCTGCGTGATCTGCGCGACGCGCTGGAACGCGAAGAACTCTCGCTGGCCTATCAGCCACAATTCGATCTTCGTACAGGAAAACTCATCGGCGCCGAAGCCTTGCTTCGATGGTTCAAGAAAGATGACAGTAAAAACGGCGGCACCTTTATTTCACCGGCAGAATTCATCCCTGTGGCGGAACAATCTGGATTGATCGTCCCTATTGGCGAATGGGTGTTGCGCCATGCCTGTGAAAAGGTCGTGGAATGGAATAAGGCCGGGTACGATATCCGGATGGCCGTCAACGTTTCGGGAGCACAGTTTTATCAATCTGATATCGCTGGATATGTTGAGAAAGTTTTAGATGAGACTGGGATCAAGCCCCAAAATCTCGAACTCGAAGTGACCGAGAGCGTCTTCATGGATGACGTCACCCACACGATTGCCACCCTTCAACGCCTTCACAGTCTGGGTCTTGAACTGGCAATTGACGATTTCGGCACGGGGTATTCATCGCTGTCTTACCTACGCCAATTCCCGATTGACCGGCTGAAGATCGACCAGTCCTTTATCAGAAATGCTTTAAATGATCCGGATGATGCCTCTATCGCCCGTACCATTATCGCCTTGGGCAGAGCGCTCAACCTGCGTGTCATCGCGGAAGGCGTGGAAACCAAGGAACATGAAACCTTCCTGATGCGCGAAGGGTGCGATGAAGTGCAAGGATATCGTTATTCCAAACCCGTCCCGGCCGATAAATTCTCGGACTTCCTCACCAGCTATACGGGTTCGCTGACGGCGTTTGATAAATAAGCCTATAGAATATAACTGCCCCCGCAAATAATTAAAAAAACATGGCGTGAAAAAAGAAAGTTAAAATTCCTTATTCAATATGGCAGTAAATATATTTTTCTTTCATTTCACGCGATAACTCACCGGGGTGTTTATATTCCTTACTCCCTTCGGGGCAAGCCTTATTTTCCGAAGCCAGTATTGAAAAACTATGCCTGAAGAAAAGACAGTAGGTGAAGTTATTTTTCTGGGCTTCGTACTGTTCTGGCCCTTCATAGAGGTCAGAAAAAGGAGGGCAAGTCTGACCGACGACCGCAAAAATAAAAGGCTTAAAATATGTACCACCACCGGATATTTTTTTACCTTGCGACCGAACATAACTCATGGGATCGGATGGCACACTCACAGCTTCATCTGGAGTGCCAATAGTTGGCAAAGGCGTTCCAAGAGAGCCTGCTTGTTGTTTGATGATATAGACAACACAAAAAATCTGACAACCCAGTACAACTAAAATACACAGCGAAACGAGAATATATTTCCAATAGTTATTCATGTGACAAGGCTTCTCTATATGGGTTATCGATTACTCTACTTCAGGTTCGCCCTCATGCTCATTCACGGCCGTATATTTTCCGGCTTTGTCCGGAACAAAGGCCATCACCGCAAAACCATTCACATAGAATACAGGGTCATCTTCAAGAACAAAATTATAAAGACGTGTATCTTCTGTATGTTCAAGTATATCAATCTTTTCGACCTTAAGTTTTTTATCTCCATAAAGAATAATTTCATCACCAATTTCTAACAGGGTGACTTTGCCTTTCAAAAGATCATAGGCCTCAATTTCAGCCAGCCTGATTTCAATGGCTTTCCAGCCCTCTGTTGTCAAAATCGGGTGGGTATTGGTAACAAAATGATCACCGTCATTAATGGCCATAAGCCTTTGGGGGTCATTTTCTCTTTTCTCCATAATGGGTCTATCCAGTTCCTTGACGCGGGTTGGTTTTCCATTCCCACCCATCAATAATTCACCCACCTTGATAGTTTCAATTTTCTTTTCGGTACCATCGGCCATCAACACCATGCTTCCGGCCGCGAAACAGGAATCGCACCCTCTATCACAAGGCGCAGAACAAAACATAGCCGTTGTATAATATGATCCATTAGATGCACAAATTGATAAATTCATAGTCCCCGTCCCCCCCGGGGGTGCAGAACATCCAGAAGAAATATATGAGTAACCAACCGGCTGGCCGCCACATGTCGCAGACGGACCCGCAGGTCCTTGCGGGCCTTGAGGACCTTGAGGACCCTGCGGACCTTGAGAACCTGTTGCCCCCGTTGCTCCCGTGGGACCGGGGGGACCTTGGGGACCGGTAGCGCCCGCCGGGCCGGTTGCCCCCGTCAAGCCTGTGGGGCCTGTGGGGCCGGCGGGTCCTGTGAGCCCCGTCGGACCTGTGGGACCTGTCGGACCTGTGGGACCTGTCGGACCTGTGGGACCTGTCGCGCCTGTAGGACCGGCAGGACCTTGAGGCCCGACACCGCCGCTCATATTAACCCAATCTGTGCCATTGCAAAACTGCATGCCATTAATTGTTGTATTATAAAACTGGTCGCCGGCTACCCCTGCTGGGCTGGTACAAGCCTGCGCCATGCCAGACACCCCGATCATGGAAGCGAAAAATAAAAATATGTTTTTAAAACAGCCGATTTTTGTCATGTGTTCTTATTCCCTTCCTAGCCATTCACGTGCTGTTTTTTTTGTAGAATATAAAGAATCCCAATACCTTGAAGGACTATCACCCCAAGCAATAACCATAAAATATAACCTTCGCTGTTTGTCCCCCCGGTTGAACTTGAGACCCGTAATTCATCAAGTTCTTTGGGATCGAGCGTTTCACCCTTCGCCAGTTTCAAGAGCGCGGCCTGTGTCACATCATTCTGAGTTTTGAGTTCGCGCATACCCTCGATAATCGGCCCAACAAGATATTGATAGGAGAGCGACTTATAGCCTTTATCCCCCGTAGATTCGTGGACGACTTCAGGGAAAACTTTTTCAACGTCCTGAGCAATCAAACCGATTTGTTTTCCGTCCGTTTTACGTCGCTTCTCGTCTTTCCATTCAAACGACACCCCTTTGAGGGTGAGAAGTTTATCCAGCGCCCCATCTATCGGCTTGATATCTTCTTTCAGCCGAATATCCGACCAATCACACGAGGCGGCATACAGTAAGTCCCCCCCATTGTAACACATCGCGTAGCCACCGGCAGAGTTCAAAAGATTTGCGGAATACATACGGCCGTTTCCGTAAAAACTATATGTATTCGCATGCCCTAAAATACCAAACTGCACGCTATTTGCGGCATATCCTAGGACGCCCCCTGCACCTGATGAAGCAGTATAGCCATATACCCCATAATTACCAGCTGACTGTCCGTAAACCCCATAATTGGTAGATGTATTTTGACCATAGACAGCCGGAGTTGAGCCGTTGGCGGTGAGTGCATAAAAAGCTTTCGAACCATAGGTGCGGACATAATTTGAATCTGACATATGTATCCCACCCGAAAATGTGCCGTTATACCACCCAGTACCCGCATAGGTTCGAATCCACCCGCCACCCGCATCAATCACCGTTCCGGCAGGACCCACTACCGCATAGGATCCAAGGTTTAGATTCCCTTCCGCCAAATTAAGTTGTCCGCCAAACTGAACCAAGTCACTTGCGAGATCAATCTGTATCGGCCAATAGGAACCATTGACTGCCCATGCGTTATATCCTGCGTTATTTGCCCCTGTCAGAAAATACATCTGGTTGGAATTGACATGGATATACCCGGATCTGTGATCCGTGTCTTGAAGTGTGAGTGTCGGTGAAGCGTTGTTTGCGGTGATTTGGCCAGTGGTATTGATATGACTTCCAACATTCATAGTACCGTTGAACCATCCGTCTTTCCAACGATAAGAAGAGTTTCCAAAATCAATATCGTTATTAGTGTAAGGAATAAATTGTGTACCAGAGAGATAGTATTCCCATACCCCGTTGATTTGAAAATATGCACCCGTGTTATCATCAAAACGGATATGATCATTTCCATCAAGACCTACATATCCATAACTTCCGCTTTTTGAGTAAAGGGTTCCTGATGTAGTGCCCCCTGCCCCCAGATTATCGCCAGATCCACCGCCAACGTTAATCCCGGCACCACCCGTTGAACTTCGAAATCGAACATTTTGAGTCGCAATATGGTTCCCCAAATTGTCCCCAAAGCCAGCAACTGTTGGGTCGTTTTTATCGCAGACAATCACTGTCCCGTCAGACTGACACCATTTTCCAGCCGTCGTGATGGTTCCAACCTGCGGGTCTTGTTCCACGAACCCTGTCCCGGCGGCCACCCGGGCATCGACATAGGCTTTGGTTGTGGCTTCTTGCGGGGCGATGGGATCGGCCAGATTGATGATCTTACCTGACGTCATATCCAACTCTCCGCCGATGGACACCAAACCATTTCGGGCAAGGGTCAGCACAGAACTGTCCTGCCAGTTATACGTATCATCGGTTGTGCCAAAATAGAGACTGCCATTATTTTGAATCTGCCAGCCGCGGGAACCCGAAGCCGCCGCCGTGTTCATCATACGATATAGCGGCGTTGCTCCGGTGTTATGAATGGCGCTACCAAGAACTTCAAGTATGCCAGAAATTGTTGCTGTGCTTTGAAGTATTGCCGCCCCTGTTAATGTTGTGACACCTGTTACACCCAGCGTACCACCAACAGTCGCATTCCCCACGACGTCTGAATTACCCATAATTCTGGTCAAAGCGCCGGCAGAACTCAGTTCAACATTTCCGGTATTTTGATCACCAATCACCACTTTTCCGCCTATCGTTCCAGCGCGCAGGTAACTGTCTTTCGCGACACCAAAATTAATAACAGAATCTAAAGCGCCGCCTCCACCGATAAAATGAGCCACACCATCAACAGAGAGCTTATACGTTGGCACCACGCCAATCCCGACATTGCCTGTCGCATCCACTCGGATACCTTCGTTGCCCCCGTCTCCTGATAACCAATTGGATCCAAGCACGACGTTTTGTGTTGCCGTATGGTTCCCCAGATTATCTGCCCCGCCAACTTCCCAGGTGGCGCCATTACACCGCACCAGTTTATCGGCCGTGCCGTCAAAGGCGAACGAATCTGTTTGTGTACACGCACCGCCAATGGCCACGCCACTATCTTCAAACGTCACGTTACCCGTGATGTCCAGCGGTGCACCGGCTTTTCCGGCGATCGTGGCAGTGATCACGCCAATGAAATCCCCGATACCCGTTTGCGAATCAAGGGCAAAAGTCGTCGTACCGCCGCTATCTTTGACTTCAAGGTTCTTATTAATCTCGGCCACATTCGGGTTGCCGGATTTTAAATTCCACAGGCCGCCGGAATTGGCTTCGGCTTCGGCATAAGTATATCCCAGCACAATATCGTCCGATCCCCCCGCTTTGTTGAGCGCATTAGCAGACGGATAGGCACTACAGCTGGTATTGAAGGTTCTGTCAGGGCCGGCTGAAATAATCGCCATCGCATAGCCCGTATTACTATTGGCACCTGCCAAGAAATTTCCGCCGCCGCAGGCAGACGTCACCGACCCATGATCCCATACGCAATACCCGTAGCGTGTATCCCACGGATCGTTCAACGCCGCCCCTAAAGACGCGGGCAGATATCCCCCACCCGTCGGTTTGGGGCTTGCGCCCGCATTTTCAAACGGCACAGGTTCCACAAATCCGTCCGCGTCACAGTCCCCGTCATTGGATTGAGATGTCGCGGCCAAGAGGGAGAGCTTGGCCGACGCAATCATATTATTTTCGGCCACCGTGCGCTTGGTCACTTCGGACATCGACCGCACAGGCCCTTTCATAATCTGCATACTGGTGGCACCGACCACCCCCACAAGGGCAACTGCGCCAAAAAGGGCGAAAAAGACGTTCCCGGATTGTTGATCGCGGATTGAACGCATAAATGACATGATTCCCATGACTCCCCCTTATGGATAGAATTCCCCTCTTATCCTTTAGAATAACAGGTGTATCCCTAACGACTTGTTAATTTTTATATGGATAAAGGCTCAGCACATAGAAATACACAGATGTGGCGACATATATTCTTTGCTTGAAAAACAGACGCACGAACGGCACCTGAAGACTGATTCACCCCATATTCTACCTGAAAATTGTCGCCCTGCCTTGGGGTTTATGAATATTAGATAATTTTTATATTAAGAAAGCCTTACTTAGATAATATTAAAAAAATTTGCCTTTTATATCAATATGTTCTAGTGATTTGAGGATGAGTGCACAGATCATTAATGGGAAAGATATCGCCGCCGCCCTGCGGCAGGATATCGCCAAGCGGGTATCCGCCCTGCCAGACAAGTCGGGATTGGCCGTGATTCTGGTCGGGGATAACCCGGCCTCACATATATATGTCTCCAGCAAGATCAAGGCCTGCGCCGAAGTCGGTATCGTGAGTTACGAACACGCCCTTCCGGCGTCGGCCACGGAAACTGATATTCGTCACGTCATCCAGAATTTAAACGTAAACCCGAAAATTCACGGCATACTCCTTCAACTGCCACTCCCGGATCATCTGGCCGGCGTTCAGGAATCACTGGTTCAAGCTATTGCTCCGAACAAAGATGTTGACGGTCTCACGATCACCAATGCCGGAAAATTATTTCTGGGCATGAAAGACGGCATGGTGCCCTGCACGCCGCAAGGGTCATTGCGGTTGATTAAATCTGTCCGCGAGAATTTAAGCGGCCTAAAGGCCGTCGTGATCGGACGATCAAATCTCTTCGGCAAACCCATGGCGCAATTACTTCTGGCTGAACATTGCACAGTGACGACGGCACATTCGAAAACAAGTGATCTACCCGCGCTATGTCGCTCTGCCGATATCTTGGTCTGTGCGATTGGAAAACCGCGCTTGGTTAAGGCAGAATGGGTCAAGCCCGGCGCCATCGTGATTGATGTGGGCATCAACCGTCTTGAAACAGGTAAAATATGCGGGGATGTAGATTTTGATTCCGTGCAACAGGTCGCGGGATATATCACGCCTGTACCGGGCGGTGTGGGGCCGATGACGATTGCGTGTTTATTGCTGAATACCTTGAACGCCGCGTCCGCTTAATGATTAGATCATCGTTTTAAAGTTATCCCGCACATGGGCAATAAAAGCCTGACCCGTAATAGCCTTGGCGCGATCCGGTGCCAGATCACCCGTTAATGCCCCGGATATCATGCCTTTTTCAATGGTGGCCACTACCGCCAATTTTAATTTTTTGGCCATATCGGCGCCTTGTGTTTGTCCGTTTAAATTTGCCTTGTGACGGATGGCTTCGGCATAGGCAAAAATATGCGCGGTCGGGTTAGCCAAAAGAATCTTTTTTTCATGCCACGCGGGTTCAAGATCGGGCGCGGTGCCATGTGGCGGGTCTGCCAGCAAAATACCATCCGCACTCACGAGTGTTGAATCCATCAACCCCAGCGATTTATGTTCTCCCGCCACCTGATCCGACACCACATCGCCATCATAATTCTTGAGCGCGATGATCATGTTATTCATCTTCCCTTGAGGGATTTTAGACACCACCGCGTCAATCAACTGCACCTTGTCACTAAACTGAAGCGTGTGCGCCTTGAATGTTTCGGCGTATGATTCTTTGAAAATCGTATTAAAAATATCAATAAACCGCCCATCATAAACAGGGCTGATCGTATCCTTCCCGGCAAAGACAACCGATTTGCGCATAACAATCGCCTGCTGGAATACCGCATGGGCATAATCACGGATGGATGTATCTGTTTCCGTCGTCAGCAATAAAACACCCTGTTCCACTTTTCGGCCGTCAATCAAGGTCTTAACGGTGCCATCTTCGGCTTCATACGTGACCTTGACCGTTCCCTTACCCGGAATGGCCACATTCGGCGCGCCATAAATACCCCCCACCGCCTGACGGACAATCGTCACATCACGCATCAGGGGGGCGTATTTGTCCATCCCTGAAATTTCAATCGTATTTCTTAAAATAGCCGACCCATTGATCGCCCGCCGGATAATGCCATTGGGCGAATCCCATTGTTTGGATAGCCCCATCTTCGCGGTTTCTTCTTTGGTGGGGGTGATCGTGGGGCCTTTAATGGCGCATTTATGTGTTTTTAAATCCGCAATCGCCGCGTTCAAGGCGTCGTCCTTTGTTTTGTCCCGGGCATGCAAAGAAATATCATGTACCTTCCAATCCACCTTGAAAAAAGGGGCGATCAACTGATCCCGGATTTCAGCGGCCATGTGCGGCCAGACGCCATCCCCCGCCATATCAACAATAGACCCTGAAATGTGAAAAGGTGCCGATGCCATCATTATTTCCTTTGATCAGAAGAGGATGAACCCAGACGTAAGACAAGATACCCCAAAAAGGCAGACGCAATTGATCCTACCAGAACCCCTAAACGCACGCTAGCCTGCATATGTATGCCTTCCAATGCGAGTCCGCCAATAAACAGTGACATCGTAAACCCAATCCCACAGAGTAAAGACACGCCATATAACTGCATCCAGTTCGCCCCGGTGGGCATAGGGGAAATACGTGTCACGACACAAAATGCCATCACCAAAAAAATCCCGATCTGTTTGCCGATAAATAGCCCAGCCGCAATCCCCAGCGTGATAGGATCCATGAGGGAATGCCACCCCATGCCATCAAACGGGACGCCGGCATTCGCAAACCCGAACAGCGGCAATACACCAAACGCGACCCACGGGTGCAAACTATGTTCAATTTCCTGAGCGGGCGATCGGTTGGGATCACGAGGGCAGGAGAGCGGAATAAATAACGCCCCCAATACCCCGGCAATGGTGGCATGTACGCCTGATTTGAGCACACACACCCATAAAACCAGCGTGAGCAAAATATAGGGAATGCGGCTCGCCACCCCTTTGATATTCAGCGCCGCCAGAATAGCCACACATATCCCGGCTCCATACAAAGCTGTCATCGCCAGTTGGCCAGAAAAAAAGACGGCAATGATGATGATCGCCCCCAAATCATCAATCACCGCAATGCCCAATAACAATGCCTTAAGCGAGGTCGGCACGCGTGTCCCCAACAAAGACAAAACCCCCAGCGCAAAGGCAATGTCAGTTGCGGCCGGGATGGCCCATCCCCGAATGGCCTCGGGGTTATCCTGATTCAAAAACCAATATATAAAGGCCGGAATAGCCATCCCGCCAACAGCGCAGAGTGCCGGAAGCAACGCGCGCTCGCGGCTGGACAACTCGCCTTTAACAAATTCCCGTTTAATTTCCAGCCCAACCAGAAAAAAGAAGATGGCCATCAAGCCGTCATTGATCCAGAGCAAAATAGATTTTTGCACTTGGGCATCATGGCCGGTGACATCCGAAAAACCGATCCGGAATTGAATATCGTTCAAAATATAATGATACAGACCATAAAGTGGTGAATTCGCCACAATCAAGGCCAGCGCGGCGGCCACAACCAGAATAATCCCCCCGGCGGATTCAAGCCTGAAGAATTCAGATGCCATATCCCCAAAACGCTGGGATGATTTTTTAAAACTGGGGGCAATGGTCATGACAGAACCTATTTATAAAAGAAGAAGACGGAATAGATATTTTATACTCGCCAACGAAGATATCTCTATATATAAGTAAGCGCAATATGTCACCCACATCCCCCGAATATAGAAGCCTTATCTTCCGGTCGATTTTTTATGTCGTCCTAGGATATTTCTTTTTTTCCTGTGCCGATGTTGTGACCAAAATCCTGCGGGATACCTTCTCCACCTCTCAGTTGATGACGATAAGTGGGTTATTCGGGATAATCATTTCAGGGGCGATCATCTGGTTTAAAAAAGGAAAAGCGGGATTTAAGTCTGCAAAGTGGAAGGCTCATATTTTACGAGGGATTGTGATTGCTTGTACATCTTATTTTGCGGTGACTGCCTTCAAGCTTCTGCCGCTCACGGATTTTTATGCCATCGTGTTCATCAGCCCGTTTTTAAGTAAGATTTTTGCCGTTTTTTTTCTGAAAGAACATGTGGGGTGGCGACGCTGGATGGCAACAGGCGTGGCTTTTTCGGGTGTATTGGTGGTGGCGGGGCCCCAATTTAATGATATGGGGGTCGGTTATCTATATGCCCTTATGGCAGCATTCTGGTCATCGTTAAGCGTCATTCAGGCACGACGGATCGGGACGGATGAGTTTGCCCCGCTTTATGCATTTTATCCGACCCTGTTTGTCTTCCTGATCAATGGAATCTGTCTGCTGGTGTTTGACGAGGCTAATCCCGTCTCTCTCATTACCGCGGATCATATTCCTTTTTTATTAATGCACGCGCCTTTTGTGGTGTGCGGGATCATGGCATGCTCTAAGGGTTTTGCCATGGCACCACTGACAGCTATGGTCACACCTTTCCATTATACGCAAATTATCTGGGGAACGATTTTCGGCTTTTGGGTGTTCCATCAACTGCCGACATCAACAACCGTGATCGGTCTCTGCCTGATTATCTCTGCCGGGCTTTATTCCATCTACCGGGAATACAGCCTGTCTTATCCTAAAAAACCCAAATAATATTTTAAGGATTAATATTGGATCTAACCTGAGGTTTGGGCGGCGGCACAGGCGGCCGTTTAGATTTTGATTCTGGTGTTTCTGACCGCAAGAAAGGCAGGGTTGATTTTTTTTCTTCACTGCGCTTATACACATAGATCCCGAGAACCGACAAAGCCACTGCCCATATACTCGAGAGCGACGCCATCCCCTCTAACACGCGCGCGGCTTGATCGGTTTCAAAAACCACCACATAGGCCAGTCCAAACATTTGCGCCGCCCATGTCAACGCCATCAAATACCCAAATGTTGGGCGCATCCGGCGGACATAGGGGTCGTTTGAGGCAACTTCTGACCGAAGCGATTGGTTGATCTCAGATAAACTGACCTCAAATTCTTTTTGCTTTAAATGCGCCATGGCTTCGGCATGACGATTAGCTTCGGCCATTTGGCTATCGGTGATGAGCCCGGATGCCAACGCAGATTGAACGTTATCGAGTGCCTGTGAGGCGCTTTGTGCCGAGGGATGTTCCACTCGGCGCAAGGCGCCTGATACTAAATCAATCAAAACAGGTAACCCAATCTTAGTCAGTATCGCGGGAATCATGATGTCTTATCCTTCTATCAGTTTATAAAAAATATGACGGCCAACCCTCAGGGTCGGCGTTTGCCCTGTGATCCAATAGGGGGACACATAATCCGCGTGATAATGCGTGGCGCCGCCGGTGATATCCCGGATCTGTTCGGCCAGTGCCCGGCGGGCAATCATCACACATTGAACAAAATGTTTATTGCGTTCGGTCACGGCAATTAATTTTGAATAGCTGGGGTCTGATTTATTCCAGCACGAAAATTGATAGGGTTTTTGGCAAACCGATATGATATCCGTGCCCCACCAATACCCCCCTTTGGCCTGAGCGATCCGCACGCGGTTTAAGATCACGCTAGCCACCGCTTCAATCCCGGCTTGGGGTTCACCGCGCGCCTCCCCCCACAGCGTACGCGCCAGAATATCTTCAGATAATTTTTGATAGATTTCTGCATCCTCATCTCGCGCTGATATAGACATATGCTTGCCGCGTGTCAGCGGTTTTAAAAAATGAATCATCATGATGTTCCCGAAAAATAATTAAGGCCTGAATTGAAGTGATTCTGTCTTCAGGGCTGTTTGATCCAGTTTTGATTCAATCCGAAGCAAATGAGACACAATACGTGTTTCCAAATCCTTCATATCCGTGACAGAGGCATAGTTTTTTGCTACCTCGAGCTTGAAGGCCGATAATCCTTCCCGAAACTGTGAAGCACGACGTTCCAGTTTTTCATGAAGATCGTCGACGGCTTCTTCTGATTCTTTTCGGGTGCGCCATATCAACCAGAATAAACCCGTTAAAACAGGGATATCGACAACCGTAATCCACCACATTAATTCATTTGAAAACATGATATCTCCTTTGATGTATTAATATTCTGTTGGCCAACTCTGACGACCTGAAAAATAAACACGCTTCAGACGAACAGGCTCCAGCCGGATCGCCCCGGCGGCCGCATCTAATCCATCATCATGTGCGCCTTTAATGCCGGGATACCATTCCTGCATTTCCTGAATAAACGGTGTATCCATTACACTGCGGTGGACATGAAGGGCGCGCGCCGCCATGACGGCATCAAATGCCTCAAGGATTCGAATATCCTTGGGCTGAGTACTGACCTGTTCCACCACGGCACACGGAATTTTCTTTAACGCCAGTTCCCGGCGTAAGATAGCGGGCAGAAATTTCCCAATACCGTTTGTTTCAATCGCCACCGATGGCACAAAAAATCTTTTTATCTCCTGCGCGATGTACTGACACTGGGCCGTCGCCTCGTCTTCAATGCTCCCCCGAATATCCAGATACATTAAGCGGTGGAGCCAATACTCCCCCTGATCATCCGTATAGATAATCGCCAGCACACTAGAATCCCTCCGCCCCGCCCCAAACGCCGGGTCCCACCACGCCGAACAGGACACAAGACGCCGTCCACATAGGGATAAGAATAATTTTTGATGAACTTCGTGGGTAACCAAATCTTCGGCATACGGACAGAGCAAGTCAGGATTAAGCCTACCTTGTGTCTGTGTCACGGGCATTAACATCATCTGAGAGGCAAATTTATAAGGCCCTGCTTGACGTTTTAAGGTTTCGATCTGTTGATCTGAATATCTTTCTGGCCAAATGCTTTTTCCATGGGCATTCAGCAACGGCAAACGTAACCGTTCATAGTCTTTTAAAAAAATATCGGCATCGGGTCTATTCTCGGGGACAGTATCAGCATAAATCGTATCCCAACTATGGGGCGTTCCCATATAAATCTGGAATCCCCCCGGCACCAAAATAAATTCGTTCTCGCTTAACCGTTCGCGTAAATCCATACGCTTGCCGGGTGTGTCGCACGTATTGGGCACTTCCACATCGTCGCAAATAATCACATCGGCGCGCATACCCGTAATATTGGAATTCAAACCGGCACTCAGTACTGACGGATCGCGCAATTCCTGGCGCCGACGCACCGTGAAACGGTCACTCGCCCACTGATCCGCTTTTTTTGGCTTGAGGGTCGAAGTTAAAGGGTGCTTCTCGATGATCTTTCGGATGTTGCGCACCATCTTCGACGCGAGGAGCTGGTCGGCGGACAACACCAGGATACGCAAATCCGGATCCCTGTAGAGCAGCCAAGCCGAGAACACCGCGATGATCGTCGATTTCCCGCTCGCGCGGAAGGCCATCAGCAGTAATCGCCGCGCGCCACGCGCCCAGCATTCTTCGAGCCATCTCGCGATCTTCGCGTGATGTCGGGGCGTTGAATATTTCTGCAGGGCGTTCCATGTGGTTAAGAATAGCTCAAATCCGATATCATTTCCAGAGGCCGTCGGCATGAATTATTAGCTCTTTCTGTCAGGCGGATAGATGGTGATGACCATATGAATTGGACATATAAATGTTTTATGTGATATCCGGCTCAGACGTACCTTCTAGGTTTTTCATGTGTTGATAATCGTGCTGAATCTGCCGCAGGACGGCCTCTATTTCCTTTTTCTGATACATGCCAGGCTCATCCTCAAGCCCCGCTTCCTTAGTCAGTTTGAAAAGCAACTCAATATGTGCGAGCGCGACTTTACAGGCGGTGTGATGATCTGAAAAATCCTTGGTTAGTGAATTTTTGTCAGACCGTCTGGCCTGTTCCTGCGACATAAAATCGAAATAAGACTCAATGGCCTTACGCATCGCCTGAGGTAAGAATTCGGCGATCTGTTTTCTTTGTTTATCTTCAATGATCATGCGCCACACCTATTAAAATGAGGAAAAGATGGATTTCGCGAGTGAAAATCCTGAAGCCTTATCAATTTTATTGCGTTCACTCAGCTGTGTGCGCTGAAGAATATTAATACGGCCTTGCTGGGCGATATTTTGGTCAATCGTATTCAGCCGAATCTGATCCATCTCTTCGCGCCGTTGACGTTCATCGTCTGATTCCTCAAACATCCCCAGCAATACCGCTTCGGAAGACCCATCCTGAGGACTGATCCCCGCCGATCCGAACATGGCACGTTGACGTGCCACCGCCCGCTTCAGGGCAGACCGTCTTTCAGCTTCGGCCTGCTGGGAACTTAAGGCCAGTTTTTGTCGTTCCCTATCTGCATTTTCCTGAATCTGACGCGCCTGTTCGGCTTGGCGATCCGCCATCTGACGTTCGGCCTGTGTGGCACTTCGCCGGGCACGCGTGGAATCAGTGATCGCACCGGCAATATTATTAACAGCCGAAAGACCAGTGATGACGGGGGCAATCATTTGCGCCGCGGATGCGATACCTGCCATGGGTTATATCTCCTTAATCGTTGATTTTAATATCGGTACTGACCGCCAGTAACGTAAAGGCCAGCGGTTCTGATTGTTCAATCCGCCACAGGGGCGTCATACTCTTGGCCTGCCACCCCAAGGCTCGCACGGATTTGTCTCCACTGAAAAATTCAAGCGGCATATTCGCAGGCGTCGGCGTCAGCGGAATATTTTTGATCCCCTGACCCGTGTCCAGATGAAGTGCCTGCGTATCCTGAAGACGGTAGATGGCTTCAATCATACGCAGTTTACGTCCGCCGATATCCGAAACGGATAAAGGCAGAGGTTCAATGACATGTGTAAACGGCAACCCGATTTGAACGGTCAAGGCCGGGACTGATAACGTAATGGCGCCGCCTGTCACGGTTTGACTTGGCTGAATTTTTCCATCTGCGACAATCGATACAGTCTGGCCATTCAGATGTGATAACCCCGACCAGTTCACTGTCGGGGTAGGATGAGTGCCCGTCATTGACGAATCCAGCGTTCGTTCTTCATCGAATAATTCAATGGTAAAAACAGATCCGCGCTTAACCAGAAGATACACGCGGTCACCCACCACGCACACTGACTTCACCTCACCAATTGTCTCATGAAGTGTCCACGCGGCGACTTGTTCGGCACGATAAACGGTCAAGGTGGCAAATTTTCCATCGGCTCTCACCATAAATAACAGCCGTCGTCCGGGGTCATAATCCTGATCAACCGGGCTATGGATGATATGCCGGGACAATAACGCCAGATCGGTCGCCTGATAGGCTTGTTCGATATCTGTATAGAGAAATTCACGTATTTCACGGCCATTGCGCGCCACAAAAAGAGTAGCCCCATCAACCGTCACCGGCGGGATATACCGGTCAATCACTGACCCAACGCGCGTCTGACGGTTTAATTGCACATTCGTCGGCGTTAGCGGATCGCCGGTGACCATCCATTCCGCGCCAGAGGTAAAAACCTGTAGATGCCGGCCCGAAAAAATACCGCGTATCACGTTCACCTGATCGGACAATATGGCGAATTCAATCGCTTCGTCATCCAAACCTGTACCCAGATTGAAATTAAAAAGATCCCCTGATCGTGAAAACCATAGACGATTGGGTAAATCCCTTGACCCGCCAATCACCAAACGATCCTGATGAAATGCCACCGATATCGGATATCCGTGGACTGGGGAAAAAACCTGTTCTTCCCAATCGACGGTTCTCACAATACTCACCAAGGGAACCAACACCGACGCATTCACCTGCGTGGGGGATACATAACCCGTGATCTCTACTTCCTTGCCCTGAAGGCGAAGACGTGTGCCCACATGTGCCGGGACAAAAGACGCAATCGTTGTTGTCAGTATAATAGAGCCCGTGGTGGCACTGGGAACAATCCCGTTCAGCGGGTGCGAGAATTTATAATAGGGTTGCTCGTTGAAACCATCATCGGTAAGAAAAGACCAATCCTCGAGTAGAAAACTGCCACCGGGTTGCCGCGTCAATTTCTTGGGCGGCACATCTGGATGTACCATCAATAATGTATCGGCACTTTGTGTCCAAGATACCTGCGGAATCTGCGCGAGTGTCCACGGCGCGGTCAGACTGGCAACTTCGACATCATCCAGATAGAGCGAAATTTTGAGATGCGTCAGCACCAGTAAGTAGGTTTGCTGGGTATTGAATTCAAATGAAATAAGCCGCCCTTCACCCTCGGCTAGATCGACATAGGCCAGACCGGCACGGCGCGTAACGCCGCCTGTGGGATATATAAATAGATTACGGAGTTTCAGTGCGCCATTCTCATACGCCCGAAGATCTCCCCGGCCCAGTAATTCCGGCGATACCTCGCCAGCCGTAAAATTGGTTTTAACCTGACGGATACGTGTCATGAATGATCCTGATGTTGAAAGACAAAGGGTTATTGGCGGATATCGATTAAAGTAAAGTTTTCGATCCGTCCCGGACTATCCTGCTGGGAGTCAATTTGACGGGCGCGCGCCAGTTCACCCTCCGCAAGACGGTATAAACTATCCGCACGAGCGGTATTTTCCGTGAGCGGAATACAAAACTCTGCCGCCAAGCGTGCCATCAACGCCATATCAAAATAGGGCGGGAAGTCGAGCTCGCTGGGTCTGAAAATATAGGTGAGCGTCACCGCATCGGCCTGTGTGTGAAGCCGTCCTTGCGTGATTCGGTAATGAAGACCCCGGCCACGCCCCCCATTCCCCGCCGATACCGCGCGCAGATAATCAAGTGGCAATATAAAAGACGACGCATAATCAGCCACAGGCGGAATATTGGATTTCGTCAGCGGCGCTTGCGCCATTGCAAAGGTCCATGGATAGGCCGACAATAAAGCGTCCCGGACGGGCGCATATAAATGGCTGGCGACGTCTGATTCTGCGGTGCCTTGGGTGAAAGACGAAATCGGGGTCGCGCCCAGACGCACCAGTGCACGCGAACATAAGGCCACATCGGTCAGTGCCATGATCAAACTCCTTGGATGAAAGAAAAAAATAAAAAAGCGGACAACCGGGAAAGGTCAATCCGCAACAACCAAAAGGTTATTTAAATGAACTTACGCCGCGCGATAGGCCATCGGGGCGGGCTTGAAAAACGGTATATTCGTATTGGCTACTCGCAGGCCTGCTACGGCACGTTCAAAATCTTTGCCAAAGAAACTGGATACTTTTGCGGCCGGGACAGAGGATGTGACCGGCTGTGCACGTTCCACCAGTCCCCCCAATTCATGGGATAACTGCCAGGCCTGAGCTTCGGTGCCGAGTAGTAATACACCTTCACGTGTCTGACCCAGATGGTGCGCGCCGACGGCTGACACATGATCCACCAGATCATAATTCAAGTCGGCGATCACATTGGCCTGATGTTGAGCCGTGGCAAACACCGGCATGCCACCATCATGGGGCACGAAGAATTGTCCGGTTGTCTGTTGCGGAGAAATCACGCACACACCTTACGAAGTTGTTTATTAGTTAAGACTTTTTTAACAAATATCCCTGCCACAAAGCAAACATAATTTGTAACTTATTGATTTTATTAAAAAATTATAAATATTTCCCAACCCGGCCAAATACGTGATTCGGCCGGGTCGGAAAACTCAATACAGACAGCGCCTGACAGGCGCGCGAACCGGGGCGGTGGCAGGCTTTGGAGGGAAAGGAACCCCCCATCAGCAAACGGGCGCCTTCCCGGCGGTCACTTCAGGGACATGTCAGGGAGAGGATCATATTCGGTTAAGAATAGACCGCGACCGTGACCACATTGTTCGCATTTCCAGTGACGATATAAAATTTCGTCAAGGGCGTGCCGTCTGTATCGATATTCGCAATCAGCAAATCACCGATGCTCATCATATCTGAGGCATTGTTGAAATATCCGGCGGTGGTGACGGCATTATCGGTGGTGCGGTAATGCCAGAGCGTAAAATTATTTGCATACGCCAGAACGCTTAAGTCAGTCAGTTTTAAAGCCATGTGATGTTTCCTATGTGATAAATATCGAATTAAAAAAGGCCGGGGCAATCTATCCCCGGCCACAGATACGTTATGATGAGACGAAAGCGATTACGCCGGTGTTTCATCGCAATTGATGGTGATCACTCCTGTATCATCCACCAAGGCCGCGCCCTGACTCATCATGTTATTGACGAAATGGGCGGCTCTGTCGCCGTGCCAGCTGATGTCGGTTTGCACATCAGACCCTGACGCGTGACCAATGGCTGTCTTATGATAGAAATAACAAGACCGCACCCCACCGCCTGTGACCGGAAGACCGGTATGCGGGATCCATATGGTGCCTAGCCACATTTTAGCTTGGGTCATACTGGTATACGGAAGCTGGTCATGGCCAATATAATCCGCCGATACAAATTCATTAATCGCCAGCAGATCACTCCACTGTTTCCAGCCAATCACGGCAAAGCGCGCCCCATCATCGGGCACATCTTTCGCGCCGAATGTTTCAAACGCACTCAGCACCTTGGCCTTGGTCAAACCAACGCCCCCATCGGCAATGACATTCTGGGACGCTGTACCCAATGCAGAAATAATCAATTCATCCGTCTTGCGACCTAACGCATGCGCGCCCGCGCTGGCAATCACCTGGCGCTCGTTGATATTGATTTTAAGTTCATCCATCTTATCAATCCAGTCACCGGCATAATAATCCTGAAGCGTACATTCCACATTTGAATGCGCCAGATTCATCACCGGTACCATGCCGTGGGTTGATTTGGTTGAGGCTGTTCCCTTGCCGATTTTCTGAAAGGTGGTCGATGCCCCTTGCACGTTCGTGACAGAACGCACCGTGTTTTTGAGTTTGGATCCTTGACGCTGATAAGCTTCATGGACTTCGCGCTCGAATTGTTTTACGAACGCTTGATCAATCGTGATCGTCATATATGTACCTCTTATGTTGGGATGAGATGGTTAAAAATGAATGCGCGGGTTATCGCAGATGCGGCCAGCGGACATTCCGGACACAAAGACCCCTCAAACGCTCGGGCACCGGCTGGAACATCCAGCCCGGCGTTATCCGGCCTTAAAGGGAGAAAAACGGAATTTGGGCGTTGATAGCATGTATTTTAGGAAATAAATCCTATATTGTCAATAAAAAATTTCATTTATGACCATTTTTTAGCCTTTTTCTTGCTTTTATAATTGTACGAAGGTAAGATTTCTTATATATGTAAATTGTATTAATAAATTCTTAATTTTTAGGTGAACCCCATGGCAAGCTTTGCCACGATTTTAACCCGGATGCGCACGACCATCAGCAATGATGATCAAGGCAACAAGCGTCGCCATCCGCGCCGACGCACGGATCAATGTGTTGGCATCGTGGATGGCAAAACATTTCCGGTCGAAGACTGGAGCATCGGCGGCGTATTATTATCGGGCGATGATCGTGTCTTTAGCCTGAACGATAACACGGACATCACCTTAAAATTCGCATTCAAGAACGACATCAAAACCGTGACTCATACCGGCAGGATTGTCCGCAAAATGAAAGATCGCTTTGCGATTGAATTTTCTCCCTTAACGCCGGATGTCTCCAAAAATTTTCAAGACGTTATTGCTGAATATGCGTAAACCGCCTTTTTATTTGCGTGACCCCCGGTACATATTCTGGAATCCTTCCGTGACCTTGGCCACAAAGGCTGGGTCTTGGTCGCGCCAGTATTTCGGATCACGCATCATCGATTGAAGATCAAGTTCTGCCCTATTTGAATGCGCATCCGGCGTTTTAACCAAAGACGGTTCCTGACCTTTCATCATGCGATGTAACGCGAGCACCCCTTCATACGAACTGGCAAGGTTATCAAGTACATCTGCCGGAAATGATTTTTGTCCGAACGCCAATAATTGACGCGCCACATCCTGCCAGGTTTCGGCGCCGCCAAAATGAGCAATGAGTTTTTCCAGTTCATGCTCTGCCTGATATTCGGCCGCCATAGATAAAATCATCGGCACCATTTTTTCAGCGGCCACATCATAGACAACCTGTACTTGTTCTTGGCTTAATCCCGCGCGGTGCAATTTCTGATTCACGTCTTTATCCGGCGTGAATAGTCCATGGTCACAGGTGATACAATAATCTTCTGGCGTGGCGGGGGGTGCTGGCTGGCGCGAGAGTTTCTTTTCCAATTCCTTATACGATTTCACAAAATCACCCAGCCTGATGTCGCCGCTTTCGGTGTCTTTGAATTTTTCAGGAATCTCATTATCCAATAAATTATCGCTGGTCATGTTCTGTTGTCTCCATGTTGATGTGTGAAATAGGTAAAGATGTATCCTGACGGATCAGGTCGGCAGGGATACCCAAGGCATCCCCGATATATCGGGCGGTTTTGCCCATATCCACGGATGACAGTGCATCAGACCCTAACTGCGTCATGGCTTTCATCCAGATTAAAATATCCTGAGCAACCTGCTGACCTTGCGCACGGGCCAACGGCATACGGTAATCGAGCGTGACATAACGACCATCAAGCGCAATATCCGGGATTTCCCCACGCCGGCGTAAAATTGCATAGGCGCGGCGTATCAACGGTGTCAGCAATTCACATTGTAACCGGCCATAGGTTGCCCCCAACAGTATGGTCATCTCGGATGAACGCTCTAACACTTCTGTCGCTGTCATTCGCGACGTATTGATCTGCCCCAGCTTGTCGGTCAGCAAGGCATGGCGAATACGCGCCCGTAAATCCTCCAGCACCAACTGTGAGACATCAAAGCGCCCCGGCATCTCCAGTGCCTTAAGCCCTTGTGATCCGACCGCCTTGGGAATTATCGCCCCGGGCACCAGTTCAATATTGGCCGGGTTTAAGACACCATCATCATCCGCCTGCCATATGCCAGTCGCCGCAATCGAGGCATTTTTTAAAATAAGCTCGACGACCTTGTTAGCGGTTTTAATATCAGGCAAAGCCTTCATGATGGGTGATCGGCCATACATTTCACCGGGTGATTTCATCCAGCGAAACGCCATAGCGGGTGAATGATGAAACATCCCCTGCGTCAATAAAGCCGGAATCGCATCCGTCATCAGCACGGCATGATAGTCATATCCATATCCGGGTGATGGCAGGACAGATTCGATAATAGAAAATCGGGCTTGTTCATCCTGATCCCCGGCACGTATCACAGAGGGCGGAAGTACGACATCCGGATAGCGATCCTTAATCTGCATCAACGTGAGCGAGAGGGTACGAAAGATACCATCCAGATATCCGTTCTCTCCTTCTTCCAGCACAACATCCCGAAGCGGGACGGCGGTAAATTGAAACGCGGAAAATGATCCAGGGTCTGTTTCTTCTAACAATAAAACGGCTGTCCCACCCACCACCAGATCCAAATAAGATTGATGAATTTCCACGGAAAAATTGGAACGGTCAAAATGTGCCTGCATGGTTTTTCCGGCCTGTTCCAACACGGGTGCCAGCGCATCGGCCTCAGCCGGGGTTAAATCGGGTCCCGGTTTAAACCCAAACCACGATGTCCCGGGCGGCGTTAAACGTCCCAAAAGCGAAGCCGTGAGTTGATCGACCGCATCCATCGCTGTGCCATCAAACAGATGGTCGGTTTCCGGATGCCCGGGCGCATACTCACGACTGAACCCGCCGCGTCCCGGAAGCGCATAATCGTAACAGTCCTGCCAATGATTCTCCCATCCGCGCCGACGTGCCTTAGCGCGTTCATATCGTTTCAGCAACCGGGATAAATTATGCGTATGCGTGTCTGTATCCATATTTATTCTCCCAATAAATTTTTACGGGGCGCCGCCGAGGCGTCAGGTGACAATCCCAAAACCCCGCGAAACCCGGTGACCACAGTTCCCCATGTCCCGCGCAGACGCCGAAGCAAATTTTCTTCACGGTTTTTATGCCTGATCTCTTCGTCACTTGGCACAGGTTCGGGGAGCGGTGCCGGCGGCGTTGATACCATCGGTGTCGATTCTACGGGGCTGGATGGCTTGGGGGATTTGATGAGGGCGCCCATAGGGGATACTCCTTTATATTGATCTTGTGTGGTTAAATGACGATAAAGTTGCCACGGCGTAAACACATATGGATGACGAATGCACAGCACCCGTTTCACCAGTTCAACGCAGGTATAAACCCGCCATGGAACAGGTTTTGGCACGGCGAGAACATATCTTACAGGGACGACTCTGAGGCCCTGTGTTTCCAACCATGCGGGTAAATCAAACTCAGGCGGTAGATGATGATGTACGGTAACTTCGGTATAATGCGAGAGCGGATCGACCGTCACCCATACCCGCCCATCATGCATCAGCGCATAGCAATGCTTAAATCCAGATTTTAGAAAACGAACACAGGGCAACTCACTCTGGCCGCTAAACACGGCGTAATATTTCATGTGTCTCCCCCTGATAAATGACGGCATGTTGCGCCCAGAATTTATTGGGATAATCTGAATGAACAGTCTGCGCGCGAACAATGCCCTTGCGCACCCATATGGGTTCAAGACGATCAAGGGCTTCTTTCCAGAGAATATGCGCTCTGAGTTCCCGCGCACGCCGTGGATCGGGGGGCATCTGCCGGCGTCCGTAATGACGCAAAACCAATAAATGATCCCGGGTCAATCGGCGGGCGCGATAGAGGGTATTAAGAATTTTAAGAATATCCGAAGGTTCACACGGACGTGCCACCAGCCCCAACCCCGAGGCAAAACGCGCCCCGTCATTGCGGGCATCCTGCGCCTGAATAAACCAAAACCACGCCTCTAGGGCAGAATCAAACGGGGTGGCGGGGCGGTCTGAAACCGGGCGCGGCGTTCGGTCTAATCGGGTCATAACGTTAGCTTTCGGCAAAAAGGTTGATTTTGGACGCAATTGTTCTCTTTACGTTCTCTTTATGATAGGATTTTTATCCTTTGTCAAGCCTTTTTTAGGATTTTTTTCCTGTTTACATGTAGTCGTAGGAATGCAAGCCTATAGGCAATGGATTTCACACACGAAAATATATGGCGGGCGATCGACCGTTTGGCGGCACGATTCGGGTATTCCTCTTCAGGGCTCGCGCGTCAGGCTGGACTGGATTCAACGTCCTTTAACAAAAGCAAACGATTTTCGGCAGATGGTAAGCCGCGCTGGCCCTCGACCGAAAGTATCGCCCGCGTGTTATTGGCGACAGGGGCGCAGATGTCTGATTTTCTGGCGCTCGCTGAAGAAAATGGACACGGGCTCACCTCTCCCCAGACGCTCCCGCTGATTGGCTTTGTACAGGCCGGATCTTCTGGTTTTTTTGATGAAGACGGATATCCAGCCGGTGAAGGATGGGACGAAATACGTTTTCCTGAAACTGGGGCGGATACACAAGGCGCGTATGCGCTGGAGATTAGCGGCGAGTCCATGATGCCGCTTTATCGTGAGGGGGATATTCTGGTGGTATCGCCGTCGGCGTCGCTTCGCAAAGGAGATCGCGTCGTCGTGCGTACCGTACACGGCGAAGTCATGGTCAAAGAACTCATGCGTCAGACACCGTCCCGGATAGATTTGAAATCATTAAATCCGGATCATGAAAACAGAACGTTATTAACCGCCGATATCACCTGGATGGCGCGGGTCATGTGGGTGAGCCAATAACAGGCAATAAGGGTTATTTTATTGGTATCTATCGACTTTTAATCATGCTAGGAACGTAAATGATGACAACACGACTGAATATGATTGCACAGGAAAGTGCCAAAATTCTGCTGGAAACCAAATCGGTATTGATCAACGCCGCCCAGCCTTTCACCTATACGTCGGGTAAACAGGGGCCGGTTTATGTGGATATCCGGCGGCTCATTTCCTTCCCTGAGGCCAGAGCAAAATTGATGGACTTTGCCGCAGAGATTCTGAAAGACATACCCTGTGATTTTGTGGCCGGGGGAGAAACAGCCGGTATCCCCTATGCCGCCTTTATCGCCGAGCGTCTCAACAAGCCTATGCTCTATGTTCGTAAAAAACCAAAAGGCTTTGGCCGAAATGCCCAGATTGAAGGTGCCTTCGAACACGATGGCGAAAAAGTCATTTTGATTGAAGATTTACAAACCGATGGCGGATCGAAAAAAGTGTTCGTCGATGCCTTGCGCGAAGCCGGTGCCCAGATTGAGCATGCTTTTGTCGTGTTTCACTACGGTAACTTCCCACAAAGCTATCAGAATATGAAAGACTGGGGCTTAACGCTTCATGCTCTCACGACGTGGAAAGATGTGATTGCGGTGGCGCGCGGCGAAAAATATTTTGATACGGCAACATTGTCATCCGTAGAAGATTTCCTCTCTGATCCTGTGGCCTGGCAAGAAAGACGGGCAAGATCCGTGTCTTAAAAAAAATGACTGAGACATTTAAAAAAATCGCATTTTTTACAGCTGGCACAGACGAAGCCTGTCAGGCCTTATCGGTGATTGAGCCCCAATTTCATTCAGTCCCGTTGGATCAGGCAGATGCCTTGATTGCCTTAGGCGGAGATGGGACATTGCTCGAGGCTCTGCATGCCGCCTATATTCACCGCAAGCCGGTTTACGGTATGAATTGTGGATCTGTTGGGTTTTTGATGAACCCTTTTCATCTCGACAACCTACAGGCACGTCTTCAAAAAGCGCAAGCTGTGTCCATTCATCCTCTGGTCATGACCGCGACGGATCGTTCAGGTAAAAAGCACCAAGCGACCGGGTTTAATGAAGTCTCCCTGTTAAGACAGACGCGGCAAGCCGCCAAATTGAAAATACATGCCGGGTCGGTGGAACGCCTGCCGGAACTGGTCTGTGATGGTATTTTGCTGTCCACCCCGGCTGGATCAACGGCCTATAATTTGTCCGCCCATGGCCCTATCTTACCGCTCTCGGCCAATGTATTGGCCTTAACGCCGATCAGTGCCTTTCGCCCCCGGCGGTGGCGCGGGGCTCTGCTTCCGGCGCATCTTTCCGTGCGAATTGACGTGCTGGAGTCTGAAAAAAGACCCGTCAGCGCGACTGCCGATTTCACCGAAATTCGTGATGTCACCCATGTGGAGATTGTGCAGTCATCCGAGATGTCGGCGACCATTTTATTCGACCCCGATCACAATCTGGAAGAGCGCATCTTAAAAGAACAATTCATGGGATAGTGTTAAAAAACCTAAAGCCCCATATCCTGTTTCTTGGAGTTAAACATCAACATATCCGACCACACGGCTTTTTTCTGTCCCGGGGTTCGAAGCAAATAAGACGGGTGATAGGTCGCGAGTGCGGGAATACCCATGACGTCATGCCATTGTCCCCGCAGGCGGGAAATACTCTCTGCTCGTCCCAATAAAGCTCTGGCAGATACCGCCCCGCACATTAAAATGAGTGCAGGTTTTGCTAGTTCAATATGCCGGCGGATAAACGGTAGAGAGACAGCAATTTCTGAATCCAGCGGCGTACGGTTCCCAGGAGGACGCCAGTTCAAAATATTGGAAATATAGACAGCCTTGGCAGGATCTGTCTGGGTTCGAGAGAGATCAATAGCCGCCAGAATTTTATCCATCAACTGACCCGATGCACCTACGAATGGCAGACCTTGACGATCTTCATCCGCGCCCGGGGCTTCGCCAATAACCATCACATGCGCGCCCGGCAATCCATCAGCAAAGACCATCTGGGTAGCCGTTTTTTTGATCCCCAAACCTTCAAAAGTCGAGATGGCCTCACGTAAGGCCGAGAGCGTATTAGAATCCTGCGCCAATTTTTCGGCTTTCTGCACCCATTCAGACATGCCCGTTAAGGACGCTATAACGGGCGCGCGCGGCGCCCCCGCCGTAAAAGCTTGAGGCTGAGCCCCCCTTTCGGCTGTAAATGGTGACACAAACGCCGTCCGGTCATGGGCAGTCTCCGACCACGCCTCATCCGCGCCGATATCCACGCACCATTGAAGCGCGGAGAGAAAAATATGGTTTTGGGCATTGGTCATATCTGAAAATCATCCTATTATAATGACAGGCGTTTTTTAACCCCTTTTCATGTAAAATTCTAAGACTTGTCCCTGTTTAATTCGATACATAAGGTTTATGCCCATGCCCCAACCCGCCCGCCCCGACAGAGATGTCATGGAATATGATGTGGTCATCGTCGGCGCAGGGCCCGCAGGCCTATCCTGCGCTATCCGGCTCAAACAACTCGCTGTCCACGCGGGGCAGGATATCTCTGTGTGTGTGCTGGAAAAAGGCTCTGAAGTGGGCGCCCATTTACTCTCCGGAGCTGTCTTTGAGCCTAGAGCTTTGAATGAGTTGATTCCGGATTGGAAAGAAAAAAACGCACCGCTTCGAACGCCCGCCGGGGAAGACCGATTCCTATTTTTCACATCGACATCGTCTTACCGGCTTCCGACACCGCCGCCGATGGCCAATCATGGAAATTATATTATTTCTCTGGGTGAGCTGGGAAAATGGCTCGCCGGTGAAGCCGAATCATTGGGCGTCGAGATATTCCCCGGTTTTTCAGCGGCCGAGATTTTATATGACACCCACGATAGCGTGATCGGCGTGGCCACAGGGGATATGGGGATACACAAAGACGGTACGCGCGGTTCTGATTTCGTGCCCGGCGTTGAACTTCATGCGCGTCAGACCGTATTCGCCGAAGGGTGTCACGGTTCTTTAACCAAAATGCTGTGCCAGAAATTTGGCCTTCGTGACAAAAGCTCCCCCCAGACCTATGGGCTGGGAATCAAGGAAGTCTGGGAGATTGATCCGGCGCTTCATCAAAAAGGTCTGATTGTCCATAGCGTGGGATGGCCGATGGATCAGCATACCTATGGTGGTTCATGGATGTATCACATGGAAGACCATAAAATATCAATCGGGTTTGTTGTGGGGTTAGACTATCAAAATCCTTATTTATCGCCTTTCGAAGAAATGCAGAGATTTAAAACTCACCCGGATGTTCAAAAATATTTAAAGGGCGGACGACGGATTGCCTATGGGGCGCGCACGCTCGTTGAAGGCGGGCTTCAATCCTTGCCGAAACTCTCTTTCCCCGGTGGTATTCTGACTGGGGACACCGCCGGATTTTTGAATGTGCCCAAGATCAAGGGCAATCATACGGCCATGAAATCCGGGATGATTGCGGCTGAATCCCTGTTTTCATTTTTGCAACATGACCCCGAGCGCACCTATGGGCGGGAATGCACAGCTTATTTGAAGAACTTTAAATCCTCATGGCTCTATGAAGAACTTTACCGTGTGCGCAATATTCGCCCTGGATTTCATTTCGGCCTGTGGGCGGGCATGATTCATGCCGCCTTTCAGACATTGGGGGGATGGCGTCTTCCTTATACGTTAAAACATAAAGCAGATCATACGACGCTGAAAAAAGCACGGGAGGTGACACCCATCCCCTACCCTAAACCAGATCACGTCATCACGTTTGACCGACTCTCCAGCGTTCAACTGTCGAATACGTATCACGAAGAAAATCAACCGGCGCATCTAAAATTAAAAGACCCCGGCGTTCCGATCGGGGTTAATCTGCCGGAATATGATGAACCCGCCCAGCGTTATTGTCCGGCGGCGGTGTACGAAGTTGTTGAAACGCAAGGTCAAAAACAATTTGTGATTAATGCGCAAAATTGTGTGCATTGTAAAACATGCGACATCAAAGACCCCTCACAGAATATTGACTGGACAGTCCCCCAAGGCGGGGGCGGCCCCAATTATCCGTCTTTATAAGAGACGGTGTATTAAGATAGGATCACAGATATGAAATCATTTTTGACATTTTGTTTGTTTGGCTTGATCGGCGCGTGCGGTGATCCCAAGCCCGCGCCAGAGCAGGCCACCCAAGAACCCATCCGAAAAATCATGATCGTCCAGCCTCGTGAAACACAGGCCGGAGATTTTCTAGCCGGGCAATTCGCCCAGCGCACCCAAGATTGGGTATCGGCGGATAAATTTATTGGCCGGGTCATGACCTATGACCCAGACAATATTCAGCTTCAAAAACAATCCATGGTTTTGGCCATGGGAGCGGGTGAAACCAGCAGAGCTGTCGCCATGGCGCGTCAGGTTTTAAAGGTTGAGCCTGAAAATCAACTCGCGCTGTTATTCATGGCACTTGATGATTTTTCACGGCAGGATTACGACTCTGTGCTCGCCCATATGAAAGCCTTACCCGATGGGTCGATCGCAGACATGATTCGCCCCGTTTTGTCGTCTTGGGCACTGGCGGGACAAGGGATCATTGATATCTCAGGCTTTACAGCCGCCAGCCCTTTGCACGCCTATCACGCCCTGATGATCGGGGATTATATGGGTAAATTGCAAAACCCGGATTTGTACATCTCCCGGCTGTTGACCCATCAGCATCTTGATTTCTACGAAGCCGAACGTATTGCCGATATTCTGGCGCGTCATGACATCAAGGACAAGGCGCTCGCGCTGTATGAATTGATTCACAAACAGCAACCCGGAAATATGTCGGTTGTCGAGCGCATGACCAGTTTAAAAAAAGGTCAGGGTATTGGTGTCAATTCTGCCTATCGGCGCATTAGTTCACCTGAACACGGCGCCGGCGAAGCCTTGTTCGATATGGCGCGTCTGTTATACCGGGAGCAGAGCGACGATAGCGCGCTGGTTTTCACGCGCATGGCATTATATTTAAACCCGGGTCTGGTCGAAGCCAGATTGGTCTTGGCCGGTGTGATGGCTCGCAATAATAAATACGCGCAAGCGGCAGAACAATTTCTGTCGATTGATGCGGATAAAAGCATTTACGCCGAATCACAACGTCAAGCCGCTATGATGATGGAACAAGCCGGACGCAAGGATGACGCCATCGCCCTCATGGAAAAACTATTCACAGACCGGCAGGATATTGATGCCTTGATCATCATCGGCGATATCCACCGCAGAGCCGAAGATTACCCGTCTGCGATAGCGACATATAACCGCGCCGAAAAGGCGATTGGTGAAAAAACCATTCCGGCAAAATATTGGCATTTACTCTATGCCCGGGGCATGGCCTATGAACGGCATCAAGATATGGAACGCGCCGACCGTGATTTACGTTTGGCGATATCGTATCAACCGCATCATGCCCATTTGTTAAATTATCTGGGCTATAGCTGGGTTGATCGAGGGGAAAACCTCGAAGAAGCGGTTCAGATGATCGAGAAAGCCGTTTCGTTAGCCCCGGAAGACGGATACATCATGGATTCTTTGGGCTGGGCGCATTACCGCAAAGGCGAATATAAAAAGGCCGTTACCGTGTTGGAACAAGCCGTTGAACTGGTGCCCTATGATGCCACCATCAGCGATCATCTGGGGGATGCGTATTGGCGGGTGGGACGTTACCGTGAAGCACAGTTTGAATGGCGCAGGGCCCTGAATACGCTGGAAGATGAAAGCAAACGACCCGCCATAGAAGCCAAACTGGATCACGGCTTATATGCCCCCGATCAACCAGCGGTTAAACAAGCCACCCGTGAAAACGGTAAAAGAGCGCAATAATATCCCAGATGATTTTTAATCCAGAATATGAGATCGCTCCGGCCAAACTTAATCTCTTTCTGCACATCACCGGCAAAAGACAAGACGGATACCATCTGCTGGAATCGCTGGTGGTCTTTACGGATATCGCCGATCATGTTCGGATAACAGCCACAGGGCAAACTGATTTTCAAGTCACGGGGTCTTTTGCACACCTGACCGGAGCCATGGAACATAATCTGGTCTATCGTGCATACCAGGCCTACGAATCTGCTATCCAGCGTGATCTCAAAACTGTCTTATCTTTAGAAAAAAATATACCCGTTGGGGCAGGATTGGGCGGCGGGTCTTCGGATGCGGCGGCGGCCTTGCGGTTACTCCACCGCCTGTATGGATCAACAAAGATTGATATAGAAAAAATGGCGCTGACCTTAGGGGCAGATGTGCCTGTATGTTTACAAACCCGCGCCCAAATCATGCGCGGCGTGGGGGAAAAAATACATACCCTTTCTACCTTTCCCCGCTTGCCTGTCTTGATGATTTGGCCGGATGTCATCTGTGAGACCGCATCCGTGTTCAAGGCCTTATCATTTACGCCTGCCCCACCTGTATCAATTCCTAACAAATTTGAAACAGCAGATGAGGTCATAGGATTCCTTGCGGAGACGCGTAATGACCTTGAAAAGACCGCCATGAATATATGCCCGGCGATTCAAACAGTCTTAGAGGAAATGCGGGCACAGAAGGGTATTAGGCTAGCGCGTATGACCGGAAGCGGATCTGCCTGTTTTGGCATATGCGATGATTTTGACGTGGCAGAACATGCCAAATCCTATCTGGGCAAAAAATATCCGTCATGGTGGTGCCATGCCGGATATATCAATCCTTGAATCAAAAATGATTAAGGCGTCGTCGATAAAAGATGGGTCAGTAAAGCATCGCTCACTTCACCATCTACAGGAAGTTTTTGCTGTTCCTGATAACGACGGATAGAGGCAATCGTGCGTTCACCCAAAATCCCGTCCGTTTTTCCCTTGAAAAGCCCTTTGCTTTTTAACTGCTCTTGTATCTGCTGAGTCAAAAGTTGAACCGGGTTAGCAGGTGCCGCCGACGTCTGGTCTGATGATGCCAAAGAAGCTCCGGCTCGCTCTGCCCGCATCTTGTTCATGCGCGAGACGATGTTGTCGACATCTTCTGAACCAATCTGGAGTTTTTGGGTCATCTGCGCCAATGCAGAAGCGGCATCACGATTCCCCCCATCTGATGCCTTTTTATACCAGAACAACGCCTCATTCGGGTTAGCCTCGCCCAACAAGGCGTTCTCATATACAAGACCTAAATTATAAGCGGCCTCAGGGACGCCATTATTGGCCGCCCGTTCAAAAAACATCGCCGCAATTTTGGGATCATAATCCGTACCGATCCCTTCGATATAGGCAATCCCCAAATTATACTGCGCTTCGGGGTGACCGGCTTTTGCGGCTTCACGGTACCAATACAGGGCTTTATTCATATCCTTCGTGCCGTTCAATCCCTGATGGTATAAAACGCCCAGATTATACATGGCATTAGACACCCCGTTATCTGCCGATTCGCGGAACCAAAGTGACGCGCGTTCAAAATTCTGCGTCACCCCGCCTTGTCCGGCCGTGTAGATCGCGGCCAGATCATGCTGGGCTTCGGCATTACCGCCAAAAGCCGATGTTTCAATCGCCTTGACCATTTTCGGCAAAGACGGATCGGCCGAAATGCGGTCTGTGACAAGCCCTGATTTTTTTTCCTGGGCAACGTCCCGGGCAACCGATGATTTCTGCCGGTAGGCTTTTTCTTCTAATGCTTTTTGACCCACTGCAGAAATGGGTGCCACTGGCTTGACAGCTTCTGGCTCTACTGAGGGGGCTGGCGTATCCGCAGATTCCTGCGGGGCAATCTCATTTAACTGCGCGGCCAAGCCATCCGGGTTTTGTGCCAGAGCCTTATTCAATTCCGCAGGATCCGCATTCAAAATATCCAAAGGCATATTCGCCGATGTCGTATCTTGCGCGGTGTCTTGAGTTGTCTGCGAGGATGGCACCGATGTTTCTGCATTATCTTGGACCAGCAGGTTTTCAGGAGATGAATTTAAATCCGTGCCCGAAGCTGGTGTAATCGTATCGTTCAGCGTGCTGACCTCCTCAGAGGTTTCCGCGTTCTCAGACTGTGATGTCTGTGCGGGAATCGCCTCCCAGCGTTTTGTCTCTAGGTCTAAACGCGCTAGTCCACCATTCTCCAGCACGGCAATTTGCGGCACGGTCGGTTGTTGCCATTGGTTCAGCACCCACCCCCCCAGCAACGCCGCGGCCATCATGGATGCCATACCCAGCGATTGCATTTGAACCGAACGTCGCCACCACGGCTGATCACCTGAGATATCAATATGATCTTGTGTTTCCCCGCTTCGTGCCAGTGCGGGCATGTTAGGTAAGTTGGCTTGGACGGCGGCACTTTGATCGGTGAGCAAAACCAACGCTCTCGCACGAAGCGCATCTTGCGTTTCGGCGGTAATTTCTTCCAGCCGTTCCACTTTACGCAGGACACGCATTTTTTCCTGCGTCACTTTTTCAATCTGGCGGTCAAGGCGTGTTTGTTCCGTAATCGATTCATCCAGACGTTGCGTAATGGTGATATGTGTGTCTTCGGTGTCTTTCAGGCGTTTATCAATCAAGGCCTGACCTGCGGCGGCAGAGACCAGTTTTTCTTCGGTGTCTTTTAAGGCTTTTTCAAACCGCGCCTGACGCTGGGAGATATCTGTTTCTATTTTTTCCTGCGTCTGGAGTTTTGTTTCAAGACCCACCACAGCCTTTTCCGCCCGCTCGGCTTTGTCTTCCAATTGGGTGAGGGCTTTTCGGTATTCCCGAAGTTCGCTCAAAAGCTCATAACGCTCGGCTTCACTGCGCTTTAATTTGTCGCTGATCTGAGCCAATGTGCGGACAATTTCAATCCCCTGTCCCGCGCGCGCCGGAACAGCCTCGTCTTGGGGGGGTCTGACAACGTGCACCCGATCCGGGACGTTTTTCATCCGCATGACATCACTCCTTTAATCGACATAGTGTTACTTTAAATGGGTTTTTAATGAGAGTGAGGATGACTATATAGATTTTGTATAATCTCAACCAAGAATAAGAGCGTTAATATCCACAAGCCAACCTGTTGTCTTCATTGCCTGATGCCTTAATCTATGCTTTTTAGGGTCAAAAGGAGCTTATCTGATGACTGATCTTCCCTCTCTTCCTAAATGTGCGGGTACGGCGCCCCTTGAAGTCGTGGTCGAAAAAGGCAGGAAATACGGCTGGTGTACCTGTGGGTTATCCGTCACCCAGCCTTTGTGTGACGGTGCCCATAAAAACGGCACCGATTTCAAATCATTGAAATTCGAAGCCGAAGAGGATGGGTCTGTCTGGCTGTGCACCTGTAAACAAACCAAAAACCCGCCTTATTGTGATGGATCTCACAACAGCCTTTAGGATAACACACCCGAACGTCCCATGAAGATTCTTTCTGCGCAGGATCTGGTATGTATGAATGACCATGTCGGCACATCGCCTATTGTCATTGATCTTGTGTATGCGCACGCCCATCATCCGCGCAATATTTTCGGTGAAGCTATTTATAAACCAGACGCGCGCTTATGGCTTCATGCCGATCTGGCACGCATCACCTTACGGGCGGCAGAATATCTTTATCGTGATTTCAAATATTCTCTTGAACTGAAAGATGGCTTGAGACCTGTTGAATCCCAGCAAAAAATGCAAGAAACCTCCATCGTCAAAGCCCACCCGGAATGGGCGGAACGCGCCTTTTTATCCCTGCCGGGGCAGGGCGGCCATCCGCGCGGCATGGCGGTGGATGTCTGTGTGCTGGATGACACGGGCACTCCGATCGATATGGGTGTGCCTTTTGATTTTTTTTCCGATGACCCGGGAACAAACCCCGCGGGACGGGATTATAGGGGGTTTTCATCCTCGATTTTAGAACATAGGCGACGGCTGGAATATGCCTTTGTTCATGCCGCCAGTGAATTAAACTTACCCATTTATCCTCTCCCCTCTGAATGGTGGGATTTTAGATTCCCTAAAGATATTGTCACCGCGCATGCGCCGCTTTACGATGCTGACTTACCCCCTGCGATGAAAATGACCGCCGAATGATCACAATCTCCACCCTATCCGACATGCCAGAAACCCTGAAAGGCGGGATCATCGCGATTGGTAATTTTGATGGCGTTCACCTAGGTCATGGGGCACTTCTGTCTTTGGCACGGGAAAAAGCACAGGCCGAAAAACGTCCCTTTGGCGTGTTGACATTTGAACCTCACCCCCGCCGTTTATTCCGTCCCGATGAACCCCCGGGGCGCATTACACCGATCAATGTTAAACATTGGCGGTTGGGGTTAACGGGGGCTGATTTTGTCTGCGCGCTCACTTTTGATTGGAATTTCGCCAGCCAAAGCGCGGAACATTTTGTCACGGATATTTTAAAACAAGGTCTGGGGGCGCATCATGTTGTGGTGGGACATGATTTTCGGTTCGGTCAGTTGCGGGCAGGAACGCCAGATCTTATCACATCTCATGATATTGGTGTGACCTTGTGCGATGAGTTTTTAGACCCCGAAGGCCAAAAAATCGCCTCGAGCACCATACGGCAAAAACTCCGCATCGGGGATCTGGATACCGCACATCAACTTCTGGGGTGGTCTTGGGAAATATGGGGCGATGTCGTCAGGGGGGATCGCCGGGGGCATGATCTGGGATACCCCACTGCCAATATTCTTTTAAAAGACACCCTCCATCCAGCCTATGGCGTTTATGCCGCCCGCGTTCAGATTGAAGGGGAGAATATGTGGCGACCCGCTGCCGTGAATATCGGCATACGCCCGATGTTCGAATTGAAAGAAGGACAGGTCGAAGCCCATATCTTGAATTTTCCCGACCGGGATATTTACGGCAGACGCCTCAAGATTCAGCCCGTGAAACGCCTTCGGAGCGAAGCTAAGTTTAACTCTCTGGATGATCTAAAACACCAAATGGCAAAAGATTGTGCACAGAGCTTGGCACTTCTGGCAGAATAGCCGGATGGATATTCTTAGTCTTCTAATTGTCAATTTAATCCCGCTTTATATCATCATCGCCCTGGGGTTTATCGCGGGGCGAAAACTGGATGTGGAACTGCCCTCCATTGCCGCTGTTGTCATTTATGTGATCGCCCCCGTCGTGAATTTCGGGGCCATGGTGCAATTGGAATTTAATGTGGATTATATCGCCTTGCCGGTTATCCTGTTTTGTTTTTCTGGCCTGCTGGGCATAGCCGTCTATGTTTTGGCGCAACGAGCGTTTCAAAATACGACGGCTAATCTGATCGCGATGAGCAGTGTGACGGGTAATACCGGGTATTTCGGCCTGCCGTTGGTGCTGACATTCTTTGATGCGAAATATGCCGGGCTGTATTTGTTCATGAACATGGCTGTCCTGCTGAATGAATCCGGCCTGGGATATTATCTAGGTGCCCGGGGGCATGCCGATATCAAGGGCGCCGTCATCAAGGTGTTAAAACTACCTGTCGTTCATGCTATCTGGCTGGGGCTTTTGGTGAACGCGCTCAACATCAACCTGCCGGATATCATGATCAAATACTGGCATTATGCGACCGGCACCTGGGTTATTTTAGGGATGATGATTATCGGGATCGCGCTCTCGAAACAACGCAGGCTCCAGATTGATGCCCGGCTTTTGACATGGCTTTTTATTCCGCGCTTTATCCTCTGGCCGCTGGCCGGGTGGGGGATTATCATGGCCGATGCCCTGATCTTTCAGGTGTATGATTCCACCTTGTATCAGATGATTGCCATTTTTACGGCCGTGCCGCTCGCGGGTAATCTGGTGGCCTATGCCAGCACACTTAACCTCCATCCGGAACGCGCCGCGGCTTCGGTTTTGCTCAGCACGTTTCTGGCCTTGGTCAGCGTCAGCACCAATCTTCTGCTGGTGCGGCATGTCTTTGGGCTGAACTAACAGAGAAAAATCAGAAATAAAATAATAAGATCATGGGGTTAATAGCAACAAAACCCTGTGGATAACTTGTTGACTCTGACCGGGAGATCGCTATAGTCCGCGCCAATTCAAAAAATTTAAAGGTGTGTGTATGAATTTTCATGTTTCAAAAGCTCACGCAGGTGCCAAACCTGCCCAACAGCATCAACAGCCGAGAATAACGGATTGTTTCATCGCCATGGGCATGCAACAACATGGGGGCGGGGTGGCGTTAACCGATGACATGCGCGCAGGAAACGAAGCCTTACGCCAGCAGCAATTTGAACGTCAGATGGAAATTCAGCACCAAAATCAAGGCTGTCCCGCGATGGCAGAAGAGCGCGCCCGCCAGCAAATGGGACAACAACCCCAAATTTGACGTTTATATATTTAAATTCAATACCTTAACCTGATCTCATTTTATTATTTACATAATATTAATGGTGTGTTAAGTTATTGTCATGAAATTTTTACCCCTATTCCGCGCTTCTTTTTTGGCCGCCACCGTAACGGCAGGCGCCCCCGCTCTGGTTCTGGCGCAGGCACCAGATACCGATATGGCTCAAAAGGTCGCCAATCTTCGTCAGCTTTTTGATGAAAAATCAGATAAAAATCATCTTCGTATCGGCGTCCTGATGGAAGAAGACGATTATGCCTTGGCGCGCCGGCAAACACGTGACCCCATATCTTTTTTGGATAGAATTGAAAATATCAGAACCGAATCTTTAGTTGAAAAAGGTGGATCAATTATCAACTTTGTCTGCCGGATAGCGGGACAACAACCCTTTACCCTTCGCCGCGATATTTCATTTGCCAATTTAACAACAGCCAATCGCCTTGAAATACAAGCCGTCACAGACGAAGCCAGCCAGGAAAAAAGGCGGCAGGAGCGCGCTGGCGGTAGACAGCATGTCGGAACCCCCGCCGAATATACATTCGTCATCTTGGACAATGTGTTTAAGCAAGTCACCACAGAGAACGCGGCTGAACTTCAGGAACGTTTGAGATACGCCGCGCCCGTGCCCGTGACTGGAAGGTTGATAGACCGCGCCGTTACCCAATATGACTTGACATGCGGATCTTCCTAGGTTTCTTTTTTTTATTATGAATAATATTGTCAATCTGTCGTTATCTCAACGCATGCCTGTGATAATAACGCGTTATTTTTTCCCCTTTTCCGTCTCACCCAGTTTGTATAACGTACCTCCTCATGAGTGAGACACCCCCGAATAACGATCAATTCCGCGACACGGTTTTCCTGCCCAAAACGGAATTCCCCATGCGCGGCGAACTGCCGAAAAATGAACCCTCGATGGTGGCGGGGTGGCGGGACATGGATCTGTATGCCCGTATACGGGAACAATCCGCAGGACGGAAAAAATGGATTCTGCATGATGGCCCCCCCTATGCCAACGGGCATATTCACATGGGGCATGCGCTCAACAAAATTCTGAAAGATGTCATCAACAAAAGCTGGCAGATGATGGGACCCAGCGCGGATGCGCCAAACGGATATGATGCCCCGTATGTGCCCGGATGGGATTGCCACGGTTTACCGATTGAATGGAAGATCGAAGAACAATACCGCGAAAAAGGTATTGATAAAGACAGTGTGCCGCCTTTGCAGTTCCGTCAGGAATGCCGGGAGTTTGCCCAAAAATGGGTGGATATTCAGGCCGAGGAATTTCAACGTCTGGGCGTGATTGGGGATTGGAAAAATCCCTATCTGACCATGACCAAACCTGCCGAAGCCCAGATCGCCCGCGAAATTCATAAATTTCTGGTGAATGGCGGCTTGTATCGCGGGGTAAAGCCGGTGATGTGGTCTACGGTGGAAAAAACCGCCCTCGCCGAAGCTGAAGTCGAATATCACGAGCATAAATCGGTGACAGTGTGGGTTAAGTTTCCGATTGTTAAAACAGACAACAAAAAACTGGAAGGAGGAAACATTGTCATCTGGACGACAACACCATGGACTCTTCCTTCTAACCGCGCAATTGCGTATGGATTTGAAATTGAATACTCAGTCTATAAAGTAACCTCCATTGCAGAGGGAAGTAAGGCTAAAATTGGTGAAAAATTAGTACTCTCAGAAAAACTTGCTGATTCATTTAAAAAACAAATAAAAATTCTGGAGTGGGAAAAAATCGAAAGTTTCAATAAGTTTGATACTGGTGTTATTACGGAAGAGCGTCAAAATCCATTTAAAGGTACTGTCTGCGCGCACCCGCTTCGCGGCAAAGGATATGATTTTGATGTTCCTGTTCTCTACGGCAATTTTGTCACCGACGATACGGGGACGGGATTTGTTCATATCGCGCCCGGCCACGGGGAAGACGACTATTATTTATATTTTCAACATTTCGGGGCGGACTCTATCCCCGACAATGTAACGGATGACGGCAAGTTCCGGGATCATGTGCCGCTATTTGCCGGGCAGGAAATCTATACCGCCAAAGGTGAACTGGGCGATGGTAATTTTGCCGTGATTAAGGCGATGGATGAAGCGGGCGCCCTGCTCGCTAAAGGCTCGCTCCGTCACGAATACCCCCATAGCTGGCGATCCAAAGCACCAGTTATTTTCCGCACCACGCCGCAATGGTTTATCGGCATGGAAAACGGGATCACGCTTCGGCAAAAGGCCTTAGCCGCCATCAAAGAAACAAAATGGCATCCGGCCAAGGGGGAAACCCGCATCACCGCCATGATCGAAGGACGCCCCGATTGGTGCATTTCCCGTCAGCGCGCGTGGGGGGTACCGATTGCCTTGTTCGTGAACAAAAAAACACAAGAGCCGCTGAAAGATCCGGCTGTGTTAAAACGGATCACGGACTCATTTGAAACCGAAGGGTCAGATGCGTGGTGGTCAAAAGACGCCCAATATTTTCTGGGAGATAAATACAAATCCGACGATTACGAACAAATATTCGACATTGTTGATGTGTGGTTTGAATCCGGCTCCACCCATAGTTTCGTCGTCGATGCGCGGGATGAACTCAAAGGCGGACAGGCCGATCTTTATCTGGAAGGATCAGACCAGCATCGCGGATGGTTTCATTCCTCACTTCTGGAATCATGCGGCACCAAAGGACACGCCCCGTTCAAAAATGTTCTGACCCATGGGTTCGTTCTGGACGATAAAGGCTATAAAATGTCCAAGTCGCTCGGGAATGTCGTTGATCCGCTTGAAGTGATGAAAGAACACGGCGCCGATATTTTGCGCTTATGGACGATGACATCTGACTACGCCGAAGATATCCGGATTGGTAAAGATACACTCAAAAATACTGCCGATTTATATCGCCGCATTCGAAATACGCTCCGGTTTTTGCTGGGCGCACTGGACGGTTTTACCCTTCAGGAAAAAATAAGTGATGCTGACCATGCGCGCATGCCTGAACTGGAGCGCCTGATGCTCCATCAACTCGCCGAAATGGACGTCAGAGTGCGGGATAACATCACACATTATGAATACGGTAAGCTGGCGCAAACGCTCCATCTTTTCTGCGCTAATGAACTCTCGGCGTTTTATTTTGATATCCGCAAAGACCGCCTTTATTGCGACCGGCCAGATAGTTTCGAACGCCGGGCGACACGCACGGTCATGGCACATATTTTTGAATGTCTGGTGACATGGCTTTCCCCTATTCTTTCCTTCACGACCGAAGAAGCCTGGGGACATCGCCCGAAAGGTGTGTTTGAGGATGCGGAGAGCATTCATCTGCGTACGTTTCCCAAAATACCTGATGACTGGATGAACAAAGGTCTGGCCGGCAAATGGTTTGCGCTTCGCCATGTCCGTGATCTCGTGACAGCCGCGCTTGAACCGCACCGCGCCAACAAATCCATCGGATCTTCGCTGGAGGCTTCGCCAAGTTTATTTGTCAATGAACATTACGCCAAAGCTTTAGAAGGCATCGATATAGCAGAACTTTGTTTAACATCAGAAATAAAGATTATCTCTGGTGGCGGGACGGAAGGTATTTTTCAAGACTCCAAGCTCCCCGGCCTATCGGTGACATTCAATCCTGCTGAAGGTCAAAAATGCCTACGGTGCTGGAAGGTACTCCCTGAAGTGGCCATCCACCGCGATCATCTCTGCCATCGGTGCGCGGATGCCATTACAGTGAAAAAAGCCGCCTGAAAACGAGCCGAAAACAGGGTCTAACCCCTTTTTATCACAGGATAAAGTCTCTCCTTGCGTTTCACCGTAAACTCAAGTAATTTCTCACGCCAATGGTCTTTTTGATAGACCGTCTCTTTTGTTGGGGCGTCGCCAAGCGGTAAGGCAGCGGTTTTTGGTACCGCCATCCCAGGTTCGAATCCTGGCGCCCCAGCCATC
>JAFLCW010000003.1 GCA_017302165.1 Alphaproteobacteria bacterium
GAAATTTATCTATTTCAATCGAAGTTGGATTGGCTTCGAGTGTCATTTCAATCTGGTTTGAAATATGCCACTTCTTTTGAATGTGAGAGAGAATCAATTCGACTGTCTCAGGCTTCATTAACGACGGCGTGCCGCCGCCAAAGAAAACAGACGTCACCTGCCGCCCCGGCATTAATTCAGCATAATGATCAATTTCCGCCAGATACGCCCGCGCCCATGCGTCATGGTCTATCGTCGCCGCCACATGGGAATTAAAATCACAATACGGGCATTTGGACGCACAAAACGGCCAGTGGATATAAATTGCCAGTTTTTTTTCTTCCCTGATATCCCTTGGCGTATTCATTTCAATATTCATGGGATACAAAGGATGACCTACCCCACCACAATATCATTTGCCAAAAAAGCCGTCAGTTGTTCCACGGCTTTGGCGCGGTGGCTCAAGGTGTTTTTCTTTTCTTCTGTCATCTCGGAGAATGTAATTTTATGACCATCTGGGACAAACATGGGATCATAGCCAAAGCCCCCTGCCCCCCGCGGCGGCCAAACCAACGTGCCTTCACACACGCCTTCAAACACTTCATCGTCCCTGTCTGGCCGGGATAAAGTGAGGACAGAGATAAATCTAGCCTTCTGTCCGTTGACATTCCCGCTCAGCGCGTCATGGAGTTTTTTCATCGCACGATCAAAATCACGTGGAATTCCCGCCCAATCTGCCGAATAAACGCCAGGTGAACCGGATAAGGCGTCCACAGACAATCCGCTATCATCTGCGAGTGCGGGCAATTTTGTCGCCTGCATAGCCGCATGAGATTTAATTAACGCATTTTCAACAAAAGTCGTGCCAGTTTCGGCAGGTTCAGGCAAATGGTAATCCGCCGCTGAACGTATCTCCTCTACCAGCCCACCCAGCATATCCCGAAACTCTGCCAGTTTACCCTTATTATGAGAGGCCAGAACTAATTGTTTCATCCGGCAATCTCTCTTTGTTTATTGGCCAGCTCCGTGCACCCTTGTTTTGCCAAAGACAACAGAGCCAGAAATTCATTTTCAGTAAACGGTGTTTTTTCGGCGGTACCTTGAATTTCAACAATGCCCCCTTTGCCGGTGATCACAAAATTAGCATCCGTATCTGCCGCTGAATCTTCGGCATAATCCAAATCCAGCACAGGCGTCCCCTGATACACCCCGCAGGATATCGCCGAAACACTATCAATCAACGGGCTTTGTTTTAATACCCCAATCCGAAGCAGGTGGCGGCAGGCCAGCGCCAGGGCCACATATCCCCCCGTCACCGAAGCCGTGCGCGTACCGCCATCAGCCTGAAGCACGTCACAATCAATCTTGATTTGCCGTTCGCCCAGTTTTTCCATGTCCACCACGGCACGCAAGGCACGACCAATCAAACGCTGAATTTCCTGTGTCCGGCCTGATTGTTTACCTTTGGCCGCCTCGCGATCCATCCGTTCATGGGTGGACCGGGGCAACATGCCGTATTCTGCGGTCACCCACCCCTTGCCTGTTCCCTTCATCCAGCCGGGCACTTTTTCTTCAACCGTGGCCGTGCAGAGCACATGGGTGTGGCCAAACTTGATCAGGCAGGATCCTTCGGCGTGGCGGGAGAAATCAGGGATCATCTCAATCTGCCGCAAGGCTTGGGGGGAACGTCCGGACGGGCGGGTCATGGGCTTAAACATCTCCAAATATCGGTTAAAGTCTATGGGACTGTAAGGGGCTGACATAATTTGTCAAACACACAAAAACTTTCTATATTCTTTTTATGACAGTCTCAAGCCTGACACATGATCTGGATCAACGCGCCCGAACGGTCTTTCGGCAAATAGTGGAAACCTATCTGGCCAAGGGCGAACCCGTGGGTTCGCGCACACTCTCCCGTAATTTTGATCTGTCGCCCGCCACGCTTCGCAATGTCATGTCAGATCTGGAAGAGTTGGGATTTTTATTCGCGCCGCATGTGTCGGCCGGACGCCTGCCGACCGACAGGGGATTGCGTTATTTTATTGATGGAATCATGGAAAGCGGCAATTTAAACCCCGTGGAAACAGCCGCGCTTGAAGCGCAATGCCGCATCGAAGGCCGGTCTGTAGAAGATATGCTGGAACAGGCCGGGCAGGTTTTATCCGGTCTTTCCGCTAGCACCGCTCTGGTGGTCGCCCCCAAGGCCGATAAATCAATCCGTCATATTGAGTTCGTCTCGCTAGATCAATCACGCGCACTGGTAATTATTGTCTCGGAAGATAATCTGGTCGAAAATCGGATTATGCCCCTGCCGGCCGGGGTAACGCCCGATATGCTGAAAAAAGCCGGAAACTTCCTCTCTGAACGGCTCAGCGGGAAAACCATGGCGGATATGCGCCACGCCGTGATGCAGGAAATTAAAACCCGCCAACATGAATTGGGAGAGTTAACCACGACCATCATCGAATCTGGGCTCGCGCTTCAGACGCCTGATGGTAAATTGATTGTGCGGGGCAGATCTCATCTTCTGGGGGATACGGGAGCTCTTGAAGATATCGACCGTATCCGCGACTTAATGCAACAATTGGAATCCAAAGAAATCATCTCCCAGCTTTTAGACGAGGCCGGGCAGGCCAAAGGGGTTAAAATCTATATCGGAGCCGAAAATCCCATCTTCAAAGGCACGGGACATGCCATGATTTTGACGCCCTATACCGCCGGCACCAGCCAAAAACTCATCGGCGCGGTTGGCGTGATTGGCCCCATGCGGCTTGATTACGCCAGAGTTATCCCCAGCGTGCATTTCATGGCAGAAATGATTTCCCGGCGTATCAGCGACCTCTATTCCGGCGAAGCCTATAAGGGTTCGTTTGATCCTGCCCCCTAATCGGTTTATTCTAAAGATCATGAGAATCATTCTTTTATTATCTATCCTGTTGTCCCTTGGTTATCCGGCGCGCGCGCAGGAAAACGAAAGCCAGATTCATGCCCCGGGCAGTATTTATCAAAACCCCGCCGTGGATGAAATTCGGCGACTAAAAAAAGAAAGCCGGGAGAAAAACGATTTCATCACGCCGTCGCGTATTAACATCTCTTTGGTCAAGCATGGCTATATGGATGATGACCAGTTTGGTATTTTGATGTCTGTCCCCGAAGTCGTCTCTGGTTGTTTTGAACTCTCGCCCTTACAATACGAAACGACCTTCATTGATCCTTATTACATGGACGTGAAAGTCAAGGATTATCAGCGCAAAGTGATTGAAACATCAAATGTGGCCTCGGGCTGTCCGGCACAAAATAAAATGTCAACCGCACTGATGGTGTTGAACAAAAGTGACCTTCAGCAACGGGAAACACGGCAGATCCGTTTTTCAAACGGTCAGGTGTCTGATTATTATGATATCGCTTGGGGCGAAAAAACCTTGACCCTGCGCCCACAAAGCATGGTGGTTTTTAAAGCCCAAAATCTTGAAGGTGCGATGAAAGACCAGATGAATTTTCACTTCGACGGATCAGACCGTGTGGCACTTCGGGTGCCCATGGCCAAGGCAGGGGATGATGTCGCCGGAGCCATGGTTCGGTTTGCGTCGCAGAACGCTTTAACCCCGGTCGGAGAGAATATAACAGAATCCACAGACTCTGCTGGGGTTCCTATGTTTATTTTTCGGGATGTCACCGGACGCGTAATCTCACAGATCGGGAGCGACGGTGCCCCTGTGAATATAGGAAATATTACTGTCGGCCGCCCCTATGATGGACCCCAAGGCCGGACAACGACCGCTGTCCCGCTCAATGTTTACGCTAGTAAACCTTAACCTTGCTATCTGCCCCCTTGATTTTTGGGGGTAATATCCCCTACATAAAGGCATGACTACTCAGGAACCAGAACCTATCTTGCCTATTGATAACGAACCGCCGCTCCCGGTTGGTGAGGCCGAAAATGTGGTGGATGTGCGCGATGCCAAAATATCTGCGCTTGAATCAGCACTGAAGGCTGAAAAAGATAACGCACTCCGCACACTGGCTGAAGCCGATAATATTCGTAAACGCGCCCTGAAAGATCGTGAAGATGCGGTTAAATTCGCCATTACATCTTTTGCCAAAGATCTGTTGGATTTTTCAGATAATTTTCACCGGGGTTTATCGGCGATACCCGACGAATTGAAAAAATCAGACCCCCGTTTTGCGAATGTCATGGATGGCATTTCCGCCATGGAACGGGAATTATTAAAAACATTTTCCAAACACGGCATTCAGAAAATTGAACCGCTGGATCAACCTTTTGACCCGAATTTTCATGAAGTTCTTTTTGAAACCCCTCTGCCCGGCAAGCCCGGCGGTTTGGTCATCCAAGTGGTTGAAGCTGGCTATGTTCTGAATGGTCGCCTGCTCCGTGCCGCCAAAGTGGGGATATCCAAGGGCGACCCGCTTTCCGGTGATAAACTCGTGGATCAGAAGGCTTAAAGCCCTATTGCCTTTAAAAAAACTTGCCTAAGATGCTGGAATTTTATCCTGCGTGTGCTATATACATTTTTATCAACGAAAACAGTCAGTTCATGCTGTGTAAAACGGGTGAACCGCCTAATATTTGCCCAACGAAAGGAAATATAAAATGGGAAAAGTCATTGGTATTGATTTAGGGACAACGAACTCCTGCGTGGCCATCATGGATGGCAAGGAACCGCGGGTCATCGAAAATGCCGAAGGGGTACGTACCACGCCTTCGATGATTGCCTTCACCAAGGATGGGGAACGTTTGGTAGGTCAACCTGCCAAGCGTCAGGCCGTCACAAACCCGGAAAACACGCTCTATGCCGTCAAACGTTTGATTGGCCGCCGGTTTGAAGATGCCGAGGTTCAGAAAATGATCAAGACAGCTCCGTTCAAAATCATCAAAGGTGATAACGGGGACGCATGGGTGGAAGTGAACGGCGAGAAAAAATCCCCGTCGCAAATCTCGGCGATGGTTCTTCAGAAAATGAAAGAAACAGCCGAGAGTTTTCTGGGCGAAAAAGTGGATCAAGCCGTTATCACAGTGCCGGCCTATTTCAACGATAGCCAGCGTCAAGCCACCAAGGATGCCGGCAAGATCGCAGGTCTTGAAGTCTTACGGATCATCAACGAGCCTACAGCCGCCGCACTGGCCTATGGCCTTGATAAGAAAACATCCGGTACCATCATCGTTTATGACTTAGGCGGGGGAACGTTCGATGTTTCCGTGCTAGAGATTGGCGATGGTGTCTTTGAGGTCAAATCCACTAACGGCGATACGTTCTTGGGCGGGGAAGATTTTGATGACCGGATCATTCATTACCTCGCGGATGAATTCAAAAAAGAACAAGGTATCGACTTACGTAACGATAAACTGGCGCTTCAACGGCTAAAAGAAGCCGCCGAAAAAGCGAAGATTGAGCTCTCTTCGTCTCAAGCCACCGAGGTCAACCTGCCGTTTATCACGGCGGATGCGTCGGGCCCCAAACACCTCAACATCAAGATGACCCGGGCGAAACTGGAGTCTTTGGTTGACGATCTGATTAAAAAAACGGTTAATCCGCTGAAGGCCGCCTTGAAAGATGCCGGACTGAAGGCCTCAGACATTGATGATGTGGTGTTGGTAGGCGGGATGACCCGTATGCCCAAGATCATTGAAACCGTCAAAGATTTCTTTGGCAAAGAACCACACAAAGGCGTTAACCCCGACGAAGTCGTGGCGGATGGCGCCGCCATTCAAGGCGGTGTCTTGCAAGGGGATGTCAAAGATGTCCTTCTTTTGGATGTCACGCCACTGTCATTGGGGATTGAAACATTGGGCGGTGTCTTTACCCGTCTGATTGACCGGAACACAACGATCCCGACTAAAAAATCCCAGGTCTTTTCGACCGCAGAAGATAATCAAGGGGCGGTCACCATTCGTGTTTTCCAAGGCGAACGTGAAATGGCCGCAGATAACAAATTGCTGGGTCAATTCGACTTAGTGGGTATTCCCAATGCCCCCCGCGGCGTCCCTCAAATCGAAGTCACCTTTGACATTGATGCGAACGGAATCGTTCAAGTTTCGGCCAAAGATAAAGCCACCGGCAAGGAACAGCAAATCCGCATCCAAGCCTCAGGCGGATTATCTGACGCCGATATTGAAAAGATGGTGAAGGATGCCGAAGCAAACGCGGAATCCGATAAGAAGAAAAAAGAACTGGTAGAAGCCAAAAATCAGGCTGAATCCTTGATCCATCAAACAGAACGCACCCTGACCGAAATGGGCGATAAAGTCCCGGGTTCTGAAAAGATGGTCATTGAACAAGCCATTTCTGATTTGAAGTCGGCGCTCTCCGGGGAAGATACATCGGCGATCACATCCAAAACAGATGTCCTCATGCAGGCATCCATGAAATTGGGTGAAATGGCTTATCGTCAGGCGCAAGAGGCGCAAGCAGGTGGCGCGGCAGATACCGGGGCGCAAGCTAATAACGCGGGCGGAAAAACCGATGACATCGTTGATGCCGACTTCACCGAAGTAGACGATAACAAGAAAAACTAACCTTAAGGACAGGACACCCGCCGCGTTTATAGGGGGGGCGTCCTGTCCCGGTTTTTCGAGGGATCTCAATCCATGCCATCACACGCGATAGATTATCTGGCACATCATCCACATCATGTAGCAACCGTGGGCACATGGATATGGGATCAATGGGACCGTGATAATGGCTGGTCACAACAGCAATGTATCGACCTGCTCCGCGATCAGGGATGCCATATCGATCAACTAGACGTGACCTTGATTGCCGTAAATGACCATCAGGAATGCATCGGAACCATACAGTTAATGCAGGATGATTTTTTACCTGATTTTCAACACCTTTCCCCTTGGGTTGGCAGTTTTTATGTGGTGCCGGAAGCACGTAACGGACACCTTGCCCTTGAATTATCAGACCGAATAGAGGCCGTGGCGGGACAACTGGGATATGGCTCCTTTTACGCGCATACGACATCGCTTCAACATTTTTTTATTCGCCGAGGCGGCATAAAAATAGGGGAAAGCCTGTATTCAGGTAAAAAAGTTGATGTCTTTCAACTACCCGTCAGACAGGATACATAAATGGCAAAAGACTTTTACCAGATATTGGGCGTTGATAAAAAAAGCAGTGCGGAGGAAATTAAAAAAGCCTACCGCAAATTGGCTATGCAATATCATCCAGACAAAAACAAGGATGATAAGACCTCCGAAGCCAAGTTCAAGGAAATCAATGAAGCGTATGACGTCCTGAAGGATGATCAAAAGCGCGCCGCCTATGACCGTTTTGGGTCGGCGGCTTTTGATGGGTCTGGCGGCGGCGGATTTAGACCCGGGGGCTTTAACCCGTCTGACTTTCAGGGATTTGGCGGTTCATTTTCTGATATTTTCGAAGATGTCTTCGGCGACATGATGGGGGGTCGTGGTAGCCGAGGTTCGGGCGCGGGCCTACGCGGGGCTGACCTTCAATACAACATGGAAATCACCTTAGAGGAATCATTCCAAGGCGCCGAAAAAACCATTAAAATCCCCGTACAGGATACATGTGGCGCCTGTTCGGGTTCTGGGTCAGAAGGAGGTAAAAAACCTGAAACCTGTCCTACCTGTCAGGGATCAGGCCGTATGCGCATGACGCAAGGATTTTTTACCGTCGAACGTGCCTGCACGACCTGTGGCGGCACAGGACAGATTATCCGAGACCCCTGCAAAACATGCGGCGGGGCTGGCCGGACACGCAAGGAAAAAACCTTAAAAATATCCATCCCCAAAGGTATTTCATCTGGACAGCGTATCCGCCTGTCGGGTGAAGGCGAAGCAGGTGTTCGTGGTGGCGGCACTGGTGACCTGTATGTTTTAGTTGCTCTCAAAGCCCATAAATTTTTTCAACGCGAGGGCGTTGACCTTCATTGCCGTGTGCCGATTCCCATGGTGACCGCAACGTTGGGCGGGGATATCGAAGTACCCACCATCGCGGGTTCCAGAACGAAGATGAAAATTCCTGCCGGCACACAAACAGGACAACAGTTCCGGCTGAAGGGCAAAGGTATGCCCGTCATGCGTGCCGAGAGCGCGGGCGACATGTATATTGAAATTTTTGTCGAAACGCCGGTCAACCTAAATGGCAAGCAAAAAGATTTATTTAAAAAACTGGCAGATGATCTGGGGGAAGGCAGTAGTGGAAAACACTCCCCTGAATCATCGTCCTTTGTCTCCAAGGTCAAAGAACTGTGGAAGGATTTAACGGATTAGCATGTGGTTCAAACCTTATACAGTTGATGATTTAAATCTTGGCCGCGGCCTTGTCAAAGACCATATTAATAAACATCTAGGCATTGTGTTTACCGAAGTCGGGACTGACTATTTAAAAGCCACAATGCCCGTCGACCACCGAACCATTCAACCTTTTGGTTTGTTACATGGGGGGGCTTCGTGTGTGTTATCCGAAACCTTGGGGTCTGTGGCCGCATGGATGTGCATTAACCCAGACATACACCGCGCCGTTGGTATTGAAATTAATGCCAATCACCTTCGGCCCGTGACCCAGGGGCATGTGACGGGCGTGTGTAAACCGCTTCAGGTAGGAAAATCACTTCATGTCTGGCAAATTGACATGTTTAATGATGAAGGAAAAATGAATTGCACGTCGCGTTTAACGGTGGCGATAAAGGATAAGACATGAACGTCGGCATTTTAGGACACTCAGGACGTGTGGGGAAAATTCTGGTAGATGAATTATCTTCGGGCTTATGGTCTCCCATGTATTATGCCGGGGGCGCCGACACCAAAGAAGGCGCAGAAACACTATTTTCTAACGCCGATATTCTGATTGATTTCACCATCCCCGAAGCTACCCATCATCATATACATCTAGCAGAAAAAACAAGTAAAGCCTTAGTGATCGGAACAACGGGGTTAAATGAAAAGATCGAACAAGATCTCCGAATAGCCGCCCAAAAGGCACCCATCCTTTATACCGCGAATATGAGTATTGGCGTTAATTTAATCCTTTCGCTAGTCGAACAAGCGGCACAAAAACTGGGAACTGACTGGGATATCGAAATTTTTGAAACCCACCATCACATGAAAATCGACAGCCCCTCAGGCACGGCATTAGCGTTGGGCAAGGCGGCACGGGCAGGACGAGGCGGTGGTGATTTTGTCACGGATCGCACCGGCAAAAGAAAGACAGGTGACATTGGGTATGCCGTTCAGCGCGGCGGCGATGTGGTCGGCGAACACACCGTTACGTTTTTTGGCAGAGGCGAGCGCATTGAAATTGGCCACAAAGCCACAGATCGCGCCTTGTTTGCCCGGGGTGCCCTCAAGGCCGCACAATGGCTAGGCGGCCAGCCTCCCGGCCTTTACTCGATGAAGAGCGTCCTCGGCCTGTAATATTTTGGCTTTCAGTTCTGTTCCCCATCCGTAGTTCCCCATCAATCCAGCCGCGGTAATCACACGGTGGCAGGGAATGATTAAAGACACAGGATTTTCACCCACCGCCGAACCGACAGCGCGAGCGGCCTTGGGGAGCCCAATCTGCCGCGCAATATCCCCATAAGATACAGTTTCCCCCTTAGGAATATCCAACAGAGCCTGCCATACTTTTTGTTGAAAGGGCGTGCCGTGAATATCCATGGTGATGGATCTCAAGCGATCCGCACACCAGGCGTCCAGAATAGATTTTCCTTGAGATTCAATCTGATGTTGATCCTGATAAAAAGTCGCATGCGGAAAAAAATCCCGCATTCGGCTTTCGCCATTTCCTTTATATCCATCAACTTGAAAGCCAATCCAGCACACACCAATATCTGTCTGGCCGATCACCATATCCACCCCAAAAGGCGAAGACGCATATCCATAGATGATTTTTTGCATGAATAGATTATAAAGAAAGAATGACACCAGATAAAGTAAAAGCCTTTTTTACCTGTTTACAAAAACTGAATCCTGAGCCTAAAGGGGAGTTATTCTATACCAACCCCTTTACGCTTTTGGTGGCGGTAGCCTTGTCCGCACAAGCCACGGATAAAGGGGTGAATAAAGCCACCCCTGCCCTGTTCCGCGCGGCCGATACGCCGGCCAAAATGGTGGCATTAGGCGAAGAGAAAATCAGAGATCATATTAAAACCATCGGTCTTTTTAATGCCAAAGCCAAAAACATATACGCCATGTCAGTTCTGTTGATAGAAAAATATGGGGGCGTTGTGCCCGCAAACCGGGATCATTTGATGACATTACCCGGTGTCGGACGCAAAACAGCCAATGTTGTTTTAAACATGGCCTTTGGGCACCCTACCATGGCCGTTGACACCCATATTTTTCGGGTATCCAACCGGACGGGTCTGGCCGCAGGAAAAACACCGGACAAGGTCGAAGCCAAGTTGGAACGTGTTGTCCCAGACGCGTTCAAACAGCACGCTCATCATTGGTTAATCTTACACGGAAGATATATATGCAAGGCTCGGACGCCGTTATGTGGCTCATGTCCGGTTTATGATCAATGTGGGTATCGGAAAAAAATAAAAATCTAGCCGGATATTTTGGCAGATAAAGAGGCCGCATAAAAATCTTCGAAGGCCTTGGCGATTTGGTTTTTGCGTGAATCAAATAAATCCCGAAGGCAGGCGGCCTGATTGATTTCCGCTTCATCGCCGATATGACGGCTTCGGAATTCATAATGCATGACTTTTGAGTCCGTCATGAATACATCAAACACACAGCTTTCCGTGCGGTATTGCCAAACCTTGCCCATGCCGTCTTGACGATACAAATCAGGTGATGCCAGCATTAATTTTAGGTCATTAAGGCTTAGTGATAAGATTTTATCTGGGTTCTGTGCGACCGACATTTGTACCGACATCGCATAGCGATACATTTGGGGTTTTGATAATTCGGCCAGATTTTTCTGCTGAATAATTTCAGTCGATTTCGCCATGCCCGCTCTGATGCTTAAGTCACACAGTCCTACAAAGACAACGGCACCCACCAAAATCGTGAGATGCCGAAGTTTAAGATGTCTCGGCAGAATCGACACACCCGATCTTACGATCCTGTGTGCCATAAGTTTGATGTGATATAAGGACAACATAGGGGTTTTTAAGAAAGATATCAGCGAAAAATCACGATTTCTTTTTTAAGCTCCTTGTGAGTCAACTTATTAGCCGTTGGCCGCCGCACGATCCGCGAAAGGCAGTTCATTGCCCTGCTCCGCGGCGTTAGACTTTTTTGCCTTGTTAAAGCTCCCGTCTGGCAATTTACGGTTACCAGAGGCGGCTACTTTGCTTCCGTCCAATGGATTGACTTTACCATCCAGTACGGCACCCGCTTCAACAGCCAGTTCCTTGTAAGCAATCGACCCTGTAATCGAGCCCGTGGCTTTAATCGTCAACCGACCTTTTACCGTCAGGTCTCCTTCAAAACGTCCAGCAACAGTGGCTTCGTTGATTTCAACGGTTCCAAAGAAAGAACCGGTTTCCGCAATTTCCAACGTGCTGGCACCTTTCAGTGCCGCTTCGACGGTACCTTCGACCACCAAATATTCGCAAGATTCAATTTCCCCGGACAGAGTAATGCCTTGGCCAATCACCAGACGACGGCCGGATTGTTGGTCGGCGGACGTGTTCTGGGCTTGCGGGTTATAACTGGCATACGCCCCGGGATAAGCACCGGGCACCCGGCCTGCCGGCTGACCCGGACGTTGAAACGCCCCGCCCGGAATATCCATGCGGTTCGCCGCAGGTGTAGCGTTCGTGTCTTCGGTTTTGGCGGCGTTATCGGCTGGCGTGTTCATAGCTTTTGCATCCTTTTGGTTGTCAGGTTTATCACACTCATGTTGATTGAATGGCCGGAAACTAGCACGCCGCCAAACCCCTGTGCAAGCTTTTTGGCACCCCGGCCTGTAAAAGCGGTGGATGGCTTAAATATCTATATAACGCACTGTTTTTAAACGTTATTTTTCGTTAAAGGCCTGATATATCCGTAAAGCAATGGATTTGGATATTCCCGGCACCTGACATAAATCATCTACTCCGGCGCGGGCAACATCGCGCGCGGAACCAAAATAATAGAGCAAGTCACGCTTTCGCCGCGCCCCAATACCCGGAATATCGTCAAGCGGGGAGGCGGATATCGCATTCTGTCGGCGCGTGCGGTGAGCCCCTATTACAAAACGGTGCGCTTCGTCCCGTAATCTTTGCAGATAGTGTAAAACCGGGTTTTCATGTGGTAATTGAAAGGGTTGTCGTCCTTCGATAAAAAACTGCTCCCGGCCGGCATTTCGATCGGCGCCTTTGGCAATCCCGACCACGGTGAGATCATCCCATACGTTTAATTCACACAGTATCTCTTTGACAACATTCAACTGTCCCTGACCGCCGTCAATGAGCAACAGATCTGGCCAGTCGTCGGCATTCTTGTCTGCGCCTTCTTTTAATGCCCGGCCAAAACGCCGAGTCATGACCTCGCGCATCATGCCAAAATCATCTCCTGATCCAGCCTGTTTGATGTTGAATTTCCGGTAGGCGGATTTGCGGAACCCCTCTGCCCCGGCCACAATCATCGCCCCCACCATATGGGTGCCCGACAGGTGAGAGTTATCATAAACCTCTATCCGTTTGGGTGGTGCCTCAAGGCCAAACAGTTCTGCCACCGACGCCAGCAATTCAGCTTCGCCCTGCCGCTCCAGAAGATGGCGCGCCAACGCCTCATCGGCATTGCGAACCGCAAAATCCATGAGCCGCTTTTTATCTCCCCGCGCGGGCAAAAGAATGTCAATTCGCTTGCCGGCATGATCCCGGGCGGCCAAAGCTTCGGATAACAAATCGACTTCCGTCGGCACAATCGAGGTTAATACCGTTTTAGGCACAGGCTTTGATTGATAAAACTGCGCCATGAACACGGATAAAATATCCGCATCCTGTTCTTCAGGCGCGTGACGCGGAAAATAGGCACGGTTGCCAAAATTCTGCCCCCCCCGAAAGAAAAAGACTTGGATACAGGTTTTCCCTTCGCGCCGTGCCAGTGCCATGGCATCCATATCGCCCAGCCCCTCAAGATTAATATCCTGACGTGACTGAATAGCCGTCAGAGCTTTAATCCGGTCTCGGTATTCAGCGGCGCGTTCATAATCCTGACTGTCACTGGCGGCCTGCATGAACTGAGCAAATTCCTGTTGGATCGCCCGACTCTCACCTTGAAGAAAAGCCCGCGCCTTGGCCACATCTTGCGCGTAAGTTTCTTTAGAAATTTTTCCCACACACGGTGCCGTGCATCGTTTGATGTGATATTGCAGACAGGGACGTGACCGATTGGCAAAAATATTATCTGAACAGTTTCTTAAACGAAAGACTCGCTGTAACACCTCAATCGTATGATTGACCGCCCCCGCACCAGCAAAGGGACCAAAATATTCTCCGCCATCTTCCCGCGCCCCCCGATGTTTTTTGACCTGCGGGAAATCATGCCCCCCTGAAATCATGATATAGGGAAAGGACTTATCATCACGCAGAAGAATATTATATCTGGGCTGGAATTTCTTAATCAGATTGGCTTCGAGTAATAACGCCTCGACCTCGGTCGCCGTATTCACGAATTCCATAGCCACGGTCTCAGCCACCATGCGCTTCAACCGTATGGGCAATTTATCCACATGGGTATAGCTGATGACGCGTTTCTTTAAGGCCTTAGCTTTGCCCACATAGAGCACATCCCCCTTGGCGTTGATCATGCGGTACACGCCCGGACTTTCGGGTAGGCGGGTGACGTGATCCCGGATCACCGCCACCCCCTGCGCCAGAGGTTTATGAACAGCCGCCTCAGGGGTGTCTGGCAGATTATCTGATTTTTCAAGGGACATGTCGCACATTAGGCCGAATTCAAACTTGAAATTCAACCCATGACTGACTACTGATATCACAACGCATCAAGGCGCCCGTGGCGGAATGGTAGACGCTACGGACTTAAAATCCGTTGGCCGCAAGGCCGTGGGGGTTCGAGTCCCCCCGGGCGCACCATACCTCCCCCCTTTTTATCTTGATTTTATTTTCATAAAAATGTTAGGTTTTCAACCTCATTCGAGAGAGAAAATGTATGTCAGGCGGTGCCTATTTCATTATTGGTGGCATTAAAGGGGGACCCAAGGTTGAAAAAATCCTTCGGGCAATTTTTGCGCTAAAGTCAGAAGCACGCCACATTTTATATGTGGGTGCCGCCAGCTTTAATTGCTTAGAAACAGAAAAAGAATTCATGAATTTCATGAGTGACAATTTTCCTGAAGCAAAAGCAAAAAGCCTCAACATCGAAAGCAGGCCAGAGCACGAAAAGAATCATCCCTCACCCCACGAAATCAAAGAGGCGTTTTTTCAAAGCGACATAATATTTTTTAATGGCGGAGATGTTCCTCGTTTGAAAGCTGTTTTTGATCGTCACGATTTAGCCTCACTCTGTCATGAATCCGCAGAATATAATAATGCAGTAGTCGGCGGCATGTGCGCCGGAGGAGCCATCTTAGCTGATAGAATTGTTTGTCATCACGGCAATGAAACAACCTCAGTTGAAGAGGGTTCTGGGATTCTTAAAGGTTACACCGTATCTTGCATGATGGATCATCCAAATCAAGAAACGAAACGCCTTGAAGCCTTAAGGCAGATATCTTCGTCATCAGACACAATCTGCTTAGGCATTAACCGGAATGAAACCGTGATCTTCAAACCTGACGGTTCGTTATATTGTCTGGCACCCCGAGGGCAAACGGCAGAGGCTTTCATCATACGCCCCTGCAAAACGTCTGAACCGCTTACAGATAGACGCTTTATTTAAAAACAGCTCTGCGATACACGTCCACAAATGACATCGCAGACTCCCAGACATTTTCAATACGCGAAGCCGAAGCCCAGTCGCTCACGGCGGCGATACGAAGATCCGTATCTAAAAAGGGTGTGGATATATGTTCTTTCTGATCTTCTGATTTCTGAGCAATGGCGTATTTCCAGCGATGTGTTGTGACATGGTCAGCCATCTCACAGGATATATCCGTAACCTGTTCAAAAGAAGCGATCAGCTCTTTTTGCGCCCACCCCATATCTGCATCCATATATTTTTCAGCCCAGTCATGGGTAGAATACGCCACGATGGATGTCACACGATCATCACGTCCGGGCTTTGATGAATTCACCGATATCCAGTCAATCAGGCCCTCATGCACCTTGGCGGCGATCCATGTTTTGTCCCACGGTTTTTGAAAACCAATCATCAGGGAATAACATCCCTCCATCCGCACATCTTGAAACGTAAAAGAACCTGTGGAGACGCCCTGAAATAAACGATGAGTCTGGGCGGGCGGTGCCGTCGAAATCACCCAATTAAACACACCTAAATCCTGACCGTCTTTATCCTGAAGATGCCAACCTTGAGATGAACGTCCTGACAACGGTGCTATTTCAATCTGCGTTTTGACATCAATCCCCTCTGCCAGCGCATGGCAAAAGCTGTTCATACGCGGGCAAGCCACATAATGCGGTTCAAACCATTGACGTTTCGAGATCTGGCCATCAGCATGAAATGACACGACCTTACCTTGCCATGCCTGAATAATGCCGGCATCAAGATAAGGTTTGATGAAGTTTTGAAATGCGGGTGTTCGTGCCGTGAATTTATCCGTTCCGTGATCGAAATAAAACGGGTCAGCATAGCGTGTGGACATGCGCCCGCCCACACCCCGGGCTTTTTCAAATACCGTGACATCGGCATGATGAGATAAGGAACGCGCGAGGATTAGTCCCGATAATCCGGCACCGATAATGGCAATACGATCTGTCATGCAGATTTATCCTGAGGCAACTTCGCCCGTCGATAAAACGCTTAAGGCATGGGGTTGCCCCCCTAGACGTTTAATCATGGCGATGACATCTTGAGTCGCACTATCAAGAGCCAGCGCATCCGTGGATCTTAACACCAGCGAAAGCCCCAATATCCCCCCCCGGTAATGTGGATATGACCCCATATCCACACGCGGATATTTCTCCTGAAGGGCGGAGAGATCTTCTGCCACCGTGCTTTCTTGAAGGCCGCAGGCTATGGTTGATGATAAAATCGGGTGACCGGGCGTGAGCATATCTTTGACATGGTCAAACATGGCCTGCATGATGCGCGGCACCCCCGCCATCACAAACACATTATCCATTTTAAATCCCGGCGCCGCCGACACAGGATTGGCAATCAAGGTGGCACCGCGCGGGATCATCGCCATTTTTTTACGCGGCGGCGTTACCTCGGCTTCACCCCCGTAATGGTTGGTCAGCAAGCGAAAGGCTTCGCGGTTTAGTTCCAGTTCGGTGCCAAAGGCCTTGGCCAGGCTGGCGGATGTAATATCATCATGCGTGGGACCAATGCCGCCTGTGGTGAACACATAATCGACCTTGGTACGAAGCGCGTTTACGGCACTGATAATTTCGGCCTCTACGTCTGGCACGACACGCACTTCTACCAGACGAATGCCCATCGCCACCAGTTTTTCGGCGATCCAAGGGGTGTTGGAATCATGGGTTCTGCCAGAGAGAATCTCATTGCCAACTATAATAAGCGCGGCACTGAAGGTATGATCGTGGGACATAGCCATGGATGTATGAATTTCTTACTCTTGTTCTTGGTAAAACAGATCATTAGGATATAGGGCATTGAGTTTACGGCCTCAAGGTGAAAGAACACTTAATGACCAAAACATCCCCTAACCCCTTCACACGTGAGGGGATTGAATTACACCCTGTCTCTGACTTTGACGGGATGCGCAAGGCTGGCCGGTTGGCCGCCGAAACGCTGGACATGATAACCGCGCATGTTCAGCCCGGGGTCTCCACGGAAACGCTGGATCAACTCTGTCATAATTTCATTACGAAAAATAAAGCCATTCCAGCTCCTCTGGGCTATGGCGGGGATGGCGTCCGTCCACCCTTTCCCAAATCCATCTGCACATCCATCAACCATGTGGTCTGTCATGGAATCCCGAACGACAAGCCTCTCCGTGAAGGGGATATTGTTAACATTGACGTCACGGTCATTTTAGATGGCTGGTATGGCGATAGTTCCCGTATGTATTTTGTCGGCGATAAGATTCCGGTGATGGCACGCCGGCTCTGTGATGTCACCTATGACGCGATGATGGCCGGAATTGAAACCGTCAAGCCGGGGGCAACGCTGGGGGATGTCGGTTTCGCCATTCAGTCTGTTGCGGAATCAGCGCGTTTTTCCGTGGTCGAAGATTTCTGCGGTCATGGGCTGGGGCGTGTTTTTCATGCCCAGCCTTCGGTGGTTCATTTTGGCCAGCCCGGTACGGGCGTTCGGTTAGAACCCGGTATGTTTTTTACCATCGAACCCATGATCAATGCCGGTAAATACCAAACCAAAGTTTTGGATGACGGATGGACTGCCGTGACGCGGGATCGTTCCCTATCGGCGCAATTTGAACATTCACTTGCCGTGACTGATACGGGGTTTGAAATTTTTACGCTGTCCCCCCGGGGGTTCACGCGTCCGCCTTACGCGGCATAGTCAACACCGCCACGAATCATGATAGACTAAGATCTTGTGGCGGATTATCCGGCCACATCCAGACGGTGATCATGACGGAACAAGCCTCACGCATCTTCCCGGCCTTGAAAATTACTGACCCCGAGCGCATGCGCCTCTCGGCGATTTTTTCGCCGCACTTTCCCGATCAGCATACAGCCCTGATCCCGATTGACCCGGGCAACCGTGACGACAAACTATTTATTCCCCGGCATGTTGAGATCTTCCGCCGGGCCACCAATGCCCCGCACGATGTCGATATCGCCCTTTTGCGCGTAAACGGCGACGAGGCTCGCCCCGATGGCACGCCGTGGTTTGCCGTGATCTCAGCACAGGATCAAGCCTTTATGCGCCGTATTTGTACCGCCAGCAATCACCCGGTGCGCCTATCCGACATCATGGATTATGTGGCGCATTCCTTATCCACCCCCGGGGCGGATATTTTTTACTATCAAGATTTACCCAGACCCGAACGCGTCTGGACGAACAGTGTCATGGCAGAAGAAACACCCAGCGGCCAATACCACATCACCGTCCCCGATCTTCCCGCCGCCCCCCAGCAACAAATGCAGATGGGACATGGAACACACCCTCAATGGCAGATGAGATGATTTTGTTTTTAAAAAACAAAAAAAATGTTAATGTCCACAAATGTTGACAGATGAAGAACTTGAAAATTTACCGGAAGATGCTGACGCTAGTTTTATTGAGTATGTAAGAAAATGTAGAAATTGGCTTGACCGAAATATTAATCATAACGATTTGAATTATGGCGCAGAAAGGAAATATGTATCTGCAATTAGAGCTTATTGTAAAGCGTATAATATTAATATTGATATAACCTTCCCACCTCTCGAATTTAATCAAGATTATTTAGATCGTTTTGACAGTGAGATTGAATTTTTACGTCAAACAAAAAGAATTGAGCTGGCCAAAAGTCAAAAACAAGTTGAGCTTAATGTTTGTCTTAGTGCAGAGCAAAAAAAGCAGATACATATCTATATTGATAACATCAGAGATATCGTATTACCTATAAATCTAAATGAATCTAAAAAAAGGGCGATTATTAATAAAATTAACGCGTTATCCGAGGAGATTGACCAAGAAAAAACAAAAACTCAAGCGGCCATGGCTCTTTCTATTGAGATTGCCTCAACGGTTGGTCAAGTTGCGAAAGAGCTTGAGCCTGTAAAAGAAATAATGAATTCTATTACTAATCTTTTTGGACTTGCAAAAAATGAGAATGATTCCTTGATGATAAGTGGTTCAAAACCTCCAAAACAAATCGAGTATCAAACCAAAAAATCATAACGATATTTCAAAATTCTTGAGTTTCTTGATCTGGTCACGCAGGCGGGCGGCTTGTTCGAATTCCAGATTTTCGGCGGCCTTCAACATATCTTGTTCCAGTTTGCGGATATGTTTGGTCAATTTGGCTGGCTCAAGGATCAATTCCTGTTCCTGATCATTCAACCCACGTTTGACCTGTGCTAACTCCACACGGTCGGCACGTTCAAAGACGGAGTCCAGAACGCTATCGATATTTTTACGAATGCTTTCAGGCGTGATTCCGTGTTTCAGATTATATGCCATCTGTTTTTCACGTCGGCGAGTGGTTTCGTCCATCGCGTATTTCATACTGTCGGTCACACGGTCTGCGTATAAAATAACGCGCCCATCCAGATTCCGTGCCGCCCGGCCAATGGTTTGAACCAAAGAGGTGCGAGAACGCAAATATCCTTCCTTATCGGCGTCTAAAATCGCCATCAACATACATTCGGGAATATCAAGCCCTTCGCGCAGAAGGTTAATCCCCACCAAAACATCAAACACGCCCTTACGCAGATCACGGATGATTTCAATCCGTTCCAACGTGTCGGTGTCCGAATGCATATACCGAACGGCCAAGCCATTTTCGTTGAGATATTCCGACAATGACTCGGCCATTTTCTTGGTCAATGTCGTAACCATGACACGCCCCCCCTGCCCGATCACGGTGCGGCATTCCGCCATCAAATCATCGACCTGATGCTCGGTGGGGCGCACCTCGACAGGCGGGTCAATCAGCCCGGTGGGGCGCACGAGCTGTTCCACCACCTCGCCCCTTGATTGCTCCAGCTCCCATGGCGCGGGGGTAGCGGATACATAAATCGTCTGCGGGCGAAGCGCACTCCATTCTTCGAATTTTAAGGGTCGGTTATCCAAGGCGGCGGGCACCCGAAACCCATAATCGACCAACGTGGTCTTTCGGGCCTTATCACCGTTATACATGGCACGGAGTTGTGGCACCATCACATGGCTTTCATCCAAAAACATGATGGCATCTTTGGGCAGATATTCAATCAAGGTTGGCGGGGCTTCGCCGGGTGCTCTGCCCGTCAGATACCGGGAATAGTTTTCAATCCCTTTGCACATGCCGCTCGCTTCGAGCATTTCGATATCAAACTGCGTGCGTTGAGAGAGACGCTGTGCCTCAAGTAATTTGCCTTGGGATTCAAACCACGCCACGCGTTCCTTCATATCCCGTTTTATATTCTTGATCGCCTGCGCCATGGTCGGCCCGGGTGTCACATAGTGAGAATTCGCATAAATACGAACGGACTCAAGGGTCAGATTCTTTTTCCCTGTCAGGGCATCAAATTCCGTGATCTGATCTACCTCATCCCCGAACAAAGCAAAACGCCACGCGGAATCTTCCATGTGCGAGGGAAAAAGTTCGATCGTATCCCCCCTGACCCGGAAAGACCCACGTTCAAAGGCAATATCATTCCGTTGATATTGAAGGGAGATCAGGCGTTCAATCAATGCCTGCCGATCCAGACGTTCTCCCTTACGGATTTCAAAGGTCATCGCTAGATAGTCTTCTTTTGACCCAATCCCGTATATAGACGATACAGACGCCACGATGATACAGTCCCGCCGTTCAAACAGGGCGCGCGTCGCGGCATGGCGCATTCGGTCTATCTGTTCATTAATGGCACTGTCTTTTTCGATGAACGTATCGGTGCGCGGGACATACGCTTCGGGTTGATAGTAATCATAGTACGACACAAAATATTCAACCGCATTATCCGGAAAAAAAGTTTTAAATTCCCCATATAATTGGGCGGCGAGCGTTTTATTGGGCGCCATGATAATGGCCGGACGTTGAAGCGATTGAATGATATGCGCCATCGTGAAGGTTTTGCCGGAACCCGTGACGCCTAAGAGCGTTTGATCCGTCAAACCTTCCTCAAGACCCGCCACCAGTTTTTGAATAGCCTGCGGCTGATCCCCCGCCGGCGTATAATCCGAATGGATCTTGAAAGGCGGGCAGTCCATCCGGACATGAGACGCCGCCTGATTCAGTTCAACAACACCACGCATAGTTTAAGATATAAGCGAAGATAGGAAAAAGGGAATGGATTTATCTCTTAAAATCGCGGCGACAGAGTTCTTTTTCTCCGCGAAGGACGATAACGCCAGCATAACCCGCATCAATTTCCTCAGATTTCATCGCACTGGCAAAAGCCGTCGCAATCTCACAAGGGGTAGCACGTGAAGCAACCTGAAAAGAACCTGCCAAGACGACATCTGAACTGAACCCGTCAGACCCCTCGGTGAGTTTAATTTGAGCATAAGGATAAGCGCTTCCCATAGTTTGAAATTAGCCTGTTTTGTCGGGGGTGACAATTTTAACTTGATATTTACCATAATATTTGATATAATTAGCCGATCATGGCCATAAATGTTCCTTTTTTTGATAAACGTCAGGCGTTTACAGCCCCCTTTTTTGAATTATCTCAAGGGGATATCATCGCCTTTGAACAGGCAGACTCCTTAAGCCCTGCCACACTGGCTCGCCCTTATCTGGGGACAATATATGGCGTCGGCGCCGATTACGCCCGCAACGCCGAAGGCGCGTATGAGGCCGTACAGGGTAGTCTCAAACTCTATGTACTGAAAATGATACCGCACCCGTTTCGGGATATTGTGCCTAACGATACGGAACATTTGATGATTGCCGATATCGACACAAAAAAACAAATGGGGCTTCATATTGGTAATAATTACAGGCTTCGCTATGAACTCATCAGCATTCCTTTAAGACTGGACAGCCGTTTTAGAAAAACAGGTACCATGCCGCATAACCTCAGCAATACAATTCTGCGTCATGCCATCATCAAATTGGGCGTGGGACAAAAGGAAGTACCAGAATTGGCAACCGCCGCTGAAAATCAAACACTAGAGGCGGCGATTGGACGTCCTCTGTTTTCGCCACAACAACAATCTATCTTACGCGCCAGGGTTCGCACAGAGCACGACATTCTTTTGGCACCTATCCCGGAGCAGGCGTTGATGCCCGGACGCATACTGAACGAAAAAGAAAAATTATATAAAGAAGTTGTTATTGATACAGCTGGTCAATTACAGCTCGCTGATCCTGCCTCTTTGGATCGTTTGATCACTTTATACAAAGAAAGATACGGCCCTAAAAAATGGGAAACCCAACATCCATCCCATGCCAAGGTTAAAGACTACATCCTGAACGATCAAGCGACGTATAAATATGTATCGGCCTGGCTTAAGGCCTCAGACACGCTGAACGATGGGAACTCCCCTGATCATATTGAGTCTTTATCCGCACATCAAAGACTTAGATTCCCAGATACATGGAAACATGTTGAGGAAACATTGGGTATTCAGAATATATCTGATATTTTTTATGAAACAGAACAAGAAAAATTTATCTATCTTCGCCAAACCTTACTTCGGCAGGATTTTGAAAGGCGTTTTGATTTTCTTCGGCTGGCACTTCATTTCGGCGTGACGCATATGGCAAGTTCTGATGGTGAAGACCATCCAGATAAAAATATTCTGAATGTCATTGTACGTAAATCCGAAGCAGAGTCATTCAAAGAAACTCACCCAAAACTATATGAATCCTTAAAGAACATTTACGATTCCTCTGGGGATTTTGAACATTTTCTTGAATCGGCAGGACATTTAAGAGCGCAAGGGTTTCACCAGAACTATGCCAAGGCCATCTTAAGTGTTAAATATCTTGAAGATTTCGCCAAAGGCCTGGTATCCGAACCTCAGATAACACTCTCTGCGGCTACACCTGATGTTGGCGCTGACTTCAGAAAGTCGTCATATGATTTTCTTTTGACAGATTTGTTTCATGCCAATGTCTTTGAAAGCCCGGGTACGCGTTTAGGTTTTTTTGGATTACGCGGAAGTGCTTCGGCCGAAAAACCTGAATCAGACCCTATATCATTCAAGAAGCCAACAAGCAGCCAACAGGTTAAAATTAACAGCTTGCGTGAAGCCTGGACATATATGTCGAGCCTGACTTCCTTGGAACCAGAATCAGAGGAAGGAAAAATTGCTATTATTCAGGAACTTCAAAAAATCGAAGGCATTGGGGCAAAATCTGCGGCTGAAACATATGGTCTTATACGTGAATTATACCGCGCGGCAACAGACGTACAAAATACAGGTGACATCAAACATCCTGCGCTAGGTGAATTAATCGCACAAGGCAAAGAGCGGCACGTCACGCCAAGCGCGCCTTAAACATACCCTTAGGCCGCTTTATCCTTTAAAAAGTCTCCACTTAATGCGTCACGAATGAGTTTGATCGTAGGGTCTATACCGTATAATTCAATGAATGATCCAAAACGCGGTCCCTGAGATTGTCCCAGACATATCTCATAAATCGCTTGGAACCAGCTCCGGAGTTCCTCTTTATCATAGCCGTTTTCCTTACCAGCACTAAAAACCTCTGTCTGTATCACTTCGGCATCAGCACCCGCGGGCAATTGAGACAGCCGTGACACCAGATCCGTGAGGGCTGTTTGCTCCCTAGCGTCTGGCGCACGGTATTGTTTAGCCGGTAAAACAAAATCTTCGTAATATTTAACTGCGTATTCCACCAAACGTCCTAAAAACGGGGCATTTTCAGGCGTCGCCGAGGGTTGGTAGCGTTTAATAAAACCCCACATCGTATTGGAATCCAGCGCATTAGACGCACTGGCAAGATTCAAAAGCAAGGCAAAGGTCACGGGGGTTGATTGATCCTTGCCTTGTATATACCACGCCGGATTTTGTATTTTCTGTTCCGGTGTTTGTGCTTCAAGAGATTTAACAAACTGGATATATTCATCCACGGCTTTGGGGATGACATCGAAATAAAGTTTCTTGCCAGACGTCGGACGGCCATACAGATAATAGGCTAAACTCTCATGCGGAGCATAGGTCAACCATTGCTCCATCGTCAGACCATTACCTTTGGATTTTGAAATTTTCTGATTATGCTCATCCAGAAATAATTTGTAATGAAACCCGGCTGGCTTTTTGCCTCCCATGATATGGGTGATTTTTCCGGCGATATCTGCCGCGGTTTGCAAATCTTCCCCCGCCATCTCATAATCAACATCCAGCGCAAACCATCTTAAGCCCCAATCCGGACGCCACTGACATTTGACATGTCCACCTGTGACTGGAATCTCGGTTAATGTGCCATCTTCATCTTTGAAGACAATTGTTCCACTGGCTAGCCTTACCTCTTCCATCGGCACCTGAAGGACTCGGCCTGTCTTGGGGGATATGGGTAAAAAAGGTGAGTAAGTTGCCGTGCGTTCCTCACCTAAAATCGGCAAGACGGCATTTTTGACGTCCTCATAATGTTCAAGCATTTTTAGAAGTGCGGTATCAAATTTTCCGCCTTTGTAACAATCTGTTGATGACAAGAATTCATACTCGAATCCAAATCCATCTAGAAATTCTCTCAGCTTGGCATTGTTATGGTGCGCGAAGCTTTCATATTTTTCAAACGGATCCGGGATAGACGATAAGGGATGATCCATATATTGCGCCAACATATCACCCTTGGGTACGTTGCTGGGCACCTTGCGTAACCCATCCATATCATCTGAAAAACAAATCATTTTGGTTGGAAAATCAGAGAGCGTTTCAAATGCCCGGCGCACCATGCTGGTACGTGCAACTTCACCAAAAGTCCCAATATGGGGCAGGCCTGAGGGGCCATATCCCGTTTGAAACAACACATATCCTTTGGCCGGAAGTTTGGCACCAATCTTACCCAAAACCTTACGCGCCTCTTCAAAAGGCCAGGCTTTGCAAGCCATTGCGGTGTCACGGTCGATTTTTACGGCTGTCATGATATGCCTTACTATGTTAGGATTTATATATGGTTAGTATTCGCTTACTCCCCCCAAAAAATCAAGACTTACCGCGGCAAACAGAGCGCGGCAGTGTCATTTTGTGGATTTTAATCTTTGTCGCACTGTTTGGTGCCCTCAGTTTCGCGTTCATGAGTGGCTCCCGTCAGAGCGGCGGTAATTTAAATTCGGAAAAAAACCGGATGGTCTCGAGTGAAATCATCAACTTTGGACGTTCGATGCGCGATGCCGTCAAAACCCTTAAGATTGGCGGGTGTTCTGAGACACAAATCAGCTTTCAAAATCTGGTTGACCTTGGCTATGTGAACCCTTCTGCCCCGATCAGCAAAGCGTGCCATGTGTTTCAAGCCTCAGGGGCAGGCATGACATGGGAAACCATTAGCACCGAAAGTGGCGGCACCATGGGCTTTACCGGACAGGAAGTGGTGCCGAATATTGGCACGGCCGCGCCTGAATTGATCCTGAAGTGGGAAGGATTAACCCTTGAAACCTGTGAAGCGATAAATAAGTATTTGAATGTTCGGGGCACAAACAACAATCCCCCGCACACCACGGCAGGGACATGCGATTTAGCGACCGCGGGATGTAAATTCACTGGCGCCTTTGCCGCCGGATCGAACATTACCAATGCCCAGAATGATTTTAACGGAAAACAAACCGCCTGTTACAATGAAGCTGGCGGCAATAACTATATTTATTATCAGGTTCTAATCGCACGATGACATCAACTTCTTCTTACAAATCCTTACAATCGGGTAACGCCCTAATTTTCATCTTGATTGCCGTGGTCTTACTGGGGGGGCTCACGATGCTGTTGACACGGTCAAGCGGATCTTCAGAAGACACCGGTGAGATTGAACGCACACAGATTGAAGCTGGCGAAGCCATGCGTTTTGGCAAGTCTCTGGCTCAATCCGCACAAAATTTAATCGCGCAGGGATGTTCAGAAAATACCTTGAATTTTGATTATGAGGCCGCCGTCACAGGATATGAGAACCCGTCGTCACCGGCAGACAAATCCTGCGATATATTTGATGCCAAAGGCGCAGGCCTAACATGGCGCACCGTACCTTCCAGTCTCAGTAGCGCAAATTATCTCATCACGTCGGCCAACACGGTTCAGGGGGTGGGATGTGATACAGGCAATGCTACCTGCACAGATTTAATCTTGATGTTACCCGGCATATCACAAACAGCCTGTGCCCAGATTAATCGCCTGGTGAAGGTTACCAATCCGGCCAACGTGCCTCCCGCTGATACCGACAATCTGGTGGATACAAGTACAAAGTTCACTGGTGGATATGCTTTTGTCCGGGCGCTAGCCGACGCAGGCGGGCATCTAACGGGTAAGGAGACCGGATGCATCCAGACCAGCCCCGGAAATTTTGCCCTTTATACCGTTATACTGGGACGATAATCAGCATTTACCTGACATTGAAAGCGCAACAATCTCTGCCGGGGTTTCGCGCACCGTATCGGGGAAACCCATCGAATCCATTGTTTTGTCTTTAGAGACAAAATATAATTTCGTGAACGGGTCTTTAATGACTGATTGACCGTCAGGCGTCTTACGTTTAGCGGCAGAAATATTATCAGTGTTAACCAATATTTCTTCGCCATTTAAATCATGAAGGATAATCATCGGCATAACCCCTTTATCCCATGGCTTGGGTGTTCGCTCAAGACGGAAAACATGATAAAAACTTCCTTATGTCCGTTCATGCACAACAAATAGGCACCCGCCCGTCAGATAGGCCGGTGATTTTACCCAAAATTCCTGCGCTCTGCGTCAACGCGACGCAAGCCGCCCTGCTGACGATGGATGGTGAAATTGAATTACTCTCCCATGCTCACGCCAAAACGCGGATCTTGGATACCCCAGTTCTGGTCTGTCATGCCCCTTATACGGCAAAGAAACTGGGACTGGAAACGCTCAAAGCGTTTGACCTGCTGGAACTTTTTGCTTTTGTACATCCGGCTAGATTTTGTGTACCGACGCCAGCGGGAATCGCCAAGGTTCTGGGGACAAACATCCCGTATGAATTTGAAGATTACCCCGCGTCGTTGATGGAAAGTGCCCGGGCACTCTTAGTCGATCTCCGCAATGATCCACATGAGGCAAAGGCGCCGCCACTTGCCATCGCCTCTGTCATGGGACAGCAAGGAAAAGGATGGGGGTGGACGCCGTTTATCTTTTCCGCGAGAGGACAAATTTATCGTCCCGAAGATGTCCCAGATAGCCGCTCAACCCTCAATATTTGGAAACATCTACCAGAATGGTCGGAACGCGCCCCGCCGCCCCCGCCGTCCCACGATCCGGTGACAGGCCTTGAGGCCAAAACAGCGTTAAAAGATTTGCTGGGCTCTCAGGCGGAAGATCGTGAAACGCAAATGGAATACACTGCGTTTATGGCCGAAAATTTTGCCCCGCTTGACGTGCCAGATATCGTGGATGACCCACCCCCGCCCCATGTAATTGTCGCCGAGGCTGGAACAGGCGTTGGAAAGACGCTGGGATATTTATCTCCTGCAAAACTCTGGGCACAGAAAAATCAGGGGAGTGTCTGGATTTCCACCTATACGAAAAATCTTCAACGGCAAATTGATCAAGAACTCTCTCGACTTTACCCCGATACAGATACCAAAGACATCAAGGTCGCTATTCGAAAAGGCCGTGAAAATTATTTATGTCTGCTTAACTTTGAAGAACATGTCGCCGGTGCCGCTTTGGCAAAACACCCCGGCCAGGCCATTGCGGCAGGGATTATGGCACGGTGGGCGGCCATCACCCGAGAGGGAGACCTGACAGGCGGGGATTACCCCGGATGGTTATCCGGATTATTAGGGTTTCAGCATACCCGCGGCCTTGCGGATCGACGTGGGGAATGTATTTTTGGTGCCTGTGATCATTACCACAGATGTTTCGTGGAGCGTAGTATTCGTAAATCGAAACATGCCGACATCGTTGTGGCCAATCATGCACTGGTCATGATCCAGACTGCAGATGCCAGCGCAGATACATCCTTACCCACCAGGTATGTATTTGATGAAGGTCATCACTTATTTGATGCCGCAGACAGTGCCTTCGCCGGCCATTTAACTGCCCGCGAAACACAGGATATGCGCCGATGGATCCGGGGCGCAGAAGGCGGCAAAAAATCCCGCGCGCGCGGACTAAAAAGACGGCTGGAAGATTTAGTATCAGGCGATCCGGAATCCGAACAAGACATGGCAGATATCATTGAACATGCCCGTCATCTGACGGCTGAAGGTTGGACATCACGCCTGAAAGATAACAATCCTCTGGGGGCTTGCGAAAAATTTATTGCCGGTATTTATGCCCAAGTCATGGCACGTACCAAAGAACAAGATCGTTTTTATTCTCTTGAAACGGACACATGGCCGATTGCAGATGGATTGGTAGAGCGTTCGCTTGAGCTCTCACGTGCTCTGGAACAGATTATAAAACCCATGACATCCCTCACGGCTCGGCTGAGACGTCGATTGCATGAACAAGGTGACACACTGGATACAGATACCAAAAAACGTCTTGAATCCGTGTGCTCGGCGATGTCTTTAAGATCCCTGACATTATCCGGATGGATAGATATGCTGGGTACGCTGAAAGTTGGGAAAACGCCAGACATTTACACCGATTGGATGGAGATTGAACGGATGGACGGCAAGGCTGTTGATATCGGACTTTATCGTCATCATATCGATCCCATGGTGCCTTTTGCGGCGGCACTTAAACCCCACGCCCATGGGGTCGCCATTACGTCCGCCACCTTGCGGGATGGAACAGATAATACTGATGAAAATTGGCAGGTCGCCCGCTTGAGATCCGGGGCAGATTATCTGTCATCTGATGTTAAAACACAAAAATTCGCATCGCCTTTTTTCTATGCTGAAAAAACCAGAATATTCGTTATAAATGATGTTCAGAAAGCAGATATGGATCAGGTAGCGGGCGCCTATCGCGCCTTGTTCGAGGCCGCCGGAGGCGGCGCACTGGGTTTATTCACAGCGATCAATCGTCTCAAGGCTGTTCAATCACGCATTGCCGAACCTTTGGAAAAATCAGGTATTACATTATATGCCCAACACGTAGACGACATGGATAACGGAACTTTGGTCGACATTTTTCGCGATGATCGGCATGCGTGTCTTTTGGGCACAGATGCCGTGCGGGACGGGGTAGATGTCCCGGGCGATTCCTTAAGGCTGATTGCGTTTGACCGCGTACCGTGGCCACGCCCCACCATTTTGCATCGATCTCGCAAATTAGCCTATGGTGGCCAACGTTATGATGACATGTTAACCCGCCTTAAATTAAAACAGGCTTATGGACGGTTAATCCGTCGCGCCGATGATAAAGGTGTCTTTGTCCTGCTGGATTCCGGGCTTCCCAGCCGCTTATCCGGGGCTTTTCCCGAAACAGTTGTCTTACACCGAACCGGCCTGGCCGAAGCCGTGGATGAGATAAAAAAATTTCTTGCTTAACACATCTAAAACCCCCATAAAGCGGACATAAATGGGGGAGTTTATTGTAACAATGCGTCTTTTCGCTTATGCCCTTGCTTACCAGCCAGCTCCGGAGATTTTCCGGTGCTTTGCAGACGAAAGATACAGCCTGCTTTTTGATAGTGCGCGTCCCGGCCATCCGCTTCATCAGTTCTCATATATATGCGCCCTACCTTTTGAAACGATTGAATCAAAAAATGGCCGCGTTACCGTTTCGAATTCAGAACAAAGCCTATCTATCGACGCTGACCCTTTCGACACTATCAAAGAAAGAATGGATAGCTGGGCTCAGCATGTGGATACACGGAGCGACTTGCCCCCCTTTCAAGGCGGCGCGGCAGGATTCTTTGGATATGATCTCGCACGAGATTTAGAAAAGATCCCCTCGCTGGCGCAAGATACACTGCCTACTCCGGATATGGCGATTGGTTTATATGATAAAATCATAGCCTTCGATCATTCCGCTGAAAAATGCTGGATAATTATTCGGGCAAAATATGAATCGGAAGCTGAAAAGAAAAAGCAAATTTTCTTTCAGTATCTTAATAAAAAGATTAGATCTGCACCCCATAAAAATTCCGGCACGATCTCTTTCTCGCCGGATGTTGATGATGACATTTATAAGCGTAAGATTAAGCAGGTTATTGATTATATCTATGCTGGCGATATTTTTCAGGCTAACTTATCACGCCGCTACACAGCCCCTCGCCCGGTTGGTTTTTCGTCTTACACACACTACGAAACACTCCGCCGAGTTAATCCAGCACCGTTTGCCGCATATATGAATTTCGGCGGGTATCAGCTTTCCGGCGCTTCACCTGAGAGTTTTCTAAGCTTAAACAATAAAATCATTGAAACACGCCCTATCAAAGGTACCATGCCTGACGACGTACCTCCTGAGAATTTAGCGAATAGCGAAAAGGATCACGCCGAAAATGCCATGATTGTTGATCTTCTTAGAAATGATCTGTCAAAAATATGCGATGACCATTCGATTACCGTACCGCAGATGTGCGGCGTAGAGACTTTTACCGGCCTTCATCATCTTGTATCAATCGTCCGTGGACAGGTGCGGGGAGATGCCGCGCCGACAGATGCTTTAAAAGCCTGCTTTCCCGGCGGTTCGATTACAGGAGCCCCTAAAGTCCGTGCCATGGAAATTATTGAAGAGCTAGAGCCTTGTCGAAGAGGTCCTTATTGTGGCGCCATGGGCATGATCGGGTTTGATGGATTCATGAACAGCAATATTATTATTCGTACATTAATATATACACAGAATCACATATATTTGTCTGCGGGCGGCGGGATTGTAGCCGATTCAGCCGTTGAAACTGAATTAATGGAAACTAAAATCAAAATTCAGAAAATTTTTGATAGTTTTGAACCTCAGGATGAAGAGTATCAAAAAGCGGCATGATTTTACTCATCGATAATTATGATTCCTTTGTCTATAACTTGGCGCGTTATATCGGCCAAGTTGGGTGTGCGCGCGAAGTTGTCCGCAATGACGCCATCACGCTCGAAGATATTTCGCTCAATCCACCCAAGGCAATTATTTTGTCACCGGGTCCCTGCGCACCCGCGCAGGCGGGCATATGTAATGATGTTATTCGGCATTTTGGCTCTCGTATTCCTATTCTGGGCGTGTGTCTGGGGCATCAATGTATTGGCGAAGTCTATGGGGGACAAACGATACGCGCCCCCTATCCGGTTCATGGCAAAACATCCCTGATTGAACATGATCTGGATGGTCTTTTCATGGGACTGCCTAATCCCCTTCGGGCGGCGCGATATCACTCGCTCATCTCATACATCCCGGCAGATGCGCCTTTGAAGATTACGGCGCAGACCGAAGACGACCGAATTGTCATGGCATTTCATCATATCGAATATCCCGTATATGGTATTCAATTTCATCCTGAATCCGTTCTCACGGAATATGGTCTCGATATGATTCGAAACTTTACCCTGATTGCCGATGAATGGCATGAACGGGGTGTGTCATCTATGCGCCGCGCCGCCTGATGTTTTCCGCTTGGATTAATGGGGAGTTCATACCCCACAATACGAAGATACTATCTCCCCATGATTCCGGCCTTGTAAATGGACTAGGTGTTCTGGACACAATGCTGGGTTGCCGTGGTGCGTTAAAGGATGCAGAAGCACACTACGCTCGACTTTTTCATGATGCCGATACGGTCTTAGGTGTAACACCGCCTTATGATCCTTCTGTGTTTAAAGAGGCCGCTTTATCCCTCATGAAAGGTCACGATCTTCCCTATGTGCGGGTGCGAACCGTGATCACGGCAGGTGTGTTGTCAAACCCCTTAGCGAAAGCCGAACACCCAACCTATTTGATCACGATATCCAAGGCATCAGACCCTGCAGAAACCACCCCTGCTACCTGTGTGATCGTTTCAGATTTCCCCCGCGTGGCCGGGTGCCGTCTTGAGAACTGTAAACGGACAGATTATACACGCGCCTATGCCGCCCGTCGCCGCGCCGAACTGTTGGGTGCATCAGATGCATTAATGACCAACTCCGAGGGAAATATTGCCTGTGCCACCACCAGCAATATTTTTATTGTTGAATCAGGGCAATGGATTACACCGCCTCTTACGGATGGCGTCATAGAGGGGATCACCAGACGTCATGTTATCTGCACCCAAAAAGCACGCGAAGAAAGCATATCCCCTGCACGCTTAAAGCAGGCGGATCAAATCTTCTTAACCAATAGTTTGGTGGGCGTTCGCCCTGCCTGGCTTTTGCAGGGTGATTAGGCGGCGCGCTTATCTGTCGCGGCGGCCAGTTTAGCCTTGGCCAAATCAAGTCGGCGTTGGATACGTGCTGTTTCTATGGGATCGCGACCAGATGCCATGTCTTCGCTCAACGATTTAATTTCGGATTCAATCGCAGGCATATCAAGATCCGCTACTTTTATCGCTTCTTCGGCCAGCACTGTGCAATTCGTGGCTGTTACATCGGCAAACCCACCAGAAATGAATATTTTCTGCGTAGGGGCGCCCTTTTCCGGTACAACCTCAATCACCCCAGGGCGAATAGACGCCACCAAGGACATATGCCCTGCACGCACGCCAAAGGTTCCGTCCTCTCCGGGTATGGTGACCTGAAACGCCGATTCCGACATTAATTTACGGTCGGGAGAGACGAGTTCAAAGTTGAATGTATCCATGTTTACGCCGCCTCTGCCGCCATTTTCTTCGCTTTGGCTTCAACTTCTTCAATGGTGCCAACCATATAGAACGCGGATTCCGGCAGGTGGTCATAGACCCCGTCCACAATCGCGCGGAATCCCTTGATGGTATCAGCCAGTTGGACGAACACACCAGGTGAACCGGTAAAGACCTCAGCCACGTGGAACGGTTGAGACAAGAAACGTTGAATCTTACGCGCACGGGATACCACCAGTTTGTCCGTTTCAGACAATTCATCCATCCCCAGAATGGCGATGATATCCTGAAGTGCCTTATATGTTTGTAATGTTTTTTGAACATCGGCGGCGCATCTGTAATGTTCTTCGCCGACCACCCGTGGATCAAGAATACGGGACGTTGAATCGAGCGGATCAACCGCTGGATAAATCCCAAGTTCGGCAATCTGACGCGACAAGACGGTCGTCGCATCAAGGTGAGAGAAGGTTGTTGCCGGTGCCGGATCCGTCAAATCGTCCGCCGGCACGTAAACGGCCTGAACGGAGGTAATGGATCCTTTATTCGTTGAGGTAATCCGTTCCTGAAGCGCGCCCATGTCGGTCGCCAATGTGGGTTGATAACCCACAGCCGAGGGAATACGTCCCAAAAGCGCGGAGACCTCGGCACCTGCCTGCGTGAAGCGGAATACGTTATCCATGAAGAACAGAACGTCTTGGCCTTCTTCGTCACGGAAATATTCCGCCATCGTCAAGCCGGACAAGGCGACACGTGCACGGGCGCCGGGGGGTTCGTTCATCTGGCCGTACACAAGAGACACTTTAGATTCGCCATCTAACTTGATAACGCCGGATTCGATCATTTCGTGGTACAGATCGTTTCCTTCACGGGTACGTTCACCCACCCCGGCAAACACGGAAACCCCTCCGTGCCCTTTGGCGATGTTGTTAATCAATTCCATGATGGTGACGGTCTTGCCAACCCCTGCTCCGCCGAACAGACCAATCTTACCGCCTTTAGAATAAGGGCACAGCAAATCGACAACCTTAATTCCGGTGACCAACTGTTCTGTTTCTGTTGACTGATCGACATAAGTGGGTGCCGCGCGGTGAATTGGGAAACGCTTTTTGGTTTTGACATCCCCTCGTTCGTCAATTGGTTGGCCGATGACATCCATGATACGGCCTAATGTTTCGGGCCCGACAGGAACAGAAATGGCCTCGCCAGTGTCCATGACATCGGTTCCACGAACCAGACCATCGGTTGAGTCCATGGCGATACAACGCACCGTGTTTTCACCCAAATGTTGCGCGACCTCAAGCACAAGGTCTTTGCCTTCGTTTTGCGTCTTCAGCGCGTTCAAAATGGCGGGGACGTGGCCATCGGCGAACACAACGTCCACGACCGCACCTAAAACCTGAGAAATTTTTCCAACTGATTGTGACATGTTCTGTTTCCTTATTTTAAATCACGCGTTTGAATTCTAACTTGTCTTCCTTGGCCTGACATCACGGCCGCCTCTGCCCCATCCATTCGGGTTGGGAATCTTTGTCTACCTGTTTCTGTTTTTGGCATGATATGTGCCGTGACAAGCACTGTTTGACTGCGAGCGCCTAAACTCACATCTTTAAAAGGTAATAGATCTGGTGACAACAATTTACCTTCTCTCATCCTACACCGCCTCTGCCCCAGAAATGATTTCAATCAATTCCTTGGTAATATGCGCCTGACGGGCGCGGTTATATTTTAAGGTGACTTTCTTAATCATATCGCCTGCATTACGCGTGGCATTATCCATGGCGGTCATACGGGCGGCTTGTTCACCGGCCGCGCTGTCCAATAACGCCCGGAACATCTGAACCCCGATATTGCGGGGCAAAAGTGATTTTAAGATCGCTTCTTCTTCTGGCTCGAAAGCATAAGGCGACGCCAGTAACGACTCTTTTTTATTATCATTTACGTTTTTGGCTTCTGGAAGCTTGAACGGAATGAGTTGCTGAGCCGTTGGTTTTTGTGCCAGCACAGATTTAAATTCATTATACACCAGCGCACATACATCGAAAGCACCAGTTGAGAACTGATCCAACACGAACTGGGTTACCTCATTTGAGTCAGCAAACGTCAAGCGTTTACCGCCGCCCAAAGTTACAAAACTTTCGATGATTTTTGATTTTTGATCCCGGCGAAGCATATCACGTGCCTTGCGACCTACCGTCAGAAGCTTGACTGTTTTTCCTTCGGATTCAAGGCGGCGGATTTCGGCACGAACAAAGCGGATGAGGTTTCCATTGAAACCACCACAGAGCCCACGATCAGATGTTACGACCACCAGAAGATGTGTTTGATCCGACCCAGTACCAATCAATAGTTTCGGCGAAGCCGGCGTAATTGTTACCCCCGCCGCCACACGTGTTAACATCTGGGACATGGCAAGAGCATAGGGTTGAGAGGCCTGAGCCTGTTCCTGAGCCCGTTTCAGTTTGCTGGCCGCCACCATTTTCATGGCAGACGTAATCTTCCGGGTCGATTTCACGGAAGCAATACTGTTTCTGTATTCCTTTAAACTGGGCATCGAACGTTACGCCGCCTTTTTGGTTGCCGTGAATTGATCGCTGAAGGCTTTCAGGAATGTTTTCATCTGTCCTTCAACCGTATCATCCAGTTTCTGGTTGATGCGGATATATTCCAGAATTTCTTTACCACTCGCCCGCAGGGATTCTAGCAGACGTGCTTCATACGCATTCACATCGTTTACCGCGACGCCATCCAGATAGCCGCGCGTTCCGGCATAAATCACCACAACCTGTTCTTCAACCGAGAGCGGCGAGTATTGCGGCTGTTTCAACAATTGGGTCAAGCGCGCCCCGCGTGCCAACAATTTTTGTGTAGCTGGGTCAAGATCAGACGCAAACTGAGCAAAGGCTTCCATTTCCCGGTATTGAGCCAGTTCAAGTTTAATGGAACCAGCCACCTGTTTCATGGCCTTGATCTGCGCGGCAGAGCCCACCCGGGAGACGGACAGACCCACATTAATCGCCGGACGAATACCTTTAAAGAACAGCCCCGTTTCCAAGAAAATCTGGCCATCCGTAATCGAGATCACGTTCGTGGGAATATACGCAGATACGTCCCCGGCCTGCGTTTCAATGATCGGCAAGGCCGTCAGAGACCCTGACCCGTTTTGGTCATTGAGTTTTGCCGCCCGTTCCAAAAGACGAGAGTGAATATAGAATACATCCCCCGGATAGGCTTCGCGTCCCGGTGGACGACGCAGCAAAAGCGACATCTGGCGGTATGCCACGGCCTGTTTCGACAAATCATCATAGATCGCAAGCGCATGCAGGCCATTATCACGGAACCATTCACCCATCGCACAGCCTGTGTACGCGGCCAGAAACTGCATCGGCGCCGGATCAGATGCCGTTGCCGCCACGACGATCGAATATTCCATCGCGCCTTTGTCTTCGAGTTCTTTCACTAACTGAGCAACGGTTGAGCGTTTTTGCCCAATCGCCACGTAGATACAGTAAAGATGTTTTTTAGGATCTGTTGCCTTGTTCAAAAATTTTTGGTTCAGAATTGTATCAATCGCGACAGCCGTTTTTCCGGTTTGGCGATCGCCGATGATCAATTCCCGCTGACCACGACCAACTGGCACCAGCGCATCAAGGGCTTTAATCCCGGTCTGCATAGGTTCATGCACGGATTTACGGGGAACAATTCCCGGTGCTTTGACTTCAACACGGCTAAACTGAGACGCCTTGATCGGGCCTTTGCCGTCAATCGGGTTGCCAAGAGCATCAACAACCCGCCCCAACAATTCCTTGCCGACTGGCACCTGGACGATTTCACCCGTACGGCGAACAATGTCACCTTCTTTGATGTCACGGTCTGACCCGAAAATAACAACCCCGACATTGTCCATTTCAAGGTTCAACGCCATCCCTTTGATCCCGCCCGGAAACTCAACCATTTCGCCGGCACGAACTTTGTCCAAACCATACACACGTGCCACACCGTCCCCGACGGATAAAACCTGACCGATTTCGGCAACGTCTGCTTGAGCCCCAAAATCAGCGATTTGTTTTTTCAGAATTTCAGAAATTTCCGCGGAACGTATTTCCATGTTTATACAGCCTCTTTTTTCAGTGTTTCATTCTGGTTGGAATTTGATTTCATGGCGCGCTCTAAACGCTCCAGCTTTCTTTTGACACTATCGTCAATCATCTGTGATCCGACAGTGACGATCATCCCACCAATCAACGAGGGATCAATATCGATATTCAGAATAACTTTCTGTGCCAAAGACGACGCCAGTGTCTCTTGTATCTGACGCGTTTGCTCTGGGCTTAAGGCAAAGGCGGTCTGGACATGGGCTGTCACTTCACCTCTGCGTTTGGCCATTTCTTCCTGAAAAGCCAGAATCATGCTCTCAAGCAAAGACAAACGGCGATTATGCGCTAAAAGCATCAGGAAGTTTTTTGTCTCTTTTTGAAAGCCCGCTTTTTCGGATAACGCACTCACGGCATTCACTTGATCTGTGCGGGCAATGATCGGCGATTCCGTCATAGCCTGAAGATCCGCCGAGGCCGAAAGCATAGAGATCAATTCAGCAAAATCTTTTTCAACGGATGAGAGATTATCGGCCGTTAAAGCCGTATCGACGAGGGCGCTGGCATAACGGGAAGCCACGGCACGATGAGCATGTTGAGAGGCCACGTTTTTCTATCCTTGGTCTCAGGTCAATTATTACAAAGTTTTGTTGGCTTGGAAGTAGCACACGCACGCCCCCGGTTGCAAGTGTTAATAAACGCTGTTTTGACAGTGTTTTAACCCATGGCAGAAGGCGACTTGAGAGGGCGCAGAATGAATCAGTCCGCCAAGTATTTATTTTTTACATAAAAAAAAATTATTGTGTCTGCAAATACGTAAGTTTATTCAAGACCATTATTACTGTAGCATCTTTCGAGGTTCGTCGATCGATATGTCACACTGTGAGGCGGCGATGCGGCATAGTGTTTGATTAATATCATCTAATACAACTGAAGCACCTAGAGAGGCTTCGGCCTTCAAACGAAGTGATGTCACTATGGGGTGGGCTTCACCAAAAACATCCGTAAGTGTTTTAACAATCTGATTCAAACGCCCTGATATCATAAAATTTTCGTCGACCTGCGTTTGCAAGGCCGTAGAGGCGGCCTTCAAGAACTCTTCTTCTAAAAAGTCAGACATAAATTTAACTTACAGCTGAACGAGCCTATTTCTCAAGAAAAACTTTGCGGGTCGATATCCACTTGAAGGCGAACGGCACCGGGGAGTTTATGCCCGGACAACCAATGTTTCAGCATTTTTTGCAGGTCAATATTCTTATCGGCTTGGACCAGCAGACGAAAACGATACTGCCCCCTTAACCGGAACATCGGGGCTTCGGCAGGACCCAACACACGAAGGCCACTCGCATGCGGGGCAGACCGCGCTAACGCCTGCGCGGCACTTCGGACGATGGCTTCGGTTCGACCTGATAAAATCAAGCCCGCCAGCCGGCTATAGGGGGGCATGTGGGATGTTTCGCGGGCTTTAGCTTCTAGGGATAGAAATCCATCCCGATCATGCGCCGACAATGCCTTCATGATTCCGGTTCCGGGCTGATATGTCTGAAGATAGACTGTGCCTTTTTCCTGCGCCCGTCCCGCACGTCCGGCCACTTGATGCAATAACTGATAGGTTCGTTCTGTGGCACGCAGTTCCCCGCCCGACAATCCTAAATCTGCGTCCACCACCCCCACGCAGGTCAATTTGGGGAAATGATGGCCTTTGGCAATAATCTGTGTCCCGATAATAATATCCAAACGATGATCGCGAATGTTGGAAAGTTTTTCCTTGAGATCATCATGTGTTGTGGCGGTATCACTCGAGAGAATATCAATTCGCGCCGATGGAAAATATGAGGTGACTTCATCAAAAATGCGCTCCACCCCGGGGCCGCACGCCACCAAAGAATCCTTGTCCCCACAGGCCGGACAGGTCGGGGGGATCGGCGCATGATAGCCACAATGGTGACAATGAAGTTTGCTGGATGAACGATGTTCAATTAACCACGCCGAACACCGGGGACATTCCAGGCGATGTCCACAGGTTCGGCACAATGTTAACGGGGCATAACCTCTTCGGTTTAAAAATAAAAGCGATTGCCCCCCAGCAGATAGCGTATCTGCTAATGCTTGCTTCAACATGGGAGAGATAAATCGTTGTCGCTCAGGCTTATCTTTCGTGAGATCGATAATCTTGATATCCGGTAGGGATGCACCTGCATATCGATCTGGCAAGGTCACATGAGTATATTTATTTGCCCAAACATTATGCATGGTTTCCAACGACGGTGTCGCCGACACAAGGATGACGGGGATTTTCGAAAGATGTCCCCGCACAACCGCCATATCACGTGCATGATAAAAACCGCCCTCTTCTTGCTTGTAGGCGGGATCATGTTCTTCATCCACAATGATCAATCCTAAATTGGCATAGGGTAGAAAAAGCGCAGATCTTGCCCCGACAATCACTTTACATTCCCCCCGCGCCACTCCCCGCCACGTTGTTTTGCGCCGTGATGCGGATACCGATGAATGCCAGAGTGCTGGCGCACATCCAAAGCGGGATTGAAACCGGTCCAAAAAAGCATTCGACAAGGCAATTTCAGGCAACAGAATTAAGACTTGTTTTCCTTGCTTTAAGCAATGTGCCACGGCTTCGAAATAAACTTCCGTTTTGCCTGATCCTGTCACCCCATCCAGCAAGATAGGTTTCGCGGAAGACGATAATAAAATATCGGCGGCTTTTTTTTGATCGGGGGAAAGGACAGCTCCCGAACGATACGGATCAGGATGTACACAAGGCATTTGGGCAGGCAGAGACGCCGCTTCCAAATACCCCTGTCGTACCAGTGTTTTAAGAACCCCCACGCCCACACCTGCCCGGCGCGCGAGTTCAGAGGCTTTTTCCGGTTTGTCTTCAGACGCTAAGCTCCAGAGTTTCTGATAGAGAGGTTTGATACCCTCTATATCCTCGGGGCGTGCTGAACGTCGATACCCCAAAGCCAGTTTTTCTGGCTTCGTGATATCCGGCACAGACAGGGTTAATTTTAACGCCATACCCCGGGGCATCATATTGTACGACGCTACCCAATCCACAAACTGGCGATGCTGGTCAGAAAGCGGCGGTAGATCATGAACGGCCAAAACGGCTTTAAGCTTGGCCGGATCCGTTTTTCCTTCTCCTGCCCCAAAAACCACTCCCACGACTTCACGCGCCCCCAAGGGAACAGTTACATAGCTACCCACCCCCGCCGTCATATGCGGTGGCAGAACATAATCATATGCCTTATCAACAGGATAAGGCGTGAGGACGGATATTATTGACATAATATTAAAAGAAGTGTAATCTTTCCCTTGTTTCTTCGTCCGTTTGACGTACGAACCATAAACACCCTAGGGCAAGATACGCGTAAAATAAATGTTCAAAAAATTAGGTTCTTTTTTTGGTATAAAAACGCCTGAGACCGCATCTCCGGGAACAATAGATATAAAACTCTCGGATCTTCATGACGTTTTAAGGCCGTTGATACTGCCGCAAAATGAGGTGTCCATACAGGCTCAGGTCTGTGAGGCATTGGAAACCATGTCACGATGGATAAATATGTCGTCCCCCAGTGTGCCGATCCAGAGTATTGTTGGCCTGAATACCGCCGTGACAAACCTGCGTGAAACTCTCAAGATAAAAGATCAAAGTACACATGCGGTAGAAACCGACATCCTTCAATCAATATTTGATCATCGTGATACTCTGTCCCAAGTGGGTCGTTTTTTCGTGCGCCTGCATGAAACGCCTGACACCAAACCGACCTTAAGTGTAGTTGATCGTGCGTCTATGGCGGCAGAAATCTTCAGCATGAACGCCTCTTTTTGTGTAGAACCCACCCCGGCACAGGGGGAAACATTTAACAGCATGGGACAAAAACTGTTGGCCGTTGATAATAACCTGACAAATTTCTTTCTTCACTATGACATCAAAGCAAAAAGCCCAAACATCTTAGAAATGCCTTCAAGCCCTCTGCCAAAGCTTTCAGATCCAGAGTTGATGTAAATCCCCCCTTGCGCAAAATACGATCTGGTTTAAAACAGATATGAACCTTGTTTTAAACAACCGATTAGGATTTTGCCTCATGAAGTTTTTTGTCGATACCGCCGAAATTAGAGATATCCGCGAGATGGCCGATACAGGCCTTTTAGATGGCGTGACAACAAATCCTTCTCTGATTGCCAAATCTGGGCAGAATTTTTTAAAACTGATTGCCGAAATTTGTGAGATTGTACCCGGCCCTGTTTCGGCCGAAGTCGCATCCACAGATTTTGAAACCATGTTGGCCGAAGGTAAAAAGCTGGCCAAGATTGCCGACAATGTCGCCGTCAAGGTGCCCTTAACCCCTGCTGGATTAAAAGTCTGCAAGCATTTATCCGATAACGGCACGATGGTGAATGTCACACTCTGTTTTTCACCAGGTCAGGCCATTCTGGCCGCCAAAGCCGGTGCCGCCTTTATCTCTCCGTTTGTGGGACGTCTGGATGATATTTCAACAGATGGCATGCAACTTATTGCGGATATTGTGAATATTTATAACAACTATCCCAATTTTCATACCGAAGTTCTAGTCGCGTCTGTGCGTCACCCCATGCATATTATCGAAGCCGCCAAAATGGGTGCGCATATCATGACTTGCCCACCCTCAGTCATCAAACAGCTTTATTCCCACCCCCTCACCGATAAAGGGCTAGCGGCTTTTGTTGAAGATTGGAAAAAAACAGGGCAGAGCATTCTCTAACCCCTATTCAATAATTCTGCCCACGCGGTTTTTGTGATAGAATCAGGTCATGAGTGATGCCATGACCGAAGACAAAACATTAATTTCCGCGCAGGATGTGTTGACCTATCTGCGCACCCACCCCAAATTTTTGATGACCCACCCCGAAGCGTGTGAGTTTTTAACCCCGCCCAAAAGCGGCGCTGGGCGCAATGTGGCCGATTTTCAAAACTTCATGATTCAGCGCCTTAAAGCGGATAAAGAGCGTGTACTGGAGACAACTCAGGCGATTGTTGAAAACGCCCGGTCGAACATGAATAACCAGCAACGCATTCACAATGTCGTGCTTCGGCTACTTGAAGCGCAAAGCTTTGAGGAATTCATTGTGATCATCACCATGGATTTATCGGCGATGCTGGACACGGACATTTCCGTGCTGGTCGTCGAAAGTAGTGGGGCAGATATCCCCCATATTCACACCCCCGGCATTCGGGTTGTCCCTGAGGGGACGATAGATCGCTGGATGAATGGCAAAAATACGCTCCTGCAATCTGACATCAGCGGCATAGAGGCTATCTATGGCGGCGGTGCTACCTTGGTGGCCTCTCAAGCCCTTCTGCGCGTTGATATCTCAAAGAATACGCCGCCGGCTATCCTCGCCTTCGGCTCACGGGACCCCATGATGTTCCAAGATGGACAAGGCACAGACATGGTGTCTTTTTTGGCACGCGTGGTGGAACGATGCTTTAGGACATGGCTTAATCTGCCAGCGTGACTATGGCATCCCCCGATCTTATTTCGTTTGATTATCTCTCCCCGGATCTGGCGGAATTGTATCATCACTGGCTGAGCTATCTCAAAGTTGAAAAAAACCTCTCCCCCCATAGTATTCGGGCTTATCGTCAGGATGTCAGTGGTTTTCTGATATTCTTATCGCGTCACCACGAAAAAAAAATAAGTGTCAGCAATCTTTCGGGGACGGCGTTATCTGATTTTAGGGCGTGGCTGTCAAAACAGCACATGCAAGGTGCGGGGGCATCCACCCGCGCGCGCGCACTTTCGGGCGTGAAAAATTTTCTCTCCTGGCTGGATCGTCAAGGACACGCCCATACACCCGCTGTAACCGGCGTTCGGGGCCCCAAATTACCGCGCAAACTCCCCCGCCCTCTCGAACATGGCCAAGCTGACCGGGTGATGAATGATGTGTCTATTGAGGGCTGGGTGGGGGTTCGCAATCAAGCTTTGTTTATCCTGCTATATGGATGCGGCCTTCGGATCGATGAGGCACTTTCCCTGAATATACGGGATATTCCACGCGAAGGGTTTTTACGGGTCACAGGCAAAGGCAGAAAACAACGGGACGTCCCTGTCATGGATATCGTGACACACACGCTCTCGGCCTATCGCGCCGCCTGCCCTTTCCCGGAAACGCCTAACCGCCCTCTGTTTATGGGGGAACGTGGCAAACGCCTGCATCAAGGCGTCGTTCAAAAAGCCTTACGGGACTTGCGGGGTGTTTTAAACCTCCCGGAAACGGCAACACCCCATGCCCTGCGGCATTCCTTTGCCACGCACCTGCTTCAAAACGGCGCTAATTTACGGGAAATTCAAGAACTTCTTGGCCATAGCTCCCTCTCCACCACTCAGCGTTATACAGACATTAACAATCAGGAATTGTTGAAGATTTACAAAGCCAGCCATCCAAGAGCGCAGTAAGTTTTTTATTGACATAATAATAAAAATAGGCTAAAAAAGCCTATGTTTTTTGCCGTGCGACAGGTTTCACAACGTGCTTTAGTTGCCATGTTTATGGTGGCAGGTTCTCCCGGCTCACTCATGGCACAAAACGCCCCTGCCCTTCCGACCCCGATCCAAGATCAAATCTCCCGGCAATGCGCCCAAGGGGGATATAGTGCCTATATTCTCTTCCCCGATAAAGGCGGCGCGCAGGAAGTTTCGTGTTTTGATGGAAGCATGTCTGAACATTTCTTAAGAGGTTGTAAGCGGATGCAAGAACATGAAATCCTTCTAGCGGATACCATTCACGATATTCGTCGCCAACTGTCCGAAACCAAAGACCAGAGTATTGGTTTTTGGAGCATGGATGTTGACCGTGAAGAAGCCGAAAAAGATATTTTGCCGAAAATGGAATCCGACCTAAAACTTGCCGAAGACGCGCTTAAAGAAATGTATAAAGACCCCGTGCAATACGGGTGCCCGTTAGTAGGTTAAGTTTTCTATATCCCAAAAAATAAGAGGAATTGATCATGACAACATATTTTTCAACGATTGGCCGAGTTCTAGCACCTGCACTTCTTGTTTCTGCACTCGTACCTTTTTTGGTTTCTTCTGCACACGCCTCAGATCCATTAACAAAAGATATTGAAAGAGCAGAGAAAAAATGTATTCCTGATAAAGTAAGTGTTTACATGGGCGAGGGTCGCATCTTTATCTGTGAAGACAAAAGAATTGACGATCTATTTGAAATATTTAATACATTATCTATTTCCAAGATGTGTGTATTTATTCCTGAGTATGCGGGAAATATTAAAAGGGCTCATCAATCTGGTGGCTACTCACCAGAATCTATTGAGCACGACGATAAAGCTCTGCGCACCTTAGAAGAAGCACGGGTCGATCTGTGCGAAGCTAAGATGTCTTCAAAACCTCAACTTCAGATAGCGTCTTAAATAGCGGCCTTAGATATGAATGGGGCGTCCGGCGACGGCAAGCGCGGCTTCCTTGACGGCCTCTTCCAAGGTTGGGTGCGCGTGACAGGTACGGGCAATATCTTCGGCGCTAGCGCCGAATTCCATTCCCATCGCCACTTCGGCGATCAAGGTTCCCGCTTCGGGGCCCACGATGTGACATCCCAGTACGCGGTCAGTCTTGGCATCCGCCAGAATTTTAACAAACCCTTCGGTGGAACCCATGGCGCGCGCTCTGCCGTTGGCCATGAAGGGGAATTTACCCACTTTATAGGCAACAGACGCCGATTTTAACTGCTCTTCCGTCTGACCGATGCTCGCCACTTCCGGCCATGTGTAGACCACACCCGGTACCAGATTATAATCAATATGACCCGATTGCCCGGCCATCATTTCGGCCAAAACAACGCCTTCGTCTTCGGCCTTGTGTGCCAGCATAGGGCCCGCAATCACATCCCCGATAGCGTAAATACCTTTGATATTCGTTTCAAAATGTCCGTTGGTTTTGACACGTCCGCGTTCATCCATCTCCACGCCCGCTTCTTTAAGCCCGAGTGAGTCCGTAAAGGCGCGTCGACCTACCGCCACCAGCACAATATCGGCAGAGAGTTTTTCCGACGCGCCGCCGGAGGCAGGCTCTAACGTTAAATCAACCCCCGTGGCAGAAGACGAAGCAGAGGTCACCTTGGTTGACAGTTTGAAATCAATGCCCTGTTTTTTGAATATCTTCTGAGCTTCTTTGGAAATTTCTAAATCCATGCCGGGGAAAATGCGATCCAGATATTCAACCACCGTCACTTTCGCCCCTAGACGTGACCACACCGACCCTAATTCTAGCCCGATCACCCCCCCGCCAATAACGACCATAGTCTCAGGCACTTTATCCAAAGTCAGCCCCCCCGTAGAGGACACAATTTTTTTCTCATCGATCGTAATACCAGGCAAGGAGACCACATCAGACCCGGTCGCGATCACAATCCGCGGGGCGGTATAGGTTTTTCCGGCCACATCAACCTTGCCGGCACCCAGAATCTTCCCCGCCCCTTTCAGCCAATCCACCTTATTTTTCTTGAACAGAAATTCAATACCCTGTGTGTTAGATTTGACCACATCGTCTTTGTGTTTCATCATCGCCGGAAGATCAAGTTCAACCCCTTTGACCTTGACACCCATCTGCGCCAAAAGCCCATGCGCTTCGTGATATTTCTCAGACGCGTGAAGCAAGGCTTTTGAGGGTATACACCCCACATTCAAACATGTTCCGCCCAAGGTGGCGCGTTTTTCAACACAGGCGACTTTAAAACCCAACTGCGCCGCCCGAATGGCACACACATATCCTCCGGGGCCGGAACCAATGACAATCACATCATATGAATCAGAAGACATGCGCGGTTTTTCCTTTGATCAAGTATCTGACCGGAGCGTAACGCGGGAGTGTTATTTTGCAAGAAAAAAGGGAGCCAGCCTCTTAAAAAGTATGTAAATCGCAAATCCTGTCAAATAATCGTCGCACCTTTTGAATTTTTGCTTATAATTATCATCATGACATCGGCCAAGGCCTCTACGGCTCCCGTAGATTCCCCCTATTATTTTATGCAGAAGGCAGTGGATCTGGTAGGTACCAGCCCTCATCCACAGAATAAAATCGCGGCGACGCTATTTGGCGGAAAGCCAAATGACCTATGGTCTGTCACACGAACCAATCACTGGCCAGCGATGATCGATGTGAAAATTGGCCGAACCCAGGATATCGGAAATTCATCTGGCACACTTCATGCCGAAACTGCCTGTATTTTAACTGTCCCCGAAGCCACAGAGGGCGCCAGTCTATGCATCACAGATCCATGCTGTCCCAATTGTGCCAAAAATATCGCCGAAGCCGGGATCAAAAAAATCTATATCGACCATAAGGGGTTTAAAAAAGATTTCTTTAAACGCCGTGGAGATCATTTTGATTCCATGTCTATGCAGATATGCGCCAAGGCAGGCGTGAGTGTCTATGAACTCAATCGTAAAGAACAGACAATAACACCTATCATTGAAGTACCCCTTTCATTCACCCCGCCAGACGATAGCCCGATCGTCATCGAACCGATTGAGAGTGCCGCCGAGGCGGTGTTGCGTATAGGCGTTCAAAAATCAAGCCAGATACATCATCGCCGCAAATTTGCCATGGCCTTCGCCCAAGATTCTCAAGGACAGAAATTCATGATAACCGTCCGTGCCCATGCCGTGATTGGGTTCACCATGAATAATCTTAATGAGGCGCTGGAAATCATGACCCCTCAGGATAAATATAGTTTCATTCAGGAACCTGTGAATCGCCTGTTGATGTTTTTGGCACGAAAAGGCTGGCGGCTGATGGATGGATATTTATACGCCTCGCAGATTCCCACAGCCCGGGAGCAAGTCAATCTGGTGGGGGCCGGCATTAAACGCATTACCGTGGGCGATTTTCAAAAATCGCGCGACCCCTATGGATTTCAGGCCATGGAAACCTTAAAACGTGCCGGCATTTTGATTTACGATTAAATGCCTGTCGGGGCGTACATCTCATCGAATTTCTTAACAAAAGATCCGGGACGCGCGTTCTGGTTCAATCCATTGACCACGATTTGACCCAACAGAGTGATGGCCTTGGCGAAATCCCCCTCACAGGAAAAAGTTTTGTCAGGGTCACGTCCCATATCTTCTTCATGCCGGTGTGAAAGACCCGTTTTCTGAGCAATAAAAATCATGCCTGTATCGACTTTTTTTGCAAATTCTGCTGAATCATGTCCCGCACCTGAAGGCATAAGCATGGTTTTTATATGAATCTGCTGTGCCGCATGACCAATCGCGTCAATAACTGTCTGTGACATCGTGGCCGGTGCCGAATAGACAATATTTCCTAAATCAATCATCACGTTATGCTGATGTTGAAGATCATCCGACACACGGTGAATGGCTGAAAGAAAATCTTTTAAAACAGAATCCTCTGTGCTTCGGACTTCCAGCGCACATTGAGCATCATCGGGAATATGTGTTAGTTTTGCTGAGTCACCCGAACGAGAATAGGGCTCGGTAAATACAATATCGCGGCCTGATTGACGAAGACGAAGCGCCTCATCATAGAGTTCGCTTACCAATCTATTTTTGGCCATACCGGCATCTTGACGTTTTTCAAATGACTTGGCGCCGGAATGTCCTGTTTGCCCTTTGATCGTCACGCCGGGAAGACGATAATTGCCGCGAATAGCCGTCACAATTCCCAAGGGCGTATCCTGGTCAGATAATTCCCGTTCCTGTTCAATATGAATTTCAATTTGAGCGGCAATCGAAGAAAACGGTATCAATTCACCATGCCGTTTAAATATATCAATCAGTCTTTCAGGGTCTAAACCAGATGCTTGAAGATGTTTTCGAAATGCGTGGCCTGTATGCGTATGGCGACGTTCCATGAATTCGGCAGGATCAAGACTTCCGGATGCCAATTTCATGCCCACAGAAACCTGTTTGAAACTGGGACTCTCTTCGTTGCGATAGATGCCGACGATAAAATCCTGATCTGGCGTAATCCCTTGAGCCATGAGTGCATGTACCACGGTCAAGCCGGCGATGACCCCAGCGGGCCCATCGTAACGTCCCCCATTCACGACAGAGTCAACATGTGATCCTGTTAATAGGGCACCGGCATCTGGATTTTTCCCCGGGTAGATCATAAAAACATTTCCGGCCGCATCTGTGCGGATGGATAAGCCGAGCTTACGGCCTTCCTTGATTAAGTCATTAATCGCGCGGTTTTCTCCCTCTGCCATATAGGCGGGACGATTCATCCCCTGACCTTCCGTCCAGTTGTTATCCAGAAGGGCAAACAGATTTTCGGCATAGATCATCTGATCTGAGGTAATTTCAAATGGGTATGGCTTCATATAAATATACATATTGCATTTTTTATTCTTTTTCTATAATAAAAACGACATCACGGCCTTTTTTACAAAAAAGCCGTCCACGGAAAATAACGCATTGTTTTTATTTGTTTTTTTGAAAGTGTACTGATGTTACCTGCTCAAAATCTCTCAACCCCAGAGACGGTTTTAAAATATATGCGGGAAACGCGTGCGGCGGCACAGGCTAGCCCGCACCCGGTCAACAAAGTTGCGGCTACAGTCTTTGGCAGGGATCATTCAGGTCATTTCTGGCAAAGCCAACATACAAATTACTGGCCGAGTGTTATAGAAGAAAAACTGGGTCGAGATCGCGCTATCGGCAGTGCGTCAGGTACGGTTCATTCTGAAACGGCGGCCATCCTCTCTGCCTCTCACCCGACAGACGGCGCATCTATATGTGTGACTGATCCCTGTTGTCCCAACTGCGCTAAAAATATCGTCGAAGCGGGTATTCGTCATGTTTATCTGGATGCAGATGGTTTTGAAAAAGATTTTTATAAAAGGCGCGCGGGGGCTTTTAATACGCTAACACTGGATGTTTTTCGCCGTGCCGGGGTTTTAGTATCTCAAGTAGATACACATACAGGTCTGCTAAAACCCCTCATAGGCAGAGATGATATCCTTCAAGAAAATAAACCAGCACAAATTATTGTCCAATCCTTACGAGGCTGGAAACACATTCCTTCGCTAACCGAGACTTTTAAGAATAATAAAGTGGAGATGCCTCAAGGCATATATGCCAGAACTGTCCTGTTAAACCCAGATAGAAAAACACCTTTATTGGTAACCGCATACCGAGATCATCCAGACACAGCCTATGGCTCTACGCCACAGCATTCCGGCAATCAATATTCCCCGGATATTGAACCGATTGATATCCTGCTGATGTGGAAAGCACGTATGGGGTATACATTCGGAAGTTCATCCATCATGACATCACATATCCCGACATGCCGGGAATTGGTGCATGTCATAGGATCGGGCATCCAAAGCCTTGTGATATCCGATATGTCACATTCGATTGATCCCAAGGGGGCGGAGGCCATCCTGCTACTCACAACACACAGGATGTTGAACATCTCTCGGCTTCAAAACCCTACATATCCAAAAGCAGGCGTTGTGGATCCTCAATCGCATCCTTGATACGCACCACGAAGGTGACAGCCTCTCTGCCATCGATAATCCGATGATCATAAGACATGGCAATATACATCATCGGACGCGCTTTGATCTCACCATTGGGCATGACCATGGGACGTTGCTGAATCTTATGCATGCCTAAAATACCGGATTGGGGAGTGTTCAAAATCGGGGTGGACATTAATGATCCAAAAATACCGCCATTCGTGATAGTAAAGGTACCACCTTGCATTTCATCCATCGACAGCTTGCCATCACGGGCGCGTTTGCCGACATCCATAATATCTTTTTCGATTTGCGCCATGGATTTCGTATCACAATCTTTGACGACAGGCACCACAAGCCCTTGAGGTGTTGATACTGCCACACCTAGATCATAGTAATTTTTATAAACAATCTCATCGCCATCAATCGAAGCATTCACCGCCGGAAATTCCTTCAGCGCATTGACGGCCGCCTTAACGAAAAACGACATGAAGCCAAGCTTCACGCCATGTTTCTTTTCAAACGCATCCTTATAACTATCTCGCAGAGCCATCACGGCGGTCATGTCCACTTCGTTGAATGTTGTCAACATGGCGGCTGTATTTTGGGCTTCTTTTAAACGCTTGGCGATGGATTGACGCAGGCGCGTCATCTTCACGCGCTCTTCACGTTCCGCCCGGTTGGCGGGCGCCACATATTTAGGTGCTGACGGAACGGGAGCCGATGCCGGAGCTGAAGCCGGCGCAGATAAATGTTGAATTACATCACCCTTGGTCACGCGGCCATCTTTACCCGAACCTTCGATTTGCGCCGTGCTTATATTGTTCTCTGCCGCCATTTTACGAACGGCTGGACCATTTCGATCATCTGGTGCGGGAGAAGCTGTTGTTGCAGGAAAAGGCGCGGATACCACAGGCGCAGGGGTAGCTACAGGTACAGGCGCGGCAGGTTTCACATCATTAGCGGCCGAAGCAGAACCAATTTCACCCAAAATCGCCCCAACCCCCACATTAGAGCCTTTCGGCGCCAGAATGCGCGAGATCACCCCCGCGGCGGGTGCGTTGACCTCGAGTGTGACCTTGTCCGTCTCCAGTTCAACGATCGGCTCATCGGCTCTGACGGTCTCGCCTTCTTTCTTCAGCCAGTTTGCAACCGTTGCTTCGGAAACAGATTCGCCCAACGTGGGAACAAGAATATTGGTCATTTTATATACCTTATCGTTTGTTTATATGTTCAATGTACGATTAATTGCCATCCGGTCAACGCTTAGACCTTCAAGGCTTCATCCACCAGCTTTGCCTGCTCTTCGTTGTGACGTTTCAAATACCCGGTTGCCGGAGACGCCGCCTCAACACGGCCAATATATCTAGCTCTGGATGATTTATGCTTGATATCCGTCAACACTTTTTCAATTCTAGGTTCAACGAATGTCCAGTAACCCATATTCTGCGGCTCTTCTTGACACCAGACCACTTCAGCGTTGGGATATTCTTTTAATTCCTGCGCTAAAGATAAAGCCGGGAAGGGATAAAGTTGTTCTACACGAACAATCATCACATCCTTAAGGTTACGGTCACGGCGTGCCTGAAGCAGATCATAATACACCTTACCCGTGCAGAGTACGACCCGCTTAATATTTTTACCCGGTGCCAGCGTGTCCCGGTCTGTGTCCCACAAAATACGGTGGAATGAGGTACCTTCGGAAAAATCTGCGAGATCAGAGACGGCCAGTTTATGACGGAGAAGAGATTTCGGCGTCATAATGACCAAAGGCTTGCGGAAATCGCGGCACATTTGACGGCGCAGAATGTGGAAATAATTGGCCGGTGTGGTGCAATTCGCCACCTGCCAGTTATCTTCGGCACATAATTGAAGAAACCGCTCAGGGCGCGCCGAAGAATGCTCCGGCCCCTGCCCTTCATATCCATGTGGCAGAAGTAACACCAATCCCGACATACGGAGCCATTTCGTTTCGCCAGATGAAATAAACTGGTCGATCATCACCTGTGCCCCGTTCACAAAATCACCGAACTGGCCTTCCCAGCACACCAGCGTTTTGGGGTCGGCCAATGTAAAACCATATTCAAACCCCATCACCGCCAGTTCTGATAGTGGGCTGTCATGCACTTCGAAATGCATCCCCTTATCTTTTTGTGCCAGTGCCTTCAGGGCAATATGTTTGTTTTCGTTCACTTGGTCATAGACAATGGCGTGGCGATGCGAAAAGGTGCCCCGTCCCACATCCTGACCCGATAAACGCACCCCGAAACCTTGTTGAAGCAACGTTCCGAAGGCCAGCGCTTCGCCTGTGCCCCAATCAAACCCTTCACCTGTTTCAAACATTTTTTTCTTGGTCTCAATCAAACGTTCAATCTTCGGGTTGATGGAAAAACCGGCAGGAATATCCGTTAGAACTTTACCAACCGCACGCAAATCTGTTTCTTTCACAGATGTAACGCCGCGACGATCATCATCTGGTGCCGTCTTAAATCCTGTCCATGCGCCTTCCAGATAATCGGCCTTGTTCGGACGATAACTTTTTGTGGCTTCGAATGCATTTTCCAGAAAGGCCATGAAGTCATCAACGGTTGCTTTGACTTCGGCTTCGGTCATGACATTTTCAGCAATCAGTTTTTTACCATACTGAGAACAGGTTGTTTCCTGATCTTTAATACGCTTGTACATAAGAGGTTGCGTGAAAGCAGGTTCATCCCCTTCGTTGTGGCCGTTACGGCGATAACAAAACATGTCAATGACAACATCTTTTTTAAATTTCTGCCGAAATTCAGTGGCAATACGCGCCACATGAACAACAGATTCCGGATCATCCCCGTTCACATGAAAAATCGGCGCGGCCAGCATCTTGGCCATATCCGTGCAATAAGGACCTGAACGGCTATATTTGGGGGTGGTTGTAAAACCAATCTGGTTATTGACGATGATATGCATCGTCCCGCCAACGCGGTACCCGGGAAGTTCAGACATCATCAACGTTTCCGCCACGACGCCCTGCCCCGCAAAAGCGGCATCTCCATGAATCAAAATGGGCATCACGGCAATACGATCCTGATCTTCCCTTTGTGCCTGCTTGGCGCGTACCTTGCCAACAACGACAGGATTGACGAACTCAAGGTGCGATGGGTTCGCGGTGAGCGACAGATGGATCGTCTGTCCATCAAATTCACGGTCACCAGACGTCCCCATATGGTATTTCACATCTCCCGAACCCTGAACATCATCCGGGACGCTGGGCACACCTTGAAATTCAGCAAACAAGGCCGTGAAAGGCTTGCCCATGACGTTCGTCAAAATATTCAAACGCCCCCGGTGCGCCATCCCGACAACAACTTCTTTCAGTCCCATCTGACTGCCGCGTTTCATGATTTGCTCAATGCAGGGAATCATGGCTTCGCCGCCATCAAGACCAAAACGCTTGGTGCCAACATATTTGGTATGAAGGAATTTTTCTAAAGATTCAGCGGCCACCAGACGCTGATAGATTGCAATTTTTCCCTCACGGGTAAAATCGGTCTTATTGCGAGGCTCTTCGATACGCTGTTGAATCCAGCTTTTTTCTTCGGGGTCTGTCAGATGTAAAAATTCAACGCCGATCGTGCCACAATAAATCGTACGCAAAGCAGATATGATCTCGCGCATCGTGCCTGTTTCCATGCCCAAGACGCCGCCAATATAAATGGGGCGATCATAATCATCCGGGGAGAACCCGTAATGGGATGGGTCCAGTTCAGGATGAGATTTTTTTTCCTTAAGCTTGAGCGGATCTAAATCAGCTTCCAGATGTCCACGCGCCCGAAACGCACGGATGAGCATCAAGGCACCGATTGAATCACGTGATGCCTGACGGGCATCGCCCGAAACCGGAGCAGATTGAGACGCCCCAGAAGACGGTGCCGTCATAACCGGATATGTGAAGCCATTTTTTTCAGTCCGGTTTTCAGATGGCGTCCAGCTTGCGCCATGCAGTTCACGCAGGACAGATAATTCATTATCCTGAAGGCTGGCAAAAAATTGTTGCCAGCTGGAATCCACTTGGTGAGGCTGTCTTAAATATTGAGCATATAAATGCGCAATATATTCGCCGTTAACGCCAGTAAGAAAAGACAGGTTTTGAGACATATATCTGTTCGGGGGACACCCGCTCCGGTTAAATCAAAAGATTAATTAACTTTGTAACGCGGCCTTTAATTTTTTCAAGGCCTGAGCTTCTGATGGGCTGACATGCGTCGGGTCATCGGGGGTTGCACTTTCCAATTTGCCAACAAGGTGTCTGACCAGGGTTGAAAACATGTTTTCACTGGCATTTTCCGCCTCTGATTCTCCATAAGCCATCGCGACCGCCCGCGCGACCCGCCACAGGGCAGAACGAAAGGCCTTGCCCGTGCCTTGGGGCATCCGCTCATCCACCATATGACAAGCCCGCGTGACATCAGAAAACAGGCGGTCTTCAGGCATTTCCATCCAACCTCCCCAGAGCGAACGCCCTCCCAGCGCACGCTGAGCCAATTCGGCCGCAAAAGGAGATTTATTTATTTTGGAGAGTTCTTCGATCACGGCAGTCAAGGCTCTGACCTCGCGCTGTTCATCTCGTGCCGACCTCACATCATCATCTTGACGTGCCATCCACGCACCTACGCGAACCGGCAAGGAGACAATCAACGAGAGTTCAGAGTCTTCAAACACATGGAAGTCAGACATCGGCTTCCCCTTTGATGTTAGGCGGCCATTGCCTTCATGACCGCATCGCCTAACCCCGCCGGGCTATCCGATACCACAAACCCGGCAGAGCGCATGGCGGCCATCTTCGCCGGCGCCGTATCATCGGATCCGGAAATCAATGCCCCCGCGTGCCCCATGCGTTTACCCGGGGGAGCGGTTGCCCCCGCGATAAAACCAGCAATCGGCTTTTTCTTTTTCAGAGATTTATAAAATTCGGCGGCTTCGATTTCGGCCGTACCCCCGATTTCCCCGATCATCAAAATCGCCTGCGTTTCTTCATCCGCCATAAACAATTCAAGACAATCAATAAAATTCGTGCCATTAACAGGATCTCCGCCAATCCCGATACAGGTTGTCTGCCCTAAACCGACCGCGCCTGTCTGCGCCACGGCTTCATAGGTCAATGTCCCAGAGCGGGAGACAATCCCGACCTTGCCGCGTTTGTGGATATGCCCTGGCATAATCCCAATCTTGCACTCACCGGGTGTAATCACGCCCGGGCAATTAGGGCCGATCAATCGTGTTTTTGATCCCTGAAGCGCACGTTTAACCCGAACCATGTCCATGACAGGAATGCCTTCGGTGATACAAACAACCAGTTCGATTTTGGCATCAATCGCCTCAAGGATTGAATCAGCGGCAAACGGCGGCGGCACATAAATGACCGATGCATTGCATCCGGTTTTGGCTTTGGCTTCTTCAACGGTGTTGAACACAGGCAACCCCAAATGAACAGAGCCGCCCTTTCCCGGGGTAACGCCACCAACCATTTTTGTCCCATAGGCCAATGCCTGTTCTGAGTGAAAGGTGCCTTGAGCACCCGTAAAACCCTGACAGATTACCTTGGTATCTTTATTGACCAGAACAGCCATATGAACACTCCTTGAATTATGTGTGGCGTAAGAGAATCTTTTAATTCTTACTCTTTATAAAGAGTCTGAAGACGATTTCAAAGCCTTTCCCCACCCCCGCATACATGAAAAATCAAGGGGTTATCCTATGGACAGATCCATTCGCCCCCTTTGTTTTCATAAACTTTTAACATTACTTGTTTATCATGAGGGCAACACGGGTGACCATGAGCTTAAGCGCAGAAGATCAAGACGTTTTTGATACATTATTGACCCTGAGTCCTCGGGCGACAGGTGCCTATTTGCGTTCACCCCAAGGAAATCGAGCCGCCGTCATTTTAAGTAGCTTTGATAAAGAGTTAAAACTAGAAGATCTGGTGAACGCGCTCGAACACCCGAACACCAACGTCCAGTATGCGGCCTGTTCATTTATTGACGAGGCGTTTGATGCACATGCTCATCAACAGTGCGATACGAAACACGAACAAAAAACATCACGTTTTGAAGCCGTTCGCACAGAACTTGCTCTGGCTGGAAAACGCCTGATTAATCTGGCGCGTACGGTCATGCACCGAGATTATTCGGGCACATTAAAACAGTTGGCCGTAGCCAGTGTTGCCTTACCTACAGAAATTCTTGCGGCTGGATTAAGTGCCATGGGACTATCACGACGCGAACGAACACTTGCCATCGCCAACGTGTCAGCATGGAGTGCCTATGGTTTAACACAAAGTGCCGTAGTTTTAGCCTTTCTAGCGGCAGGCACCGCGCCTTCAGAAGCGGCCTTACCCAGAGCCGATATCACCCCCACCCCTACCGGATTAACACAGCAATTTTCTCCGGCCGTAGGCGCGGCAACGGCTGTCCAAAATTCACAGGCGCAAATGACGCCCAGCGAAACATTGTTAAGCCCGCATCTTATTCGAAAAATGAATCGTGATCCGCTGGCACGGCAATATGTGGCGTGGATTCGCCAAGCCTGCGAGCGCGTGAATATTGATTGGAAAATATGTGCCAATCAGTTATTTCGGGAATCAGCACATTTTAATACCGATGTCATCAGAGGCAAAAGATTATCCCCGGCCGGAGCGGTCGGTATTGCCCAATTCATGCCGGCCACAGGACGCACATATGGCTTGAACTCTCATGCTGATCTCAGCAACCCCCGCAAGGCCATCAACGCCTTTGCAGAACATATGCGCGATTTGATGAAAGAATATAATGGCGATATTAAACTGGCACTCATGGCTTATAATGGGGGGCGCGGTGCCGTAAACTTCGTCCGGGCCCATCTGGGATCTGATGCAAATGGAGCCCAAGCTCTGAATCTTTTACAAGATCGATTCAACGAACGCGGACGCACAAGCCCCAGTGCCTATCACGTCGAAACCAGAGCCTATGTCGGCGATATCACTGGATTTTCATGGGATGATGACTACCGTAAATGGGCGCAAAAAATGAACGCCAATATAACGGTTAAACTCACACACTCATTTTGACACGCATGACAAAACTAGGCGGCCTTGGTTGCCTTTTGTGTGGCTTCAACCACCTTCTTCGCGGCATCGGCCAGATCATTCGCCGCAATAATCGGCAAACCTGAATTATTCAGCATGTCTTTGCCCAACTGAACATTCGTCCCTTCAAGGCGAACCACCAACGGCACAGACAGTTTAACTTCCTTGGCCGCAGTGATCACCCCTTGTGCGATAATGTCGCATTTCATGATCCCGCCAAAGATATTGACCAAAATCCCCTTAACACTGGGATCGGACAGAATAATCTTGAAGGCTGTAGTGACTCGCTCTGCGGTAGCACCGCCGCCCACATCCAGAAAGTTTGCCGGCTCGCCGCCATAGAGCTTGATGATATCCATCGTGGCCATGGCAAGACCTGCCCCATTCACCATACAGCCGATATTGCCATCCATACGGACATAGGACAGTTCATGATCCTTCGCGAGTTTTTCATTCGCATCTTCTTCGGTCTCATCCCGCATATCGGCCACCATTTTCTGACGGAACAGCGCGTTGTCATCAAAATTCATTTTGGCATCGAGTGCCATCACGTCACCCTTGTCCGTCACGATCAGCGGGTTAATTTCAACAATCGAACAATCCAATTCCACAAACGCTTTATATAATGCGGTGAAAAACCGGATCGCGCTTTTTTGTGTTTCGCCTTCGAACCCTAAACCAAAGGCCAATTTACGGGCATGATGGGCTTGAAATCCGGTGGCTGGATCGACAGCCACGCGGGTAATTTTTTCCGGATGTTTGTGCGCTACGTCTTCAATATCCATCCCGCCTTCGGTGGACGTCATGAAGGTCACGCGCGACGTTGCCCGGTCTAATACCACTGAACAATAATATTCTTTTTTAATATCCACGCCGTCCGTGACGTAAAGACGTTGAACTTCTTTACCCTCAGGACCTGTTTGCTTGGTGACCAGCACCTGATTCATCATGGCCTGCGCCGCGTCTTTCACTTCGGCTTCGGATTTGCATAGGCGCACCCCGCCTTTGCCGGCCGGGTTATTTTTGAACTTTCCGGCGCCTCTACCCCCGGCATGAATCTGCGCCTTGACCACGTATAGGGGACCGGGAAGCTGTTTGACGGCCGCTACGGCATCCACCACCGTCAAGGCAGGAATACCTTTGGGTACAGCCACGCCATATTTCATGAGAAGTTCTTTGGCCTGATATTCATGGATATTCATGTGACAACCCCTTGTTTTATAAAGAATATGGCCAATCTGGCCGAAGACTGATTATGATGTACCACAGGCCTGAACGCTTTGAAAGTTGAATATGTCCCGCCATACACAGGGGGTCTATCGGGTTGAAATAGCTGGTTTTTGAATTTCGTCCCGACTTTTTGGTACAATAAGAATATGGCCGTAACCTATGAAACACCCCCGTCAGAAGTCATCCCGCCCACAGCCGGGATTCGGGATCTGGGCAAAGGTTCTCGTCCGGGGCATGTGCCCATTTTAGCAAAATTATTCGGGGATAAAGTTACCGGGATCAAAATTGAAGACCCCGATTCACAGCAGGCGCTTCTCAAGGCTGAAAGCGGTTTTCACACGAACGCTCGCCGAGGCACTCACCTTAATGGTATGAATGGCGCCCGCGCCGAAGAAGAAGAGAAAAAAACGCAAGATGCCGTTACCGCAAGTCAGCGCACATGGTCACAAATTCTTCAAATCGGCGAGAAAAGCTTTAGCTTTAACGATGTGACCAATTTTATTTCAAGCGATATACGCACCGCCGAAGCCATGCGAGATATTAACGGTGCCTTTTCAAAGCCCGTTACTCCTCAGGATATGTTGCGAGATACGCAAGGGAATATCATCAAGACAATCGAAGAAAAACGGGCAATGGAAGCCCAGCAAGGTGCCTGTCATGTGGGTCTTTCGGCCGAAGAAGTACACCGCGGAGACGATGGAAAATTATACAGTGTCAGCGCGCTGGCCTTTGACCAGCAGATGCGTGAGCGTTTGGAACAACGTCAACAGGTGTTACGTGATTTACAATCAGGCAAGTTAAAACTGAACGATCTTCCCCCGGAAATCAAAACACAACTGGCTGAAAATGCGCCTCAAGTTAATCCGACAACTGCATCCCCTTCGATGTCAGGATTTCAAGCCGCCTTGGCAAAAATGAGCGCGGCACCTATCTTGACACCTCCCGCACCTGCGCTCCAATAACCCCAGATTAGCACCTGATTTGAAAAAAAGCCTTTTTTTTGCTAGGCTATGAGCATTATGCCAGATCAAAAAAGACAAGGTACCGCAACGTCGCCGGGATATTATCGCGCACTCACCCCCACGCGAGAAGATTATAATGTTTTCAGGGCTGGTTATCGTTTCTTTCAAACGGAAGAAACCTTAAAAGATGCTTTTGAACAGAAGCCTTTTGATATCACGCCCCCCTCTCTTAGAACATCTTCCCAGAGTCAGAGTAAATGGGCGTCAGCCTTAGACGACGAAAATCAGTTTCGTCAACTCGCCCCCTCTCTCTATGTCGTATTTGAAGAAATGACGGTACACGACCATGTGGCACAAGACATGGAAGATGAACAACTGGAGATCCGAAAACTGCGTCAGGAAATGGAAGCCTTACGTCTTCAAGGAGATGCCTGGAAAACAAAAGACAAAGCCCTGAAGCAGAAAATGGAACAATTCGGCGTCGGTGTCTTTCTTGATCTCAATCAGGAGCCAGAATATGTGCACTGTCTGGAGCGGGTGAGAGAGCTAGAAAAAGACCTCTCGACCCTTGCCAAAGGAACACAAAAAAAGCGCACCCTTAAGGTCTTCCGTCTGGTGACCGCACCACCCGGATCATCGTCCCGGGGCATGAAAGTCAAAATCGCCGATGCGTCCCAAGGCGTGACAACATCAGACAAGGCCATGTTTGCTAAAATGGCACCCGTGCCTCATCCTTAGGCCGCGAGTTTATCGACAGCCTCAACCAGACCTTTGACAGCGCCAACGGAGTGATCGAACATTTTTTGTTCTTCAGCGTTCAGTTTAACTTCGATAATTTTTTCAACACCGCCTTTGCCAATGATAACTGGCACGCCAATATAAAGGCCTTTAACCCCATATTCACCATTCAATTTCGCCGCACAGGGCAGAACACGTTTTTTGTCTTTCAAAAAGCTTTCGGCCATGGCTACGGCCGAGGACGCAGGTGCATAAAAGGCTGAACCTGTCTTCAGCAACGTCACAATTTCTGCGCCGCCGTCGCGTGTGCGTTGTACGATTTTGTCCAGCTTATCTTGCGTTGTCCATTTCATCGTGACCAGATCAGGAAGCGGAATACCGGCAACGGTTGAGTATCGAACCAGTGGTACCATTGTATCGCCATGCCCCCCCAGAACAAAGGCCGTCACATCTTCAACAGACACTTTGAATTCTTCCGCGAGGAAATAACGGAATCGTGCCGAGTCAAGAACACCCGCCATACCAACCACCATGTGGGGGGCAAAGCCAGTGACACGTTGCATAACCTCAACCATCGCATCCAGTGGATTGGTAATCACAATCACAAAAGCGCCGGGTGCATGTTTTTTGATGTTTTCGCCGACGGTTTTGATGATACCGGAATTAATGCCAATCAGGTCATCCCGGCTCATCCCCGGTTTGCGCGGCACACCGGCCGTGACAATAACAACATCTGATCCGGCGATCGCCGAGTAATCATTGCTTCCGGTATAAGCGGCATCAAATCCCTCAACCGGAGAGGACTCAGCGATATCAAGCCCTTTGCCCTGTGGCACGCCTTCGGCGATATCCACCAAAACAACATCTCCGAGTTCCTTCAGACCAATGAGGTGCGCCAGCGTCCCTCCGATCATGCCTGCCCCGACCAGTCCAATTTTTGCGCGTGCCATGTCTCTACCCCTTTGTTATGAGTGTCATGATATTGATTCTACTCAAAATAATACGTCACAATTCATCCGGCGACCAGTCCCTACGCGCTCGCATCTTTTTGTATGTTGACGAGGGACATGTTATTACATAATGTCATTTTATGGGTAACGAACATATTTATTGTGTTAGACCTGCTCAATCGCAGGATATTCCTCGCCTGATCGAGATTATGCTCGCAGGATGGAAGGAAAATTATCAAAATACAATTCCTTCAGAAAAATGGGAAACATTTAACCCTGACGAGACCATTCAAAAATGGACCTCATACATTGAAGATGCGAATTGCCCCAAAAGAATTTACGTCTTGGCCAATCATGCTGGCACAGGTTCCCTGCTAGGGTTTTTTATGTTTAGCCCACATGAAACAATACCTGCCTGTTTTGAAATTAATGCCATCTATGTCGCGCCAGAGTATCGTAAAGCTAATAATAGATATTTTGGTGTCATGATGATGCAAGAGTTAGCCAATATGGTTGCTAACCCCGAGCTTTCTATTACACTTATGTCCGAAGTCTGTCAGGGTAATCTCTCTGCACATAGATTTTTTCAGAGTCTTGGTGGGCAGATTACGCATCAAACACAAAGAAATTTTTTGGGCAGTCTGGTACCGAATGATGTATTTGTCTGGACATCCATGAGCCTTCTTCAGGAAAAAATATCCGATCGACTACGTTTCGGAAGCTATGAAAATGTGACAGGCGGTGGATTAACGCCAAATACTCCGTAATAAAAACTCTATTTTTTAATCCCCAAAAATTCTAACTGCCAGTTGATTTCATCTTCAGTCAGCGGGTAATCCACCCCGCCCTTTGGGTATAAAAGATCACGGGATTGAACACCGGCCATTTCCTGTTGAATTTTGAGTGCCAGTCGCATGGATAATCCTGCTCTGTAGCAGACAGCACAGACAGGTTTAGCCGCTCGCAAGCCAAAAACTTTTTTAATCGTGTCAATATTTGTACCTGCCATAACGGCAATAGCGGCGGTCATAAAAGCGTCATCACGCATCGCGAGCGCGTCTGACAGAGCATCTTCATTCAACCGACCTTGAGACATCAAAATTTTAACCTTCTCCAGTGGGTCATGGTGATGATTTTCAAAATCCATACGCCGACGCACCGCATTGGAAATATCGGCGCGGGTCTCCTCATCCATATCTCCCCGCCCCAATAAAATAGCCTGCACTTTCTCATCGACAAAGTCTGCCAGCATTTTGAGCATCTCGGGAGGAAGGTTTTTTCGAACCGCAAGCGGCGTATGCCATTCTGGATATTCTTTCGCGCGCTCTATGATATGGCGCAACAGATCAGCACCAATATGCGCGCCTTTATTCTCAAGCAATATTTGCCCTGCCCTACCTTGTCCGGTGTCCATCACCGCTTGAGAGAGATCGGGACTGACCTGCGCACGCGCGGCCACCGCCTCGACGGCCCATGTCGCGGGATGTTGTGAGAGAATATCCAGCATATCCGCATCCGGTAGCGCGGCACAAAAACGCAAGATCGGCTCTGCGACTTCGCGTTCAATATCGCGCGCCAGTTGCCCCGCAATTTTCGGCGGCGTGTGAGCATGATCTTTCAGCGCGCTCGAGAGTGCCTTGCGTACTTTCAACACCTCGTCCAATGCCAGTGTGCCCATCGCCTGAACGACATACGCATATAACTGGCTCTGTTTATCTTGTGAAATATGCGGAAGCAATTTAACAAGTCGGCCGGCCAGCGCGAGACGCACATCCACATCTCTGTCTTTGGCCAGAATGGCGCCCGCCTGAAGGGGCGTTTGTTTATTCTGTGCCACGGCAACGCGCACAATCGCGCTGGGGTCACTTTCGGCCAGATAATATAAAATCTCCTGATGCGTGCGGGTGCTTTGCGCCAGTTTTAATCGTTGGGCTTCACTTCCGCCCTGTGCTTGCGCCCGTGCCTGTTCATAGGTCACCTGCCATACACTCCATAGCGATTTCAAGGCTTTCCACATACTGTCCATTAAACCCTATTTTTTAAATAAAATCAGCTAGATAGCAAAAATATATTGACGTTTTCAGACCTATTTGACATTCTCTGCCTTCAGAAACTTACATAAATACAAAATTATAATTAGGAAAATACATATGGCTAAGAAATCATTTCCAACCCGCATCAAAGAAGTGCGTAAAGAATTGACCCTTACCGTCTGTCTTGCACCTATACCTATTATGTTTGCCTTAGTTGCCTTTGATTTGAAAAACGATGTTATTAACCTGTCTGCGCTGTGGCCAAAGACGGCTCACCCCGCACTCATCGAACCCGCTAAACCCGTTCAGGCTGGCACTACACAAGGCCGCCTTTTGCCATCTCCTTAAGCCGGCTGACCGTGCGGTCAAATTCAAACGTATAATCATGTCCCAGATATAATTTTTCCGGCGGTGCGTCTGCTGTCATCATCACTATTTTTTTCTGGTCATACATCACATCAATAAATAGCATTAATCTTTTCGTTTCATTGCGCCGATCATATCCCATCTTAGGAATGCCTTCGAAAATGAAATAATCAAAATGCCGAGCAATTTCCAAGTAATCTTCCGCCGAATGCGGACGCTCGCATATATCAGAAAAATTAAGACGCGCCACTTTTCCGGCAAAGGTGATATTGATATCACGACCTTTAACGCGCAGAGTTTTGACGGCAGGTAAAATGCCATGTGAGAAAACAAAGAATTTTTCTGTTGCCCATTTTTTTGCCGCCGCCCCTAAAGGATAAAAATAATGGCGTTCCGAAGACAGGCCAGATTCATTCGCCCGCCGATAATCAATTCCGTGATCCAAATGAAAGACTGTCATCCGGGACGTTATCAAACCAATAAAAGGTAAAAATAAGTCCCGTTGAAGCCCGCCCTCATACAGCTTTTCAGGAGGCCAGTTGGATGTAGAGACCATCACAACGCCTTTATCCATCAGGGCTGAAAAAAGACGGGATAAAATCATGGCGTCAGCCACATCTGTTACGTGGAATTCATCAAAACAGATCACGGAGACATGTTTGGCAACCTCTGCCGCATAGCGAGGCATTAGATCCGATAGTTTTTCCTGCCGGTGCTGATGAAGCCAGTCATGCGTTTCAATCATAAACGCATGGAAATGTACCCGGCGCGCTGATATGATGGGTTGTACCGCCTCATAAAACATATCCATCAACATTGATTTCCCACGCCCCACCCCGCCATAGAGGTAAATACCCTTGGGCATGGGTTTTTTAAAAAAACGGGATTTTTTAACGTGTATCAGATCTGTATATAACCCTTGGAGCAGTAAAGCCGCTTGCTCTTGTGCTGGGTCATATCGAATGTCTCCTGCTTCTCGGCGGCGACAATATTCAGATAAAACAGCCATCAGGGTGCCTTTTTTTCAGTATGACGCACAATCAGGATGGAAATTTCATACAGAGCCATCAACGGAACCGCCAACATAAACTGCGACAATATATCCGGCGGCGTGATAAAGGCCGCCACCGTAAAAATCAGGATGACAGCATATTTTCGAAAGGACGAGAGAGACGAAGCCGTTAACATACCTGCCCGCCCCAACAGTGCCAAAATAACCGGCATTTGAAAACACAGGCCAAACGCAAAGATCAAGGTCATGACCAAATCCAGATAATCACTGACCCGGGCTTCGAGTTGAACAGGCAGAACAGTTGCTTCTGCGCCTGTTTGAAAGGACAGGAAAAACGGCCAGGCCATGGGAATGACCACAAAATAAACGATCGCGCCCCCGATAAAAAACAAGATCGGCGTGGCTATTAAGTAAGGGAAAAAAGCCTGCCGCTCATTTTGATACAATCCCGGCGTCACAAATTTCCAGATTTGAACCAGTAGTACCGGGAAAGTTAAGAAAACACCCGCAAAAAAAGAAACACGCAAATAGGTAAAGAAAGCTTCAGTCAGATTGGTATAGATAAGCCGATTTGTTCCCCCTGTCGCAGACATAGCTTCGGCCAATGGCGTTACCAAAAATCCGTAAATATCTTCAGCAAAAAACCAACACACAATCATCCCAGATATCATCGCCAGAAAAACCCACATCAACCGCCTACGCAATTCCAGCAGATGATCGCCCAAGGATAAATGAAGTGCTTTACCCTCTTCTGGCGGCAGTATATCCGGCTTATCCATTAGGGGTTTCCTGCGTTTTTGATGTGTTTTGTTCGGTTAATGACGTGTCAGCTGACCGTTCGTCCGTCTGGGGAGCCCCGAAATTGACGCCGCGGCGAAGTTCTTCGATATCGCCTGTTTTAAGAATATCATCAAATTGTTGGGAGATGGCAAAACGGATGTAATGAATTCGCCGGACAAATCGCCCCACACCATACAATAATTTGGGGATGTCTTTTGGGCCTATGACAAAAACAGCCACGGCCACAATGACCAGCAGTTCAGACCATCCAAAATCAAACACGGTGTTTAATCTTTCTTGGTATCAGTCGTCTGATGGATTTGTTTAGGATCTTCTTCGTCAGTCATGCCTTTTTTAAAGCCTTTGATCCCTTTGGCGATGTCTTCCATAACCCGCGGCAATCTTCCCGCCCCGAAAATCAGAAACACCAACAACAGAACTACCAAAATATGCCATATACTTGGACCCATGAATTTACCCTTTCACTTGATATTCGTTAATATTCATCATACGCGTCGCCGCCTGTATCGGCATAATATATTTCTTCTTCAATCAGTTGGGTGATTTTATTAAAATTGACTGCGATAGTTGCGGCCACAGCAATCCCCACAATCAGCCGTACCCAATCAATAAATTTCATCTCAGGCCTCGTCCTCCTGATCGTATCCATCAAACCCATCCTGATCTTCTTCGGATGACCCCGCCAGCAAATCTCCGGCGGCCTCATCAGGATTATCAAACAAATCGCGTGTATCCGGCACGGTTTCGATCGCGGGACGTCGATCCAGCAGTCCTGCCGCCTTCAGATCATCCATACCCGGTAAATCCATCAAGGATTCGAGTTGAAAATGATCAAGAAATGCCGTCGTCGTCACCCATGTCAACGGCCTTCCAGGGGTTTCCCGGCGCTTGCCCGGCTTGACCCACCCCATTTCCATGAGGGCATCCAGCGTCCCTTTATGGGTGGCCACGCCGCGAATATTTTCAATTTCTGCGCGGGTGATGGGTTGGTGATACGCCACAATCGCCAGCGTCTCCAGCGCGGCACGTGATAACTTGCGATCCACGTCTTTTTCAATCGTCAGGTATGGCGCCGTTTCAGCAGAGGTACGAAGCGCCCATGCGCCGCCCGTTTCGACCAGTTCCACACCCCGCCCGGTATATGTCCCCTTGAGGTCTGAGAGAAGCACATTCAAATCCGCCTCGGTGCCTAGACGTTCATAGATCATCGCTGGCGTCAGTGGTTCAGCCGACGCAAACAACATCGCTTCGAGTACTTTAATTTGTTCCATCTGTTCCATGTGACGTCTCCTCTATGGGGGGGCGGTTTGCCGTGCGTAAATAAATCGGGCGGAAAAGTCCATCCTGGCGGAGCTCTACCTTCCCTTGTTTTGCCAATTCAAGCCCAGCCGTGAATGTTGAGGCCAGAGATGAGCGGAAATAAAGTGGGTCTTTTATATTGTCCGGCAAAAAGCTTTGTAAAGTTGCCCATGCACTATGGGGACCTGTACGCGGCAGATTACCCAGCATACGCGTCATACGATCCAAGGCCTCTTCCATCGACATGACAGAGAAAATAGGGAGTTCATACGTCGCATATTCGGCGCGGCGTTTGATATCTCCGTAGGCTTTCAGAACATCATAAAGCGTGACTTGCCATTTTGGGTTCCACGAAACTTTTAACCCTTCCGCCATACCCCGGGGGAATACATTATGCCCCAGACGCGGGCGTGCCATTAATTGCGATACCATCTGACGCATCGCCTCAAGGCGGCGCAACTGGAATTGCAATGCATCAGCCATGGCCTCGCCCGAGGGTTGACCATCAGGCACATTATCGCGGGGCAGTAACAATCTGGATTTCAAATAGGCGAGCCATGCGGCCATCACTAGATATTCCGCCGCCAGATCAAGCCGCATTTCAGTGGCGCGGTCAATGAATGCCAAATACTGACGCACCAGTTGTAGAATTGAAATTTCGCGTAAATCCACTTTCTGATGACGCGCCATATCCAACAGTACATCAATGGGGCCTTCATATCCATCGATGTTAAGCAAGAGAGAGTCAACGTCATGCGTCCCCGATATAAGGTCAGGTTGACGCGGTGGATCTTCTTCGAATACGGCTTCGGTCATATCGTTTCTTCGTGGCAGACGACATGCGGGGCAACGTCGATGCCAATGATTCCATTTCGGTTAGCTGTGCCCAGCAATATAGCGCGATATCAATGCCAGATTCCAGCGCGGTTTTAGAGTTTTCCGCGATATTCCCAAAGGTTTTTAAGGCGCCCATCGACATATCATCGGTGCATAACAACCCATCAAACCCCATTTGTTCCCGTATCACCTTGATCACGGCAGGGGATAAAGTCGCTGGATAGGCTGGGTCAATGGCTTCGTATACAACATGGGATACCATGCCCCAGATTAACGGCGCTTCTAGTGCACGCGATATCCGGGAAAAAGGAATAAAATCATGGTTCTGCAGGTCTGAAACAGAAGCCTTAACGACGGGAAGATCATAATGACTATCCACGGTCGCACGACCCTGCCCCGGCATATGTTTGACGGTTGGCGTAACGCCATATTCCAAAAATACATCGCATACGGCTTGCGCTTTTTGAAAAACATCCTGTGGATCGTCTGAAAAGGCGCGATCCCCGATCGCCTGATGCGTTTCATGATGAAGTACATCCATCACGGGGGCACAATTCACGTCAATCCCCGCGGAAACAAGTTCCTGTGCGATAACACGAGCCGCGTTTTTGACATCTTCTACGGATGAACAAGATTGTGCAGACGGACAAGCCGTCCAATGCGGTGGCTTCATCCGTTGTACACGCCCGCCTTCTTGGTCAATCAGAATGGGGCAATCTCGGCCAACACTATTGCGTAATTCATCCGTCAGTCGTTTGACTTGCTCAGGTGTCTCAATATTGCGCCCAAAGAGAATAAAGCCTAATGGGTCTGACTCCCTAAAAAAACGAGCCTCAGAATCAGACAAGGTCAGAGACTGGCTGGAGAAAATTGCCGGAAGCACGCGGTCTTATTTTCCAACAACCATACAGCCGCCCGGTGTTTTCGCCTTGATCGCAGAACATAGTTTATCCGCTTCGGCTTTGCTCATGGGACCTGCCTGAATACGGGTAAAACTACCCTTGGCACCCAGATCAGCCGCAACCGTACGATACGACATTCCGGTCAATGATCCATACATGGCGGTCAGCTTTTTCCATTCTTTGGTGGCTTGGGCACTGTCACGGATACTGGCCACCTGAACATAATGAGTTCCGGGCTTCATCACTTGCGGTGCCGCCGTTGCCGCACCGGCGGCCGGTTCCAGTTGAGAGGCCGCAGAGGCCGCCTCGTTCATATCGACAGATGGTGTTTCATCTGATGTCGCCCCGGCGGCAGGCGCGATGTCTTGCACGGCCTGATCAGGTGACGTCTGATCTTGAGACGCGGTCTGCGTCGAAGACACCGCCTGATCCCCTTGTGATGTCGGCTTAGGTTGAGGGGGCATAGCAGACGGAATAGCCGCCGTTTGATCTGTGGCCTCTCCTGATGCGGGCGCCGTGGCCGCCATATCTTCGGCACCTGTATTCAAACCGGCAAATAACTGTGATCTGGGCATGGGTTCTTCGGATGTTTCATCCGCCAGAAGATTTTCAACCGGCTTGGTATCTTCCCCATCACGAATAGAGGAGAAGACCGTGCTGTCACGATGAGCGATTTCCATCCCACCCGGATCATCCGGCGCTGTTTTATAAGGAGAAATATCCGCACGCACCACCGGCACAGGTTGGGACTGATCATCTGAAGATGGATAAGCCCCCCAGAAAATTCCGCCCAGAACAACCAGCGCGAGCACCGCCCCCCCAATCATTAACCGGGGACCTGCAGAAGTGATTGTCTGTTTCAGGCTGGCAAAAAAACCGTCTTGATCATAATTGTCAAAATCATCGTTGCGTGGGGTCATGAGCTACCTCTCATTCAAAAATAAGAATACGTGCGTGAATCAATTGAGTGTGACTTTAAAGAAAAAGTGACTTTTCGTAAAGCATTTGGCCGTGGGACATTCTAAGTTATCCCCTGCCTAAGCCTTTGTTTTATCTGATATCCCAATAAAGGTCGAATAAACGTTCATGTTCCCGGATGGCATATCGATCCGTCATCCCGGCGATATAATCACAGACAATGCGCGCCTGCGCGATATTATCGATCAATCCCCCGGCTTCCTCGACACGTTCCTGCCAGTGATCCGGCAAAAGGGCATATCGTTTCATAAAGGCATTAAACAGGTCAGGCACAATCCGCTCCACCTTAAGCCATATCCGGTTCACCGTGAAATGGCGGTACATTTTTTTGTGCAGGAAGGCTCGTAATTCTTCCACCTGCTTGAACATCGTGGGGGAAAAACCCACCATCTGTTCTCCGGCCTTGCGGATATCTTCGGGTGTTTTTGGTTTTTCTTTCTCTAGACGTCGGCGCGTTTCAGTCATCACATCCATGACCATCGTCCCAATCATTTCGCGTATTGTTTCTTGGATGATGTAATGATCTGACACTTCGGGCCAGTCTGTGCGGGCACGTTTGATGATCGGTTTCAACAAAGTAAGCGACTCCAGATCCCCCAGCGTAAACATACCCGCCCGAAGCCCGTCTTCGACATCATGATTATTATACGCGATATCATCGGAAATAGCCGCGACCTGTGCCTCAAGGGACGCATAGGTGTGTAACCGAAGGTCGGTTGTGTGCTGAACTTCTTTCAACGTCGCCGGAAGCACTGTGCGCGAAATCGGACCATTATGCTTGACCACACCCTCGAGCGTTTCCCACGATAAATTCAGCCCCGGCCAACCAGGATATTTTCGCTCCAGTTTGGTGAGAATCCTGAGTGATTGATCATTATGCTCAAAACCACCATAGGGTTTCATGCATTCCTGAAGATATTCTTCTCCGATATGGGCGAAAGGGGTGTGGCCTAAATCATGCGCCAGCGCGATGGCCTCCGTCAGGTCTTCATTGACCCACAAAGCCCGCGCCAGCGACCGGGCAATCTGTGCCACCTCAAGAGTGTGCGACAACCGCGTACGATAATGATCACCTTCATGATACACGAAAACCTGTGTTTTATACTTTAAACGCCGAAAAGCTGACGCATGAATAATACGGTCACGATCCCGTTGATACGGCGTGCGCGTCGCACTTTCGGGTTCCGAATACACACGCCCTTTCGTGTCTTCAGGCTTACAGGCATAAGGTGCCAGCGGTAGCGCGCAATATTGATATTCCGGTTCGGCGGGTTGTTTTTCAGTCATGTTTACCCATATAATATAATTATGACCCTAACATTAACCGATAACTGCGTAAACCGCATCAAAACCCTTCAGGCACAGAATAATAGCCCTGGATTAAAACTCAGGATTATCGTGGATAGCGGCGGGTGTCAGGGATTTGAATATCGGTTTGACTTAACGGATCGGACGGATGATGCCGATCATATTTTCATGAAGGACGGTGCCGCCGTGATTACGGACGAGGTCTCCCTGCCCTATCTTCAAGGGGCGGAAATTGATTTTGTGGATGACCTCATCGGCGCGACGTTCAAAATCAACAACCCGAATGCCAGCTCATCTTGCGGGTGCGGCACCAGTTTTTCGGTTTGATATTTTAACCCCTTGCCGTAAATGAGGGCTTTTCTGATCGGATTCAAGGGATTAACATCCCTCGTATGAAAGTCGCGACATGGAATGTCAATTCAATAAAGGCTCGAGCGGAACATGTCCATCGGTGGCTAGCACGTCAGACACCTGACATTCTTTGCCTTCAGGAACTCAAAGGTCTCGATTTCCCGCACGAGCTTTTTGCCTCTCTCGGCTATACAGCTCTTTGTGTGACACAAAAAGCTTATAACGGCGTCGCAATTTTATCTAAACACGCCCTGACCCCGGTCATGGATCGATTGCCGGGCGATGATACCGATGATCAGGCACGCTATCTTGAGGTAACCTGTCAGGATTTTCGTATCTTGAATATTTACCTGCCCAACGGTAACCCGGTGGAGAGTGATAAATACCCCTATAAATTTGCCTGGATGGACAGGCTTTATGACCGGGTTCGTAGCTTGAGAGAGGGCAGAGTGCCTTTTATGGTCTGCGGGGATTTTAATGTCATCCCCGAAGCGGAGGATTGTTATAACCCAGCCCTATGGTCAGAGGATGCCTTGTTCCGGCTGGAAACGCGGGAAAAATTCCGGGCAATTATGGCTCTGGGGCTGACAGATTCATTTCGGGTTTTCGACCAGACCCCCCAACGTTACACGTTTTGGGATTATCAGGCCGGATGCTGGCCTAAAAATCAAGGCATGCGCATTGATCATATCCTGACATCACCTGCCGTGACAGACCGTCTCATCTCGGGTAACATAGATACTGCCCCCCGAGGGGAAGATAGTCCGTCAGATCACACGCCATACGTCATAGAAATTTCATGAAACATTTTTTTCTTCTGCTTTTTATCGTGTGTCTGACAGGTTGCTTTCATCAGAATTTTGGATCTTATGAACATTATCTTCAATCCCGGCACATCCCGCCCGTATCCGTATCTGAATTTCCCCATTGTCAGGGATATGGATGCCCCCAGATCACGCGGGTTAGTTTGAATGACCAAAGTTGGAGCGAATTTAAATATATTTTTACGCCACCTTCCCGGTCTGCGGAACAGGAACGCACACGGATCAAACAAGCCATTTCGCTGTTCGAACGTAAAGTGGGGCCTTTGACTCATACGGATGTTGACGTGGGGGATACCTTTAAAAAAACCGGCAAAGGTCAACTGGATTGTGTGGATGAAAGTACAAATACCACAATCTATATGGCTCTCTTGGAGCAAAAAGGATGGATATTGCTCCATGACATTGAACCGCCGCAGGTCAGAACACCTTTTACCACTGGGGCATGGCCGCATCAAACGGCCAGTATCCAGGATAAAAAAACAGGGGCTCGATTTGCCGTTGACAGCTGGTTTGATGATAACGGCCTTCCCCCCTATATTGTCCCCTTGGATGACTGGATCATGGGCTGGAAACCTGCAGACTGGGATCAACGATAAGCACAGGATGAAAAGATGAATACCCCCTCGGAAACCCCTGATCAAAAAAATGCATTTAAACTTCTGGTACTGGGTTGTATTGGGGTTGTGTACGGCGATATAGGCACCAGTCCCCTTTATGCGTTCAAGGATGCCGCTGGTCACCTGACCAAGGGCGGCTTTGATCCGGCCGAAATTCTGGGTATTCTGTCCCTCATCATTTGGACACTGATCATCATCGTCACCTGCAAGTATGTATTATTTTTGCTTCATGCCGATAACAAGGGTGAAGGGGGCACACTTGCCCTGATGGCCATGGTCAAAAAAAATATCATGAAGATAAAGCCTCAATATACTGGGGTTGTCTTTATGATCGGGCTTTTGGGGGCTTCATTGTTTTTTGGTGATGCCGTCATTACGCCGGCTATTTCAGTACTATCCGCCGTCGAAGGACTAAAGCTGGTTACCCCCGCTTTTGAATCATGGGTTTTGCCTATTACGATTGGTATTCTGACCTGTCTTTTTGCCATTCAAAAAAACGGGACTCATCGTGTGTCGCAATTCTTTGGCCCCATTACCGCTCTGTGGTTTATGGTCATGGCGGCCATGGGCATTCGGTGGATCATCGAAACCCCCGAAATCCTCATGGCCTTTAACCCGTATTATGCTGTTTATTTTATGGCGACGCACGGCATGATCGGCCTGATGGTCTTGGGAGCCGTTTTTTTGGCCATCACGGGTGCCGAAGCTCTATATGCAGATCTCGGGCATTTTGGCCGCAAACCCATCCAGTATGCGTGGTTATATTTAATCTTCCCCTGCCTGGTTCTAAATTATTTGGGACAAGGGGCGTTGGTTTTAAAAACAGAGGGGGCCATTCAGAATCCGTTTTTTCTCATGGTGCCTGAGTATTTACTTCTCCCGCTCGTATTTTTGGCCACGGTGGCGACCATCATTGCCTCTCAAGCTGTGATCACCGGCGCTTTTTCTGTTGCGCTTCAGGCCATGCGGCTGGGCTTAATCCCCCGGCTTGAAGTTAAGCATACCTCTGCAGATCATCACGGGCAGATTTACATGCCGCGCATAAATATGCTTTTGTTTATTGCGGTTATTTTGGCCTGCCTGCTGTTCAAAACCTCAAGTAATCTGGCCGCCGCTTATGGTATTGCCGTAACCGGAGAGATGCTCATGACAACCTGTCTGGCCTTTTTCCTGATCCGGTATGTGTGGAAAAAAACGCTTTTGTTTACCTTAAGCTTTCTCATTCCACTGGTGATGCTGGAATTGGTTTTCTTCAGCGCTAACCTGCTGAAACTCTTTGACGGCGGCATGGTGCCGCTTCTGTTTGCCTCATATCTTGTGTTGTTGATGACGATATGGGTCAAAGGCTCGCGTTTTGTGATCCAGAAAGCCAGCCGTCAAACGGTACCGCTCTCGGATTTCGCGGAGCAAATTGATCGCGCCCCCCCTATTCATGTGCCAGGCACCGCTATTTATCTAACGGCTGACCCTATTCATACACCGTTTACACTGGTTCAAAATTTACGGCACAACCGGGTTATACATGAACATAATATCATTGTCTCGGTTGCGACCTCATTCAAACCCAAAGTGGAAGATGAGTTCAGATTGACGGTAGACCGAATTTCCTCGCAATTAACACGGGTGACTATTCATTTTGGGTTCATGGATAGACCTGATGTGCCTACCGCTTTAAGACTGGGTACACGGCATGGTCTCGATATAGACCTTCAGAACGTTTCTTATTTTCTGGGACATCGCACGTTTATTTCAGACCCCCATGTCGGACTTCCGGGCTGGCAGGATAAAATCTATATCGCCTTGGCAAAGATTGCCGCACCCGCGACAGATTTCTACTCCATCCCGCCAGACCAAGTTGTTGAAATCGGCGTTCAAACCTATATTTAACTTGATTATTTAACGTTTCAGGAAATCCGGTACATCATCACCAAAACCGCTCGCAGATGAAGAATCTCCGTCTGGGCGCACAGGCCGACGTTTCACGCCATCGGCGCGGGGGGATGACGGCTCGCGGTGGCGCGTTTCTGATCGATGGCTGTTAGACGAGACGGTGGGGGAATCGCGGCGGGCAGTATCAATTTTTTCTGTCGGGATGGGTTTTCCAATCAGTTTTTCAATTGCTTGAAGATATTTTTCATCATCCGGCGTTGCAATCATCCAGGCGCGTCCTGTCATACCCGCACGGCCTGTGCGGCCAATCCGGTGAACATAATCATCCGCACTGAAGGGAACGTCATAATTGAAAACATGCGACACACCCTGAACATCCAGCCCCCGCGCCGCCACATCCGAACAGACCAATAATTTGACGTCGTCATCCTTGAAGGCTTTTAACACCTCATTCCGTTTGGTCTGGGGCATATCACCATGCATCGGCGACGCCTTATGACCCCGGCGCGTTAAAAACTCAGCTAAAGGCCCTATATCGCGCTTACGATTTAAGAATACAAACGCATTTTTAACATCTTCGCGTTGAAGAATACCCATCAAAACGTCACGTTTTTGCCGGTCGGTTGTGTGCACCAGATACTGGCTGACGGTTTGTGCGGGAGACGCCGGCGGCGCCACGGAAATTTCCTTAGGGTTGCTCAAAAACTTAGACGTCAGGCGCTTAATTTCAGGTGGCATCGTCGCTGAAAATAATAATGTCTGCCGTGTCGGGGGGATCAACGATACAATTTTTTCAATATCAGGAATGAACCCCATATCCAGCATGCGGTCGGCCTCATCGATCACCAATATGCGTATATCGTTGAGCAAAATAGCGCCGCGTTCAAACAAATCAATCAGACGTCCGGGCGTGGCTATTAGGACATCAACGCCCTTGTCCAGCAATTTTGTCTGATCCGCCATAGACTCCCCGCCCACCAGAAGCGCCTTAGAGAGTTTGTGATACTTGCCATAGATATCAAAATTTTCGGCGACTTGCGCGGCTAATTCCCGTGTGGGCTCCAGCACCAGAGATCTCGGCATGCGCATGCGCGCACGTCCGCCCGATAAAGCTTCGATCATCGGCAGGGTAAAGCTGGCAGTTTTTCCGGTACCTGTTTGAGCCAAACCCACAACATCGCGGGTCATCAGGATGCTGGGGATGGCTTTTTCCTGAATGGGGGTTGGCGTGGTATAACCGCGTTCGCTAATCGCCCTTAAGGTTTCAGGGCTTAAACCTAAATCTTCAAATGACATTGTTGGCCAAAGACATATCAGATATCCCCCCCGGGGCGCAAGGCACGATATCCCCTAATGGGCATGAAAAATAAGATAAATCATCAGATTAACAACAAATAATATCGTCGCCACCCACAGGATACGGTGCGTATAGGTTTTTTGGGGCGTGCACGCGCCGTGGATGCACCCGGTATCATGGCAATCTATCTTCCGGGCATAGGCATACAGCCCCCAACCCAGTAATAAAACCCCCGCCGACACCACAATCATCGGGCGTTCATAGGCATGAAGATAGGCATGAAGGTGATCGAGTGCAGGCGGAAGCGTGATCACAAAACCGAGCCCTGATAACAGCCCCAGAATGCTAAAAACAGTTGGCAAGACACAGCAGAAAATATGCCCGGTTTCACTCACCAGTACCGCCAAGATCACAGATTTTTGTATTTTTTGCATGCGACAGGACGTTATAACATATCATATCTGACGGCTAGTTTTTTTTAACAAACTCTCAATAATCAATCCAGATTGCAGCACGGGGGGAAGCACTCTGATCCCCCGTAGGTACAATATAATCAGTCAGATTGATCGGTATTTTACCTGTGGCGTCTGTCCCGATATGCGTGATAACCCCTTCATTATTTTTGACATGATAAACTGTATGGGGTTCCCCGCGGGCGACAAAACGTCCATTGACCTGCTCTGCGAGAAAAGAGGCATTACTGAGTGTCACCCCGATGACACCTTGTTTTTGAACTTCCTGTGCCCTGAGCGATGAGGGCATCACCAACCAAACACAGATCATGACAAAGATAACACGCCTATAAATACGTGCCCATTTAACACACATAATACACCCATGAATACAAAGTGACTTAAAACAACGCGATACACAGATCCTGCCCGAAACGAAGGGCACGAAACTTTGAACAATATTTTTGATACGTATGAAGTGATTCTGAAGGTTAAAGATGTGGCGATCACACACAACCCAGCGGGTGATTTACCCACAGAATTGCACACATCTTATTTTGAGAAATGTTAAAATACCGCGGGAGTACGGGCACCCTGTATCCAGGATAACGCATCATCGCTGGTCGTAGGGATCATGCCGTGAAAAAGGAAAATTGATGTCAGATCATGAATCGGCCGGAAATGTTTGACGGCGCGTGTCAGATCTAACATAACTGCCGCATGAAATCCTTCTTTCAATGCACCAATACCCGTTCACGTGACACACATGTCTGCATAAAAACCGGATAATAAAAGATGGGAAACACCGCGCGCCCGTAACTCATCGGCAAGTGTTGTATCTTCAAACGCAGATTGGTGCCTTTTTGCCACAATCAAATCGACTTGATTTGATGATATTTTATGAGGTCCACCCATCGCTCGGTCATAGCCTTCCCGTAAATCATCAAAATAAACAATGACACTACGCGTGCCTGCCCCGTGAAAAGCTGATTGAAGATTGGCAATACGGCTGGCGACAGCATCCATGTCCGTAGAGGCATTTTGCGGCGCATGTGCCGGATCGCAAAAACCTCGTTGAACATCGACCATGACATGCGCGACTGAGGAAGAGTCAACTGCACCCCAAATATCTTGAATTTTTTGTGACGCCGCGCGATGAACGTAGGACATAAAAATCTTATATTTAGGGAAAATATGCACGTCAACGTGGATATCATTAAGTGAAAGATGTAGTTTTCTTAAGTTATTATTTATATAAGTTTGGGCGCATATGCCAAGCGTTTTTAGATATCCTGTCTTGCGTTTTTGGCATAGGTGGGCTATATATAGGTCTAACACACCCTCTATTACCGCTTAGTCCGGATCGCTTCATCGCTTTCCGGGCTTTTTTTATGATCGACATTCACATGAAGAAATGGCGATCCCGACAGGAGTCGAACCTGTAACCTATTGCTTAGAAGGCAATTGCTCTATCCAGTTGAGCTACGGGACCTTTTTAAAGATCAAATATCTGACGCACCCTGTATCAAGACGCGTCCGGCGGAATATACTTAAAATTATCCGCATAATTACGCGGACGAACAATACGTTGACGGGGCGAGGACACGGTATATTCCCATCCTTTAGCCTTGGCATAGGCCAGTGCTTGTTCGCGCGTTTCAAATATCAATTTCACCTGATTAAGCGTATCCCCAGAAGATGTCCAGCCCATGAGCGGTTCAGCCACCAAGGCCGAAGGCCTTTCGCATTCCAGCACCCAATCCTGCATTTTTCCTTGTCCGGATTGCATCGTACTTTTGGCGGGCTTGTAAATTTTAACTTTCATAAACAGGAACTTATCACAAGGTTACCGCCCATGTCACCACCTGAAAAGACGTCGTGCCAACAGGACAAACAGGCTTCCGATCATAACAAAAGGCAGAAAATGATAAATAAAACCATGCCCTACATCTTCCATAGGACAGGTCAGGCGCAATCCCACCCATCCTGCAGACCCCACCGCCAAACTGTTCATAAGCGCCATCAGATAGGGATGGGTTGTCGTCCCCATACGAGAGAGATATGTCAGCAACAACAACGGCACCGCCCCAAAAACAATTCCATTTTCACAGCAATGATGCCAGCTAAACTCAAGATCCATGCCTTCGGTCAAGGATCGATATAAAACCCATAAAGCGATGACCCCCATCATCAGCAACGGCAGGGACAGCAGAAAGCGTTGCCCCCCCATATCCGGCACCCGGAGCAGTGACGCCGCCATCAAGGCCGTCACCCAGATAAACAGAACACCCCCCGTTTCGAGCAGAAAAACGGGGTTTGTGATGGCCTCGGCCCAATCATACCGCACGCCATAGAAAGGAAGCATGAGCGCGACCCACCCCGCTGAAATCAGGGCTGTTAACCAACTGCAACGCACGGAGCAGTTTAAGGGTTTTACACCCTGATAGGTCTGGCATATTCCTTCGATAAAGGCATTAATATCTTTTTCGTGTGTCATTGAGATAACATTTTCTTCAGTTTATGTAGCGTTCTGTGCGCTGAAACCTTTACAGCGGACTCATTCATACCGACTTCTTTGGCAACATCCCGAATGCTATGACCTTCGACTTTTATCCGCTCAAAAATGCGCCTTTGTCCTTCTGGGAATTGATTTAGGGCGGTTTGAACATCTTTCAATTCCACGTGATCGGATGGTTCCGGAGTATCAAGTATCGTGGCAAAGTCCACATCTTCCAATGGGACGTGACGATCTTTGTGATCGGCATAATGGGCGCGCAGAAAATCAAGCCGCCGGAAATTAATAATCGCAAACAACCAAGGCTTAAAGGCACGATCCGCCCTAAATGTATGCAGTGATTTATGGACGGATATCAGAACATCTTGCACGATATCATCCAATGCCTCAGACGGAACACGGCCAGATAACACATGGCGCGCATAAACCGATATCTGTTTGAGAAGAGATTCATAGGCTTTTTTATCCCCGGCCTGCGCCGCCGAAGCCAGATGATTCCATGTATCCGATGCGTTTGATGCCATGTGTGATAAAAACCGCTCTGGTGTTGCGTTTTTATATGGTCGGGGCGAGAGGATTCGAACCTCCGGCCCTCTGCTCCCAAAGCAGATGCGCTACCAGACTGCGCTACGCCCCGAACGCCTGATTACTACAGGATCACCCGCTATAGGGCAAGAACAAAGGGCACGTTAGGGGGTTAAAATCTGGCCTTTGGCGTCAGCATTGCCAAAAAGGCGATGAAAAACCTTATCCCCGGGCTTAATCCCCATGTCAGACGCCTGCCCCCCGTTAATCTCCAGTACGGCCATCACGGCACCGTGTGAAGGGATCGGGGTTTCATCGAGCGGCTGAGCGTTTTCGTGAATTCGGGTAATAGTGCCATCTTTGGCAATAAAAATCATATCCAAAGGAATGAGCGTATTTTTCATCCAGAAAGATACTGGTTTTTCTGACCCCAGCCAAAACAACATGCCCGATTGCGGGTCAAGTGATTCCCGATGCATCAACCCTTTGATCCGGCCTTCTTGGGAAAAAGGAATTTCCACGTAAAATGTATGGTGTTCTTTTGTGGATGTCACAATCGTCAATGGCGACAGGCTTTTATCAAAAGACGGTAAGCATGCCGACAAAAGGGATATCGTCAGTGCCAAGACCCCCAAACCGATATATCGAAAAAATCTGTTATTCATGTATACTCTTGAAAAATATGTCTGAGATTTTGATGAGACAGTATAAGAAGCTTTCCCTGCCGCTGACAAGCTATGATCTGCTCAAATCATCAGCCCTGATTCTGATGCTCATTGATCATATTGGGTATTACTTTTTCCCCGATGACTTGATGTGGCGATCGATTGGACGCGCCTGTATCCCGATATGGGGATTTTTGATCGGCTATTCCTTAACCCGGCGGAATGATCCAGCATTGTGGATAGGCACGGCTCTGTTTGCCATCATTGCCTTCATCTCGGGGGATAACTTGTTACCGTTATCCATCCTGATGACGTTTATTCTCTGCCGTGCCTGCTTGCCCTTGATGGAACATATTACGTTATCCGGACAGAAAGGTACCCTCGCCCTGATCGTTGTCTTAGTGGTGCTGAATGTCCCTGCCACTTTATTGATACAATATGGTTTACAGATTTTTCTCTTTGCACTGGCGGGACGTTTTTACCGTGTGCCTAACCTATCCTCATCAGCCGGTATATCGGCGCGCATGATGATGATCATCTCAATTATTTATTTCATACTCTTTCAATCTGTCGCCTTCGGCTTCACCCAGTTGGAAATGCTCATCGCTTTTCTGGGATGCTTGATAACGGGCATGTTTTGCTTGTTTTTTAAAGAACAAATACTTCAGCATCTGGATGATATCTTGCCTAAGCCAGTAAAAAATATCCTGAAGATCTGCGGCAGATATACGCTAGAAATATATCTAATGCATATCCTGATTCTGGCATGTCTCAGCCAATATATGGGGATCGGGGATCGTCTCTGGTTTCACCCGTCTTTATTCTGACAGGCCAGCGCCATAAATACGGGCATAAATACCGTTTTGGTCTAATAACTGGTGATGACGTCCTTGCTCGGCAACACGCCCTTCTTCCAGCACCAAAATATGATCGGCGTCCTGAACAGTCGATAGGCGGTGCGCAATCACCAAGGTGGTGCGGCCTTTTTGTAATTCGGATAAGGTTTTTTGAATGGCGCGCTCAGCTTCGTTATCCAATGCGGATGTGGCTTCATCCAAAAGTAAAATCGGGGCATCCCGCAAGATAGCCCGGGCAATGGAAATGCGCTGTTTTTGTCCGCCAGATAATTTAAGCCCTTCTTCCCCAAGACGTGTATCGTACCCTTGCGGCAAGGCGCGTATAAACTCATCCGCTTCGGCGGCAATCGCGGCCTTGATAATGTCGTCTTGAGTCGCCCCATTCAGGCCATATCCGATATTGGCCCAAACCGTATCATCAAAAATGGTAATATCCTGTGATACGAGTGCCATATTCTGGCGCAGGGATTCAATTTGGATATGCCGAACATCTTGACCATCAATCAAAATAGATCCCGAGACTGGGTCAAAAAATCGCGGAATAAGATTCATGATCGTGGTTTTTCCGCTTCCGGATCGGCCAACCAATGCCGTCATTTCCCCGCCCTTTAAGGTAAAGGAAACATCATTTAACGCCTTTTTTTCATCGCTATGGTATTGAAACGTCACGCGTGAAAAAACAATATCCGGTTTTTTAAATGTGACGGCTTTGGCATCTGGCAGATCAGAAATATCAGGGGGTATATCCAGTAGTCCAAACACACGGTCACACGCCCCCAAACCGACCTGAATACTGTTATTCATGCGCGCCAATTTACGGATGGGTTCATACGCCAATGAAAACGCCGTGATGAACGACAATAACTGTCCTGCTGTTGTCTCGCCTGCCGCCACCTGATATCCGCCATATACCAGAACGCCGCACACAACCGTGCCCACCAACACTTCGTTGAACGGGGTTGATAAATTGCCGATCCTGACGGATTTGATCACCATATCGCGGACACGGTCGATCGCTTGGGTGGCACGGTTGATTTCATAACCTTCACGGCCATAGGCCTTGACGACCCGAACACCTAAAAAAATCTGGGAGAGCATATCGCTTAAGCTCGCCATATGGTCTTGAATGCGTCCAGACATTTTACGCAGACGCCGGCCAATCCACATGACAAACACAACAGCCAACGGAAAAATAACAAAGATTGCAGAGGCCAGTACAACATCCTGATGGAACATCACCCCTACCAGAAAAATGAGTGTCAGCAGACTTTTCCCCAAGCCCGTCATCCCATCGGCGGCGGTGTTCCGCATGACTGATACATCGTTGACAATACGCGAAATGAGTTGCCCCGACGGGTGATCGTGAAAAAACTTAAGGTCAAGTGATATGAAATGTGAAAACAAATCGCGCTGAATGTCGCCGATCACGCGCTGTCCAGCAAAATTCATGATCACGGTATGGGCATAGGTCGTGACCCCGCGCAGGACAAACAAGACAAACACCCCGAGCCCAATCATCCAGACATACTCAAGCCTGCCTTTGGTCAAAACATCGTCAATTATCGGTTCTATCATCAACGCGAATGCCGCTGTTAACGCCGCAGAAATGGCCATAAACAAAATCGCCCACCCAAATTGCACCCGATATTTCATCAGGTAATCCCGGATCATCCGGCGGATGATGGGCCATGTTTCAAGTTTTTTGGCAGAAGACATCGGAACCTAGGAAACGGGTTGTTTACGTTTTTTATGTTTGCGATCTGGCAAAGCGACACCCCAGCGCAATTCATCGATCAAATAGGTCGGCATCACATTGTTATGCACCGCAATGAGGTTTTTAACGGTGGCATTGACTTCGTATAAGTTTGTGCAATGGGCAAAATTGGGGGCATGAAGACCCGATTTAAACAAACATGTATCCATCCCGGCCGCATTGCCGCCGATAATATCATGCGCCATCGTGTCCCCCAGCATGACGGTTTGCGCCGGGTAAATATCTTTCTTACGCAGAATTTCAATGCAATGACGAAAAATAGACGGATGCGGCTTCCCGATATAATGCACGATACCGCCTGAATCCTGAAACCGGCGCGCCAGCAAGGTCGGCCCCATCAATAAATTCATACCCCCCGTCATCATCGCCACGGAATCGGGGAAGGGGCAAATCGCTTTTAAGCGACGCTGAATGGCTCTGCGGATCAGCGGTTCATAATCCTGAAGTGTTTTGCGCGGATAATCCATACCGGAAATCAGGACAAAATCGGCCAGATCAATATCCGTGACAACCTCGACACCACTGCCTTCGACCAAAGAGGTATCGTCCATCCGGTTGAACAGAAAAACGCGCTTGCCGATTTTTTCAAAAACATCCCCCTTCTGGGCGGTCAAACCTTCGAAAATTACCTGTGCCGGCGTAACGATGGCGGTATAAAGACTGGGCGTGATCCCCATGGATTTCAACTTCTCGCGGTGCGCGTCGGCACGGCCAGGGGCATTGGTCAAAATCAGGATTGTTTTTTTGCGTTCCTTTAATTCCTTAAGGGCATCAATGACGCCGCCAAAGGCCTCTTCGCCGTCATGCAACACGCCATAGGCATCAATGATGAAGCCCATATAGCCGTCTGATATTTCCGAGACGCCGGCGCAAAATTTGGTTTTTGCCATGGATGACGAACCTGATTTTCCTGTTTTGGCGATAAAAAAGGCGGCCATGCCCCGGTTATCCCTAGGTTTGGCCGCCTGATATTATGACGATAAGACCCTGATGAATCAATCAAATATGTCTTACCCCTGATATATTCCCCTTTTTGGCTCTGACTCTTATGCCGCGATACTGGATGTCTTCAGGCTTTTCGGTTCACGGCCTGCCGCCTGACATAATGTGTTATAGAGCTTGCCGATATCACTTGAACCAAAGGTCATGGCGAGCAAATCACCATGATCTGTAGCCGCGGCCTGTTCATAAACATCTTCAAACTGGCGGATAAAGCGGCCCACATAGGTTCTGAATTCGCTGTCATCGGCAAATTTCCGGCGCAGGCGATCCATCGGCAGTTTATCCCCCATCTCTGCCAGACGGCGGGTAAACGCCCCCAGATCCCCCCGTTGATAGGCTTTCCATGATTTTTCGGGGATTTCGCCATCCATGATCCGGGTAATATCGAGGGACATGGAATGCATACTTTCGATGACAAATCGCGCTGAGGCCAAAAAGGCCTGACGTTGGGCACGTCCCTCTTCGGCACGTATTTTTTCGGCCTGTTCCGCGGCCGATTGGGCGGCCTTAAACAAGGCACTGGATTGACGCACAAACGTGGCAGATGTGTCCTCAGCGGCCTGAAGAGCTTTGGCGGATACCAGTGCCAGGCGCTGAGATTCCTCTGAGAGTTTTTCCCCACTGACGGATATCCGCACCGTAACATCGTCGGCCATATGACCCACCTTGTCCATCCGGGCAGACAACATCGACACCGCACCGCTGATTTTATCGGCGGCCTGTGCTGAGGCTTCGGAAACCTGATCCACCTGTTTACCCAGCTCAGAGGTATAGGATTCAGATGTGCGCAGGGCTGACTTCATATGTTCCGCCACTTCACGTGCCCGCAAGGCAAATGTTTCGCCTGTGCGTTTAATTTCGGTCATATGTTGGTGCGAGGCCGATACTAATTTTTCGGCTTCACGGTTGGCTTCTTCGACCATTTTCGCTGACAAGGCCGTTGTCTGGGCGGCTTGTTCACGAAGTAACATATTCTCCTCGCGTGCTTTAAGCCCGGCGCGATCAAATCCTGATTGCGCTTCGGCGGCCGCTGTCTTGGCTTCGGCCATCAATCGTGAGAATTCATCCCCTGAGTTTTTAAACTGCACCAGTGATTGATCGACGGCAGATGTAATATCCTGGAACTGCGCATCCACGGCTTTGCGGACAACTTCAATCCGCATGACAGCTTGATCAGACGCCAGATGGATGTCAGATGATTGCTGTTCCAGCGTACGTCCGATATCCGTCACACGGCGAGCGACCTCTTGCGCCGCAGATTGGATATCCTCAGAACGGCTCTGCAAATAATCCCCTGAGGATTTTAGTAATTTAGAGGCCTGATCCGCACCTGCCTTCAAATCTTCCAGCTTTTCATCAAAGACAACACTGACGGATTTTATTTTGGCCAGATTGCTCTCAGATGTGATTTCAAACCCGGATTTCAGTTTTTCCAGCGTCACCGTCACGGCCTGCGCCTTGTCGATCGCACGTTGATAGATGGGCTCAAACCCATCTGACGTGGTGCGCAAGGCCTCAGTCACGGTCGATATTGCCTGTGCCGCCGTATCGGCACCTTCACGCAAGGATACAACCCGGCCTTCAAGTTTCCCATCCAGCGACGTAAGACCAGAGAGCACAGACTGCGTTGAGTCAATAATGGCTTCACAGCTGGTGGCCATATTGTTTTTCATCTGCAGGACATGTTTATCCGCTTCAGCCGTCACTTCTTTCAGGCGAACACTTTGTGTTTCAATATTCTCCCGCAGTGTTTCCATGCTGGACAGGGATGTTTTGACCGTCCCTTCGATATCCGCTTTGTGACGCGCCAGATTTTCGGTGAGTGAACGGGAATATCCCGCCACCTGACCGGAAAGGGTGGTCAGATCGCGCGCTTGTTCGCGCATGGTGTCACGGATCGTATTGACGTTCACAACGGCCTTTTCCGACGCCGATGATAGATCGGCCACGCGTTGACCCAGCGTATCACCTAGTTGACGATGACATGTTTCCGCCCGTTCAATTGCGCGCTCAATTGTCTGAATGGGCGACAGCAGAGAGTCAGCAATTTTTTCTGACTTACCGGCAAGATCAGTTTCCGCCAGACGCAGGCGTTGAAGTTGATCTTCCACCGCCGAGGAGAGGGTTTCGACATGACGATCTGTCATGGCCATGCTCTGCTCCAGCTGTATTCTGCTGTTTTCCATCAACGACAGGATCGCTTTAAGACTATCGCCTGATCCCTTGCCTTGAGATTGTAACCGGTCAATCTGTGCCGATAACTCCCTCAGCATCTCTTCACTCTGAAGTCGTGACTCCGTAGCGGCTCTGGTCATCTGCTCCACGGCTCTGCGGGACGCACCACCCAAAGCTTCAGCCCCGGATAAGGCAACGGACATGGCATCCGACATGCGGCTGGCCGCTTCTTGTCCGATCGTTTCAATTGAGGCAATGCGCTTATCCAGCGTCTCCACAGCCCCCTGAAGCGAAGTTGTTTTTTCCGACAAACGGCCTTCAAGCCCGCCGGCTTTATCCATCAACACACTGACTGTTTTTTCAACTTGATCCAATGATCCACCCAGAACACCCGTAACGCCCGACACTCTCTCCGCGAGTGCCTGAACCCCCTGCTCCAGATCCTGCTGGGTTTTGGCGATATTCTTGGCGGCTTCGGTCATGGATGAAACCGTTTCTGCCGTGCGCGACACTTTTTCCGCCGCACCTTCCAAACGTAGTGCCCCCTTGCCCAGAGACACTTCCATTTCCTGCGCCCGGGTCAACACAGACTGCGCTTGATCTTCCCAGGATTGAATATTGGCTTTCGTGCGCTTATCCATTTCCGCAGAACGCAGATCAATCTCATCCGTCAAGGTCAGCAATTTGGCAGAACGTTCATGCAAGGTCTCCGTCAGGCGATCAATATGAAACTCTGCTTTTTTGGACATGCCCGTCAGGTCATTAATTTCCGCCCGAAGACCCAAACGTGCCCGGTGGATAGATTTCAAAACCGCCTTGGACGCCGCTGATAATTCTGCCGCCTGGTGGCATAAGGCTTCGATATCTTTATGGATCACCTGAGACCGCTCCTCAGACGGGAAAATCATCGCCTGAAGTTCAGACCGAAGCGCATCGGCATACATATGGACATCCGAACTCCGCTGAATATAGGTCATGGCCATCCACAACAGGGCAACAGGTGCCATCACCCCGGCCATAAAGCCGCCCAGCAGGTGGGGTTGAAGCGACATCAGCGCATTCCACCCAATATAGGTATGAACATAACCTACACACAGGCCAAACCAAACCGCCGTTAACAGAACACCCGCCAGTGTGATCATGCGCGTCATAGGACGCCCCCCCCGCAACGCCATGCTGTTGGACGGTGCCAACACCAGAACAGATTCCGTTTCAGAATCCTGCGATGGAGCCGATGCGCTGAAGCGGCTTTCTGGGTCAGACGCGCCAGAGGTCTTGGAGGCTCTGACTTCGGGTAAAGTCAGTGGTTGACGCGTATCGGGTTGAGAATTAGCCGGCGTTGTAATCCGCAATCCTTTCAGCGGGTTCGAAGCCGTATGTCCGGTTAAAATTGAAATGGATTTTTCATCCATGTGGGTTTTCCCGGTGCCGGGGGTGGCCGCCAATGTCTCTTGAACCGTACTCAGTTTTTCACGCGTCTCATCGATGTTCTTGTGAACCGATGGCTTAATGGCTGTTGCGTCGGACATGACGACCCCTTTTTGTGTGTCAGATGTGAAAGTTAAGAGGCCACATTCAGACATGGGGCGAAAAAAGCCGCAAGGCACGCCTTAACGTTTTCCACAGACAAAGCGGGTCATTTCATTTCGTTTCTGAAGTTGAAAATTATTTTTGTTTATTTTCAAGGCGTTGCAGATAGTCTCGCATATCTCGTTTTAATTCTGGCGCCAGCATCAACAAGGCAATGCAGTTCGGCACCGCCATCGACAAAAAGATCGCATCCGAGAAATCAATAATGTTAGACAAGGTTGCCGCCGACCCCACGACCGTAAAGCAGAGAAAGATCACCTTATACGTCATAATAACGACTGACCGTTTCCCAAAAAGATAAACGGCACAGACCTCACCTAGATAACACCACGTGATCAGGGTAGAAAACGCAAAAAGAAAAACTGTGACGGCTAAAATATATGGAAACCAACTGATCCCCTGTTCGAACGCCCGGGAACTTAATTCCACCCCGGCCATGCCTTGAGTCCCCTCATAGGCACCAGTGACCACAATCACCAAGGCCGTCATCATACAGATGGCCACCGTATCAATGAACGGCCCCAACATACCGACGAACCCTTGGGTCAACGGCTCATCCGTTTTAGCGGCGGCATGAACAATTGCCCCGGAACCCATCCCGGCCTCATTGGAAAAAGCCGCGCGTTGAACCCCCATCAAAATGGCGCCAATCACGGCACCCATGCCAGCCTCAGGCGAAAAAGCCGACGTAATAATCGTCACGAACGCCCCCGGTATATCCGCATAAAAAACAGCCAGCACATATAACCCGGCTCCCAGATAAATTGTCGCCATCACGGGTACGATTTTTGAGGATAGGCGCGCAATAGACGTCACCCCGCCAATCACCACTATCCCGGTCAAAACGGCCAAAAAGATACCAAACATCCATCCCTTATCGGCCATGAACCCTTCGGCACCGCCGGATACATTCACTACTTGCTGAAAGGTTTGGTTGGCCTGAAACATGTTGCCACCACCAATCGCCCCGCCGATACAACAGATACAAAATAAATACGCAATAAACTTGCCGACCTTGGGTAACCCGCGCTGGGAAAACGCCGCGCGGATATAATACATAGGCCCTCCTAAGGTGAGTTCATGATCACTTGGGTCCGGTGAATGGCGATATTTCACGCCCATCGTTGACTCCGCCAGCTTGGTGGCCATGCTGAGAATTCCCATGACACAGAGCCAAAAAGCCGCGCCCGGCCCCCCTACGGAAATCGCCACCGCCACACCGGCAATATTGCCTAAACCCACCGTGCCCGACAGGGACATCATTAACGCCTGAAGCGAATTAATCTGTCCTTTGCCCGTCGGACGATCATATCGCCCCCGCGCAATCGATATCGCATGCCCAAAATATTTAAGGTTGGGCAGGCCTAGATAGAGCGTAAAGAAAATCGCCACCCCCGCCAGCCAGATTAAAATCAGCCGGATATCATATCCTGTAAACGGTTCGGTATAAAAAACCACGGACGAAACGGCACTGGAAATAGGGGCAAAAGCCTGATCAATCAGGGTATCTATGGACATGACGGTGTTTCTCCCTTGAGGTTTAGTCTATACCTCAGGCCTCATGCGTCAAGTCGGGGACCGCTGTGTCTAACGGCAAGACGACGCACCACGTGTCGAAGCCGCCCATTCCCGAAGCTGGCTTTGAGACATCTGCGCCACCTTGGGGATGCGGGGGGCAAACGTGGCACAAAAAATATCAGGGCGCATTTTGGCGGCATCCGTCGATACCTGATTGGCCATGCGGGTGCGCAGATCATTCAATTTTGACTCGGCATTGCCGCCTTGCTGGCCGTAATATCCAATCAGGGTTTTTTCATACCCGGCAAACAGATTTTGGTTTTTGGTCGTGATTTCACGATATTGTTGATAAAAATTCTTCCAGCCACGCGGGGTCATATGCTGGCAGTTCAGGCCAATGACCATAAGTTCGCTATGGATTTTGATCCCCTGTTCAGCTTCGGCCACCTCGGCCGGACAATCTTTTGCCACGGATACCGACGGCAATAAGGTACATATCGCCACAACCCACATCCATTTTTTCATGAACAGTCCTTTTAAATTTTTTTTTATGCCGCCACGGGGGTAATCAGGGGTTTGCCTGCAAAATGCGCCATCAAATTGGCGATTACTAACCGACCCATCACCGTTCGCGTTTCTACCGTCGCTGAGCCTATATGCGGCAACATCACAACATTGTCCATCGAAATTAACTCCTGCGGGACATGGGGTTCATTTTGAAACACATCCAGCCCCGCCCCGGCAATGCGTTTTTCGATCAAGGCCTGAACCAGTGCCGGTTCATCGACCACACTGCCCCGGGAAATATTGATTAAAAATCCATCCCGACCCAGCGCATCCAGCACGTCGGCTGTGACAATCCCTTGTGTGTCTTCGCCTCCGGGGCAGGCCAGAATAAGGTAATCGGCGTGCCGCGCCATGGCGGCAAGATCACTAAAATATTTATATGGCAGATCAGGTTTGGCGCGGGGGCCATGATACACAACGGTCATATCAAAGGCGGCGCATCTGCGGGCAATCGCCTGCCCAATCCGCCCCAGTCCCACAATGCCGACCACCTTGTTCTTCAAAGCACGCCCCAGCGGCAAGGGGCCAGATTGCCATTTTCCGACCCGCACGAACATATCGCCTTCACACACACGACGTGACACCGCGAGCAATAAACACATGGCCGTATCCGCTGTATCGTCGGTGAGAATGTCCGGCGTATTAGTCACCGAAACACCGCGGGACTTGGCGGCAGAGAGGTCAATATTATCCACCCCCACCCCGAACTGGGAGATAATCTCAAGATTGGGCAGACTATCAATCAATGATTTTGTCACCGGGCGGCTATAGAGCGAGCAAATACCCTGAATATCCAGCCGCCGATCCTGAAGCACCACCTCGGGGTCTGGTTCACGGTAAAGCTTGATGACCTCAAACTGTTTCTCCAGTTCGGCAATTTCCGGGGGTAACATCAGCCCCCCCATCAGCAAGATCGTTCTTTTCATCAGGTTTTATATCCTTTATCAAAGGCCGCATGGCGGTTTTTCTTGATTCCTAAGCCCCTGTCATGGTTTAACCCACCTGAAACCCATGAGCAACACCGCACCCAAAAAACTCTATATCAAAACCTGGGGCTGTCAGATGAATGTCTATGACAGCCGCCGGATGGCCGATATTCTGCGCCCGCTGGGCTATGCGGAAACCGACACGCCCGAAGGGGCGGATATGGTCATCCTCAACACCTGTCATATTCGGGAAAAAGCCACCGATAAGGTTTTTTCTGAAATCGGCCGCTTAGAAAAACATAAACGCGCCAAGGAAAAATCAGGTGGTAAAATGGTCATGGCGGTGGCCGGGTGTGTAGCGCAGGCCGAAGGGGATGTCATTTTAAACCGGGCAAAATCCGTGGATATGGTCTTTGGCCCCCAGACCTATCATCAACTCCCGGAAATGATGATCCGCGCCACGGGTGAGCGCGTGGTGAATACCGATTTTCCGGCCGAAAATAAATTCGACAGCCTGCCCACCGAACAAAATCAAGGATCAGCCGCGTTCCTCTCCATTCAAGAAGGATGCGATAAATTCTGTACTTTTTGCGTCGTGCCCTATACACGCGGGGCAGAATATTCCAGAGACGTGATCGCCATTTTGGATGAAGCGCGCCGTCTCGTGGATCAAGGTGCTAAGGAAATCACGTTACTGGGTCAAAATGTCAACGCATTTCATGGCAACGCCCCGGATGGAAGCATCTGGAGATTAGGCCGATTAATGTCAGAAATGGCTGGTATTCACGGGCTTTCACGCCTGCGGTACATGACGTCACACCCGCTGGACATGGACGAAGAATTGATGGCCGCCCATCGTGATGTGCCCGAAATCATGCCCTATCTTCACCTGCCACTTCAGGCGGGATCTGATAAAATTCTGAAAGCCATGAACCGTAAACACACCGCCGATGATTACCGCCGGATCATTGACCGGGTGCGTTTTTATCGCCCGGATATTTCTCTGTCGTCTGATTTTATCGTCGGTTTTCCGGGCGAAACCGATTCTGATTTTGATGATACGATGAACATGGTCGCTGAAATCGGGTATGGCAGTGCCTATTCGTTTAAATATTCCGCGCGACCCGGCACCCCTGCGGCCAATATGCAAGGTTTGGTACCCGAAAAAATCAAAGATGAACGCCTCGCGCGTCTTCAGGATTTAATTGGCACCAAGCAACTGGAGATTAATCGACGGACAGTGGGGTTGACCCTGCCTGTGCTCTTTGAACGTCCCGGCCTTCGTCCCGGACAAATTCAAGGCAAAACACCATATAACCAGACAATCAATGTGCCCGCCCCTGCCCGTCTGATCGGCCAGATCGAAGCGGTACACATCACCGAAGCCTTTACCAATTCGGTGGCAGGTGACATCCAAGTCTCTGAATTCATGACAAAATCTGCCTGATACCTCGTTTTTTTGTATTTATTAACCAATCTATGACATGCTAAAAAGACACAAAAAAGAGGATACCATCGCCAAAAAACCACAGACCCGGAATACCACGCATGTCATCGTGAGTTTCGAAGACAACGCCATGGCGCGTATCTTATTTGGCGAACAAAATAGCCACCTCAAATATCTCGAAGATAATCTGAAACTGGATGTCTCCTCGCGCGGCTATCATGTCGGGCTTGAAGGGTCTAAACCTGCCGTCAAGCTGGCGCAGGATGTGTTGATGTTGATGTGGGAAAAAGTCAAACGGCATCATGACCTTACGATCAGTGATGTGTCTGCCGCCATCCGTTTTGCAAAGGGGGATAGATCTGACATGAAGAAAAAAGATCCGCACACCGCCAAGGAAAACTTTTATGACGGCAAGGCCGGTATTGAAAACACCGCCAGCCCCGGTAAGGCCATTACGCCGCGTTCCCCCAACCAGTCAAAATATATTGATGCCATGAAAAAACATGACATGGTGTTCGGGATTGGGCCTGCAGGTACCGGTAAGACCTATCTGGCCGTAGCTCAGGCTGTGTCGTTATATAAACAGGGCTTGATCGAGCGCATGGTGTTCACCCGTCCCGCTGTTGAGGCCGGGGAAAAACTAGGGTTTCTGCCAGGTGATCTTCTGGAAAAAATCAATCCTTATCTCCGCCCGATTTACGATGCACTGGGTGACCTGATGCCGGGTGATATCGTCGCCAAAAAGATTCAGGCAGGGGACATTGAAATTGCCCCGTTGGCATTCATGCGCGGACGTACGCTTAAGAATGCGTTTGTTGTGCTGGACGAAGCCCAGAACACCACCGCCATGCAGATGAAAATGTTTTTAACCCGCATGGGCGAAGGCACACGCATGGTGATCACCGGTGACCCCACACAGGTTGATTTGCCCCCCGGCACGCAATCAGGACTTAAAGAAGCGATGACAATCCTGCATAATGTCAAAGACGTCGCCTTTATCCATTTTAATGAAAAAGATGTGGTACGTCATAAACTGGTGACCAAAATTATCGAAGCCTATAACGCATATGAATTCCGTGGCACAAGACATACAGATTGATATCTCCCTTCAGGATCCGGAATGGGAAACCGTGCCACAAGTTCAACAGATTGTTGAACAGGCCGTTCGCACGACATTGATAATGGCGCCCCAACCCGAACGAATCCGAACCAAAACGCTCGAGGTCAGTATCCTTCTGGCTAATGATGACTTGATGCGGGTGTTAAACCGTGAATACCGGGATAAGGATAACGCGACGAATGTCTTAAGTTTTGCCTCGCTTGATTCCGAAGATTTTTTTATCGGGGACGTCGTGGGACTGGGGGATGTGGCTCTCTCGTTTCAAACCATTGACCGCGAAGCACGGGATGAGCGAAAATTTTTCAAAGACCACCTTATTCATCTGGTTGTGCATGGGTGCCTTCATTTATTAGGATACGATCATAAGGAAGAAGGGCAAGCCATCATTATGGAAGCCATAGAAATCCGGATTTTAGAAAAATTAGGCGTACAAAACCCTTATAATGACAGAATTGTTATGCCATAATAGGTACCATGTCCCAAAATTCGATGACCAAATCCCCCCTGCCCGCGGCAGATCAACCCCCGCATAAAGACAAAAAGGAACCTCCTTCGTCTCAGGACGAAGGTAAAAAGGTGTCATGGCTGGCGCGTTTGTTAAAACCGGCGTCAGAGGAAGAAGAACTCCGCGAAGCCATTGAAGATTATATTGAGAATAAGGAAACAGAATCTGCCTCACCCTCGGTGGAGACACATGAAAAAATTCTGATCGGCAATGTGCTGGAAATGCGCGATCTCCGTGTATGGGATGTGATGATCCCGCGCGTAGAAATGGCCGCGATCCAGATTAACGCCAGCGAAGATGAACTGATGACACTTTTATCAGATCGTCAGTTCAGCCGCCTGCCGGTGTACGGCGCTACGCTGGACGATATTTTAGGCTCCATCCATATCAAGGATATTCTGGCGCGCATGGCGGCCAAGAAACCCGTAATCATCCGCGATTTGCTCCGGGATGTCCCCATGGTCATTTCATCCATGCCGGTAATGGATCTGATCCTTCAGATGCGCCAAAGCAAAAAACATATGTTCATGGCCGTAGATGAATATGGCGGCATAGATGGACTGGTAACATTGGGGGATGTAATCGAAGCCATCGTCGGTGAAATGGATGATGAATTCGATAACGAAGAACAGCCCCGACTGATCACGAAACCGGATGGAAGTATTCTCGTCGATGCCCGTTACGATATCGAAGAATTCGAAGAACAATACGGAGAGTTTATGACCCCCGAAGAGCGGGATGAAATTGACACACTCGGGGGTCTTGTCTTCGCCATGGCAGGGCGTGTTCCCGCCCGAGGAGAACAGATCACCCATAGCTCTGGCCTGATCTTTGAAATCATGGATACGGATAACCGACGGATTAAAACATTGAAAATCAAGAATCCGCCTGTTCGATCTTCCTCAGAAAAATAAATCACCTGCCTGGATACGGATAGGGGATGACACGCTTTAAAAACGCGTTATCATCCGCCCCATGTCCAAAATGCGCCATATATTTGGGTCTTTGCTCTGCGGTGTTGTGGGCGCCTATGCACTGACGCCCTATGGGCTGTGGCCGCTTATGTTTGTGTCCTTAAGTGGGTTTTACTTTTTTTACGCGCAGGCTCTCACCCCCTCACGTGCCGTCCTCACGGGGTTTATGTATGGGCTGGGTTATTTCACCGCCGGGTTATGGTGGATCGGCAATGCCTTGTTGATCGAAGGCAATGATTTCTGGTGGGTCTGGCCACTCGCCGTCATCGGCCTTCCGGTCTTACTCTCCAGTTTTACGGCAATTTTCACAGGCATGGCTTATGTCATCTCAAACCCACGTCATATCTCGGGTCTCATGTGCCTAACAGGCGCACTGGGAATGTCTGAATGGGTGAGAGGCCATATTTTCACGGGGTTTCCCTGGAATTTATTTGGGTATATCTGGGCAGATACGCTGGCGGTGGCACAGATATCGGCGTGGATTGGGTCATATGGATTGACATTGTTTACCCTGTTATGGGGATGCACCGCCGGGTTTATGTATGTCAGCGTTCATACGCGCCGCCATCAATATCTTATTCTGACAGGTGTTATGCTGACGTTCTTGATTCCGGTCACGGCCGGGGCGTGGCGTCTTTACCAACATCCCACCCAATATGACGATGCCTATCAGGTGCATATCGTTCAGCCCAATATCGGTCAGGATATGAAATGGGATTCTGCCCGCGCCGTGGCACATTTTGAAAAACATCTGCGCTTAAGCGCATCTTCGAGCCAAAGCCCGGCGACACGCTTGATCATCTGGCCGGAGACAGCGATCCCGTCTGTCTTTCTGATTGATCCCAATGCCCGGCGCCTGATCCGGGATATGTTGTCTGCGCATACATCTCCGGCTTACTTGATCTCAGGTATTCTGGATCGGCGGCAAAACCAGAGCACAGGAAAAACGCTCTATTACAACGGTGTGGCTGTCTTTGATACCCAAGGCCAGATGACCCCTGTCTACAGCAAGACACATTTGGTGCCGTTTGGTGAATTTATCCCCTTTCAGGAATGGATACCCTTAAAACCCGTGGTGGCCTTCAGCGGATTTGAAAAAGGATCAGGAAGCACCAGTGTCGCCATGACGGGGATACCAGTCTTTAGCCCGCTTGTATGTTATGAGATTATTTTCCCGGCAGAGGCCGCCACGCGCAATCCCCTGCCCCCCCGGTGGATCGTCAATGTGACCAATGACGCGTGGTACGGCAAAAGCGCAGGCCCCCCCCAACATTTTGCCCATAGTATTTTCAGATCCATTGAAAATGGCGTTCCGGTTATCCGGTCTGCGAACACAGGTATTTCCGGAATGACGGATCCTCTGGGACGTGTTTTGGCCAAAACAAAACTGGATACAGAGGACAATCTCATTTTGCCACTCCCACAACCTCTCTCTGCCCTGCCCCTTTACATGTATATCAAAGACGCTGGTTTTCTAATATTAGCCATTCTGTTTTTGTTATTCGGCGGATGCATACGTGCCGTGCAAAATTCGATGAAGAAAAAAACCTAACCTGTGGGATAGGGGGGCTAAAGTTTTCTTGCATACATACGAAGTCATTGTTAGTTTTCGTATTCTGCAAGAAAATTTGATGTTCTTGAAACTTTTTTGATACGCTTTGTTCAATACGTGATTTGTGAGATACGACATGTTAGCTGTGGGGAAAAATAAAATCGTTACGTCCAGTGATAAAAAGAAGGGTAAGGCAGAATCGATTGACGGACATGTGGGAAACCAAATCCGGCAACGGCGCGCCCTTATGGGGATGACCCAAGAACATCTGGCTGACTCTGTGGGCATTACGTTTCAGCAAATTCAAAAATACGAAAACGGCGCCAACCGCGTGAGTGCCGGTCGTTTATTTGAATTCAGTAAAATTCTAGGGGTTCCCGTTAGTTTCTTTTTTGAAAATTTCATCCCCGGAGCCGATGGCAAAAAACACGCCCTTCTCTCTGGCCTATCTGATTCAGGGCAATCTAAATTCGAAGGTCCCGATAATGTCATGGATTTAAAAGAAACGACCGAACTGGTTCGGGTTTATTATTCCATCCAAGATCCAAAATTACGCAAGAACCTGTTTAACTTCCTGAAAACCATGGCCGAATCCTTGAAAGAACAAGACGGCAAATAAGAAACGGTTACCGTATACGCACCCCCCAATAAAGCTTGATTTCCGCCGTTCCGGGGATTAACGTATCTGCCTTATCCTCATGCAATATTACGGAGAGAAGATCATGGCTTCGCCAACCGCCCTTAAAAAAGAAACGGATTCTAACCCTATGACCGGACATGCCCTTCAGAATTTCATTTTCACCAGCGAGTCTGTGTCCGAAGGTCATCCCGACAAATTGTGCGACCAGATCTCGGATGCCATTGTTGATCGCTATCTGACATTGGATCCTCATTCACGGTGCGCTGTAGAAACGGTGGCCACCACCAACTATGTCGGCATTATCGGCGAAACGCGTTGTGCCAAGGAACTCTCTCACGCCACGATGGAACAAATCGCCCGCGAAAAAATTAAACAGGTCGGGTATGAACAGGATGATTTCCACTGGGACAAGGTCCGCATTGATGTGCGCGTTCACTCTCAATCCGCCGATATCGCACAGGGTGTTGATGCCGCCGATAACAAAGATGAAGGCGCGGGCGATCAAGGGATCATGTTCGGCTATGCCTGCCGGGAAACATCGGCTTTGATGCCAGCGGCCATTCATTTTTCACATGCCATTCTAAAATCATTGGCCGAGGCACGCCATTCCGGCGCCCTGCCAGATTTACGTCCGGATGCGAAATCCCAAGTCTCGCTAGAATATAAAAATGGCGTACCTGTTCGGGCAACCTCTGTAGTTGTGTCCACCCAGCACAGCGAGGGCGTCAGCCAAAAAGACGTGCGTGAAATGGTGCGCCCGCATGTGATGGCCGTTCTGCCCGAAGGGTGGATGTGCCCGGAAAATGAATTTTACGTGAACCCAACAGGGCGTTTTGTGATTGGTGGGCCCGTTGGGGATGCCGGCTTAACGGGACGCAAAATTATCGTTGATAGTTATGGCGGCTCTGCGCCTCATGGCGGCGGCGCGTTTTCAGGCAAAGACCCCACCAAGGTTGACCGTTCGGCCGCCTATGCCGCCCGTTACGTGGCCAAAAACATTGTGGCCGCTGGCTATGCGGATCGGTGCACGCTTCAAGTGTCTTATGCGATCGGCGTTTCCAAACCGATCTCCTTGTATGTCAACACCCATGAAACCGGGAAAGTGCCCGAAGATGTGCTGGTCAAGGCGATTGGGCAAGTAATTGATCTCTCTCCGCGCGGTATCCGGGAACATCTGAAACTAAACCGCCCGATTTATGCCAGAACGGCGGCCTATGGGCATTTCGGGCGTGATCCTGAATCCGATGGCGGCTTTAGCTGGGAAAAAACAGATCTCGTCTCTGCCCTTCAGAAGATCATTGGCTAAGACAGAACCTCTTAAGCGCATTCAGCGTGTCTATGGTCGGCGTCAGGGTAAACCCCTGACACTTGCCCGTGCGTCTGCGCTAGAGACGCTGTTACCTATTCTTGAAATCCCCCTCTCGGCATTGCCCGAAGACGGCACCCGCGATATTCAAGACTGGTTTCAGACACCGGTAACCCGCGCCATTCTTGAAATCGGGTTTGGCAACGGGGAGCATTTGATAGGGATCATCGAATCTCAGCCTGAGGCACATGTGATCGGCGTAGAGCCTTTCACGAACGGCATGGCCGCTTTTTTAAAATCGGCCCAATCCCTACCCACCCGTGACCATATCCGCGTTTTAATGGATGATGCCATGTTGGTCGTCAGGTCATTAAAACCGAACAGTTTGGATAGCATTTATATCCTGAACCCGGATCCATGGCCGAAAAAACGCCACTTTAAACGCCGGATCGTGCGCCCCGAAACAGTTGAAGAATATCACCGCGTTCTTAAACCCGGCGGACAGTTAATCTGCGCAACGGACGTGGATGAACTGGCGGAATGGATGTGTACCCAAATCATCCGGTACCCCGGGTTTGACTGGACGGCGGGGTGCGCCGATGATTGGCGGAAAATGCCGGAAAACTGGATCCGTACACGGTACGAAATCAAGGGCGAAAAGGCCGGAAGACAGCAAACTTACCTGATATTTAAAAAGAAAGACCTCGGCTCGGCTAATATAAAAAAAGGATAAAAAACCCTTGAAAGGAAGGTGAGTTAGGTCTATAACTCCTTTCATACATTCCCGGTTAGTTAACAGGGTGGGTTCGAAAGATCCCGCCTTTTTTGTTACCCGGGCGTGGGAACTGAAAGCCATTACATGAAGTTAAGTGAACTGGAACGCCATATTGCGGATTTGATCCGCCCCATCGCCGCCGAACGGGGGGTCAACATTGTATGGGTCAATTTTCAGGGCGGCATTCTTCAGATTATGGCCGAAGATCCGACAACAAAAACGCTGGGTCTGGATGATTGCGCGGCCTTAAGCCGGGCCATTTCTCCGGTGCTTGAATCTGAAGATCCGATCTCTGCCCCCTACCGGCTTGAGGTCAGTTCTCCCGGCGTAGAACGTCCGCTGGTGACGTCGGAAGATTTTACCACCTATGCCGGCCATATGGCCAAGGTAGAACTGGATATGGCCTTAAACGGGCAAAAACGGTTCAAAGGCACGTTAAACGGGATCAAGGGGGATATGGCCCTGATGATCACGGAAACAGGGGAGAAAGAATTACCGCTCGATCGTATCCGCTCAGCCCATTTGCTGTTGACGGACGAGATCATGGCGGCAGGAAAGAAAAAAACTATTTAGTTTAACTGTAAATTTGAAAGAGGAACCTTAAAGGGAAAAGCACCATGGAAATGTTACAAGTGGCAGATGCCGTCGCCAGAGAAAAAAATATTGATCGTGATATCGTCTTGTCCGCGATGGAAGAAGCCATCCAGAAAGCCGGTCGTTCCAAATATGGTCACGACCATGATATCCGCGCCCATATTGACCGGAAAAACGGCCTGATTTCCTTGAAGCGTTACCGCGAAGTGGTGGAGCAGATTGTTGACCCCGAAGCCGAAGTGCGCCAGTTAACCTTAAAAGAAGCTCAGCGGGAGAAATCCGACGCCCAAATCGGTGAATATCTGGTGGATGAACTGCCCCCGCTGGATTTCGGTCGTATCGCGGCACAAACCGCGAAGCAAGTCATCGTCCAAAAAGTGCGCGAAGCCGAACGTGCGCGCCAATTCGAAGAATTCAAAGATCGCCGCGGTGAAATCATCAACGGTGTAGTCAAACGTGTTGAATACGGGAATGTCACGGTGGATATCGGCGGCAAGGCCGAAGGATTAATGCGCCGGGATGAATGTCTGCCCCGCGAGCGTTTCAATGTGGGTGACCGCGTGCGTGCCCTGATTTACGAAGTTCGCGAAGAACAGCGTGGACCACAAATTTTCCTCTCCCGGACACACCCTGAATTCATGGCTAAATTGTTCATGCAGGAAGTCCCGGAAATTTATGACGGCGTGATCGAGATCAAGGGCGTTGCTCGTGATCCCGGTTCCCGTGCCAAAATTGCCGTTGTCTCCCGCGATGGCTCCATTGACCCTGTCGGTGCCTGTGTTGGGATGCGCGGATCGCGCGTTCAAGCCGTGGTGGGTGAACTTCAGGGCGAAAAAATCGATATCATTCCATGGACGAATGATATCGCCGCCTTCATGGTTCAAGCTTTGGCACCCGCTGTCGTCAGCAAGGTGGTGTTGAATGAATCAGATCACCGCATGGATGTGGTGGTACCGGAAGATCAACAGTCACTGGCGATTGGCAGACGCGGACAGAACGTGCGCCTGGCATCTATGCTCTCTGGCTGGGATATCGATATCATGACCGAAGAAGCGGAATCGAAAAAACGCGCTGAGGAATTTGCCGTTCGTTCCGAAATGTTCATCAACGGTCTGGATGTGGACGAAGTGATCGCCCACCTGCTGATCGCCGAAGGGTTTACCCATGTTCGCGAACTGGCCGAAACACCAATCGATGAGATGCTTCAGATCCAAGGCTTTGACGAAGACGTGGCCATGGAATTGATCACGCGGGCACAAAACTGGGTCAAGGCACAAGAACAGGCCTTGAAAGACAAGCAAAAAGAACTGGGTCTGAAAGATGATCTGGTCACATTTGAAGGTCTGACGCCTGAGACAATCATCAAGTTAGGTGAAGCTGGCGTTAAATCCCGCGATGATCTGGCAGATCTCGCGACGGATGAATTGATTGATATTTTGGGCGCGAATGCCCTCAAGCCCTCACAGGCTGAAGAATTAATCATGAAAGCCCGCGCTCACTGGTTTGAAACGGCAGATAACGCCAGCGAAGGCAAGGCCGCCTAGATATCTTCAAGACCCTATTGCCCCGGAATATTCCGGGGCAATATTAAAACACGACAGACCTGTACGAATGTAGAGAGAATGACTGAAAGCAAAGAAAAAGAAACCAGCGAAAAGAAAACCTTAAGTCTTAAGGGGGGAACCTTAAGCCTTAAGGGAGGTAATACCTCAGGCCGACCGATGACCACGCAAGGTGCCACCGTTGAGGTGCGCCGGGATCGTTCCGCACGTCCCGTAGCAAGTGCCGTGCCCGTTAAAGAAACACCAGCTGTACCGACGACACAAAATGCTGAGTTGAGAAACCTCACCACAGAAGAACGTGAGGCCAGAGCCAGAGCCTTGAAAGAAGCACTGGCCGAAAGCGATAAGAAAAAGCCGCTCTATGAACAACCTGTCGGTGGCAAGGTGACGCGCGCCGCACCCATCACGACCGAAAGTAAAGAAGACGAAGCGCGCCGTAAGGAACTGGAAGAACTTCAGCGGATCGAAGCTGAAGAAAAACGTAAATCCGCCGCTCTTGAAAAACAAGGTCAGGATCAATTCCGCGCCATGCCCATCCGCACCACGCAGGATGAAGAACTGTCTAGCTACCGGGATCGGAATAAAAAAGCCCCGCGAAGCACCCGGGGTGATGAAGATGATACACGTAATAACTCCCGCCGGGGCGGCAAACTCACCGTCACGCAGGTTCTGAATGAACAATATGAACGTGAGCGCGAAATGTCTTTGGCGGCACGCCGCCGGGCACAGGAAAAAGCCCGAAAAGCGGCTATGGGGCCTAAAGAAACTGCTCAAAAAATTCTACGTGAAGTCATCATCCCCGAAACCATCACGGTTCAGGAACTCTCAAACCGCATGGCCGAACGTGGCGCAGATGTTATCAAATCCCTGATGAAACTGGGGGTTATGGCGACAATCAACCATACGATTGATGCCGATACGGCAGAACTTATTGTCAGTGAATTTGGCCATACGTTCAAACGCGTGACGGATGCCGATGTTGAAGACAACCTCAACCGTCTGGACATGGACACATCCGAAGGCATGGTTTCACGGCCGCCGGTGGTCACCATTATGGGTCACGTCGATCACGGAAAAACATCGCTTTTGGATGCCATGCGTTCCACCAATGTTGTCTCAGGGGAAGCCGGCGGTATCACCCAGCATATCGGGGCATATCAGGTAACCCTGCCTTCTGGTGCCAAAATTACCTTTCTGGATACGCCCGGCCATGCCGCGTTCACGGAAATGCGCGCCCGCGGTGCCAATGTGACCGATATCGTTGTCCTGGTCGTGGCGGCCAATGACAGTATCATGCCGCAAACCATCGAGGCGATTAACCACGCTAAAGCGGCAAAAGTACCAATCATCGTGGCGATTAATAAAATTGATCTGCCAGATGCCAACCCGTCCAAGGTGAAGCAAGATCTTCTGTCCCATGAAATTGTGGTCGAAGATATGGGCGGCGATACACAGGTCGTTGAAATATCAGCCAAGAAACGCATCAATCTCGACAAGCTCGAAGAAACAATTCTGCTTCAGGCAGAAATTCTGGAACTCAAAGCTAATCCATCGAAACCCGCCATGGGTGCCGTGGTGGAATCAAAAATGGAAACTGGCAGAGGGTCTGTGGCAACCGTTCTGGTTCAATCCGGAACGCTGAAGGTCGGCGATATTTTCGTGGTTGGATCAGAATGGGGACGCGTGCGTGCCCTGTATGACGACAAAGGCCTATCGATTAATTCAGCAGAGCCCGGGAAACCTGTCGAAGTTTTAGGGCTTCAAGGAACGCCGGATGCCGGGGATGTGCTGAATGTCGTTGAGAACGAAGCCAAAGCACGTGAAGTCGCCAGCTACCGTGCGCGTAAAAAACGCGAAAAACTCAACGTCACGTCTGCTAAAGGCGGCATGACATTGGATGATATGCTGGCCGCCGCCAAAGAAGCCGGTGCCCGTCAAACACTCCCCGTCTTGATTAAGGGCGATGTCCACGGATCTGTCGAAGCGATTATTGGATCACTCAACAAAATGGCCGAAGAAAACACTGAAATCGGGGTGCATGTTTTGCACTCTGGTGTCGGCGCGATTACGGAGTCAGATATCACCTTGGCCAAAGCGTCCAAAGCCGTGATTATTGGGTTCAACGTGCGTGCCAATGCTCAGGCACGCCAGCAAGCCGAACGGGACGGCGTCGATATCCGTTATTACAACATCATCTATAACGTTATAAATGACGCTAAGGCGATTTTGTCTGGTATGCTCTCCCCCACACGCCGGGAAGAATATCTGGGTCAGGCCTCTGTCCGCCAAGTCTTCAACATCACCAAGGTTGGAAAAATTGCCGGGTGTATGGTCACGGCGGGCGTGGTTAAACGCGGCGCAAAAGTACGCCTGCTCCGCGACCATGTCGTCATTCACGAAGGCACGCTCAAAACCCTCAAACGCTTCAAGGACGAAGTCAAGGAAGTCAAAGAAGGCATGGAATGCGGTATGGCCTTTGAAAATTATGACGATCTCAAGGATAACGATGTGATCGAATGTTACGAGATCATCGAAGAAGCCCGAACATTAGCGTAACGTAACCTAACAGGAGTATGTAAAATGCCTAAAGAACTAACAGTAGATGATTTTAGAGATGCCGCAGGGAAGTCAATTTTTCCGATTCAGTTTAATGCCAAAGGTGAAGTGATTGACCCAGAAACATCGGATGCGTCGGGTCATGCCACACCAAAAGCACCTGATAGCGAATTAAGATATACTTATCCAGAAGGTGCTGATACTCAACCTATCTTCGTTTGCGAGTAAAACTAATCAACCAACCAACACTCATGTCACACAAACCGTCAGGCCCGACCCAGCGCCAATTACGTGTGGGGGAACAGCTTCGGCACATTATCGCCGAAACGCTGATCCGTGGTCATTTTCATGACCCGGTTTTGCTGGATGCGGGAAAGATTACCGTATCTGAGGTTCGGGTAGCACCGGATTTAAAAAACGCCACGGCCTATGTCATGTCACTGGGTGGTGAAGATATGGATGCCATCATTCCGGCGCTCAATGATTGTGCCCCCTATTTCCAAGGGGAAATCAACCGGAAAACGGAAATGAAATTCACGCCCAAATTAAAATTCAAAATTGATGACAGTTTTGAAAAAGTACAACGGCTTGACTCTATCCTCAATAACCTCACCTATTCCAAAGAAAATTAAATGGGTCGTCGCAAAAAAGGCCTGAAATTAAATGGCTGGATCAATCTAAACAAACCCAGCGGCATCACCTCGACGCAGGCCTTGAATATCGTGCGCCGTGCCCTTGATGCCCAAAAGGCAGGTCACGCTGGAACGTTAGATCCTCTGGCAACGGGCGTTCTACCTCTAGCACTCGGTGAGGCAACAAAAACCATCCCCTATATTCAGGATGCCCATAAAACCTATCATTTCACGGTGACATGGGGACAACAACGTACGACCGATGATTCCGAAGGGGATGTCCTGACAACATCAGATCTTCGTCCATCGCCGGATGACATTCAGGCTCTGCTCCCCCAGTTTACGGGCGACATCACGCAAATCCCGCCGCAATTTTCAGCGATTAAAATCGACGGCCAGCGTGCCTATGATCTGGCGCGCGAAGGCGAAACCGTGGATATCAAACCCCGCCAGGTTTTTGTTGAATCCATAAAAATCGATGCCCACAGGACAGATCAAACGGATTTTACCTGTACCTGCGGCAAAGGCACTTATGTCCGCTCCATCGCCCGGGATCTAGGCACAAAACTGGGCTGTGGGGGGTATATTTCACGTCTGGAACGTGCCGCCGTAGGTCCTTTTTCCTTAATTTCAGCGATTCCGCTGGACTTTTTCCGGGATTTGGGCGAAAACCCAGACCTTGGCTCTATTCTACTTCCGGTTCAGACCGCGCTGGACGACATCCCGGCACTGGCCTTGAACGACGGAGAAGCAGGACGGATCAGACAGGGGCAGTCCCTGATGTTTGTTTCCAGACCGGATATTGAGCGTTTATCGCACGCCGGATTTGATTTGAACATCCCAGAGACTGCCGTGGCCATCACTTCCCACGGGAAGGCCGTGGCCATCGTCACAGTCAGCGGCGCCGAAGTGCATCCGGTCAAGATTTTAAACGTCTAATCAGAAAAGGAGAACCCGATGTCGATATCTGCAGAAAAGAAAACCGAAATCATTACCGGTAATGCCGTTAAAAAAGGCGATACCGGATCACCCGAAGTTCAAATCGCCCTGCTCACGGCACGGATTAACGATTTATCTGGACACATGTCCACCCACCAGAAAGATTTCAGCTCACGCCGCGGCCTATTGAAGATGGTGGCACAACGCCGGACGCTTTTGGATTATTTAAAGCGTAAAGACGAAGCACGTTACAAAGCCGTGCTGGAGAAAAATGGCATCCGCCGCTAAGATTTAAAAAAGCCGCCCCTCACCGGGCGGTTTTTTGCTGATTAAGTTTTTTGTGTTTTGGTGTTCATCATGCGTTTTATTCCAGTTCTATTTAGCCTTGCTTTTACGTCGTCGGCTCATGCACAAGGCTTGACCCCGCCCCCCCTTCAACCTTCTGAAAAAAATATTGCCGAACACTGTGTTGACGCATGGAATAGTCCCCGCTGTCACCAAACCCTTATAGAAGAAAACAGAAAATTCGTTTTGCATTATGCCGATATCCTAAGCGAAGCAGATCATCATCTTCCGGCAGAACGTGTGCGTAATTTTTGTGAACCAGCCATCGCGCTCACAAAAAATCAATCCGGCTCGGGCTCGGTAAAGCTTGGAGAAAGTTTTAAAATATGTCTGAAAGCCATAGGTCAAGAAGCTAAAGAAACCAGCCTTACACCCAACCCCTTACATCTCGAGATCATGATCTATCCCGGAGCCTGTTTGTCAGGTGATGCGGATATGTGCCAGAAGTTAAGCGAGGGATTAAGACGCCGACATTTCGGTATATCTATTTGAAAAATCCGCCGCATCAGGCGGCTTTTTGGTGATCCAGCGCATAGCGTTTGAGGATTTTAAGTCCGTCCATTTCAAACACAACGGGAACGCCGGTTTCCATTTCAGCTTTATTGATTGTTTCCGGCGTTTCAGCACCTAAAATAATCAACAGTGCCCGAAGTGAATTCCCATGAGCGGCCACCAGAATATTCTTTTTCTTTTCCATCAATGGTTTGATCTGGGTGTTAAAATAAGGGCGCACCCGGTTTTCGACGACGTCCTGAAGACATTCCCCCCCCGGCGGGCGCACCTCATAAGAACGCCGCCAGATATGGACTTGCTCCTCGCCGTATTTGGCGCGGGTTTCATCTTTGTTTAAACCTGTCAGGTCACCATAATCACGCTCGCGCAAATCATCATGCTTGATCAGCGGAAGATTTCCCTGCCCGGCCTCACGCAGGGCGATTTCGGCTGTGTGATACGCCCGCTGAAGGGTGCTGGTGAACACCTGATCAAACTGGATTCCGGCTTTTTTCAATCGTTCGCCTGCCCCTTTGGCTTCGGCGCGCCCAAGATCCGATAAATCAATATCATGAAAACCTGTAAAGCGGTTTTCAAGGTTCCACTGGGATTGTCCGTGACGCAATAAAACAAGGTAATTCATGGGGTTACATTTCCTTTGACATTAGATAGTGATAATGCCATTAATCAGGGCGCGTGAAAAGGGCGCATGTTGGCCGAAAAGGGATACGGTTGACTGTTAAACACTTGGCAGACACACATCGCAAAAGTTTTTAATTGTCCACCGCCTCCCCCTTAAAAATGACCACACGGTTACTCGCAAGCGTGCCAGCGCCCGGCTCACGCTTTTTTGGCTATTTGTCATCTCAGGAGAAAAATAATGCCTTTTAAAGGTTTTCTGAAAACACTTGGCTTTGGATCAGATGCGGCAGAGCAGACCTCTCCCGCGCACATGAAAGGAACGAACACGATGTTTAAAGTATTCCGCAAGGAAATTGAATTCGCGGGCAAGAAACTTGTCCTTGAAACCGGTAAAATCGCCCGTCAGGCCGATGGTGCCGTGATGGCCACGCTGGGGGGAACCACGGTTCTTTGTACGGCGGTCGCCGCTAAATCCGTTAAAGACGGGCAGGATTTCTTCCCGTTGACGGTGAATTATCAGGAAAAAACATTCGCGGCGGGTAAAATTCCCGGCGGCTTTTTCAAACGCGAAGGACGCCCTTCGGAAAAAGAAACACTGGTGTCCCGTTTGATCGACCGTCCGGTACGTCCGTTATTCCCAGAAGGTTTTTATAACGAAGTTCAAGTCACAGCCACCGTACTGGCGCATGACATGGAAAACGATCCGGATATCGTGTCGATGATCGGCGCTTCGGCCGCGCTGACACTCTCTGGTGTGCCCTTTATGGGCCCGATGGGTGCCGCCCGCGTGGGATATAAAAACGGTCAATTCTTATTGAACCCCACTTTGGAAGACATGAAAACGTCTGAGCTTGATCTGGTGGTTGCCGGGACGCTGGAAGGTGTTCTGATGGTGGAATCCGAAGCTAAGGAACTTTCTGAAGAAACGATGCTCGGTGCCGTCATGCATGGCTGGAAAGGGTTTCAACCCGTTATTCAGGCTATCATTGAACTCGCCGAAATGGCCGCCAAGGATGCCTGGGATGTGCCAGAAAAAGCCCCTGAACTGGTCAAACTGGCCGAAGGCCTGAAGGCCAAATTCGAAGATGACGTCCGTAAGGCCTATAGCATCAAAGACAAACAGCAACGTTACGCGGCAAAAGATGCGGTTAAAAAAGCGGCGATGGAATCATTCGTGAACCCAGAAGCCGGCCTGACGAAAGAAAAAGTGGCCGCAGAGCTTTCGAACCTCGAGGCCCATGTTGTACGCTGGAATATCTTGAAAACCGGATCTCGTATTGACGGACGCGACACGAAAACCGTGCGTCCGATTGTGGCCGAAGTGGGCATTCTGCCCCGCGCTCACGGCTCTGCTCTGTTTACCCGCGGGGAAACACAGGCTCTGGTCGTCACCACACTGGGCACAGGTACGGATGAACAGGTGATTGACGCTCTTGAGGGTGAATATCGCTCCCGCTTCATGCTTCATTACAATTTCCCCCCTTACTCGGTAGGCGAATGTGGGCGCATGGGATCCCCCGGACGCCGTGAAATCGGCCATGGAAAACTCGCATGGCGCGCGATTAACCCGCTTCTCCCCGAAGCTGAAAAATTCCCCTACACCATCCGCACTGTGTCTGAGATCACAGAATCTAACGGGTCATCTTCGATGGCAACCGTATGCGGTACATCCCTCTCGATGATGGATGCGGGTGTTCCGCTGGCACGCCCGATTGCGGGTATCGCCATGGGGTTGATCAAGGAAGGCAATGAATTTGCCGTTCTGTCCGATATTCTGGGGGATGAAGATCACCTCGGCGACATGGATTTCAAGGTTGCCGGAACAGATAAGGGCGTGACATCGCTCCAGATGGATTTGAAAATCACATCCATCAATGAACAGATCATGAAAATCGCCCTTGATCAGGCTAAAGGCGGACGCATCCATATTCTGGGGGAAATGTCCAAAGCCCTGACCGAGGCCAGAGGAGAATTGTCCAAACACGCCCCGCAAATCGTGACCCTTAAAATCCCGACAGACAAAATCCGGGATGTTATCGGCACGGGCGGCAAGGTCATTCGCCAAATCGTTGAAGATACCGGCGCCAAAATTGATATTGATGATGATGGCACGGTTAAAGTTTCTTCAACCAATGCCGATTCCATCGAAAAAGCCGTGAATATCATCCGCGGCATCACCGAAGAACCGGAAGTGAATAAGATCTATGCCGGGAAAGTCGTAAAAATTATGGACTTCGGCGCATTCGTGAATTTCATGGGTGCCAAAGATGGTTTGGTTCATATTTCTGAACTGGCCGATCAACGCGTGGCCAAGACATCTGATATCGTGTCCGAAGGCCAAGACGTCAAAGTCATGGTGGTTGGATTTGATGATCGCGGCAAAATCAAATTATCGATGAAGCGCGTGGATCAGGCCACAGGCGAAGCCCGTGAACCCGCCCCACGTGAACGCGGCGATGATGATGGCGATGACCGTGGTGATCGCGGTGAACGCCGGGAACGCCGCCCCCGCCGGGATAGAAACTAAGAAAAACTCTTTTTCTCATCCCCGCCGCGGCGGGGATGAGTTTATCAAGGACAATCATGACCCTAAAACTCCCCAAAGTTATCGGACACAGAGGCGCGGCAGGATACGCACCGGAAAACACGATTGCCTCTATCCGAGCCGCCGCAGACCTTGGGGTCAAGTGGGTCGAACTGGATGTGAAACTGACGAAAGATAACATACCGATCATCTTTCATGATGATGATCTTATACGTACCACAGGCGTGGCAGGGCTTGTGGCTCAAACATCTTATGCGGATATCTGTGAACTGGACGCCGGGAGCTGGTACGCAGAGAGTTTTATTGGCACCCCCATCCCAACCCTTGAAGAGGTTTTGGATGTACTTTTTGAACTGGATCTGGGGTTAAACCTTGAAATCAAACCCTGTCCCGGCCGCGAAAAAGACACGGCCGAAATTGCGATCGATTATCTATCCCGCATATGGGATGAACGGGACAATCTTTTAATTTCATCGTTTCAACATGTCTCGCTTGAGGCGGCACGGGATTTAGCCCCTGACATGGCGCGGGGATATTTGATCGGCGGCAGTTTGCCGGATAACTGGCAAGAGATGGCTGATTATCTTGAAGCCAGCACAATCAATATCGGAAGCCGTCTGGTGACACCAGATATCGTTGAACAGGTGATGGATTCAGGCCGCCCGTTGTTGGTCTATACCGTCAATGACGCAATGGAAGCACGGCGTTTTCAGCAAATGGGTGTCGATGGATTTTTTTCAGATATGCCAGATGTCATTTTAGAAAATCTGGTGAAATCACATTAAACAGGCGTAAAAAATTTAACCCGCGCACCGTTCAACCTGTGCGCCGACGGCACCCAATTTACTCACGATATTCTCATATCCGCGTTCCAGATGGTAAATCCGGTTCACATAAGTTTCACCGTCTGCCACCAGTCCCGCCAGCACCAGCGCGACAGAGGCGCGTAAGTCGGTCGCCATTACTTCGGCACCTTTGAGGTGTGACACCCCCCGTACCAGTGCAGAATGCCCGTGTACGGTGATGTCAGCCCCCATCCGGCAGAGTTCGGGGACGTGCATGAATCGGTTTTCAAACACCGTTTCCGTGACCATCCCTGCCCCTTGGCACATCGTCAGCATGGCCATGAATTGCGCCTGAAGATCGGTAGCAAAACCCGGGTAAGGTTCGGTCATGATGTCCACGCCTTTGAGGTGTGAATCCTGACGGCGCACCAGAACATCATCACCCTCAGACGTTATTTCTACCCCCGCCAACTGAAGGGGAGCAATTAAGGCTGATAAAAAATCTGTGCGTGTATGACGAAGACGAACTTCCCCGCCCGCAAGCCCCACGGCACACATATAAGTGCCAGTTTCAATCCGGTCCGGAACGACATCATGTGTCGCCCCCTGAAGCGCAGAGACGCCCTGAATACGGATTTCAGGGGTGCCCAGACCTTCGATTTTGGCACCCATGGCGATCAAGGCCATGCCTTGATCGACAATTTCAGGCTCTCGTGCGGCGTTTTTTAAGACCGTCTCGCCCTTGGCCAACGTCGCCGCCATCATCAGGTTTTCGGTGGCTCCTACCGAAACTTTGGGGAAAATAATCTCTGCCCCCTTCAAGCCGCCTTTCGGGGCTTTGGCCTTGATATATCCGGCTTCGATGTCGATATCCGCCCCCATCGCCTTGAGAGCCATAATGTGAAGATCCACCGGGCGTGTCCCAATCGCACAGCCGCCGGGTAAGGAAACTTCGGCCACACCATGACGTGCCAGTAAAGGCCCCAGCACAATCACACTGGCACGCATCTTCCGCACCAGATCATAGGGGGCAACATGCGACATGATGTTTTTTGCCTGAAGAACGGCCACCCCATCTTCCCGGAGTCCCACCGTCACACCAATATGTTCCAACAATTGAGAGAGTGTTTTCACATCCCCCAATGTCGCCGGCATATTTCCCAGTTGCAGGGGCTGATCCGTCAACAAAGCCGCACACATATGTTTCAAGGCGGCATTCTTGGCGCCGCTGATCCGGATGTCACCTTTCAGTCGGTGACCCCCTGTGATCTTAAGTTTATCCATGCCCGAAGGTCTGGAGTCTGTTTGAGGCAGAGTCACCACGTTATCGGGCGTTTCTTTATAGTTTAGGGAGTGTGACACCGCGTTGCCCCATATATTTTCCGGCGCGATCCGCATAGCTGATCTCACACGGGGTTGATCCTTTGAAAAACAGAAACTGCGCGATACCTTCGTTCGCATAAACCTTGGCCGGAAGCGGTGTGGTGTTGGAAATTTCAAGCGTGACGTGACCTTCCCATCCCGGCTCCAGCGGGGTGACATTCACAATCAACCCGCATCTGGCATAGGTGGATTTACCCAGACAAATAACCAACACATCTTTGGGGATGCAGAAATATTCAACCGAGCGCGTCAGGGCAAAAGAATTCGGCGGAATGATACAAACGTCCGTATGACGATCCACAAAACTGGCCGGTGAGAAATTTTTGGGATCGACAATCGCATTATCGACATTCGTGAAAATTTTAAATTCCGGCGAACACCGCGCATCATACCCATACGATGACAGGCCATAGGAAATAACACCGTCTCGCGTTTGTTTTTCGACGAACGGATCAATCATCCCGTGATGAAGCGCGAGATCGCGGATCTGCGTATCCGACAGAATGCCGGGTGCCGCTGTAGCGTACGCCATATCATCATTGACCGGATGCGTTTTTGCCATGATCGTCTTTCTGTCTTTCCGTTGCCTGAATCTTTCTTTTTTTCAGGTTTTCCCGAAGCGCATCGGCCCGGTCTTTTTCCGTCGAGGGACGAGACATACCCTTATCCAGGGGTGTTTGGGGCTGTTTTTGACCGGACATCACATTATTTTCCTGAAAACAAGGAACTATAGACGAAAAGAGCCTTGAGAAGCCAGTGTTTTTATTGTATTCACGCTTCCACGAGGGCTTTTTACCCCCGCTGCCGTAGCTCAGTGGTAGAGCACTCCCTTGGTAAGGGAGAGGTCGAGCGTTCAATCCGCTTCGGCAGCACCATTTTATTTATCTCCATTCACTAAACCACCACGAGCTGGGCATTATGAATTTTGATCTGGCCGTTCACAGTCTGGCCAGTTGTTGTGACCATTTCGGCATTCAGACGACCATCCAGATAGGTTGTACCCGCCGGTACGGTCATGGTAGGCGACCTTAAGATAAAACGCCTCCCGGTATTTTGGGTGAAAGATTTCATTTCTGCCCACGGCCCTACATCCGTGGTGTTACGACGGTCAAAGCCAATGGATAACTCCGCTGTATTCCGAAGTTCTGCCGACAAATTATACCATATGCCGGTACCCGTATTTTCCTGAAGCACACTCACCTCAATCTCAAAATAGGCGGTCTTACCCACCAGATCGGCGGCGGTGTGACGTTGAAAAATTCGGCGGGTTAACGTCATCGCGGTGTTAGCCGTCAAGGTCATGATCTGCTTGCCATCCGTATCTTTGGACAAAGTGGCATTGGCCGATGCCCCCCCAGACCCAGATGTCTGCCAGTTTGTCGCCAGAACACCGGTAAAAAAAGAACCTGAAACCGTGCCCCCCGTCCCCGACATATCGGTATTTGTAAAACGGTTTTGAGGCGAGAGTGAAAACGCATTCAGCGTATATCGGGCACGCAAAACATCATACGCCCGAAACCCCATCCAATAGGCGCCGATATGATTAGGATGAAGGCCGTCATAGGTGTAATTCACTTTGGGCTCATCACTCCCGTTATTCCAGTCCGGATAATAATCCACGACCCATATCTGTGCCGAGGCCTTGTTGCGTATCCATGTATTGATTTCCTGAATGGCACGTTTCCCTTGGGTGATTTGTTCTGCCGTGGCCGACCCCCAGAAAGATCGTGGTGCCACGACAAACGCCATTACGGGAATGTTCAACGTGTTGTTGATATAGGTATAAATTGTTTGAAGGTTATTTTGAACGGACGTGATGATGTTATTGGTATAGCTCACCAATGCCGCGCCCGCACCCCCGAGTGACACTGTCGACACATCGTTTGTTCCCCCAAGTACCGCACAAATATGTCCCCCCAAACCATTCAATGAGGATAGACGCGCTACCATTTGCGCCGTGCTATCACCTGAGACACCTTTATTCTCCACAAAATCAAATTTTACACGCTGACCCATCATCGCGTTCATCATCACCAGATATCCATACATTTCGTTCCGTGCCGCCACGCCGTGATTTTGAAAGGTGATGCTATCGCCGATCGCGACGAGCGTCCGGGGTGCCGAATCCAGTGCCGCCGCCGCTGTGACACGACGGCGGGCGCGCGTTAATCCAAGGCCTAGTCCAAATTGATTCATCATCATTCTCCTGAAGATAGCGGCATAAAAAAAGCCACAGCAGGCGCAAGGCACAACTGTGGCGTAATATAGGAAGATAATCCTATACTTTCACCTGAAAGTCAAGCTTTTTTCAAACCTGCCCCCTCGCGTTTCCGCGCCGCCTATAGTAAGCAATGTCGATGGCCGATATATTGACCCTCGCCGTGCCCAAAGGGCGCATTTTAAAGGAACTGACCCCCGTCCTGTCGCGGGCGGGCATTGAACCGGAAGATGCGTTTTATGACGATTCGTCACGTCAGTTGATGTTTGCCACCCGTCACCCATCCTTAAGGATCATCCGTGTTCGATCATTTGATGTCGCGACATTTACAGCTTTTGGCGCGGCACAGTTAGGGATCGCGGGATCAGATGTGATCGAAGAATTTTCGTACCCTGAATTATATGCGCCTGTTGATTTAAAAATCGGACAGTGCCGGTTATCTGTAGCGGTGAAAGATGAAGATCAAGCGCATGACAACCCTGCCCGGTGGAGCCATATTCGCGTAGCCACCAAATATCCCCGTTTAACCCAGCGCCATTTTGCCCGGCGCGGCGTGCAAACAGAATGTATTGAATTATCAGGAGCCATGGAACTGGCGCCGGTATTGGGATTATCCCGGCGCATTGTCGATCTGGTTTCATCCGGTGCCACGTTAAAAGCCAATGGATTAACGGAAATTGAAAAGATCATGGAGGTGTCGTCACGCCTGATCGTCAGCCGTCAGGCCATGAAAACACACCCACAGGACATGCAGGATTGGATTAATCGTTTTCAATTGGCGGCTGTGTAAGATCCGATGACATCATCTGATCTGGTGATAATTGATTTGGTTTTTGCCCAAGATGATGATCGTATCTTGACCCCAGAGCAATCTACCGCCGTTTCAGATTTAATCCGCGAGAGTGTTTTCAAGCCCGTTCAAGGCCTTGATCCCCCCTATCGCCTGCGGATGATATCCACGCCGCATCATATCATGATGGATGTCCGGAATACCATTGACGATGAGGTTTTATCATTTGGGATATCGATGGGACCTTATCGAAAGATAATCAAAGATTATTTTTTGATGATCGAGAGTTACGAGCATGCCAGGGCGGGCGGGAACCGCGCACGGCTCGAGGCCATCGATATGGGTCGCCGCGGTCTGCATGACGAAGCGGCACAGCTCATTCAAGAACGCCTAAAAGACAAAGTCATCATAGATCACCCCACCGCCCGGCGTTTTTTTACCCTGATGTGTGCCCTCTGGCGGGTATCACGCCGCTGATAACCCCCTTTAGGGGATTGATTTAACGTCTATATCTGGGTATATAGACCCATTCTAACCTGAAATTAAAGGCACCTATGGCCAAAGAAGACCTTATTGAATTTAAAGGCGTTGTCACAGAAATTCTGCCCAACGCGATGTTTCGTGTGCGCCTTGAAAACGGCCATGAAATCTTAGGCCATGCCGCCGGTAAAATGCGCAAGCACAGAATTCGGGTGCTTCAGGGAGACACGGTCGTGGTGGAAATGACGCCTTATGACCTGACCAAAGGCCGGATTATTTTCCGCGAAAAGTAGACATCTAAAAATACCCCCCTTTTCCTTCGCGTGAATGAATTGCCACGTTTGGCCAAGACCGCTAGGCTATGGCACTATGATCCAAGATAAATATATTCCGCTTATTCTGGCTTCGGCCTCACCCCGCCGAAGAGAATTGCTGGCGGATTCGGGCATTATTCCAGACATCATCCAGCCTTCGGATATGGACGAGACGCCCCTGAAGGGGGAAAAGCCTTTGGCCTTGGTCAAACGGCTCGCAGAAGCCAAAGCCCGTCTTGTTCACCGCGCGGGTCATTTTACCTTAGGGGCGGATACGATGGTGATCTGCGGGCAACGCTTGCTGGGAAAGCCCGGCGACGTACTTGAAGCCAGAGCCTTTCTTCATCGTTTATCCGGCCGGCGTCATCGTGTGATCAGCGGCATATGCGTCATCGCGCCCTCAGGCCGGCATATCTGTAAGACGGTAACCAGCCTTATTCAGTTTAAAAAATTAAGCCCGCAGGACATCAACGATTATATCGCCAGCCGGGAATGGGAAGGCAAAGCCGGGGGATACGCCATCCAAGGACGTGCCGGTGCCTTTGTCAAATTCATGTCCGGGTCTTTTACCAACGTGGTGGGATTACCGGTTTATGATACGATCAATGCCTTAACCGGACTGGGATATCGTCCGAAACATACGCCCAAGGAATAAGAAGTTGGATATTCTGATCGAAGAACTGGATGATGGGTTATGGGTTGCCGCCACCGAAAACGGGCGGGTGACGGGTCTTGAAATTGATCCTGCGCGCGAGGCTGTTCGCTGGGGCGGGATATATTGGGGACGTGTCATGAAAATTGATACGGCCATGGATTGTGCCTTTATTGATCTGGATGGGGAAAATGTCGGCCTACTTCATAATGCCGATGTCCGGATTTTTGATTCCAAAGGCCGTGTCAAAAAAGGCGGTGACGTTGCCATCGGGAAGTTAATTGAACCGGGGCAGATGATCGGGGTTCAAGCCAAAAGCGGATATTTACCCAAAGACGATGATGATCTAACGCCCGAAGATAAAACCGCGCGAGTCAGCATGGATATCACGCTCCCGGGACGATATCTGATTTATTCCCCGGTCATGACCGAAAATCGTGTGTCATCACGTGTAAAGGATGGACGATTAAAAAAACAACTTTTGAAAATGCTGGAATCTATCGACGGGATGCAGGGATGCATTTTGCGGTCATCAGCCGTGGGCATGCAAACAGATATCCTGATCCGTGAAGCCCATATTCTGAAGAACATATGGACAGAAGTTCAAGGGTTTTTCGATGGCGGCGGGGCCTCGTTGATCATGGATGGCCCGGATGCCATCCAACGTACGCTCAGTGATCTGGCTGGTGAACGCATCCAGCGTATCGAAGTGGTCACCATGGAGCGTTTTGAACAGGCCGAAGAATGGTGTGAAATTTTTGCCCCGGATCTGGTCACCAAAATCGAACCGATTGAACTCAAAGACCCTAATGCGGAATTGGCCTTGTTTGATTACCGTGACATCATGGATCAAATTGAAAGCCTCTCAGTGCCGTATGTTGTTATGCCCGAAGGCGGAAGCCTGATCATCCAGAAAACATCCGCGCTGACGGCCATTGACGTCAACCGCGGGAATGACCGCCGCAGTGCCCTCGATATCAACCTGACCGCCGCTCAGGAAATTGGCCGACATCTTCGCCTTCGTAATCTAGGGGGTATTATCACGATCGATTTTTTAAAAATCACGGATAAGAAACAGCGCGCCCTTTTGCTGGAAGCTCTGGCGACCGCTTTTGCCTATGACCCCTGCACAGTACAAATTCATGGATTTACGCCGCTCGGGCTGATTGAACTCACCCGGCAACGCCGCTCCCCCTCGCTTCAGGATCGTCTGGACAGCGCCCTGAATTAAACGGCAGGGAAATTTAAGCGGTTTTAACCCCTAGACAGGCGGGGGGCTTTCTTTTATAACGCCTACACCGATCTTGTTTATGGCATGCCTAGGTAGCTCAGTCGGTAGAGCAAACGACTGAAAATCGTTGTGTCGCCGGTTCGATTCCGGCCCTGGGCACCATTTTTCTCTTCAAAACAATCACCTAATGAATGTTGAGCTCTCCTTACCTCACAAACCCATAAGATTGGCACTAGATTAGTTATGTCTAAATGTAGATCGTCCCAATTCCCCTCCTCGCTGAACTGAATCGTCCGGCAAAAAGACACTCCGGACATATGAAGAAATAAGTTAATATAACGCGTTATAATAATCATACGAGATTTTTGAAAACGCCATGGATACACAGAGTGTCAAAGGATTAATCGCCGATATCGGTGCCACCAATGCGCGTTTTGCTCTGGCTGACTCTGTCGGTATTTACCATCCGCATACCCTTCAGTGTGCAGAGTTTACGTCTTTGTCTCAGGCGGCAGCGCATTACCTGAAACATATTGGACTTTCATATCATCCAGATCATGCCGTTTTGGCCGTCGCGGCACCGATCGAAAAAGATCACGTTTCCTTTACGAACAATCCGTGGAGTTTTTCTATTCCGGACATCAAAAAGGAAATGAAGTTATCCTCCCTGCATGTCCTCAACGACTTCGAAGCCATAGCTTGTGCCATCAGTGATCTTAAGCCTGAAGATATCGTTCAAATTGGCGGCGGCCACCCAGAACACGATAAACCCATCGCCGTCATCGGCCCCGGCACAGGTCTGGGCGTCGCCGGATTATTTTGGGATGGGAAAAAATATATACCCAATCCCTGCGAAGGTGGACATGTCACCATGGCGGCGCGCACACAAAGAGAATTCGATATCTTTACAGCGCTTCGTTATAAATATTCCTATATCTCGGTTGAGCGTGTGTGCTCCGGCAAAGGACTGGTGAATATTTATAATGCTATTCGTATTCTGGATGGGTATGTTGCGCTCGCGGATCGATCTGCAGAAGAGATCAGTGCGGCGGCCTGCGCTGGTACGTGCCCGGTATGTGTTGAATCCCTCTCTCTCATGCTAAGGTTTTTAGGCCGTATCGCCGGAGACTTGGCCTTAACTCTCAATGCCTATGGCGGTGTGTATATCGCGGGAGGAATCCCTACAAAATTAGGCAATTTTTTCTTTCAATCAGACTTTAGGCCAGAGTTTGAATCCAAAGGAAGTTATGGACGATTTTTAAGGGAAATTCCTACCTATTTGATCACACGTCCGAACATCGCTTTTTTAGGTTTAAAAAAGATTTTGGCCGAAAGAAGATAAAAATTGAAAATCACGCCGCGAGGGAATCCGTGTCAAAATAATCCCCCGAAAAACCTATCTCCACCAACGGAATAAAAATCCACATCATACCTTCTTTTGAGCCCTTTGAAGGCGGCGTATCTGAGTAAGACGGGGCCGGCACATCCTGATAAAAATCCATTAAAAACCGTACATTGTTTTTAAGATTTTGGGTCGCCCGCAAGACAGCTTCAAGCCGCGAGGGTGCCATCGCATCCGCATAAAAAAAACCCGGAATACAGACAAAGCAAAGATCCGGAGATTGAGTGGACTTCTGCACACGGCGCGCACGCGTAGGCCTATCTGACATGATCCCCTCACAGAGTGCCCAATATCCTCTGGTTGCCATGACTCTCCCCCACCCCGTTACGCCAAAACTACTATCCATTCTAACATAGGCAGAGGATATGAGATGATCTGTATACCTGTGTATGCGAATGTTTAATCCGCAGAATTGATACGGCGCACGGCTGATTGCCAGCCGTTGTAAAGCACAGCACGTTGTTCAGGTATCATCTGCGGGCGATACTGCCGCTGGGATATCCACTGGCGGGATATATCATCCAACCCCGTATATAAACCCGCCGAAAGCCCAGCCAGATAAGCCGCCCCCAGCGCGGTTGTTTCCGTCACACGCGGGATGTCCACGGGGCAATCCAGCATATCCGACAAAAACTGGCACATGAATTCATTAGCCACCAAACCGCCATCGACTCTCAGGATAGAAGGCGTGTATCCAGTATCTGCCGTAAAGGCCGACATCAAATCATGCGTCTGATAAGCCTGAGCTTCAAGTGCGGCACGAATAATATGCGCAGACTGACTCTCACGCGTAAGCCCAACAATTCCAGCCCGCGCCAAAGGGTTCCAATATGGTGCCCCCAGCCCTGTGAAGGCCGGGACAAAATAAACACCATTATTATCTAAGATTGAGCGAGCAATGGTATCCGTATCTCCGGCATGGGAGATTATTTTTAAATTATCCCGGAGCCATTGTATGGCCGCGCCCGCCGTAAAAATTGACCCTTCTAGCGCATATGTGACCTCGCCGTCAAATCGGTAAGCCAGAGTCGTTAGTAACCGATGTGATGAGATTGTAAAATTCTGGCCGATATTCATGAGGGCAAAACACCCAGTACCATAGGTTGATTTGATCATACCCGGAGAAAAACACGCCTGACCGATTAACGCCGCCTGTTGATCCCCCGCCATACCGCCAATCGTTATCTCCTGCCCTAGAAGATTCGCATCCGTTCTACCAAAATCATCAATATTATTTTTAACCTCGGGTAAAAGCGACGACGGTATATCAAATAGATCCAGCAAATCTTGATCCCATGATTGGGTTTGGATATTAAACAGCATGGTGCGCGACGCATTGGTGGCGTCGGTGGCGTGTGTTCGTCCACCTGTTAAGTGCCACAATAAAAAAGAATCAATCGTTCCGAACGCTAATTCACCGGCGAGCGCACGCGATCTTGCACCCGGCACGTGGTTTAAAATCCAATGTATTTTGGTGGCAGAAAAATAGGGATCAAGCAGTAATCCTGTTTTTCGGGTAATGTCTGTTTCGTGCCCTGATGTCTTTAACTGGTCACAAAAATCAGCGGTACGCCGATCCTGCCACACAATGGCCGGATAAATGGCTTGTCCGTTAAGACGATCCCATATCACCGTTGTTTCACGCTGGTTCGTGATGCCTATCGATAGAGCAGAAGGATATTGAGATAAGACCTGCCGACAACATAATAATATGTCCTGCCAGATATCATCTGGGTTTTGTTCGACCCATCCTTTTTGCGGATACGAAAGTTTTAATTCTTTCTGGGCAGTCGCCAGAATATCTCCTGCTGGTGAAAAAATAATCGCCCGGGTGCTCGTGGTGCCTTGATCAATCGCCAGCAGGTTATCAGATGTATTTTTGGACATGGCGTAACACTTCGTCTTTTAAAATCGGAAACTCACGGGTCAAAACATCTAATGTTTCTCGGGAAATATGAAGCCCAAGCTTGCTTCGCCGCCAGAGGACATCATCCACCGTTCGGGCAAATTCATGGACAATGAGATATACCAATTCAGCTTCATAGACTTGATCCCCGTAAAACCGGCCTAAATCTTTTTCGCTTTTTGCCTCTTTCATGAATTTATCCATACGCGTGCCATAGGCTCTGGCGTATCGATAGATCAACGAAGGTGAAAAGCCGGGATAGGCTTGGATCTGTTTTTGATAAAACGCAGAGAAATCTGACTTCTTCATATCCCCGCCCGGTAGAATTTTTCGGCCTGTCCATGGTTTGGTTTTCGGTGCGATCATATTCACAACCTGCTCCGATAACTTACGATATGTCGTTATTTTCCCGCCGAATACCGACAAGATCGGCGCACCATGTGATGTATCCAGATGTAATTTATAATCCCGCGTGACTTCAGAAATATTCTCTTTGCCATCATCCAGCAAAGGTCTAACCCCGGCATATGACCACACAATATCCCGGGTCGTCAGACGCCGGGAAAAGGCGTTATTCACGGCACCAATGAGATATTCTGCTTCGGCGGGTGATAAGGTTGGCGAGGCGGGATCTGAATCATACGGAACATCTGTCGTCCCTACGAAGGTGTAGTGATGTTCATACGGAATAGCAAACACAATACGGCCATCCGGCTGCTGCAAAATGAAGGCTTCGGAACGATCATGAAGTTTGGGCACAATAATATGCGACCCCTTGGATAACCGAACAGAAGGCGCCCCCGAAGAAATACCCGCATGATCTAAAATCGACCGAACCCACGGTCCCCCTGCATTCACCACGCATCTGGCCTCAATATCTATATGTTCACGATTTGATTTTTGAATATGAACACGCCATGATTTACCGGTTGCAGAAGGCACAAGCGAAGTAACCGCCGAATAAGTGAGAATATCAGCCCCGCGTTCTTTGGCCGCCACGGCATTCAAAACAACCAAACGAGAATCTTCAACCCAGCAATCCTGATAAGTGAGACCTATCCGGTATTCAGACGAGACAACATCCCCCAGGGGATGAACCGAGAAATCAACAGAGCCTGAGTTTTTGAGTTTTTTTCGTCCACCCAAATGATCATAGATAAAAAGACCCAGACGTATCAGCCATAAAGGGCGCATTTTTTTGTCGTACGGCAGGATAAAATCCATTGGCCAAATAATATGGGGCGCAGACCGCAACAAAATTTCACGCTCTTTCAGAGATTGCCTGACAAGATTAAACTCATGATGTTCCAGATATCGAAGTCCGCCATGAATTAATTTTGTGCTGGCAGATGAGGTCGCACTGGCGAGATCACCTGCTTCGACCAGAAGGACACTTAAGCCCCGGCCAGCCGCATCCCGGGCAATACCACATCCATTGACCCCGCCCCCAATAATACAAAGATCGTAATCAGCCATGATTTAGAGTACATGAGGACAGCTTCGGCGCAAAGTGCCGATCGTGGTCTAAGCCGGTACAGCCGTTTCTAAAGCCTCGAGTTCCATTTTTTTGGTTACGAGTTCCATGATGGATAAAAATCCCCTGACATAGCCGCTCTCTGAAACAACAGGGATATGGCGAATATTATGTTTAGACATCAATTTTATGGCGTCTTCAATCGTATGGAATTCACGAATGACAACCACATCAACGGTCATAAATAATTCCACTGGCATTTTTCCCGCCTGACCGCCATTTTTGGCAAAAGCCGACACAATATCATGCTCTGAAATCACCCCGGCTCCGTGTCCCTCGCGATCACGCACCAAAAGACAATTCTGATGTGTTGCCCGCATTTTTTCGATCGCTTCAGAAATAGGCGTCGTTTCTCGGACAGCGCGATCGTCAATTGACATTTTAAAACATTCATAAATGGTGTGTGAAGTGGTCAATGGATACTCCACATATTCGCCATTTCAACAAGATCATCGTAGGAAAGCTTACGGATATCTTCGCGTGATCTTTTAAAAATATATCCTAGAATATCTTCCGCCAGCTCACCACGAAGTTGTTTGACCAAGGTACGGTTACGGGTTTTAAGCGTGATCCCCCAATCCATGGGCAAAAGATCATTTTTATCGGTGCGCGGTGCCAGTAGAATTTCTAGATCCAAACGATACGGATGGTGGTACCGAATGACCCGTTCACCTTCCATGGCGTTGATTATCCGAAATTTATTCCGGAATGTCGCTTTCATCGTGACTCCCCTTATACGCTTTGTTACGGCGCTCCACATATTACTATCCCTTCCCCAGACGGTCTTTACGTACCCATGCCATCTCAAGAGAAAGAATGATCCTCTACCTAAGATTGTATATCTATTATGTAAAAATTTGTTTAAAGCCAGAATTATATTTAAGCCACAAGGCTTTTTTGCATGAGAATCCGTAGCTTAGCCTCAAGCTGAACAGGGGAAAAGGGCTTGCAGATATACCCGTTCACACCACTTTTTTTGGCTTCGAGGACGGCGGCTTTATCTGCTTTACCCGTCACCATTAAAAAGGGCACATCATAACCCACGCTTCTGAGTTGCCGGAGAAGTTCAACCCCCGTCATTTCCGGCATATTCCAATCACAAATAATCAGATCAATCAAATCAAAGGCCGTATCGGTAAATTGTAACCCTTTTTTGCCATCCGACGCTTCGAATATCTGGTTCACCCCAAATTCCATGAGCATATTTCGGAGCATCATGCGCGCTTCGTACTGATCTTCGACAATCAATACTTTTAATCTTTGAAAATCTTCAAACGTAGCCATTAGAAATTTACTCCCTTGCCTGTTCTAAGTTTGCCACGAACCGATATTTATCCATCCACCAGTTGAATGCCACCGCCCGCCATGCGGTATAACCCCGATCCATCTTCGTCCGACGTTTGAACAATCAAACGGTATAAAAGTCCTTTCAGCACGTCATAACTGACTGGCTTGGGGAGCAGAAGAGACCCCGGCGGAATATCCACGCGTGCCATCTGCCCCCCCGCAGGGTATCCGCTCATGAAAATAATATGCGTATCCGGCCTGAGAGCAGAAGAAAGCCGGGAGAGTTCAACGCCGTTCATTTGCGGCATCACGACATCCGTTAACAGAAAATCAATATGCCCCTCATATTCTTCTTGAACCACCAGCGCTTCGTTCCCATTCGTGGCCTTGAGCACGGTCATGCCTGTTTCCTCAAGCATCTGCGATAACAACAAAAGAAGATCCGGTTCATCTTCTGCGACCAGTGCCACATATCCTTCAAAACGCACAGATTCAGCCTGGAATGGCGTAGAGGATAGGTTTCGTCTGACTGATTTTTCACTTAAAGGGAGCGTTATCCTAAAGGTTGTCCCTTTACCCATCGCCGTCTCCACATCAATCGAACCTTTCATCTGTTGTACTAATCCATAGACCGTGGATAGACCCAGACCTGTGCCTTTCCCGCGTTCCTTGGTAGTAAAAAACGGGTCAAAAATTCGGGCGCGCACGCTTTCATCAATGCCGCATCCTTTATCGGATACTTCAAGGTAGGCATGAAGAGAATCATCAGAAAGCTTGACGCGAAGCGTGATGACCCCGCCCTCGCGCATGGAGTCTCGTGCATTAACGCAAAGATTCATCAGAATTTGACCGATCCAGTCTGGCGCGGTATCAATCATGATATGCCGAGCTGTATCCAGCTGAAGCGTATACGTGACATCTAAAAGCGGCCGCAGGAGCACTTCCATATCCTCGACTAATTGCCCCAGATCATGCGGACTGACCACCGCAATATTATGACGGCCAAAAGCCAGCAATTTTCGAGTCAGACCCGAACCCCGTTTAACCGAATCTGAAATACGATCAAGATAGGTGATGACATCCGGGTTATTACCGCTTTCTTTTTTGGCGATACGCGCATAGCCATCAATGATGGAGAGAATATTGTTAAAATCATGTGCCACCCCTCCGGCCAGTTGACCCAGGCTTTCGAGTTTTTGGGTCTGGATCATCTCAGGACTTAAGGATGAGGAACCCGATGCGGGAGGTAAATGTTTCATAAAAAATCACCTTCATGCGCCATAAACAACCATAAGTTTAACATCATGATGAAGGTGTCAGAATAAATATAAGGTAAAGATTGCCCCTGTATGTAAACAGGTCTCATGCGCATGTATGTTATGCGCTGACCAAAATGCTGAATAAGAAGATACGTTAGTGAACGAGTTTGCCGCCGCTCATGTGACCCAACCCGGGCGGCGCTTCCGGCGGTGAGGAGATCAGACTTTCACGGCCAGAAAATTTCTCTTCAGCCAAACGATCTGCGGCCTCGCCCGGATGAAGTCTTTTTTCTTGGGCGTAACGGAGAAGTTCGGTGACGCTCTGCCCGATACGTTCCACATGTGCCATCATGCTGGTGCGTGTCATGTCAAAATCCAGTGGGTTATATCCACTTTTTCGAAAATACTCATACCCGACACAAATCACGCCACCCGCATTAATCAGATAATCAGGTACATATAAAATATGTCGATCCGACAACATTTGATCATGATAATTCTGCAGTAACTGATTATTCGCCGCTCCGGCGATAATCTGGGCTTTCAACTGGGGAATGGTTTTGTCATTCAATACACCACCCATTGCCGAAGGGACAAAAATATCTGTCGGCGCGGAATAGATATCGTCCGGGGAAACCACCGTGACCTGCCCCAAGACATCTCGCGCCATATCCATCTGCGCGTTGTTAATATCTGTGATGATTAAATTCACCCCATCCTGTTTCAAAAGCTTACATGTCTCAAGGCCGACTGCTCCCACACCTTGAACCGAGGCCGTAAGGCCGGATAAATGATCCCGTCCCAATTTAAAACGGACAGCCGCCTGAATGCCGCGATACACACCCAGTGCCGTCAGGGGTGAAGGATTGCCCCCTAATTCACCAAAGCCTTTGCCTTCAAGATGCTGAGGCGGTAATCCCACCACATATTCTGTGGCACGAGCAATGGAGACCATGTCGTCTTCACATGTGCCACTATCCTCGGCCGTAATATATTTGCCATCAAGGCTTTCAACAGCTTCACCTATTTCGGCCATCATATCATCGTCCTTCTGGGTGGACGCATGGCCGATGATCACCGCCTTTCCCCCGCCCAGCGGCAATCCGGCCAGCGCGTTTTTGTATGTCATGCCCCGGGACAGGCGCAGGACATCCTGAAGCGCGTCACGCTCCGTGCCATAAGGACGCATCCTTAAGCCCCCCAAAGCAGGTCCCAAATTCGTATTATGAACAGCAATAAAGGCCGTCAAGCCGGATGAGAGGGATATCTTGCGCACGATTTCATGTTGATCGTATGAATCAAAGGTCGAAAGGGTTGAGTCCGTTAAATCTTCATACTGCATGACAGGCCTTTATAGGGGAGTGTTAAAAATCAACTGGAGAAAAGATGTATCTGTCTTTCACAGGTCTGACAAGAAACAGCCTGCTTAAAACAAAAAAAGAGGCCGCCTTTTTAAGGGCGGCCTGTAGTTTATGGGTACCAGATCGGTAAAACGAAGTGTGGGTCTAATGTCTTACAAAACTTAAAAAGGGTTAAAGCTCGTCCGCTTAGCCTTTGTCGATAAGGAGCCTTTCTCGAATTCCTTATAGTTTTAGGATATCTAAAATTTTATATATATGGCAAATTATACGGCCATCTCATTGAAATAAAACAATAATATATAATTGACATAATTTTATATCTAGGGGTATAGTTCTTCCCATGCGCTTACTTGGCCTTATCTCTAGTGGTTTACGAAGCTGGTTTGAACCAGCGGTCACTCCGCTCGGGTTCAATAATGAGCGGGACGGAGTTATAATGGGATGGATTACCCTATATCATAACGGGTAATGAGACTTATAGCCCTCGCGCAGAAATCGGTTAAATTTTCTGAAGGGTCTGGCGCAAGGATTGAAGATCTGTGGGTAAATCTGATTCAAATGACATCTCATCATCTGTACCCGGATGAATAAAATGAATCTCGCGAGCATGAAGTGCCTGACGCGGGAAAGAGGCGATAATATGTTGATCTTTATCCTTCAGGGTCGCATGAGACAGAATACTGCGCGCTTCTTGATCTGGCAGACCATACAGCGGATCACCAATCAACGGATGTTTTAAATACCCCATATGTACCCGGATCTGGTGTGTGCGTCCGCTTTCGAGCACACACTCCACCCACGATGCCCGGTCACCATATGATTCCTTCACTAGATAATGCGTGGTCGCCTCACGGCCTTCACGTCCCCGCACGGCCATTTTCAAACGATGGGTTGGATGCCGTCCAATAGGTTGAGTGACAGACCCTTTAATCGGCGCCGGTACGCGCCAAACAAAAGCAGCATAAACCCGTCCCAACGTACGATCCGCCAGCTGAGCCGATAGACCGTGATGCGCCCGGTCATGTTTGGCCACCACCATTAAACCGCTGGTATCCTTATCTAACCGATGCACAATCCCGGGGCGTTTCACCCCGCCAATCCCGGATAACGTCGAACCACAATGATACAAAAGCGCATTGACCAGCGTGCCTTCGCGTTGTCCCGCGCCGGGATGAACCGTCAAGCCGGATTGTTTGTTGATCACCAAAAGATCATCATCTTCATAGACAATATCCAGCGGAATATTTTCAGAGCGCGGTGTATCATCCACGGGTGGCGGTATCACCATTTCAATCTCGTCACCAGATGTCACTTTATACTTTGAATCCGTAATCACTTTTCCACGTATGCTAAGGGCTCCCTCTTCGATCAAGGCCTGAATCCGCGTGCGGGAATAATCGGCGATTAACCCGGACACGGCTTTGTCCAGCCTTTGTCCTGCCCATTCTTCGCTCACGCTCAGAGTGATCACATTGTCGTCCAGTTCATCATCCATATTTTTATCTTTTCGTTGTCATGCGTCCGGGTACACACGGATCTTTATAGGGCTCCAGCGAGATCGCCCCAAACATCCACCCATCAAAGACGCTTTCTTCAATATCTTCAGGCTTTTCGGCTTCTGATAAACGTGTTTGCGTATAGCCTGATACCAGCCTTTCACCATTTAAGCCATAGCGCATCGTTAATCCTCGCCCACCCATAGATTCGCTAAAATCCTCAGCATTCATCAAATAACCACGGGGGGACAAAATCAAAAGGCGGGTATGGGTCTGCTGTTTCAAGGTGAAAGCCTGTGCATCAAGCAAGATCGTTGATCGTCCATCTTGAGGGTGCGTCAGAACCTGCCGTGCATTCATGTTGTAATCATTGGTGTAATAACGTTGCCAGAGCACATTGCCTGTCGTATCCACATGCATCACCCATGCCGCCCAGCGCCCCCCATCCAACGGGCGCGTTCTGCCACTTAAGATCATGGTTTTATTATCAAAGATCCCCACCGAAAAAAGGGAAGACTCAAGGCCTCTAGGATAGGTTCTTTGCCACTGAATAGCTCCTGACCCGTTGATACGCAAAAGCCAGCCGACCTGCCGTCCATCTTCGGCACGAACATCCCCTGTGAGCGCATAATCACCCGTCCCCAAGGATTGAAGATTATTAAACATGGTTTGCATACCCGGCGTATAGGCACGACGCCAAACCTTTTCCCCCGAAGACGTCAGACGATAAATCACCCCGTACTGTCCGGCCTCACCTTCTTTGATCGGCGTATATTGGGCGGCGACGATAAATCCATTTCCATCAGGTGTCAGGACAACCGCCTTTGCGTCCAGATCTCCCGAAGGTTCAAGAATTTGCTTACTCAGCGTTTTTTTGCCCTGTTCATCAAACAAAGCTAGATAAATTCCATCCTGCCGCTTGGCGTCTTTCACGTCACCAATCACGGCAAAACCTTTCCCAAAGGCCACGATTCGGTCAACGGATTGAAATCCAGGCGTGTCCTCCCGTATCTCCCACGCAGTTTTGCCTTTGGGATCGAACTTCACAATCAAGGGACGGTAGGTTTTATCGCTTTCGTCTTTTGTGTACGAACCGGCGGCAATAATCGCGCCGTCCGGTAACACCAAAAAGTCGGCAAATTGATCCATGCCTTTTTCGCCGTAAATTTTATCCCACACCGTATAGGCCGTGAAATCAGGGGATTTTAATGTCTCGATTTCTTCATACGAAGCCCGGCATTCCGCCGGAATGTCTTGATCCCGTGCCAGTGCATAGCCCGGGATCAAGAACAAGCAGAGCGTCCATAAAAAAGATAAGGTCTGGTGTCTCATCATCGTTCAAGTGTAAGATTGCCCACAGTTAATGTCACGATAAATAGAAGAAAATAGTTTATCCATGAAAATCCTGATCGTCAGCGATGCCTGGCACCCTCAAATCAACGGCGTTGTCAGAACATATGAATATCTGATGGCAGAACTGACGCGTATGGGGCATCAGATCAAGGTCATTGGCCCTTCTGATTTTAAATATACCTTCCCCCTGCCCGGTTATTCTGAAATACACCTCACGGTGGGGGCAGGAAAAATACTCCGCCAGATGATACGGGCTTATGCGCCAGATTTACTTCATATCGCTACAGAGGGCCCCTTGGGGCTAGCCGCGCGGCGATATGGTCTCTCTCACAGAGTTGAATTTACCTCCTGCTATCACACGCATTTTCCTGATTATGCCGCCAAACGCGCCGCGAAATATCTGCCGTTTTTATATAAACCAGTGCAGGCACTGGGTATTGCTTATGTCAGATGGTTTCATCGTCATGCGTCTTGTCTTTTTGTGGCCACGCCCAGTTTAAAACAAACGCTGGAGCAATGGGGTTTTACTTGCCCCATGAAATTCATGACTCGCGGGATCGACGCTGATATTTTTTATCCTGGGTCTTCCCCCGTCATGAACGATATCCCCAGACCGATTGCTTTGTATGTGGGGCGCGTGGCGATTGAAAAAAGTCTGCCGGATTTTTTAGACGCACCGTGGCAAGGATCAAAAGTCGTGGTCGGAGACGGTCCCGATTTGAATTACTTGCGCGTCCGATATCCGGACGTTCATTTCGTGGGTAAAAAAACAGGTAAAGATTTGGGTGATTATTACCGAAACGCGGATATTTTCGCTTTTCCCTCGCGCACGGATACATTTGGGATGGTGATCATCGAGGCCTTAGCCTGCGGGGTGCCGGTGGCGGCCTATCCCGTCACAGGCCCTATCGATATCATCACCGAAAAATTTTTAGGATGTCTGGATAAATCTTTGGCCAAAGCCATGCAATCCTGTCTTGATACGGCATGTTTGAGTGAAAAGAAAAAAAGAATTGATCATATCACTCAACATTATAGCTGGCACGTCGCCGCTCAACAGTTTTTAGAAATGTCTTAAACCTTGATCCAAAAGACTTAAAAAGAATGGCGAAAGCAGAAACGCTGTGTCACATTTCATGGAAGATTTCCCTTAACAGGTGATGGCATTATCATGGCAAAAATACTCGTGGCAGAAGATGATCCCTCGATGCGCCAATTTATTGTATCGGCGCTAGAACGGGTGGGGCACCGGGTCACATCTGCCGCAGATGGCCTCGAAGCCCTTCAGGCGCTGGAACAATCACCAGATACCCATGTTCTGCTAGCGGATATTGTGATGCCCGGCATGGACGGCATAGAATTGGCGCGGCAGGCTGGCCACCGCTGGCCCCACCTTAAAATCATGTTTATTACCGGCTTTGCCGGGGTATCGATGGGGGACAAACCGGGTGAGACGTCGCCCGCCCGAATCCTCTCCAAACCCTTTCATCTGGGGGATTTGGTCAAACAGGTGGACGATCTTTTAGGGGAATAGATAAAAAAGCTTGAAAAGAGGCCTGCCTGTGGGTATGGATACCCCATCTACCGATGAAAATGTGGGCGGTTAGCTCAGCGGTAGAGCACTTGCTCGACACGCAAGGGGTCACAGGTTCAATCCCTGTACCGCCCACCATTTTTATCTAACTTAATCAATAGGTTAGATAAATCCAGGCCAATCAAAAAATTCACTGAAAGCAGCTTGCTACAATAACGCTACATTGGAGCTTGCTACACATGGCTACATTCATAAAACGGGACGGTAAATATCAGGCCGTCATTCGGCGTAAGGGCTTTCCCACAGTCTGCCGCTCTTTTCACCTCAAATCAGATGCTCAGGAATGGGCAAGACACATGGAGATAAAGGCCGATAGAGGCGATTTGCCGACCCCTGTAAAGGTTCTGGACGGGTACAAGGTAAAGGATATTCTTGAACGCTATCGGGACGAGATAACACCAAAGAAGCGCAGTAGTGACACGGAAATCTATATCCTCGATGCGTTCCTGCGAAACCCGATAGCCAATCTAACGCTGGCACAGATAACCCCTGCTCATTTCAGCGCGTACCGCGATAAACGGCTTAAAGATGTAAAGCCGGGTACAGTAAACAGGGAATTAGGGATCATCAAACACGCTTTCGACATTGCGGAGCGTGAATGGAATATCCCTATCAAGCATAACCCACTGGCAAAATTAAAGAAGCTCAAGGCACAAAATGCTAGAAGCCGCAGACTGACAGATGACGAATACAAAACCTTAATTGATGCCGTAGATAAAACCCGCAACCAGCATATCAAAGCCCTCATTAACTTTGCGATTGCAACAGGAATGAGACGTGGAGAAATTTTGCGTCTTTATTGGCATGATATAAACTTTGAGACAAAGACTTTGTTTATTCCGCTGACAAAGAACGGGCATAGCCGTACTATTCCTTTATCCAATCAGGCAATCGGTATTCTGAGAGATATTCAGGCCAAGAATGATACAGATAAACAAAGGCCATTCCCTCTATCCGATAATGCTGCAAAGTTAGCATGGCAAAGATTGCTTCGCCGCTCTGGTATTGATGATCTGCATTTTCACGACTTCCGACACGAAGCAATCAGCCGTTTCTTTGAACGTGGCCTATCTGTGCCAGAGGTTGCCCTTATCTCAGGTCACAGGGATTTCCGGATGCTGTTTCGCTATACGCACTTAAAAGCGGAGGATGTGGCACAAAAGCTCGTATAACAAGCATTTATTAGCCGTTAAACGGATTGACGGACTTTCATCGTTTCCTTAACGTGGCTATCAGAACTTCGAGAGAAGTTCCGGGGCGTGATTACCCCTTCCGAGACGGCCTCTAGCATCGGGCCGTTATCAAGCGATGCCTTCTCGACCTATGGTCGGGGAGGCGGCTGAATATAATAGCGCAAGCAAATAGGCTGCGCCGTTCTCGGACGGTTAATCAACTCCCCGGCTGCCAGAGAAATCTGGTAGCCGTTTTACTTTTAAAAACGGAGTAGTCATGAAGACCGCTATTATATTGGTAATTGTTTCTATTATTGATATTCCGAGCATCATATCAATCATTGGAGGCTTAAAAGCTAAAAAACTTTGGCAAGTATTTTTGGTCGCATTTGTTGCTGCCGTTATCGGTGAGGTATTGAGTGTGTCACTTAATTCAGCTTACAGCATGTTGTCGTTCTTTATGTACAAGCTGTTTGCCCAAATTATAGTAGCTCTTACCGTGTTTGCTATAGTACAAAAAATACGAAAACATAATTCTTCTCGCCCAGATCAAATAAAGAGAAATATGTTTATTTTTTCTGCTTTCCTGCTTTTGTCATTTTGTAGTTTAAGTGCGGGGATTATCTTCTTGGGCGTATCTAAGGGAAAAACATTCATAAGTGACAGTAAGAATCAGTATAAAAAAGATTCTTCGGTACAAGTTTCTTCGTCTAAAAATATCAATGAGGGCGATAAAGGTAGAACTGGAAACATTCTTCTCTATCGAGAAACTGTAGAAACATATTGGAACGATTGGACTGGAGAAAAGTTGTCAGGCGGGAAAGTGCTTATAAAGGGGATCGGAAAAACGGCTGCATTCGAGGGGGCTGTTCAACTGAAATGTGAAAGCGAGTCAGGCTATGATTGGCTGGAAGCAAAAAATAGCTATGATGGCTTTGAAATAATGGAATCTGATCTTGATCGAATAGTTCCTGTACAGGTTATTCCGGCTGCATTTGCAGAGTTTTGCGGGAAATAATGTAAATCGCCCTAGCCCATTGATTTTAAATGTTTTTTGGCTTTTGTGTTGTTTTTGTACCAAAATACTAATACATACTTTGTATGTTTATTACAATTTAGGGTTCGATCATAAATGACGGAAAAGAACACATTTAAAACCCCTGCTCAAAAAAACTATGCCCTTAAAAAAGAAAAGCTGGACGACTTAAGAAAGGCGGCCAATAAAGGCTCAATGGAAGCCGTTAAAGCATGGAAAGCCTTAAATCCTGACTGTGTTGATTTGGCTGTGAAGCCCTTAAATTTTGCCTACATCAAAAGGAAAGACTCGACCACAAAAGCAATTATAGCAGTTGCAAACGCAATGATGCGTCCGTCTAACGAGGGAAAAACACAGGCTGGTATTTTGAAAGAAGTGCAAAATCAGTTCCCTGAAACCCCACTTTATGACAGTCTCTGGCAAAGGCAGCTTTCCCCCGGCCTTCTGCGAAGAATTGAAATCATAGTTAATGATCCGCTACCAAAACCTATAAGCCTTAAAGGGTGTAAGACGCTCTCGCAAATTAGGAAAAAGCTCGATACCTCTCGGGAGATTACAAAGGGAGCGCGGAGCTTTAAGGTAAAAATCACTTTCACTGGTAAAACTGTTCTTATCGGAAAGAAAATTTATAATTTAGAAAAAAGATCATCTGGCTATTTTATTCGCGTTCTCGACAAAAAGGGAAAGCGAAGATTGGTAAATATGGACGGATTGGCAGCGGCATTATTAAATGCCTAATCTAGTATAGATTTTGAGGCGTACATTTTTTTTAGTCTAGTCGTACTACTATTTATTCTTTTCTTCAAACATCTTTATTGTGCAATTTTCCTATAAGGTAATTCAACATGCTTACTGTAAAAGAGAACTTCTGAACCTGATGGGCTTGTGTGGGAAATGCTATAACGAAGATTATAAACAGCTTTGTTTTTTAGATCGTATATCTCGTTGATTTCCTGCGCGTTATCATAGGTAACTATCCAGTGCTTTAAAGGACTTTTCTTAATGGCGTTGGCTACCTTCACATGGTCATCATGACCATAAAAACTAGTGTACAGTCTCTTTCCCTGTACATAGTAGGGAGGATCGAGAAAGACTAAACCTTTAGATTTTTTATTCGGGATGGTTTGTGTGATGAATTTGAGAGCGTCTTGTCTGTATATCTTGATTTGCTTCGAGTGATTGGCAATAAGGTTTATTCTTCGAACAAGCTCTTCTTTATTGTATCTTGCATTGATCTTGTAATTGCCAGTTTGATCGTTCCCGCCAATTACTCCTGCATTTATAACGCCTGATCTGTTTGTTCTATTTAGAAAGAAAGTTGAAAAGCCCAAATCAAGATAATCATAGTCGTCTTTCTTTTCTTGGATAAGTTTCTGCTTTTTCCATTCCTTCATGTTTACGGGTGTGTCCCATATCCGTTTAATAAATTCGTCTGTTTCACGAAGTGCCGCATACCAAAAGCTGTATATAGACTTGTCAAAGTCGTTTATATGAATTTCTGAAACGTAATCCTCAATCAAAAGTCCTAGAGCAATGCTTGCGCCTCCTGCATAGGGTTCGCTGTAACTGCCACCATCTAAACCATTGTGCACAATTAAATCTTTAACAAACTGAAATAATTTTCCCTTGCCTCCCGGATAACGTAAGGGGGAGTAATGCGTGTTCCCGTTCATTAGGCTGCCTTTTTGTTTTTGGCTATAAGGGAATCAAGCAGAGACAAAATAAATGGCTCCAGCGTGGTAAAATCTCCTCGTAACTGGTATGCAGATTTTGAGTGGTATGTTCCCGAATGTTTATTTAAATTTCCTGTTTCAGAAATATCTTTCAATGGTTTTGCAAAGTCTTTTTTCTGAATTTTTGTGTAACCCATGTTATTCATATAAGAGCCAAGAAAACTATCGAAGGACGTTCCTTCTTTTTTGCCCATGAGCGCGCTCAAGCTCTCGAAGAAACTCCACGCCCCTGCATAAAGTAGCTGTGGATGCTGATAGAGCGATACAGTACAAAGAGACTTATAAAGCCCTATTAACTTTTGAGACTTTAACTCAGATAATTTTTTAGTAAGACCATCTGATTGTTCTATACCGTAGCTTTTTTTGTCTTTTGGAGGTGATGTTGCTACACTTGTACTTGTACCCGTTGTAACAGCAGTGGTAGTTCCCACCCCTCCACTATTAACTGCGCTAGTTCCTGTCCCGGATCTTGTCCCAGTTGGTGTTCCAGCGGGAGGTTGAGCACGTGCATTGTCAGGAGATAAAGCAAATTGGCTAATGTACTCATCGACAGACTCTTTATCCGCATACTTTCCACTACGAGACAGACTAAGGTCTTTATCTTTCATTGCAGTTAAGAAGCGATTCACCTTATCAATAGCATCTTTAAGTAACTTTTTGTCTGCGCTGGTTTTTATGCGTTGGTTTCTATCAGAAAAGAGGCTTCGTGATATTACTCCCTTGTCCAAGGCTGATTTAAAAATCCTACGAAAAACCTCATGTGAATAATCGGTGGAGTCTATAAAATCTGTCCATATAGGATACTTGTTTTCTGTTTCAAGAAGCAAGGCAAGAGAGTACCAATCATTACCTTCCTCTACTTGCTGATCGTATCTAAAACGTGCAGCACCATATGCACTCCAACCTATTCTTGACTTACCTTGACCAGCCGCATGACGCTCATAGACGGTTTTGAAAATTAACTGCTTATCGCTTGATACCTGCGCCTGAATATCTGAAAAATCAACTTTGTGCTGCAAAAGTAATTTCTCAGCATGATCCCTAATAGCCTCAGTAGGTGAGTATTTTTGGGGGTTGCTCAAAACTTTTAATGCCGCTAAACGACGATTACCATCTAGCACAATGTTTTTACCCTTATGCTGGTAGACGAGCAACAGCTCACCGAGATCATCCTCTGCAACGCTGGTAATCAAATTTTTAAAATTTTGTTGGCTCGCTAAGAAAATTTTTTCAATACATGCCTTCTGATTGGGAGCTGCTTTAAACCGATAGTTGTCTTCATCTAGTAAAAGCTCATCAACTTTGAAAGGTTCTATTTTTTTAAAGCGCATATCTTGTCCCCGCCCCGGCGAATAAAGTTTTTGTGTAATTTACGATCATATTATTTTCCATTTTAATCACAAATATGGATGAGAATACATGCACCTCGTCCCATTATCCCAAAAATCCGGCCTGAATTTTCGAGAGGGCTTTTATATTAGCTAACGCGAATCTTTCCCCCGTGGGCATGCCGGATTGTGGCGGGGCATGGTCAGGGTAGGGAGATAATCGGTTTTCATATAGCAATATCCGTAATGCCGTTTCCGACTCAATACAGCTTCATAGAGCGCGGTCTGGACGTAAGATGGTATCACCCTAGCGGAGCAACGCCGGACTCGCCAGTGATTCTCCTAGACGAAAATAGGGCTATCTGTAATTCGCTTGCTTTGTAGTACGAACAAGGCAACCCAAAATCTAATTGTTACCTTATATAGAACCATGGGCCTGTCCGAGAATGGCCTCATTATGTAGTGAGAGCGCACCCATTCGTGCGGCACATCTATCTGTTTTGCTTGTGCCGTATTTCTTGCCGCTTGCTACACTCTCGCTACACTTCTGATGCCCCCGCCGGAAATTTGGCTTGATGTTCAAAAATCATCTGTGCTATATAAGGCACAGAGAACAGGTTGTTTTCACTACGTTTTTTGATTAAAAAGCGGTAGAGCAAAGGCCGATAAGACCGACTGTAAGGAGGTCGTGAGGCCGCCAAATCTTGCTCGACACGCAAGGGGTCACAAGTTCGATCCTTGTACCGCCCACCATTTCTTTCAGCACTTTTTTATATGAACGTTTCCTATGACGATCTAAAAAAGAAACAGAGGTTAAGATAATGACACACAGCATCACTTATATTTCACCTGCGATTGCCCAAAACTGGCTGGATCAAAAAGAAGCGGTCATGATTGATGTGCGAGAACCTTCGGAATTCAATGATGAACACATCAAAGGTGCGATCTTAAACCCCTTGAATCAATTTCAACCAGACGATGTTAAAAAAGCGGCGGGAAGCCGTAAAATTATTTTCCAATGCCGAAGTGGTAAACGCGCCAGCATGGCCATTGAAAAATTTATCTCGGCTTGTCCCGATATCTCACCGGATCGTATCTTCTCCCTTGAAGGATCAATCATGGGATGGAAAGAGGCTGGCATGCCCACCCTTAAGCCTCAGCCCGTGTCACTGGATCGCCAGATATTCATGATTGCGGGCATGGTCACCTTGGTGGGTGCCGGGCTATCTGCGTTTGTCTCCCCTGCTTTTATTGTTATTCCGGCCTTAACGGGTGTCGGGCTTTTTCTATCCGGTGCGACGGGCGTTTGTTTGCTTAAAAAAATGCTGATGAAACTTCCGTATAACCAGCCTAAAGAACCTGCCAATTTCTGCGCGATACGTTGATACACACCCAAATCAATCAAATTTTATGAAAATTTGAACAGAAAAACCGTGCCGTGCCCCCCAGAAGTGCGGTATAATAAATTATTGATGTTTGTCGTGTATCTTTGTTCCTGAAGGTACTTTCTTCCCCTACGTTTCCGTCAGTTTCTTATACATCAGGGTATATATATGAAAATATTTTTCTGGGTCGTTTTTATAGTCTTCGGGTGTTTACCGGCGGCACACGCGCAGGATTTATTACCGCCCGTCGCCCCTGCCATGGGCGGGGTCACCGAAACATCCCTGCCCCCCGACACAGACAGCATGATCCGTTTAACCCCGGATAAATCAGAACTGGTTCGGTTAGATCAAGACGCTGTCAGCGTTGTCGTGGGAAATCCCACCCATTTAAGTGTGCTTCTGGATACGCCTCGATTATTGATATTGGTGCCCAAGGCACCTGGTGCGACCTCCTTCTCGGTGCTGGACGGTAAAGGCCAGGTCATTATGCAACGGCACGCCATTGTGGCGGCACCTAAGGAAAAATATGTTCGCATCCGCCGGAGTTGCAGTGGTGCCAATAACTCGGGCGATTGCCGGCAGACCAGTGTTTATTTTTGCCCTGATATATGCCATGAAGTAGATGTGACCCAGTTGCAGGAAACCCCAGTTTCAGCGACGGGCACAACGGAAGAAGCCCCCACAGGGACCGTCACCGCGCCAGTCGGCGAAGGTACGGCGGTCGAATAATTCCTTCTGACGTCTTTGATTTTTATTGGCAAAGGCTTTTGGCATGACCTCTCTTGATTTCAAACCCTTTCTTATAGGGACGATGATGGTGTCCGCTCTGGCGTTAGGGGCGTGTAGCACCACGACGCCCTCAACTGGCACCAAGCCCGTCTCCTCTGTGTCCACATCCGGGACGGAAGACCCCGCAAAATCAACCGTGCAAAACACAATCGACACCGCCCTTGAACAAGCGATCGTTGATGCAGAATCACGGGGTAACAAACAGGAAAGCCTGACCCTGCTGGATCAAATATCCAAACGTAATCCCAATGACCCGATGGTGGCCGCACGCTTCGCCAGAGCCCTGCGGGAAGATGAACAGTTAAAACGGGCACGCCAAGTGCTTTCTCCGTTTATATCGGGCAAGAATGCACATCCGGAAACCTTGACGGAAATGTCGATGGTTAATCTGGGTATGGGCGAATACAGCAATGCCATCACGAATGCACAGCGCAGTATTGATCTTGACCCAAAACAAGGACGCGCTTTTCTGGCCTTGGGCACCGCGCTTGACGCGCAGGGGGATCATGCCGGTGCCGAAAAAGCCTTTCGTCAGGGATTAAACATCTGGAAGGGTGATCCGGCGCCTATTTTAAACAATCTTGCACTTAATCTCGCCGCGCAAGGCAATATCGACGAAGCCTTGAATGTGCTTGACCGCGCACGCAAGCTGTCGCCCGGCCGCATGGAAATTGAACGTAACTACCGGATCATTTCCACTTTGAACGAAGGACAGATCAAGAAAAAGCCAACGGCGACACCGGCGTCTTCGACTCCAGATAAAAAACCGGCGACTGCCCCGGCCAAGCCTTCGGCGGAAAAACCTGCCGTAAAGCCCCCGGCTGATAAGGTCACAAACGAAAAACCAAAAATGTAGGATGATATTAATGGATATCCTATTTAAAGGGGCGCGTATGCGCCTCTTTTTTTATCCACCGACACCGGCGGCGGACGCCGAGATTCCGGCTGGACCTAAAATCACGATAAACAAGGCGGGTAAGAAAAATAAAATCATGGGCACCGTTAATTTAGGTGGCAGAGAAGCCGCTTTCTGCTCAGCGTTTGACATGCGGACATCCCGAAGTTCGTCAGCCATCACACGAAGAGCTTGCGAGACCGACGTCCCATATTGCTCAGCTTGAATAAGCGCCGTTGCAAACGATTTACCGTACCCACCCACACGTTTACCAAAATCACCGAGTGCCGCCCGGCGGTCACTCAACATCGCCATTTCGGCACTTAATATCCCCAGTTCCTCCGCTAGCACAGGGGACTGTTCGGCAATTTCATGGGCTACACGCTCGACGGTCTGCTCCAGTCCAATACCGCCCTGAACGCAAATCAACATGATATCCAATGCGTCCGGGAAGGTGAAATTCAATTCCTCAATCCGCTTCATCGCCTGATTTTTAACAATGATTTTGGGTAAATAATATCCCGACAACATCGTACATCCCAGCACCAGCATTTGTACGACGCTGGAAACCTCTTTATCTCCTTTGCTTAACACCAACATGGCAAACCCTGTTAGTACTAAGGGCAACGTAATCTGTGCCAAAATAAATTTAATCGGTGCCTTAGGATCACGGATACCTGCTTGAAGTAATTGCTCCCGAATGCCCTCACCCATTTCACCAAACATTTTCTGAATTTTAAAAAATGTGGCGACTGACTCTCTGGCTGACAGGGCTTTTTGACCTTTTTTATCAAGACTATCTTTTGTCTGTTGGTATAAATCCTGACGACGTTTTTCAATGATGGATTTAAACCGTTCCTTTTTCTGAGATCTATTCAACAAAGGCAAGACAAACGCCGCAAAGGATAAGGCCGCACCTAGGGCACTTCCGATGATAATCAACATATCTGTGCTGATACCGAACATCGTCTATCCTAAACCTTAAAGTTAATCATTTGGCGCATGACGAGAATACCAATACCCATCCAAATTACCGCACCCGTTAACAGCATTTTTCCTGTGGGCGTTGTAAACAGCAAAATAATGTAGTCATAATTTACAAAGTAAAGACCCGTCGCCACCAGATTAGGCAGGGCACCAATAATCATGGCAGATGCTTTGGCTTCGGATGACAAGGCTTGTACTTTTCGCTTTAATCTAAATCTGGCACGTATCAGGGCGGCCAAATTTTCAAGGACGTCCGATAAAGATGATCCCGTCTGGGATTGAATGGAAACAGCCGTCGCAAACATACCCATTTCAGGTATAGGAATGCGCCGCGCCGCCGATAAAACCGCTTCAGAGAGAGAGACACCGATCTTTTGTTGATCAAAAATACGTCCCATTTCTTCACCTACGGGACCTGAATATTCGCGGGCAACCATTTTAATGGCTTCAGAAACCGGCATACCCGCTCGAAGCAGGCGAGTCATGGCGTCCAGACTATCAGCAAAGTCATCCAGAAATTTTTTCTGGCGTGATGACGCCATCATCGAAAGAACGAGGCGTGGTAACCCTAGTAACCCGATAACACCGATAAAAAGGGTGACCAGCAAGGACATATCAAAAATATAAGCTGTGAGGACGCTGAATACACAGGAAATGACGGAAAAAACCCAGAATTTTCCTTCCGATATCTCAAGTCCTGCCTGTGTGATACGATCTTTGAGTGTTACTTCTCCTTTTTTTCTTTTTTTTGTTTCGTTTTCGTCACCCGTTCCTTTCAGTTTTTTAGCAATTTCAGCTCGGCGCTGATTAGGGTCTCCCTTACGGGTTCGTTCTGCCGGGCTGACCCCCACAACCTGCATCAAACGTTGTTTTTTTTCTGACTGGGCATTGATATAGATAAAAATGCCCATGCCCAGAACAATAAATGTAATCAAGCCGATGAGAATAAAGGTCAGCATTAATCAAACGCCTCTTCCATCGCGTCCAAAACCATGCGCTCAACGCCAAATTGGCGGGCTTTATCCCAGAATTTAGGACGCATCCCGGATGATTTAAGACGGGTGATCAGTTTACCTGTCTCATCTTCACCCTCGATTTCCAGCTTAAAGAGATCCTGCATGGTGACAACGTCCCCTTCCATGCCTGTGATCTCTGAAATATGGGTGACCTTACGTGATCCATCACGCAGACGTTGTACCTGTAGAATTACATTCACCGCAGAGGCAATCTGTTCCTTGACGGCTTGTTGTGGCAGGTTAAGCCCCCCCATCGCAATCATGTTTTCCATACGGGAGATGGCTTCTCTGGGGTTATTGGCGTGCACCGTTCCCATGGAACCATCGTGGCCTGTATTCATGGCCTGCAGTAGATCAAAAGCTTCGGGGCCTCGAACCTCCCCCACGATAATTCTTTCAGGACGCATCCGAAGACAGTTTTTGACCAAATCCCGCATCGTAATTTCACCGACCCCTTCTAAATTGGGCGGGCGTGTTTCAAGACGTACGACATGGGGTTGCTGGAGTTGAAGTTCACACGCATCCTCGCAGGTGATAATGCGTTCACCGGGTTCAATATACCGGGTCAGACAATTCAGCATGGTTGTTTTGCCAGATCCGGTTCCCCCAGAAACCAGTACATTCACCCGGCAACGACCGACTGCCATAATCAGTTTCGCGGCACTGGGGGTCATCGCCCCAAATTCCAACAATTTTTCGAGCGTCAATTTATCTTTTTTAAATTTTCGAATGGTCAAGCAGGCTCCATCCACTGCCAGCGGCGGGATAATGGCATTCACACGAGAGCCATCAGGCAGACGCGCATCGCATATAGGGGACGATTCATCGACCCTGCGGCCAATCGCGCCTACAATGCGTTGGGCGATTGTCGTCAAATGCTGATTATCCCGGAATTTTATTTTTGTTTTTTCGATCTTACCTTTGACTTCAATATAAGTAATATCAGGACCATTAATCATGATATCGGCGATATCATCACGTTCCAAAAGTTCTTCCAAAGGGCCAAAGCCCAACATATCATCGGAACATTCTTTAGATATTTTTGACAATTCTGCCGGCGTGACATCCAGATTCCGAAAGCGGGCAATTTCTTCAACGGCGGATTTAACTTCAGATCTGGCTTCTTCGGCCTTCATACGCGCCAAAGCCTTGAGGTCAATCCCGTCCCTGAGGTCAAGCCATATACGGTTGCGGGCACGTTGAAGCCGCAGGGTTGTCATCGGGTCGGCGTGTTCTGCCTCTTCGGCCGTAGGCTCCGCCCCCATGAACATACCATCATCAAAGGTCGTAGCTTTTTTTTCCTTGGGTACAACAGGCACCGATTTTTCTACCTTAGCAACCTTAACCTCAGAAACAGGTGATGTTTTGACGTCAGCGACATTTGCCGCCTCTGGCTTGGGCGGCGGAGAAGATGATGCTGAGGGTGGAAGACCACCAGATGATTTTTTTCCAAACATTTTTTATGTTTTCAATTTACTGATGATTTTGTCTAAAACACTGTCTGAAGATGATTTTTTATCGTGAGCCTCAGAAAAAGAGCCTGACACCACTTTTTTAGCGAGCGGTAACAGGCGTGAGACGATCTCATCCGAAGCCTTATGGTGGCCAATGGCATGACCTTCGTTCTCGCTACCGATAAATAATTTAGAATCATACGAGATAATGGCTGACGGCTTTTGATCCAGAACTGTATTGATATCAGACAGTGAAATTTCTTTGCCGATAGCCATACCTTGCATATTCAGAACAAGGTCAACGCCTTCGAGTGACCCTCCATGCAAAGATTTTATTTCTGCCATGATAGAGCGTGTAAAGCGCAAAGAGGACAATGTCGGCGTTGTTACAATGATAATCTGGTGGGAGCGATTTAATAGCGTCCGTTTCAAAGAGGGGATAGAGGACGATAAATCTGCTACCACAACTGGGTTCAACCCCATCATCATGTCAATGAGTGTTTCATATTGCTGTGCTTGAACCGAGGCCTCTAACATGGCTTCGCCACCACACGCCAAAACTTTGAGCTTGTCTGACGCCTGAAAAATCATACGTTTTAGGGTATCATGATCTTTATTGACAGCGGCGCGAACGGCTTCGGCTAGGCTGGCTTGGGGTTCATATCCCATTGTCACACCCAGAGATGACCATCCCCCTGCGGCATCCAGAAAGAAAGTCTTTTCGCCGACGCGGTCGGCTATACCCCATGCCAGGCATTGTGCCAACGAAGAGGCACCCACGCCCCCCTTCGCACCAATAACACTAATCAGGCGACTTTCAGATGCACCCAATTGGGATATCAGACCACTGGCTAGCGTTTCACCCAAAATATCAGTAGGCACAGAACGCACCAAATAATCGCTAATCCCCATCGCGGTTAACCGGCGATACAAATTCACATCATTGACGGGGCCAATGACAATCGCATTCGTCCCTTCGGCGCAATAGGCCGATAAGGCTTCCAGTCGGTTGGTAAAGCTTTCATCCGTTGTATCTGTTTCAATGATAATCAGTGCCGGAGAGGATACCTGCTGATAATTTTGTATCGCGGTTTCAACATCTCCTTCTTCGATACTGATGGTCACCCGCGCAAATCGCCAATCATCGCTTAAGGCACGCGCCGCCTCGATCGTAGATTTATCCTTAAGAAAAAAATCTACGGTGGCAGATGGCAAAAGCACTGATGTGCCTTTGTTTTTTTGTTGATCACTCATCCCCCGTCCCTGCCCTTATACCCATATCTTTGTTATTCGGTTTGAAGATCTGAACGTTCAAACCGGTCTAATGTTCTACGAATTTCTGATTCTGGCATATCTCTGTAAGCTTCGGAGACAGCTGTTGCACGTCTGCCATCGCCTGATTCCAGCGTGCCTGTACCTTTTAAGTCGGCAGGTCTATAGATTTGTCGTGCCAGCTGTGTTTCGATACCACACCCAAAACGATAACCTTCTTGAAACGATCGATTGGTTTCATATCCATCCATGCCGGGCATGGGAGAACAATCTTTTGGCGCGCTCACCGAAACAGTTTGATAATGAATGCTCAAGGCCGGATCTACGCCCTTTGCCGGTAAGGTTGAGGTCTTGACATGCGAAACACCCTTAACCCTTAGCGTTTCCGCCATCCGGGAGAGATCATTCACCGCTTTCATGGCCGTATATGTGCGTGAGGATGGGTCAAAACTCACCGTTAATTCAACGGGGCCCTCTCCATACCGGCGGTAATTTTCGGCGAGCAGGGATAAATGTGCTTCGGTAACATCTTTCACAGGGATTTGATCCATCTGTGTTTGTTCCGTCAACCGGGGCTTATTTTCGTTCATCATCGAGGGTGTTGTCTGCGTACACCCTGAGACAACCAACGAAACAGCAACAACGAGAGAAAATTTTAACATGTCATGTGTCATGAGTGATGCCTTCCCTTAATCCATGATATATCCAAAGGTGCCTTCATCTTTCATCAGACTAACGGGTGTTTTTTGGCCATAGGTGCGGCGCATATTTTCCGTGAAAGCAGACGAGAGTTTTGACGGTTCTTTTGGCATTGGGGCTTCGGCGGGTCCTTCGATTGGATCATCCGAAACCATTTCGGCATTATTCTGGCCGTATGGAGATACTAGATAAGGCGTGACGATAACGACAACTTCTGATTCATCGCGCTGGAACGTATCTGATTTCACCAGATCACCAATCACCGGCACCTTATTGACGCCCGGCAGACTGGTGAGCCCTGAAATGGTGTCAGATTGAAGCAGACCCGCAATCATAAGCGTCCCGCCGCTTGGCAATTCAACCGTTGTCTGGGCGCGGCGCACATTGAAAGTTGGGATATTGACGCCATTGAGCTGAAGATTTTGGTCGAATGATGTTGTCGAAACTTCGGTTGTCATCTCAAGTGAAATCCGGTTATTGGACATCACCAGCGGGCGGAAGTTCAACGACACCCCGAATGGCCGGAAATCATAGACAAGGTTTCCGTTCTGATCGAGCTGGGTGGGGATGGGGAATTCCCCCCCGGCCAAGAACCCGGCTTGTTCACCCGAAATCGCCGTCAAATTAGGTTCGGCCAGCGTATTCACAATACCTTCTTCTTCCAGTGCCCGGGCAATGAAACTTAAGGGGCCAAAACTGCCGCTCGCATAGTTCAGAGCCATAATCCCGAGTTGTGCGGGTGCCGATAATCCAAGGGCCGGCGCCGTGGTTAACGTAGAGACGATATCCTGATTGCTGGGGCCTTGGTTAGCCGATAATCCTAAATCTTTCAGCGCAGAGCGTGACGCTTCGACAATTTTTACACGAAGCATGACCTGTTGTTCGCCCCTGACAGTCAGCATGTTGGTAATCACATCATCCGTAGAAGCGGCGGCGCCTTGCGTTTCGGCGGCATATTGTGCCACAAGATTAGCAATACTGTTGGCGACCGAAGGCGTCGATACCTCTCCGGTCAACACTAATTGATCTGTCATCCCCGTCAGCGTGATTTTTTCATCGGGGTAAAGTTTTTCCAGCATGGATTCCAGTTTTTCGGTATCCATTTGAACATGAACGTTCAAGCGTTTTAAAATATTACCATCCGCATCCATTGCCATGATGTTGGTTTCACCAAGTGATGCACCCACCAGATATAAACGGTTGGATTTAACCGCCATCACATCGACCACCGAAGGATCGGCCACCAACACATCCGACACATCCCCTGGAATATCGACCATTTCAGCTTTGCCCAGCATAATGGATAGCATAGGATCCCGCGCCAATTTGCCCAGTTCGGGCAAGCTGGCCTTATCTGTGGCCGCCTGAGATATTCCGGCAGGTATGCCAACGAGCAGGATGGCAAGCGATAAAATTTTAAGGGTGTGTTTCAACATCTTTTTCTTCCTTATTCCTGATCCGGTAAGGGCTGGCGGACATTCATGATCATGACATCCTGACCGTTAAAAATTCTAACCTTGCCGCCGCTTCCCTCTTCAGATGATTGTGCCTGTGCCAGATTTTTTAGAACCCGGCTCATTTTCACATCTGTAGTCATAGGGCCTTGTTTTTTCTGTGTGTTGTCGCCAATACCGCGCAGAGACAATGTGACATCTCCCATGCGCGTGGCGAGCGCCAGTTTTTCAGCACCTTCCGAGTCAACCTCCAGCGTTATCGTGCGCGCAACCTTGGCTTTATCTTCTTCGCGTATGGCTTGTTGATCTGAAGCTAAAACCCGGACATTTTCTAAAATGGTTTCGCTGGCCTGTTTATTAACCATGGATTGTACCGCCGGGTTGGGACGTCCATCCACATTCACTTTATAGGTCACAATCACATCCACGTAATCACCGGGCCCCACAAATCCGCCAGCAATATTTTGGGCTTTGACGGAAATACCCATGGCACGCATGCCTTCTTTTAATTTTGCCGCCAGAAAATTAGCTTTTGTTTCCCCGATCAATAATCCGGGATGAACCGGCTGGCCTGATTTGATGGCTTGAATGACGCGGCCTTTAGCGGCCTCTTGGGCGGGCATATTATCCTGACGAATAATCGCGCCATCAAACAAGAAGGATTCAGGCCAAGTCTGCCATTTAATATCGCCTTCTTTGATTTCTCTGCCGATAGGCAGATCACGTCCTGCGACCAGAATTTGAACTTTAGGTGTTCCGCTCTCGTCACCTTTTTTGCCTTTTAAACTGGATTGAACCAGCACAGCCACAAGCACCGCAATCAGGAATCCCCCGACCAGAACTATGATGATATTTTTATTCATGACATCACCTTTCTTTGTGGCACGCGGAATTTTTGAAAAATCATCCCACGCAAAAAGACCAGAAAACTTAGGAGAACTTTTTTAAAGTGTCCGGCAGGACATCTCAGAGAACACAGGCATTATTCCACCTATCACCATAAGCCGTAAGTTCTTAATTTTTCATGAACCACTCACCAGACCCACAAGGCGATCCAGCGAGAGATACCCATTTTGAATAAAAGCCACTAAGGCGCCAAAGAATATGGCAATTCCATAGGGAACAGCACTCTGTCCGGCCTGTGTTTTAGCAATCCAACTCTGTTCGGCCGGGTCTTTAAAGGGTTTGTATTTTTTAATCAGCAAGGCCGCGATCCCCAGGACGCCGCCCACCAGTGTGGTATAAAACAGAAAAGCTGGCATACCCACCATCCCCACCCAAAGCGCATAAGCCGAGGCAAGTTTTGAATCACCGGCTCCAAACCACCCGAGCGAAAAAAGAATAAAGGTCACCACAAACATAAGACCGCCCGATATCAGGTGCGTTTTCAAAGATCCAAAATAAAGCGCCTCGGGCGGTGCCAGAAAATGATAGGCTGGCCAGGCAAGCAGAAAGGCCGCCACAATCAAGACGGGATAAATGTTGGAGATCATCAATCCCTTGAAATCCGTCCACGCGCTCATCAGGCCGGAACCCAATGTCACCAGCACGCAAAAAGCCAGAATAAAAACGAGTAATGTGCCCATGAAGATGATGTGGAAAAGGTTACGGAAATTTACAGAATCTTTTTAAGGAGGGAAAAAGAAAGCCTGCCTGATTGAGAATAACAACCACGGCAGGCTTTCTGATCAGTCAAAAACCCTTGTGGCTTATGATGTCGTACCTTCAAGGGCAGAGCCCATATCTTCAAACAAGGCGGTCAGGTCTTCCCCGAACGCAAACACAGCCGCGGCAATCGCGAGCGCAATACCGGCCGCAATCAGACCATATTCAATGGCGGTCGCACCGTCTTCTTTTTTTGCATAAGCAATAGCAAGTAGTTTCAACATGTAGAGATCTCCTTCGTTTTTTGGTTTTAGTTAGTTTTTTTGTTTACCCACGCCCCAAAAAGATTTTGAAGCACTAACCGTTACACAAACAAGAATATAACACGAGCTTTTAACAAGCGGTTAAAAAAAATGCACAAAGATTAATTTTTTACAGAAAAAGGAAAGGCCGATATATTGATTCTATTGAACTCTTGAGGATAGAAGTCCGCTCAATTCTTAATAAATACGCCTCAAACTTAGGTCAAATTCAAAATAAATTAAGAGGCTGTCTTGTCTGTTTCGACACTGACAATGGGAAATCCGTCTTCATCTAACGGCAGTGTATTGGTGACTTCTTCGCCCCACCGGGTGATCAAAGCCTGTTTTTCTTTTTCAATTTGTTTGACCCGCGCTTTTCCTTTTTCAGACATGATACCAATAACAATACCGGTCATTGCCCAATCAATCATATAACCAATCGCGGCGGCAAAATACATGACGACAATCGTGCGAGGCTCCATCAGATAGCCCATGGCATTATCAAAGGTATGACCCCGCATCCAGAGCTCAAGAATGAACGGAACACACCCGGCCAGATTCATGGAACCAATCGTGAGTGTCCTAACCTTGCCACGTGTCTTATCAATCAACAACGCCGCGCCTGTCGGCAACATGCCGACAGCAAGAATGATCGTGGTTGGCAGGAAGACAACCCCCAAAAGTGTCCCCACGGTAATAAAGAGATTTCGCTTCCAGCTCATGCCTATCCCATAAATCCTGTCATACCTTGGCCATTAAAGGCCAGATATGTCGACACAATAATCACCAGTGCCGCAATGATAAAAGACGTTACGCCCGCCACTTGACGTCCCAGATCACGCCCATAGACATCCCCCCGTGCCAATTTGGCCTCGAGTGTGCGTTGTTCAACGGACAAATCATAAAAATAACGCATATTTTTGAGGAACTCCCGCTTATCCATCATCATCAATTCAGGATTGTCGATTTTGGCCACCAATTTAACAATATCGCCTGTTTCCCCCAAAGCCGTGACCTGTGACTTTAATTTTTGGCGTAATTCACGGTCATGAATACGTTCATAGATGGGATCTAAATAACTGATGATCCATTTAGCAATGCCGGGGAATGGGGGCAGTCGCCCTCTTTTTTGTATCATCGCCAATGTTTTAATTTCACCCGAAATCCGTTTATGAACCTCTGGTGCACTTAAATCACCGATAAACGTGTCAACAGATTGACGATCCTTAACAGACACAAACGCAATGATGTGGCGATCTAACATATAGGCTGGACGTGCCGGGGACGCCGATAATGCCTCGAGCGCATACATAACTTCATCTACATTTCGCGCCTGATAAAAACCGATTTTATCGCCCAAACAGTAGGATTCCGGACATAAAAGATAAATACATCGTTCAATGCCATAGCCGATATTTTTCTGCCGTAAAAATGTGCGGCAGGAATCAAATTTTGAAATCAGTGCGCTTGAATCAATACCCGCCCCTTCATGCATATCCACCCATTGCAGAACGATATATTGTTCGATGAGTTCCTGATAAATCTGGATATCTTTCTTTCGGATATAGGCTTCGGTTAAGGCCTTGCCAATGCCTTCGGGTAAAAGGCTTAAGCCTTTATACCGGATGGGGGCAGAGGTATCGAGCGCAATGGATAGGCGGGTTACCAAACGTTCCGGAAAGCCAGGGCCTCTACCGTTTTCCATGGCAATATTGACGGCCTTTTGAATACGTTCTGCCAAAATCTCATCATCTATTGCCCGGACAAGCCATTGATCCATTTCCCCGCTATCAATCAACTGCACGGCTTCGGTTGTATTAAGGTGCAAATTTCTGGCCAATGGTTCAGGACGCATGTATTTTTCGCCCAGAAAAATCAGCGGCCTGTTTGCCTTGAGCTTACGCGCCCCTTGCTTGGGTGTATTACGCCGTCCCTCAAGCCATGCCTTGACATCATCCAATGTCCAGCGTTGCGCCGGATCATCAAAGAGAAGCCCCCTGAGCAATTCCAAGATAGCCCCCGTAAAACGGTCTTTTCCTGTGAGTGCCTGATAACTACCGATTTCCATTTTTTCGGCGATGATCTGAGCATCTGAATATCCCCGCATCGGATCACTGGATCTTAAAATCACCGCCAACGACACACCCAGCGCATACAGGTCGTCATCAATCGTGGCCAGCCCACGCGCCACCGGGTCTGTCATACCGCGTTCAAGGGTCTGATATAAAACAGGCGGATGATAGGATATCGGCAAGGTTAAACAATCACCCAATACGACACGATCAAAATTTTTGGTGCCTCCGTCAAACATGTTGGCTGGGTGAATACTCCCGTGGAACGTGTCTTTATTTCGAAGATCCAGCAGAACATTGATGATGGGCTTAACAACAACATCCATCACCTTGTCTGGTTTCCAATCTAAACCGCCTTCGCGGTCGTCAGGCATAATGGATGCACCCAGTTTATGTTCATAGATAAAAACATATTTACGTTTTTTTTCAGCCGGCCACGGCATCGCTCCGTGGGCAATAAGCCGCACCAGTGAGGGATTTAAAATAGTAGAAAATTGAGTAGCCTTGGTAATGCATGGAATAAGCGAGTCATCACAGACCATGGCAAAAATGGGCACCGATATCTTAGACGTGCCATAGGCCGCATAGGCCTTGACGGGGCCTTTATCATACTGGGGCAGACGTTCCCCGGATCGCACTGTAATATTATCATTAAAAACATAGTCCAGTGGGGGACTTAAAGACGCGCCGCCAGCGGATGACGAGGGGTCATTCGCCGTGGAGGGAGAAGCCGTTTGAGCCGGGTTATTCATGAATTATAAAAAATAAGACGCGTGGATATAAGAAATATAAAGGTGCCGGACAGAATGCCCCGCACCTCTGATTGTAAGGCTGAATGGATCAGAAGTAAAATCAGAAGTCTGATCTGCTCAAGCCCAGATACTGCCCCCCAGCCTTAACCCGCGAAGGGATCTTGCATCAAGATGGTATCATCCCGTTCGGGGCTGGTGGACAGCAAGGTCACCGGTGCCTCGATCAATTCTTCGATATAGCGCACGTATTTTACGGCTTCGGCGGGTAAATCCGCCCAAGACCGCGCCCCTTGCGTGCTTTGGCTCCAGCCTTTGACGGTTTCATATATCGGCTTGATGTCTGCTTGATAAATTTGAGAGGCCGGATAATAAGAGACACGCGTACCGTCCAGTTCATACCCCACACAAATCTTCAGTTCATCAAACCCATCCAGAACATCCAGCTTTGTTAAGGCAATGCCATCAATACCACCTGTTTTAATGGCCTGACGCACCATCACCGCATCAAACCAGCCACAGCGGCGTTTACGCCCCGTCACCGTCCCAAATTCATGGCCACGTTGCCCCAGACGCTCACCGATATCATTGGCTTGTTCGGTCGGGAAAGGTCCTGATCCCACGCGGGTTGTATAGGCTTTGGTAATCCCCAGAACAAAACCGATTGTTTTGGGTCCGACGCCTGAACCGGCCGCGGCCTGCCCCACCACCGTATTGGAACCTGTGACATACGGGTATGTCCCGTGATCCACGTCCAGCATATGGCCTTGGGCACCTTCAAAAAGAATTTTCTCATCTTTGGCTTTTGCTTCATCCAATCGGCGCCACACAACGCCCATATACGGCAGTATCTGATCCGCCACCGACATGACGCCGTCATAAATATCATTCGGGCTCACGATGTCACTACCAAGACCTTTGAGCAAGGCATTGTGATGAAACATCATGGCTTCAATTTTTTCGCGAACCAACGCGGGGTGCAAAAGATCACAGACCCGAAGGCCACGCCGCGCGACCTTGTCCACATAGGCGGGGGAAATACCGCGTCCGGTTGTTCCAATCGGGGTTTTACCCCGCGCCGCCTCAAGGGCTTTGTCCATCACCGCATGAATAGGAAGAATGAGATTGGCATTTTCTGCCACCATCAAATTTTGAGGAGTCACTGATACGCCGAGTGCCTGAACCGACGCGATTTCCTTGAGCAAGGCATGTGGATCAACCACCACCCCGTTGCCGATAATCGACATTTTCCCAGGACGCACAATTCCAGACGGCAAGAGACTTAATTTATAGGTCTTGCCATCAATCACCAGCGTGTGGCCGGCATTGTGCCCGCCTTGAAAACGTACCACGACATCCGCTCGGCTAGAAAGCCAGTCGACGATCTTACCTTTGCCTTCGTCTCCCCATTGGGAACCAATAACTGCGACATTTGCCATGATATTATCCTCTGATAACGGTAAAGCCTTGGGTTTGTAATTTTTTAACATCCTCCCAGGATGTGTCTGCGGGAACATGCTTAAGGTTTTTGTCTTTTATCGGGGGAAGGGCTGATAAAATCGTATCCATATACAACGTGAACCCCGTGGCGGTTTCTTCACGCCCGGCATGGGGACGGTAACGCCCGCCTGCCCCCAGCTCCCCGCGCACTTGTTTGGAAAAAATGGAAAAACTGACCCCGGTTTCATAATCAAGGCCACGATGTTCGATCGGGTCAATCGTGATATTGACGGGCAGGTTATAGGCTAAAAGACCTTTTTCAAGACTAAGGACAGCCTCTTTCAGTGCCGTCACATCTTGCGCCGCAGACATCGGCAGTTCGATATTCGCCAGTTTATCGATTCCGTCCCTTGCGGCGCCTGATGCTTCCATCAACCGAAGGAGTATCTGTCCCTTGGGGGGGGATATGTTCGAAAGTGCCGATTTATCCCGGCGTTTTAAGATCTCAATCACGTCACGGCGCGTCTTCGTATCAAAATCTGTTTCATCCAGCACCGCCCCCACGACGGCTGGAACCGTGATATCAATCGACAAATCACGCAGACCAATGGCCGTCAAAGAATGCAAGGCCAGAAGCATGATCTCAGCATCATCCTGCGGCGGAATTGCGCCGATTAATTCACAGCCAACTTGCGTGAACTGCCGCGCGGGACGAAGCTGGGTTCCGTTGACGCGTAAGACATCTGCCGCATACGACAAACGCAGGGGTCTTTTTTCTTCGGCCAGCCTTGACCCTGCAATACGGGCAATCTGTGAGGTGGTATCCGCCCGGACGCCCATCATGCGCTGGGAGACCGGGTCCATCAGGCGAAAGGTCTGACGGGTCATGGCCGCCCCCGGCCCCGCAGATAATAATGAATCTTCAAATTCCACCAGCGGCGGCTTCACGCGCCGATACCCAAATGCGGCAAAAGCCGTCATCAGGTCGGTAATGGCACGGGCTTCGGCTTCGGCCTCTTCAGGTAGAAGATCCATTAAACCATTGGGCAACAAAGCAGTGTTGAGATCAGTCATCAAGGGGTGTTTATAGCCGACCCCGGCGGTTTTTCAAAAACTATTCTGTACCGGTTTTCAGGGGCTTGAATTTGGCAGAAAACCCGCCCTCAGGCAGGACGCCCATTTTTGCCAAGGCGCGCATCTCCCGCGCCGCCATGAGGGTCTTCCGCGCGTCCATATGACCATATTGGGTAGCGATATGAAGGGCGGTGCGCCCTTGCGCGTCCCGTGCCTCGATATCCACGCCTTCAACCACCAGACGGCGTATCACGGCGCAATCCCCCTGCCGGGCGGCTATCCATAAAAGTTTTTCGGGGGACATCTGTGTCATAAGAACATCCTACCCCAATTTAAGGACAGGTACCACCATAGGATCTGTCAAAATCATTAGGCAAAATCTGATAATTCGCCTCGGGGCAGAAACTACGGTGAATACCGGGAACCGGAAGCCGGCTAACACATGTCCAAGAGTTCATCACATGATCTTCAGGAACGTTGCCTTCTAAAAAACTGACCCGGGCTGTGCCAACATATTTTTTGTTATCTTGTTCATACCACCCTTCAAATCGGCCATCGAACCACGCCAAATAGGTCTCAAGGGTTGATAGCGAGCGATCAAAACTAAGGGTAGCTGAAAACTCGTCAGATAAATGAATGGGATTCTGACCCTTACGGAGTGTTTCTCCCTCAAGATCAATAATATAAAAAATACGAGATGTCATAACACGTGGTTTAGACATCTATGACAATGTTGTCAATATGTATATTAGTGGGGTTAACCCGCTGATTTTTCAATAACCGCGCACAGGTCAGAGACAAGCTTTTTGACCTGCGTTTCATTTCGGCCTTCGGCCATGACGCGGATCAAGGGCTCTGTGCCAGATTTACGGATCAGCAATCGACCATCATTTGCCAGCTCTTTTTCAGCGCGTTCAATCGCGGCCTTGACCCCGGCATCATCCAGCGGCTTATGGCCGTTTGTAATACGCACATTTTGAAGTACTTGGGGGAACGGGTCAAAGACACGGCAGAACTGAGAGGCTTTTTGGCCCGAAGCCATCAAGGCATTTAACACCTGAAGCGCGGCCAGCAAACCATCTCCCGTCGTGCCAAAATCAGACAAGATCACATGGCCGGATTGCTCCCCGCCCAGGTTAAATCCGCCTTCGCGCATTTTTTCAACGACATAGCGGTCACCGACGGGCGTGCGAATGAGCGAAAGCCCCAGACCTGATAAAAATTTTTCCAGACCCATATTCGACATAACCGTCGCCACGACGCCGCCACCTTGAATAAAGCCCTGTTCCTTTTTAAGACGTGCCAGCACACCTAAGATCTGGTCACCATCAATGCGGGTACCTGTTTCGTCCACCAAAATCAAGCGATCCGCATCCCCATCCAACGCAAGACCGATATCGGCTTTTTCCTCAATCACTTTTTTCTGAAGCCAGTCCGTATGAGTAGCACCGCATCCTTCGTTGATGTTACGGCCATTAGGACGATCACCGATGGTGATGACATCTGCCTCAAGCTCCCAGAGCAATTGAGGCGCCACCCGGTACGCCGCGCCATGGGCGCAATCCAGTAAAATCTTGATACCCTTTAAGGTGCCGCCGCGCGGTAGTGAGCGTTTCAAAAACTCAACATAACGTCCCGGGGCGTCATCTAAACGCGTGGCCTTACCGATTTTATCCGGCGGCGGCAATAACACATTCTGATCCATATCAATCGCGGATTCGATTTCGATTTCCAGCGCATCAGATAATTTACATCCATCTGCCCCGAATAATTTAATGCCGTTATCCTGATACGGGTTATGCGAAGCCGAAATCATGACCCCCACATCTGCCCGTAGGGATTTGGTGAGTTGCGCCACGGCGGGGGTGGGAATAGGGCCAGTTAGAATGACTTCCATCCCCATGGCGACAAAACCTGCGGCCATCGCCTGTTCCAGCATATAACCAGACAGACGTGTGTCTTTACCGATCAAAACACGATCCAGTGAGCCGCTTTCCTGACGGTGCCGAAGCACATAGGCCGTGGCCATCGCGACCTTAAGGGCCATATCCGCCGTCATTGGATGAATATTGGCGGTACCGCGAATACCGTCTGTACCAAAATATTTACGAGACATGATGTTATTTTTTCTCCAGACAGGTCACGTCAAAACCACGGACAAATTCACGCGCCAGCGTCATGTCCATATCAAGAGGTTTACGCGCCGCCACATAATCCCCCATATATTGATTAAAACACTTCTGGTGCCGATATTGCGAAACCCATTCTTCATCGCTCTGTGCATTTTGATCCAGAATATCGGTCAACAACGTCATGCCAACTAATTCATCATTTTTATAATTGGCGGCGGCATAACAACTAGCGGCACTTGATTCCAAATCATCATACGGCACAATAATTTCTTTGCCTGAAATAACGTTCACGATATCTGCTGGGGTCATGAAAACAGAATAAAAAACATCATCCCCTTCGGCCTTGACAGCAAAAACACCGCCGTTACACCGATCCCCGCCTGTCAGTACTTTTTTCAAGGACAAGGTATGGTTCGTCAATCTCACCACGGCGATGGTATCAAAAATGCCCGTACCTCCCCCGGATTCCTGATTAAATATTACAAAATCACCATTCAAAAGCTTACCGACGGGTTTGTATGATGTATAGGGAACCCCCATTAGACCAGCTTCTTCGGCATTATATTCATATCCAAAAAAACCTTGATCATCCGGTGCCCAGCGATTATCCGAGGAAATCATCGTTTCAGGAAGCAAACAATCATCCAGTCTGGTTGTTCTGTCATTCGTCCCCGACCCCATGATTTTATAGACACACATCGCATCAACGGGTTTTCCTTGATGCATAAATGTATCCGGCAAAGGCTGGGATTTTTTAAAATAGTAAGCAGACGAAACCGCCACGATCCCGGCTATAAAAACAAACACCGAAAAAAAACGAAACCGTTTCGACATGGATTAAATACCTTGCGGTTGTTGTATCCCGGTTTTTGTGGCCGACGACGGCACCGATGAGCGTGATCCACCCGTTGGCTCTTCGGGTTCATCCCGAAGAATAGGTTCGCCGCGAAGCAACGCCTTAATCTCATCTCCACTCAGCATTTCATATTCCAGCAACGCTTTGGCAAGGGTGTGTAATTGATCCAACTGCGCGTTCAAAATATCTTTGGCACGTGCATACGCGTTTTCAACAATCATTCGGATTTCTGAATCCACGATTGAAGCCGTATTATCAGACATGTTTTTAGTTTGCGCCACGGAATGACCCAAAAACACTTCTTCTTGATCCCCGCTATACCGAAGCGGCCCCAATTTGTCAGACATACCCCATTCCGTGACCATACGCCGGGCGATATCTGTCGCCATGCGAATGTCCGATGATGCTCCCGTGGTGACTTTTTCCGCGCCGAAAATAATTTCTTCGGCAATACGCCCCCCCATGGCCACGGCCAGATCGGCTTTGAGCTTAGCCTTGGACATGGAAATTCTATCGCCTTCGGGTAGGCGCATCACCATCCCCAATGCCCGCCCGCGCGGAATAATCGTCGCCTTGTGAATAGGATCAGATTCCGGTTCATGAAGTGCCACAATCGCGTGTCCGGCTTCGTGATACGCCGTCAGTTTCTTTTCCTGTTCGGTCATGACCATCGATTTGCGCTCTGCACCCATCATAACCTTGTCTTTGGCGTCTTCGAATTCCTGCTGTCCTACCACCCGTTTGCCACGACGGGCGGCCAACAGGGCGGCTTCGTTGACCAGATTGGCCAGATCAGCCCCCGAAAAACCAGGGGTGCCGCGCGCCAAGGTTGACGCGACCACATTTTGTGATAACGGTACTTTCTTCATATGGACGTTCAGAATTTTTTCACGTCCCTTCACATCCGGAAGCGGCACCACGATCTGCCGGTCAAAACGACCGGGACGCAATAACGCCGGATCCAGAACATCCGGTCTGTTGGTGGCCGCAATCAGGATCACACCCTCTGTCGCCTCAAACCCATCCATTTCGACCAGTAACTGGTTGAGCGTTTGTTCGCGTTCATCATTCCCGCCGCCCAGACCTGCACCGCGGTGACGACCAACGGCATCAATTTCGTCGATGAAGATAATGCAAGGCGCGCTTTTTTTCGCCTGTTCAAACATATCCCGAACCCGCGAAGCACCCACGCCGACAAACATTTCTACGAAATCAGAACCCGATATCGTAAAGAAGGGGACATTGGCTTCGCCGGCAACAGCGCGCGCGGTCAATGTTTTGCCGGTTCCGGGTGGGCCCACCAATAAGGCACCTTTCGGAATTTTCCCGCCCAGCCGCTGAAATTTTTGCGGATCTTTCAAAAACTCGACGATTTCCTGAAGCTCAACTTTGGCTTCGTCAATACCTGCCACATCCTCAAACATGACCCGGCCATGTTTTTCAGTCAGAAGACGCGCCCGGGATTTGCCAAACCCCATCGCCCCGCCGCCGCCTTTGCCCTGCATCTGACGCATGAAGAAAATCCACACGCCAATCAACAGCAACATCGGAAACCACGACAAAAGCACAGAAAACGCGCTGACCTTTTCAGGATCCGGCGGCTCCGCCGTGATGCGTACCCCAGAGCCATCGAGACGTTCCACCACATTTTCGCCCACCGGTGCCATGGTCGAGAATTTTTCGCCCGTGCTGGTCAAGTGGCCGGAAATATCCTGCCCCTTGATCGTGACATCCGTAATACGGCCAGCCTTGGCATCGGCCATGAAATCGCTATAGGCAAGGGTTTGTGTTTTTGATGTGCCTGTCACCTTGGCACCCTGAAACACATTGAAAAGGAACATCAGCATCAAGCCGATGCCAAGCCAGAATAAAACATTTTTTCCCATGCCGTTCATGTATCAACCATCCGTTGTTTATAATGTGTACAATCTAGGGCGAAACAGACCCAAAGTCCAAGAAAACAGGCATCAACACCCGGTTTTCTGCCGTTTTTTATGATAAAACGATATCAAAGCAGAATTATGGCAGAGCTTCTGTCCGGCTTGTCTGGGGTAAAATGGCCGCCGCCCCGCCCTGCCCATCTTTTTCAATCTGGGCAGAAAGGGCGGTGCTGGTAAAGGTCGCCTGCCACTGAAATTCAAATTCATCGGCGGATAATGTCATTACAATGTTGGTTTCGGGTGTGTCCCACACGGCTTTGATCTTTAAATCCTCGGTCAGAACGGCAATCCCCCAATCGTCGGGATAATCTTTATGGGTCTCATTGACCCATGTCATGTCTAATTGTGCTGGGCCATATTTTTTTTCAATTTCACCCTGCGCTTTCATGAACTCATCAATGGCATGGCGCGGCCGTTCAAAACTTTTTTTGAAATCAAATCGTGCCTGCCATAATTGATTCTTATAAAAACGATAATTCAACAAGGTTCTGCCGCCCAGCACCCGATCCAGATAGAAAAAAGCCAGATGCCCGTCTTCCTGCTCGACCTCATCGAAAAAAGTGGCCTGCTCAAATCGGCGGATATCATTAGGCTTAACCCCCCAGACAAACCCACGAATATTACCGAAATCAGCCGGGCCAAATTCAAGCGGCGGCAAGGGAATGCGTTTTTTGGACGGCGTATCAGCCCAAACCTGTGCTGAGAACGAACACCACAAGACCATCAGAAAAAAAATAACGCGCATGTTAATTCCTGTGTTCCTTCCTGAGAATTAATAATGCCTGATCTTTGCCCCCACATGCAAACAAGCATCCCCCCAGCGTCGCACCTTTGAACATGCCGGACAAAATATCCCGGGTTAATTCTTCGGTACGTTCCAGACGCGGAGCATAATCCTCGTCCGGACGAAAACAGGATAATGCGCGCATCATCACGCGCAGGGCAATTTCTTCCGGTACGGCTCGCAGAGCCTGAAGATCTATCGTGAGCAAGGAAGTGCCCGCCTGAAACCCCAAAACATGATCGGATATGAACTGATCCGTCATGATGTCCAACGCCTCACGGGCGCGGGCCAGACGTTTGGCCGTGAGAGATAATCTTTTAGCAGTCAGCCCCTCTTCGGCCAAGATGGATTGCGCTGCGCGCAATCGGGGACGCAAGAAATTTTCATTTTGATTGCTGGGATCTTGCACATAAGGAATGTTAAACCGGGCGCAATAATCGAGTAATTCTGATTTAGGCGTATTCAACAAAGGGCGTTTGATCATCAGTCCGCCCACATCCATTTCCGATGACATACCGCAAAGCCCATCCAGACCGCTTCCCTTTGCCAGACGCATTAGTACCGTTTCAGCCTGATCATCCTGATGATGTGCCACGTATAAAGAAGAGAGGCCGTGCGCCTCGCAAAAAGCCCCCATCGCGTCATAGCGTGCCTGCCGCGCCTTTTCCAAGATACGGGTGTGCGGCTTATCCCCACCCCATGTCAAAATATGATGTGTGAGAGGCGCGATCCCCGAGAGCCACTGTCCTACTTGCCGGGCTTCAGTAGAACTTTCGAGTCGCAATCCATGATCAAAGGTGAGCGCGTAAATTTGGCTGACCCCAGATGCCACCAGCATATGCGTCAATGCCATGCTGTCTGCCCCGCCTGAAACCGCTACGGCCACGGAAGTCTGGCCACCTGTATCTATCGTCATGATCAAAATAGATTAACAGAAAAAAAGCGGCACGCACGCGCTATTAACGACAATCGAGGGTCGCCATCTCCTGCTCCGCCTTACGAAGCACGGGGGCGGGTCCGTTTGGATATTCCTTGGCCACTTGAGAAAGCGCGATGCAAGCTTCTTTCTTTTTGCCTGTTCCGGATAACGACATCCCCAGTTTCAAAAGATTATCTGCGCCTTTAGGCCCGCCGGGGTATTTTTGATAGGCCTGCGCAAAGGTTTTAGAGGCTTGATCAAATTGACCCTGCACATAATAACTCTCGCCCAACCAATACATGGCATTGGCCGACAAAGCGTGATCCGGATATTGCTTAATAAAATCATTAAACCCGGCTTCGGCCTGATCATGATTACCACTTTTCAGATGACCATAGGCCATTTCGTACAAACTGGCCGGATCTGATCCTTTTTGAGGCGTTAGCGTTTTCATACTCGCAGATGGAGCAGACACAGACGGAACATCCGGCTGGTCACCGGGTAGTGCAGAATCTTCAGGCTTTAACCCGTTTGGATTTAATCCCGCCGACGGGGTCTGATCTGTCGCAGGCGGTATTGATGCAGGGGGCATATCTGCGTGATCTGTTTTTGATTGGGTTTCCAGCCGATCCATCTGTGTTTGGATTTGCTGGATATCAAATCCCTGCTGTTCCAACTTACCGGTCAGTTCACGAAGTTGGTTTTCAATTTGCTGAAGTCTTATTTCCATGTTGCCACCGGACATAGGTTCAGTCGATGTCAGCGGTGCCGGCATATCTACCGCCTTATCCCCGCGATACACGGCACGGTTCAATGTATCGAGCTCATTCTCAATGCGGCGCAAACGATTCTGTAACTCGTCTGACTGAGCGGATGCCGGGCTAGAAACGGCAAAGGACAAAAGACCGATGGATAAAAGAGAAAGGCACAAAGACGATATGCTCTGTGCCTTTCTGCTATATATATACGACGTCAATGTCATCGATAAACGCTTGATTATTCTACGCGGGTGACGGCTCTACGGTTTTGCGCCCACCCAGCCGGATTGGCACCCACGACAGCCGGTTGTTCTTTACCATAGCTGATCGTGTTCAGTCTGCTTGATGATACGCCCATTGAGACCAGATAGTTTTTCACAGACGTTGCCCGGCGATCACCGAGCGCGATGTTGTATTCGCGGGTACCGCGCTCATCGGCATGACCTTCGATGGTAATATTCAAGTTGGGGTAACGGTTCAGCCACTCTGCTTGTTTATTGAGTGTTGCCAAGGCCTCAGGTGCCAGATCAAACCGGTCATAGCCAAAGAAAACGCGGTCGCCCACATTGACAACCAGATCCTGCTGAGATCCGGGGACAACCTGACCATCAACCCCGGTCATGCCTTGTCCGTTCATCATTCCATCACCGCTGGTCAAACCACCTTGGTTCATACCGTCATTGGTGACAACGGGGGCTCCCATTTCGTCTTCTTTTTTGGAACACGCCGTGAAAGTCAGGGCGATCAGTCCGAGCATCAACGTGCGGGTCAATAAAGAGGTCGTTTGCATAGGCGTATCCTTATCCATGAAAAAGTTTATGAGTTAATGCGAAAAAAAGCTTGAGACACATCAAGGTGAATACCTCGCGAATCACAAAAATTTCGTGACAAAGCTAGAACGGCACGCGGCTTGTGACAACCCCCCGCATGAAAATACCTTAGGCTTTCCACATTTTTGCCCCATATGGGCACGGATGCTTATTGCAGACCCTGACGGATTTCACGGATCAACCGCACCGCATCCTCGGCATCCCGAGGTGATGGTGCATGATCCAGATAGGATTCAAGCATTTCAAGTGCCCGGCTTTTTTGTCCCACACGCGCGTATAAGACACCGGCATCAAACAAGACGCGATATTCGTCCGGGGCTATCAGGCGCATTTTTTCAATCGTCTGCACCGCGTGCTCATACGCCTCAGCCTTGACCTGACGTAATTTGATATTGTTCAAAAGCCTAACCAACAAATCCCGCGTGGACACAGGTTCAAACCATTCGGCCGACAATTCTGTTTGTTCACCCATCATACGTTTGGCAAGGGCTCTTAAGTCGGGTGCCATCAGCGTCGTGGCCCGGTCAAACGGGTCAAACACTAACCGGTCTCCGCCGCAATCAATCCGGCACAAAACATGTGCTGGAAAATTGAGACCCCGCACATCCCAACCCATATGGCGAGCGCAGGACACATATATCAAGGCCATGGAAACCGGCAAACCCCGTCGGCGATCTATCACCCGTACCATATCGGCATTATCCAAATGGTCATAGGTGTCCCGGTCGCCTTCATATCCTTCTTGATCGGCCAGAACATGCTTTAACACCGACAAACGCGTTGAGGCCTGATCATGATCGCCGAGTGACAGGGCACTTTGAAACGCCTCGGTGGTTTTTTTCTTTAATTGTTCCAGATGAAAAACATACCTCCCCCACGACAACCCGGGGTGTTCCGAGGCACATAACGCCAAGGCGGCCAGCACGGGATCAATATCCCTATCCGGAAGCGTTCCCAAGCTGGATAAATAAATGTCGGGGTCAAAATCCATTACAAAAGAATCTCAAGGTTAATCCAAGGGAACGGCTTCAACGCTGGCGGGACGTCCCGGGGGGCCTGTGATATCCATGGGCGCATCCCCCGAAAAACCAGACGACGAATCCGCGGAGTCAGAAGACGGCCGTGCGGCCGAAGACTCTGTTGAAGTGACCCCACCTGATATTTTCTCTCCGGGCATCTTCACATAGGACACAACTTGTTTGACATGGGGCACGGTGCGCGCTGTTTCGATGACCCGGTCAAGTTCAGCCTGATCCCGCGCCACCCCCATCAGATAAACCACCCCTTGAACCGTATCGATGGTGTAATGGATGGAATCAACATTACGGTCGAATAAAATCGCGCCGCGCAGACGGGTGGATATCCACTTATCTCTGACAAACCCCTGAAAGCCCTCACTGTTGGCCACGCGAATTTCATTGATGACCTGCTTCACACCTTTCACCTGCCACGCGAGGCGAACCGCCTCAACGCGCGCATCCGGATTCTGGACAACACCTGTGATCAGCACACGACCTTGCTCCACCGTGGTGTCCAACTTGGCAAAGGTGTCGATGTCATACTTAATCCAGGCATCGTTGATCTGGGTTTGAATCCATTTATCGTTAACAGCACCCGATATACCGCCTTCCTTGGCTGACGCTATACCCGCGGATGCGCCTACCCCGGTCGCAAGGCCAATGGGCGTGCATCCTGACGCACCTAACATCAAGACCGGAAGCAAAAAAATCATCAGTTTATTCATGAAAAAACCCGTGAAGTGAAAAAGACGATAAAACAGATATGTGAAAACCTTATGATCTGGGTTGCCACGCATTCTCAATATGACGAATAAAAAATGGCGGCGATATGGCGATGATATCAAACCGCGCGCTTAAAGACATATTTTTTTGTTCGGCCATGAATAACTGAGCGGCACGCATAATTCGGTTTTGGGCTTGGGGCGTCACAGCATAAAGCGCTTCGTCCAGATCAGGGCGATACTTGACTTCGGCGAAAATCAACTGCTCTCCTCGGCGGGCAATAATATCGACTTCGCCGAGCGGCGTTTTATACCGAATGGTTAAAATCTGGAATCCTTTGACCCAGAGATAACCTGCCGCCAGATATTCCGCCAGCCACCCCCGTGTATAAGAGTCTTGTCGTGATCTCATTTCCCAGAGAGTTTAAGCGCCAACATGTAGATGGCTTTTTTGGGTTTGCCTGTGGCGATCGACACCACTTCGGCCGCATCACGCACTGACATGGTTTTGAGCGCCAGTTTTAATTGGGATTCAATGCTGGTGCCAACTTCCTGTTCTTCGGGTTCCGGGGCACCCACAATAATACAAATCTCTCCCTTGGGGGAACCGGCGCGATCGTAATGTGCGATTAACGCCGAGAGTTTATCCCGCTTAACCTCCTCGAATAATTTGGTGATTTCACGCACAACCGCGGCGGGGCGATCCCCCAGCACGGATTTCATATCTTTCAAACTTTCCAGCAACCGGGGGGCGGTTTCATAAAAAATAAGCGTGCTGTCCGTTTCCCTCCAAGGCTCCAGCTTGGTTTTACGCCCAACACTTTTAGGCGGTAAAAACCCTAAAAACGAAAAACTATGCGAAGGAATACCCGATAACTGAAGTGCCGATAGGGCGGCATTTGCCCCCGGAATGGCACTGACCATCGCGCCAGCCTGATGCACGGACTGAACCAGCTTATATCCCGGGTCTGAGATCAAGGGCGTACCGGCATCGCTAACCAGTGCGACAGATTTCCCTGATAAGATTGTGTCCATCAGGCTGATTCTCTGGCGGCTACTGGCGTGATCATTATACGTGATCATCGGTTTTTTGATCCGGTAGGCCGACAGTAATTTACCCGTCACACGGGTATCCTCGCAGGCCACCACATCAACAGACGAGAGAATATCCAGAGCCCGAAACGAAATGTCGCGCATATTCCCGATGGGTGTTGCCACCAGATAAAGTCCGGGTTTCAAGGAAACGGATTGCGGCGCAGGCAAATCTTTTTGTATAGTCTTTGCATTCATAATGCGAAAGGATACGCTGGTGACACGCCGAATTCATCTTCTTTCTTCAGTTTTCCTGATCTTGTGCGCGGTTTTATCTCTGGCGGCATGCTCCGGCCAACCCAGCGTCTGGAACGCCCCGTCCCCTTCGACATCCCCTGCTCCGCCTGCGCCCGCACCGGTAATCAATGGCCCAGCCCCCATGTCATCGGTGCCGGGGTCAGCCGTTTCGCAAAAACCTGTCAAGGTTGCCTTGCTGGTGCCCTTGACGGGCACCCATGCCAGCATGGGTCAAGCGATGCTGTCAGCGGCGCAGTTGGCTGTTTTTGATATCGGCGGCGACAATTTTGAATTACTACCCCGGGATACGGGGATGTCACCGGAAACCGCCGCACAGGCCACACAATCTGCACTTAACGAGGGCGCGCAGATTATTCTGGGCCCCGTATTTGCCGATGCGGTCAAGGCCGTAAAACCCATCGCACAAACCAGTAAAGTGAATATGGTGGCCTTTTCAAATGACCTGAGTGCCGCCGGCGGTAATACGTATCTTTTGGGAATTACCCCCCAAACCCAAATCGACCGGATGGTTCGATACGCCGCCCTGAAAGGCATAAAAAATGCCGCCCTTATTTCAGGCGTCGATGCGTATGCGGATATGGCCACGCGTGAATTTCAAAATTCCGCCCAGCGGCACGGCATCACGATCACCGAAACCTTACGGTATAACAGCAAATCTATGCCCAGCGCGGACGCCATCAAAAAATTGGGCACCTCTAATATTCAAGGGGTCTTTTTACCCATGGATGGCCAAAGTGCCGGTGCGGTTGCTGGCTTACTCCCCAAGACGATTCAAAAAATGGGCACAGGATTATGGGACGACCCGCGCACCCTATCTCACCCGGCGTTAGACGGCGCGTGGTTTGCGGCACCCTCACCTCGGCAATTTTCGGTGTTTGAAAAAAAATATCGCATGACCTACGGCAACACGCCGCCGCGTCTGGCGTCTTTGGCCTATGATGCCACGGCTTTGGCGGCGGTGCTGGCACGATCTGGCAAAGGGTTTGGTGCGGACGCCATCACGGGCGTCAACGGGTTTGCCGGGATGGATGGTATTTTCCGGTTTGATCAAAATGGTCTGGCAGAGCGTGGGCTGGCCATCATGGAAATTCGTCAGGGACAGGTACAGGAAATAGACCCCGCCCCGACAACGTTTCAACGGCCATAATGATCTTATAAACTGGCGCGTTTTTTCTCAGGGGGCAGGGTTGTCACCTGATGTGACTTAGCCTCACATCGACGTTGCATCGCCTGAAGGATGGTGCGCGCGACATTCACGCCGGATGCTTTTTCAAGCCCTTTGAACCCCGGGAATGTATTGGCTTCGCACACCGTATAGCCGCCGCCTTCGGCAAAAAGCAAATCAATCCCGCCAATCTGGATATTCAAGACATCTGCGGTTTTAAGCGCAAGATCAATGGCCGCCTGATCCGGCGTAAAAGGATGCACCGACCCGCCGGATGAATAATTGGCCTTGAAATCCCCCTCTTTGGCGCGGCGTTCCATCGACGCCACCACCTGCCCGTCCACAGTAAAAAGACGAATATCCCGCCCCCGGCTATAGGCCACAAATTTCTGGAAGATGAGTTGCAAATGGGGGTTGGTCTGACCGATTAGATCCATCAATTCCTTAAAAGCCCGGGCACTTTCAATCAGAAAGACCCCAATCCCTAATGCCCCGTTTAACGTTTTAACGACCACCGGGAAGCCAATCGTACTTTCGATCAAATCCATATCGACCGGAAACTTGGCCAGCATGGTGACGGGTGAGGGTATGCCTGCTTCGGCGATAATCTGGTGGGTGTGCAATTTGTCGCGGACGGTTTCAATGGTGTTGGCATTATTATAAATAATACAGCCCATACGTTCGAGCTGACGGGCTACCGCCAGCGAAAAATAACTATGGTCATGGTGGTTAAAATACGGAAATACTACATCCGGCAGGGGAACGCTTTCCCCATCTATCAAAACAGAATCCCGGGTATCCTGCGTAACCAAAAGATCAAATTGATCTGGTCGATAGACAGAGAGTTCCACGCCCAATTCGATGGCTTCTGATTGGAATCGTCTGACCTCATGCGCCAAATCGGCACTCGATTCCACCTGATCCCCATAGAGTATCCAGACCTTCATACGTGCCCCTCTTATTTTTTATCACGGATAGAAGACGCATCCTAACGTTTTGGATGAAGTCTGTCATGACATTTCATCAATTCATTTAAAAACAAATGGTTAGTCGTTCTGCCTCATATGTCACCATAAAATAAGGTGGCCTTTTCGCCCCACCTAGTCGTGGATAAATATCAAAGCTTGTGGACATCCGCGCCGTATCGATTGAGATTTTTCTATGTGCGTTATAAAAACGGGGCGTATTCAAATATCGTAGCGATTCGCTTTTTGACCTCAAAGGAGATGCCCCATGTTGGTTTCCGCCGCGCAGACTTATCAGATTGATGACAGCAAAGGAAAAGCCGGACGCCCCCGGTCAGATGAATCCCACCGCGCCATTCTGGACGCCACCCGCCGCCTGTTAACCCATATGCCGGTACATAAGTTATCGGTTGAAGCGATCGCCAAAAAGGCCGGGGTTGGCAAAACCACCATTTATCGCTGGTGGCCGAATAAACAGGCCGTGGTGATGGATGCGGTGTTTTCTCAGCCCGCTTTTTTGAACATCCTGCCCGCTTCGGCCACGGCCTTTGAGGGGATCAAGGTGCAAATTGAGAAACTGCTTCGTCAACTGGCGGGTAAAAATGGGCGGATGGTGGCAGAAATTCTGGGGGAAGCCCAAGGCGATATGGAGGCCTTGAAATCATTTTCCCAAGGGTTTTTCCAGGAACGATATGACGCGCTGGCGCGTTACTTGAGCGAAGGCAAAGACAGCGGGGAATTTCGGGCAGATCTAGATATGGAATCAGCCATTGATTTGATCATGGGGCCTATTTTCTTCCGGTTGATCACCGGACAGGATTTCGACCCCGCCTTTGAAAAAAACCTGATCGACAGCCTGCGCCGGGGATTATCGGCCTAATTGTCCCTTACCACGTCCCTGTATTAGGCATGGAAACCCATGGTTCTGCCGGGGGCAAATGCGCCCCGTCCTGAAGCAATTCTAGGGATATTCCGTCCGGCGTTTTCACAAACGCCATGTGACCATCGCGCGGTGGGCGGTTGATGATCACCCCTGCGTCTTTTAACCGGGCACAGGTCTCATAGATATTCGTGACGCGGTAAGCCAGATGACCAAAATTGCGCCCCCCTGTATATATCTCACCCTTCCCGTTTTCATCCGGCCAGTTATACGTGAGTTCCAGTAAAGGACTTTTACTCTCGCCCGAAGCACGGTCAAAATCCGCGTCCGCCGACAGGAAAATCAAAGTAAAGCGCCCGGCTCCATTCTCGGTACGCCTGACTTCTTTCATGCCCAGCAGGTCGCAGAAAAAATGAAGCGATTCTGCCATGTCCCGAATACGTATCATGGTATGAAGATAATGCATGCGAAAAACCTCTGTTCAAATAATCTTACAATAATCAGGGCGTTGACTTACCTGCGCGTAACATCCTGACATAGATTGTCAGCCAGACCCATTCTGATTTAAGGTAACACCCATGGATATCAAGAATACAACGTTGGTTACTTTGGTCAATGATGTGGGTTTGTGGATGCAAAAACATGTCTTCACCCCGGACACCGCCATCCAGCTGGCATTAATTGCGCTGGCATTTTCCTTGGCGTCCATCATCACACGTTATGCCCAAAATCATTTGAACGACCGGGTGAATGCCTTACGTATTCCCTATCGTCTCACGGAAATTGTCCATTCTTTGATACGGCTTTTGCTCCCCGCCACCGCTCTGCTTTTAATTTTTGCCGGGGGAGAAATTATCGCCCTTAAACCGCTGGGCTTTAGTCACGGGCTCTGCGAGGTTGTCTCCAAACTGTTGTTCGCCTGGATTTTAATTCGTTTATCCGTTCAATTTATTTCAAACCGGTTTTCCCGCAACATTGTGGCCTTTGTCATTTGGGGAATCGCCGCCTTAAGTATTTTTGGTATTTTAGAACCAACAATGGCTTTGCTCGATTCCTTTGGGATGGATCTAGGCGATTTTCGTTTCTCTGTGTTGACCGTCATCAAAATCATGATGGCGCTCTTCATCCTGCTTTATGGCGCCTTGTTTCTGGCGTCGTTTATTGAACGCCGGATCAGTTTGGCCGCCAGTTTGACACCCTCCTCCCGGGTGCTGATTTCAAAAATCATCCGGGTGATTTTGATTGTCTCGGCCATTCTAATCGGTATTACCACGGCCGGCGTCGATCTCTCCTTGCTGGCGGTATTTTCGGGGGCGGTTGGCCTGGGGTTGGGCTTTGGCCTTAAAAACGGTATGTCGAACCTGTTTTCGGGCATGATGTTGTTGATGGATCAATCCATCAAGCCCGGCGACATCATCGAAATGTTTTCCCAAGACGGCAAAAGCTCGACCTTTGGCTGGGTTCAATATATGGGATCGCGCTACACGGAAATTGTGACCCGAGACAATAAATCTTATTTAATCCCCAATGAACAATTGGTCACCCAGCAAGTAGTGAATTGGTCACATGGGGATACGCTGGTTCGTCTTGAGGTGTTTTTTCATGTATCCTATGACACCGATCCGCATATGATAAAAAAAATAACGGCCGAAGCCGCCGCCAAACCATCCCGCGTGGTCTCTTCGCCCGCTCCTCAGGCGCATATTGTGGAATATGATGGTGCGGGTTTCAAATTTGCGCTTCGTTTCTGGATACGCGATGCCGAAAAAGGGGTCACGAACATCAAAGGCGATGTGCTTTTAGCCATTTGGGACGCCTTTAAAGAACATCAGATTTCTGTCCCACCGCCCAGATTATATGTCACGGTTGAGAAATAGAAAAACCCTTGCGGGATTGCTCCCCCAAGGGTTTCATTTTTGAGTGATATGATTATGCGGCTTTGGCCATCGGCGTCGATGACATCGCCGATTCTGCCGCCAATGTCGCGCTCGTGGCCTGAATAACGGCGGCCATACGCACGGCTGTTTGAACGATCACGGCACTGACGCCATGGTCACGCAATTTCTTATCATGCGCATCCACACAGAATTTACAGCCATTCATAGCCGATACCGCCAATGCCCAGAGTTCAAAGTCGATCTTATCTGTGCCATGAGACGCCAGAATATTCATCCGGAGTTTAGCCGGCATGGTTTTGTATTCTTCATTCGCAATCATACCCACGAATTTATAATATACATTATTCATGGCCATGATGGATGCCGCCGCCTTGGCCCCTTGAAAGGCCTCAGTGGATAAACGCGCTTTAGCTTCGGATTCGATCTCACGAATGACAAATTCATTCCCGGTCGCCAGTGCACAGGCAAACAATGTTCCCCATGTTTGTTGTTCGGTCATGTCTGTTTCATTCATGAAACCGCTGAGGTTCAATTTAATATCCTTCGCATAGTCAGGAAGGGCGTTTTGAATGCTTTCAAGTGACATGGATTAGGCCGCCTTTTTCAGTTTGGCCGCTTCGGCATGAAGATCAATCGTGTCGCCGCCAACCTGACGGTTGCACGGACACAGCTCATCGCTCTGCAGAGCATCCAAGAGTCTTAAGATTTCCTTGGGATTCCGCCCCACATTCAGGCTGTTGACGGTGACTTGCTGAATAATGTTGTGTGGATCGACGATGAAGGTTGCCCGAAGCGCGACGCCCGCTGATCTGTCACGAATGCCTAATCCATCGGTCAGAGATCCGTTGGTGTCGGCAAAACTCCATTGATTAAGCTGATGAAGGTCTTTGTGTTCCCGGCGCCAAGCCAGTTTGCAGAATTCGTTATCCGTCGATCCACCCATCACCACACAATCACGATCTTCGAAATCCTTGTTGAGTTTGGCAAATTCAACGATTTCCGTCGGACACACAAATGTAAAATCCTTAGGATAGAAGAACATAACCTTCCATTTGCCCTCAAAGCTTTTGTTTGTAATCGTCTCAAACGCGCTCTGCCCGTTTTCTTCATGCGCCATGAAACCCGGTTTTACGCCCGTGACAGAAAATTCTGGTAATTTATCGCCAATACCCAACATATGATGTTCTCCTTTAGAAAATGGGATGATGTGAAAGGCATCGTAATCCTGCCTTTTTTAAAAAGCCAATTGAAAAAACCTTTTTTATTAATAGATAAAATCTATTATAATTAATGCTACTAAAAGGAATTATCTATATGAGTTCGCCCAGCCTGCGTCAGCTTCAATATCTCATGGCCCTCTCGCGCACCGGACATTTTGCGAAGGCGGCAGAACTGTGTCATGTCACGCAACCCACCTTAAGTGCGGGTATCGCAGATCTAGAAGTCATCTTAGGTCATAAATTGATTGACCGGCAAAACCGAAAGAAAAATATGCTGACCCCGTTTGGACGGGAAATTTTAAAACACGCAGATCACATTTTATCTGGCGTAGACCATTTACTCACTTTCGCCCGGCAATATGATGCCCCCATGCGCGGTATCGTTCGGCTGGGGATCATTCCGACGATTGCCCCCTATCTTTTGCCCCGGATGATCAAGCCTCTGGAATCAAAATACCCGGAACTCACCTTTCAGATTTTTGAATATATGAGTTCTGATTTACTCTCGAAGCTTGTGGAAGGCGACCTTGATGCGGGCATTATGGCCTTCCCTTTTTCTTTACCCGCTGGCCTCACGAGCAAAATACTGACCCATGAAGCGTTTTTTTATGCTGTTCCTAAAGGGGCCTTCAAAGATAAAAAATCTCTATCGAACAAAGATCTTCACGGACATAAACTTTTATTATTAGAAGATGGTCACTGCCTTCGGCAACATGCCTTAAGTGCCTGTGCGCTCCAACTTCCCCATGAACAAAAAACATTCAGTGCCACGAGTCTGGCGACGCTTATTCAACTGGTGGCTGAAGGCTATGGTATTACGCTTTTGCCCAAAATGGTTCTTCCGCATGTGGCCAGTATTCGGGATGTACAGGTTCTCCCCTTTACCCCGCCCGCGCCCACCCGGCAGATTGGCATGGTCTGGCGGCAATCTTCGCCGCTCACCACAACGCTTAAAACTCTCCATCAGGCACTGGTGCCATTAATACCATAAGGATTAACCCTGGGAATCAAGATTGAAATTTAAGGCAAAAATCCGTATATGATGGGTCTATGTGGCATGTGGCGGCACTTTATCGTTTTGTGGGTACGGGATCTGATCTTCCCGGGCTTCAGAGCCGTTTGAAACAGGCGGCACTGGCGCACGATATTTGCGGCACGCTATTACTGGCGCCCGAAGGCATCAACGGCACGATTGGCGCGCCCAGTGCTGAACAACTGGCCAGTATGATGTCCGTTTTACAAGATGAACTGAATATAAATTTGGGCGAAGTTAAATATTCACGCGCTGATGACAAGCCGTTTCTGCGGATGAAAGTACGGCTTAAAAAAGAAATCGTGACGCTTCGGGCACCCGAAGCCAACCCTGCCTATCAAGTGGGCACCTATGTTGACGCGCAGAAATGGAATGACCTGATCTCTCGGTCTGATATGACCGTTCTGGATACACGCAACACATACGAAACAGATATCGGTATCTTCAAAGGGGCAATTGACCCCCGTATTGAAACCTTCACCCAGTTCAAAGATTTTGTACAAAAAAACTTAAACCCCAGTGATCACCCTAAAATCGCGATGTTCTGCACGGGCGGCATACGGTGTGAAAAAGCGTCATCTTATATGCTTTCTCAAGGGTTCAAGGAAGTATACCACCTGAAAGGCGGTATTTTAAAATATCTGGAAACTGTTCCCGAACAAGAAAGCTTATGGGAAGGCGGATGTTTTGTCTTTGACCGGCGGGTTGCGATTACTCACGGGCTTGCCGAAACAGATCATGATCTGTGTTATGGATGCCGCGCCCCGCTATCGGCCCAAGACCGCTTACATCCAGCCTATGAAGAAGGGGTAGCCTGTGCGAACTGTGCCGATACGCTGACACCGCTACGCCGCAAAGCCTTAAAAGAACGCCACATCCAAATGACACGGCAATCTCTATAATTAAATTAAGTTCTAATCTTGATATTTGCGCGTATTGCTTGTGGGGCCTCTGCCGTCTGATCGTTTGGGTTCACGGCGAAATGATCCTTTGATCTCAACTGGCTTCTCATCACTCTCAAATAGTCTCACCTCGGGTTTATGCTTTGCCTGACCAGCATAAGTGGGAAATTTTTTCTCTTCGACCATAAATTTGTAAGACTGTTTGCGCTTGATATCAAAGGTCTCTTCGATCGGCATATCAATTTCTAAGGTTCGGCGTTGACCCTTTTTTTCTTCAATTTCAATACGTTTATGGCCGCCCATGGGTGCCGCCCGCATTTCAGTGACTCGGCCAATCAGCTCCTGCTTACTCCCCTTTTCACCTTCAAAGCTAAATCGTTCAGGCTTATCTGAATGAGGTTGACCAAATTGGGGCATATTTAAAAAACTCCTTACTTTTAAAGTTTAACAAAAAGTTAAGATCTCACGCAAATTTACAAAAAAACCCGCCATAAAGACGGGTTTTTTTAACCTTATGACACGCCGTTTATTCAACAGGCGGAGTTTGAACAGCCTTTTTTTCCTTTATTTCCTCGCGTTTTTCCTTCATGGCTTCACGACGATCTTTCATCTTTTCTTTCCATTGGGCGCGGTGCGTATCAGATTCGGCCTTAGTAATTTTTCCATCGCCATCTTTGTCAATTTCAGAAAACTTGGTTTTGGCGTGATTTAAAAATTCTTCCTGAGTTACAACGCCGTCATTATTGGCATCATTCTTGGCAAAAATACCTTTGGAATCTTTATCATCCGAAGATTCGGCCAAAGCTGGATAAGCCGATACAGCAACCAATGCTGTTGCTAATAGAAGATGTTTTTTCATGTTTGTTTTCCTTTCAAATTAAAAAATCATAAAGTTACAAAATAAATATCATTTAAAATTATGTCAGTCTGTTTACTGATGTATGGTCATTATAAGACAAATTCAGGCAAAATTAAGTCCTATCCATCTTAGACATCAAAAATCCGGCGCGCCGAAGACCGCAAGCCCACAATCATATAAATCATCACACCGACACACCATCCTGCAAACAATATATATTCCGGAACGCCCACGATAAAAGAGAGCCCTATCATCGCACAAAGGCCGACTGACAACATAACCAGTAATGAAGTTACACCTACGGAAAAACCACGATCCAGAAAGCGATGATGAAGATGGTTTCGATCTGCCGAAAACGGGTGGCGTTTATGCCGTATTCTTAAGAAAAATAACATCAAGGCATCAATCACCGGCACGGCTAGCAGCCAAATAGCACTGACGGGCGGAAAAGCATGAGGAATTGTGTGAGTCATCTGTATACAAAACCACCCCAGAATCAACCCCAGCGTGAGTGAACCTGAATCCCCTAAAAAAACTGCGGCTTTTTCCCGCCAAGGATGGCGCATATTAAAATAAAGAAAAACTATCAACGGCACCAACAGGCATAACAACCCTATGGCGGAAGCACCAGCATAGGTCACCACACAGATAAAAGATATTAAGATAACAAACGTCACACCCCCAGCCAGCCCATCCAGCCCATCCATCATATTCAAGGCATTCATCATCATCACAAGACAGGCAATCGTAAAGGGGACTGCCGCCCATCCTAAATAAATGTCCCCCGTGCCCAAAATATTGCCCAGGGTATCAATACTGCTCTCCCCGGCCAGTACGACCAAACCCGCCACAAAAATTTGAATGGCAAATTTTAAGCCGGCACGCATATTTATCCGGTCATCCATAACGCCCATCAAAAGAAGAATGACGATTCCCGCAAGTAATGCCCAATCCTGAAGGGCATTCGTCTGCAAAAGTAAATAAAGAACCATGAACATAGGAATAATCACAAGGCCGCCAATTGGTGGGACAGCGCCTTGATGTTGTTTTCGCCCACCAGGACGGTCAATAAACCGAAACTTCAGCGCCCACTTACGCCCTAGCATAAAAGCCAAGAACGTGAAGGCGCCGCCGGCACATAAAATTAAAATCTGTGAAATAGAAATAGACATGATTGGGCGAAGCATGACACAAGCCGCCCCGGTGATCAATCAATCTGCATACAGAAAAAGGATTAGCGGTTTAATGCCTCAGGTAGTTCATCATATAATAAATTATAAACATCATCCCCAAAGGCGAATACAGACGCCGCAATGGCAACGGCAATTCCAGCGGCAATCAAGCCATATTCAATGGCTGTGGCTCCCTTTTGACTTAAACACCATAGACCTATGGTTTGGAACATAGGGAGCCTTTCTTTAAAAAAATGCCCTTACATTTTATTATACCATAAAGGCGGGTTCATATTTCGTTTATTTTCGATCAAATTTGAAACGATCTTAAGAGCGGCTGAGAAAACGGCCGGGGGATAGCGCCAACGCGGTGTCCGACGGCAAACAAACCACGCCGCCCCGCACAAGGTCGGCCAAATAATGCGCCCCCGCCAAGGTTGAAATTAATCCATGCGAGCCATGCGCCAACGACAGATAAACGTTATCGTCTTTCTTCCCGATCATCGGAAATCGGTCACGTGACGAACATCTAAGCGCCGCGCGCGCATTTTTGGGTTTAAATTCCCCCAACGACGGCACCGCCTGATTCAATTTGGTAATATTGTCCATATCATCTTCAGACATGACAACGGTATGAGAAAGCCATCTTTGAAAACTGGAACCAATCACATGCTCTCCCTCATGCGCAGAAGATATATATCCCCCATAACATAAATTAGTGCGGAGATTGGCACTCACTTCATTTGGCTGTACATACGTGATTTGCCCCCGGACCGTATGAATTGGTAGATCAGGATAGATATCCAGCGCGTCAATCGCCTGACATAAAATGATGATATCGGCGTCTATAGAGCGAATATCTTTAACCGGACTTGATATCCGAACATCAATTTCCTGCGTATAAAAATGGCACAAATCATGCGGAGAAATCGACCCAGCATCGGGTAAATATAAGGCACTATGATTCAGCCTTACCCCAGATATTTCCGAAGATTCTTCAGGGGTTAATAAAGTCATATGATCCGTATGCCAATGCCAGTGATCAACCGTGCGGGAAAGTTTTTTTTGCTTTTCCGTATCATTTAACAAATGAAGCGTCCCAGAAACTTGAGCCTTTTCATCAGAAAACAGGCAAGCCATACGTGTCATCAAAGCAAAAGCACTGGTATAAAAATCTGACGACGGATCGCGGAATGCACTGAATCGGGGATTATATAACCCCCGTCTATTCCCTGACGCGCCAGAGGCCACCTGCGCTGATTGTTCATAAATTGTGGGTGAGGCACCATATTGCCGGAGCGCATAGGCACACGCAGATCCTGCTAAGCCTGCCCCGATGATAGCGATTTTTTTGGAGCCCAGAGGTTCAGGGCGGCGATTCCCCTGCCCCGTATACAAACCGCGCATCATCTCGCGCTTAAATCCAAAACCTTTTGTCTTTTCAACATGAAATCCGGCCTGTTCAAGCCCCCGGCGTACATGCCCGGCGGCGGTAAACGTGGCAAAACTTGTGCAAGAGGCAGATAGACGCGCCATATGTTGAAACACGTGATCCGTCCACATATCCGGGTTCTTAGCCGGGGTAAACCCATCCAGAAACCAAGCATCCACATGCGCGTTAAGACGCGGCATAGCCCATGACACATCTTCAAAAATCAATGTCAACGCCACGCGCTGATCAAAAACCAAACGATGAAAGCCGGGAACACGCAGAGGATATTGCGCGCATAACATATCTATTTCTCGTCCGATATGTCCCCGCCACGGCATGAGATATCGTGCAATGTCCTGTGCCGTTAAGGGATATTTCTCAATCGAGACAAAATCTAAAAACGCCCCGGGTTTTGCCGTATCCTGAAAAGACTTCCAGCAGGTTAAAAAATTAAGCCCTGTCCCGAACCCTGTTTCGGCGACCGTGAATTGATCTACCTCTTGCCAGCGATGGGGCAAATTATTCCCAGTCATAAAAACATGCTGTGTTTCGGCCATACCGTCTTGCGCCGAAAAATATACGTCATCAAATTGTGCCGAACGCGGGGGAAGCTGAGTCATTTGGCCATCATAGCGGGAATAAATATAAAATTCATCTGATCTTGCCTCTTTTCCTTTGGTCTGTAAGGTTTTAAGATCATCCGTATCTTTACGGAGCCCTTAGATGAATAATCCCTTGGATGGAACCTATCTTGTTACCAGCACCACCAATTATGAGGGGCCGCTGGAGAAAAAAAGCGATGGCGTCACCGAAATTCGCGATGGGATGACCAAACGGTATGATGATTATAATTGCCTATGGACGAGCCATTTTAAAATTTTGAGCGATACAGAGGTCGAAATGGTCTCTATCGCTGACCCCAAGGACGCGCATATTGATTTTCTCTTACGCCGCCCAGACGGAAGCCCCACCCGTGAACCTGTGACCTATACCACGCACCTGAAATTCGCGCGCAAGGGGGATAAAATCCAGATGTCCGGACAAATTCTGTACGGCGATGAAATTGTCTTTTTGACCTTGCGTAAGACTGGGGTTTAGATTTTGTTATGAAGGCAAACAAACATAAGATTATTTTTGTTCTACCCTCTTTTTCTGCGGGTGGAGCCGAGCGCGTTTTAATTTCACTGATGAACGGACTTAACCGGGAAAAATTTTCACCTGAATTCATATGTTTAAAAAAAGGAGGTAGTTTACGCTCCTTGATTGCGCCGGATACTCCGGTACACGCCCCTTTTAACTTCCCGAAAGTCATGTTTTCCTTATCATATCTATGGTGGATGATCTGGCGTCTTCAACCCGACACTGTTATCTCCACTATGGCACATATGAATTTTGCATTGTTGATCGTTCGTTTTTTTCTACCCAGGCGGATTAAATTTATCGTCCGCGAAGCGATCACGCCGTCTTATATGCGGGGGATGACCCGTTATCCTGCCTTGATTGAATGGCTCTACCGGGTTTTATATCCGTCTGCCGATATCGTGATCTGCCCCGCGCAACTGATTATTGATGAATTTAAGACGCTGACGGGTCTAAAGCCCAAGCGATTTCAGTTACTTTACAACCCAGTGCAATTAGACCGTATTCGTGCCCACCTGCCGGCTTCGGCGCATAACCATATTCGTCATTTTATTTGCGCTGGACGACTACATCCTCAAAAAGGATACGCCCGGTTGATATCGGCCTTGGCAGATGCGGCTTTTGCCTTTGAATGGCGTCTTGATATCTGGGGGGACGGGGATGAACATGACGCCTTGCAGAAACTTATTCAGGAAAAGGGCTTAAATCATCGCGTCTTCCTGCGTGGTTTTACAAACCAGCCTTGGCCAGAGATGGCGCAGGCTGATGCGTTTTTACTGCCCTCGCTCTATGAGGGTCTGCCGAATGTGGCTCTGGAATCACTGGCCGTCGGGACGACCGTCATCGCGATGGAGAGTGCGGGCGGCATTGCCGAAATTGCCTCTGCCGTCAGCCCGGGACATGTCGTTGTGTGTCCACATATGAATGACTTCGTCTACGCTATGGCGCAAACCGTCAAAAAGAAAAACTATGGAGAAAATCTGTTACCGCGGCGTTTTCATCCGGATCATGTCCTGAGCGAATTTGAGAAGATTCTAAATTAGGCAGGCATCATAGGTGCCCACGAAGCTTTAGGTATCTCGGGCTGTGACATCGTAGGACTTGCCGCCCCCGGCACCGGATCTTGTGGAACCCTATTTAACGGATATCCCATACGTGACATGATCTCAGGACACACGCCTTCTTGTCCGGAGCACACAACATCTCGGGGCTTTATCTCTAATAGGGGGGTGCCAATTGGATATGTCATGAGTGATCCCCTCTTAATTCGACATAGGCTAGGGCTGTAATACAATCCGGAAAAGGCTCGCCAGCCGGACATTCCACTACCCCCACCTGCGAGGCATCGGATAGTCGTTTAAATACTTCAGCACATCGAAACGAAAAATGCGCGATAGGTTCATGTCCGGCACGGAATTTAACATCGCGTGGGCTAATAGACACGGTATAGGTTTCTGCTGGCGGCAGTTTAACGGGCACAACAATCGTTACACCGTGGTTTTCACCCAATAAAAAATCACATTCCGTGAACACGAAAATAATGCCTTTCCCCAGATCTCTAGGGTAAAGGTAAAAGATTAAGATTTCTCAAAAAGGCTATTTCCCCTGCTTTTTGAAAGTCTTAAACGGCCATATCAATTGCTGAAGGAACGGGGCGGGCATGGGTTCGGGAATGCCGATATCAATGGGGGGACGCCGGGTTTCATCCCGGAAATACGTGCCAAATATCTGATCCCACAACACCAGATTTTCGCCATAGTTTTTGTTGCCCTCACGCAAATCCTGACTATGGTGCCAGCGGTGAAGCTCTGGCGTATTGAATGCCCGCGAGATCACCCCAAAGCGCATCTCCACATTGCAATGGGTTAACACGCCGATAAAGGCCGTGACCGCCGACACCCAGACAACCACTTCGACGGGTGCCCCCAGCAATATCAGAATGGTCATCGCTGATAAAACCCCGGTCAAAGAATCCACGAAATGAAACCGCCCGGTATTGACCACCCAGAGGCGGGTAACGGAATGATGAATCGCGTGAAAGCGCCATAACGGATACCATTCATGCGCCAGACGGTGTTTCCAGTACAACATGAATTCAGCCGCCATCAGGCCCAACATCACCTGCCCCCAGAGAGGCCATGTCCTTGGCCACAGGCCGCCGTCGGATGCTTCTGACATTGGGGTCAGCAGATGGGTGAGTCCAACCACGCCGGCAAAACTGACCAGACCTTGAACAAACCCTTTATTGAGAATCGTATGGGCAATATTCGCCCCAGTTTGGCCATCCGGCTCATTCCATACCCTTTCATGGGGCATCAATCGTTCCAGCACCAACAGAGAAATAATCACCAGCGCATAAGCCATGTTAAAGAAGAGAATTTCTTGTCCCTTGGCAAACCCTATCGCCGTGATCGTAATGCCCAGACCCAACAAAAAGGGCCATAACAGGTAGGATAGATAATAACGCAAACGGGGAAATAACGTCATGGAACAACCCTAAATCCTCAACATAAGGTCATCAAGGGGAAATCTCTCCTACACTTGTATTCATTCATATAACCTTAAGTTGTATCCGGCACCCTATGATATAAAGGTCATGAAAGATATCCTAAAGGACGGTTATGATGCGCGTCACTTTCTGTAATAGACTTAACATTGAAGAACGCCCCCATATTGCCCCGCGGATACATTACACACATTCCCGGCGGCTGAATCTCAAAATCTTTATTGATTACCAACCTAGCAAAATATCAAATCCTCAGAAAAAGCAGGATGTGGACTGGCGCATTAACCTTGAGGGCGACAGTGCCACGGTGTCCCATATGCGCGAGATTATCGTCAGTGAAATCATTACCTATCTCCGGCAACGCGTACGATCAGGTTTTAAGGCTCTCAGTTTCATGGATATATTGGCCTTAGCCGATATGCGAAGCATTCATTAAGGCTCGGTGATGTCACGCTCCCTGAACTCCATTTTTGATATGAAAATACCTGCGTCTTTTGTCCTGATGGACATGCCGGTCAAAGACGTGATCATCCAGATGGAAAGCACCGGCGCCCGAAGCCTGCTCGTCAGGGATGTCACAGGCAATGGGGTGGGGATAATTTCAGAACATGACCTTGTTAAGGCTTTCGCAACTTATGGCGACTCAATTAAAAATGAACGTGTTGCGAGTTTCATGACCCTTGATCTGGTCGTCACAGAAGAAACAGCGGATATCGACTTTGTCATCAAATTGATGGCTGAACATAATATCCGCCATATGCCCGTCATATCAAACGCGGGTCGTGTCATTTCCTTTCTTTCTGTGCTTCAGATCTTAATGGCCAAAATTGCAACGCCCTAAAGCATGTGTTGAATGCTGGACGGCTTGAATTCATCTGGAAGTTCCAGATTGATTTGGCGTTTGCTGTGCGTTAAGACGTATTTACTCCATATAACCCTGTATAAGGAATCGCAAAACCGATGGATATAAGCGGTTATGCTTCGTTGATCTCACGGCAAACACGTGCTCAGGGCGCGCCGATATCGCTTACCGCGCGTTTGCCCGCAGACGATAAAAACGCACAGCGCCCGAATACATCATCAGATACGACCTCGCTTTCCCGTGATGTGGTAGTTCGGGATGCCGTCTCCCGCGCGGGTGCAGGGCAGACACGCCTGATCTCTGAAACGATTGAGACCCGGCCTCAGGGCTTTCGCAAAACACAGACATTCGAACGCCCGGATGGCCGCACCTTCACCCGCATCGAAGACCTGGCCGTAACGGATAAAGGGGCACGGCGGAGCCTCATTCAACAAAATGTCTCCGGGACGATCACCCGACTTGAGGATATCCTGGAACGTCAGGATGCGGGTACTTTTCGACGGACACAAATTTTTACCGATGAAACCGGCGAAACACAGGTTAACATCGACCCGAATGTTATTAGCCCTGATCCGTTTATCCTGTCGGGCGGAGCCGCATCCCGCCCGGACGGCAGGACAGATCGTACTTATCGGGGAAGTCAGCTTGATCTCACGGCTTAGTCTGATATCCTAAGACATGCTCAAAGATAAAACAGCCATTATCACAGGATCCACCAGCGGTATTGGTCTGGCAATTGCCAGATCTCTGGCCAAGGCAGGGGCGCACATTGTGGTCAATGGTCTGGGTGACCCCGTACAGATTGATAAAGAATGCCAGAACCTGTCTGCGCTTTCGGGATCAAAAGTAGTCTATGATCCCGCGGATATGACCCAGCCAGCGCAGATTGCCCAGATGGTTCATAAAACCCATCAGAATTGGGGGCGGGTCGATATTATCGTCAATAATGCGGGGATTCAGTTTGTCTCCCCGGTCGAAGACTTCCCCCCCGAAAAATGGGATGCCATTCTGGCGATTAATTTATCGTCGGCGTTTCATACCATCCGAACAGCGGTGCCATATATGAAATCAGCAGGTGGGGGAAGAATCATCAATCTGGCCAGTGCGCACGCCTTGGTGGCCTCACCCTATAAATCAGCCTATGTCGCCGCCAAGCATGGTATGGCCGGCCTGACAAAGTCTATCGCGCTCGAAGTAGCTCAACATAACATTACCTGCAATGCTATCTGTCCCGGATACGTGAAAACAGCCCTTGTCGATAATCAAATCACGCAGACAGCACAGGCACGTGGCTTGAGCGAGGAAGATGTGATTAAAAATGTCATTCTGGGGGCTCAACCCACCAAAAAATTTACGACGGTCGAACAGATTGGGGCGTTATGCGTCTTTTTATGTTCGGATTCTGCCGATAATATTACCGGCACGATGCTCCCCATAGACGGCGGCTGGACAGCACAATAGGTCGCCATTCGCTCACTATAGAGGGTTGTTGTTAAAAAAGTTCCAGCAACATGCATCGCGCAGAACCGCCGCCATAATATTCTATGGTGGGGATATCGGCTTCGATGATGGTTTTAAAGTGCTGGCCTAAAAACTTTTTCTGGGCAGATGTTAGCGTCTTAGCCCCGGCAGATGACATTACCAACATGCGGTGTCCTTCAGTGCCAATAACCTCCAGCGCATTCCCACAGAAGGCTTCCATCTGATCGGCGGAAAACTCAATCACTTCGTGATGCTTACGTAAGGATTGGATCACCGATTTATCGGCCACAACCTCAGGACAAATACCCGCTACATTCGTGCCGATCCACATCATAACATCCGTATGATAGACGGATTTGCCCTTATGCTTTGTATCAAACGGGATCAGCGTATATCCCATCGTTTTACACCAAAGTCTGGCCAGATCTTCGTCACTCCGCGCGGAACGCGACATATAGGCAATTTTATTCACCCGGTCCATACACAGAGCCCCTGTGCTCTCCAAGGCTTTGCCGTGTTGACGATGCGCCGAAAAATCCATGACATCCGTATAAGATTTACGGATTACATCTAAAATATCTGCCCGGCGTTCCTTGGCTCTGTTTTCGGCCAGCATGGGATAAATCACCATACGCCGTTGATCATGGGTAGATACAATGTTATTACAGAAAATATCATCCGGGCATCCTTTCTGCCCTTTGACTGTCGTGACAACGACGCCATGATCGACCAGCGTGTCTCTGAACGCTCTGAATTCCTTGACCGCCTGTGCGTTGATATCTGATTCAGATTTTTTATCCGTATGCTGATACGCATTCGTGTCACGCGTCTGCGGATTTTCATGAAAATCCACAGGTTCCAGCATCATAATGTGGTTGGTTGATTGTTTCGTCATCTGAAAAAACCCCTAAAAAACCCCATTATATAACATCGCAAAGAATCATTAACGAAATGATAACCTATTGAGAAAAAATGGAAAAGAATGTTGTATGAAAAATATTTGACTCAATGTCAGCTATATTTTTCAATGGCCGTACTAACCATTTTTTTGAGCTCCTCCCCCAGCGCGCCACCGTCATCATTCTTAAGATTTTCACGATATGCCACGCCCATTACATCAATATGCGCCTGAACGATGGTATATTGCTCTTTCAAGCTTAAGTCGGTCTTTAGAATATAATCACGCAAGGACGCGCCAAAATATTCCATTAGCGTATATCCGAACGTACCCGCCAAGTCTTTTACCTGATTGGCTGTATTTGACATTTTTTTTACTTTTTTGGCACGATCCTTGTCTTCGGATGTTTTGATCGCTTCCCACTCTTTATCGAGCGCAGCCAGCATATTTTTAATTTCCCTCGGGTATAAAGACGACATATTTTGAACGACCGTATTGGCACGTTCAACAGACCCGGAATCCAGCTTGCCGGGCCCATCGGTCAAGCCTCCACCAGCCTTTATCTTCAGGCGGTTCAGCTTATGCACCACTTCAACTTCAGGTTCCATATCCTCAGAGCTTTTCATGCGTCACCTTCATCTTTTCTGGCGTCATGATACGCCGTTCTTCTTTTTTCCACGGAAGTTCTTTACGCCGACGATCGGGGCCAAAATATTCTGGCGATTTGATATATGGGCGCGGCAAGTCAATCACAGATAAAATCCGTTTGGCCAGTTTTTCTCCCGATACCGGTTTCACCAGTGCCTCATTGGCTCCTATGTCTCGGGCAATTTTGACAATATCCTCGCTGGTAAACGCACTCACCAAAATGGTGGGTAGAAATTTCACCCGGTCATTCGCGTGATTTCGGATCCATTTGATTAAATCTTCCCCAGACCCTTCGGTCATCATCCAGTCGGTCAAGACAATATCGACCATGCGCATATCCGCCGATTTTGACGAGGCCATAACCGACAAAAGACCCTTGGCCTCATCCGCACCAGAACACACAATAATATTTCCCACGCCAAAGGCGCGAAGCATACCCGTGATCAATTGTTGCAAAAATTCATAGTCCTCCACCAAGAGAACACTGAAATTCTTCAAGCTGTAGGTATTCGTACTACTGGATTGGCGAATGGTCGACATGAAAAGACAAAAGCTGGAACTAAAGGGTCAAATAATGATAGGAATGTGGATGGGATATTTCTTTCCAAATACCATGAATATCATAAAGGATGCCGCCGGGCTTCACAAGCCCCGAAAATATCTGACATCCCTGCTCTATAAATATGCGGTGGCCAACAGACAGAATGACCGCATCATATGGATGGGTCGGCTCGGGTATCTGATCCAAAAGACTTAGACCGTAATGTGCGACGACATCATCGGCATGCACATGCGGGTCGTAAATATCCACCACATGTCCCGCCGTTTTTAAGCTATGCACCAAATCTGCCACTTTAGTGTTTCGGATGTCGCTGATGTTTTCCTTAAAGGTGAACCCCAGAACAAGAATTCTCCCGGCCTGATCCCCTAGTTCTGTCATCAAGCGCGTGGCCAGATATGCCCCCATCCCGTCATTGATACGCCGGCCGGATAAAATAACTTGCGGGTCGTGTCCCAGACTTTCGGCACAATGCGCCAGATAATATGGGTCAACACCAATGCAATGCCCCCCCACCAACCCGGGACGAAAGGGCAGAAAATTCCATTTCGTACGCGCGGCCGACAAGACGTCATGAATAGACACATCCATCGCATTTAAAATCTGGGTGATTTCATTCATAAAAGCGACATTAATATCTCGCTGGGCATTCTCAATTACTTTTGACGCTTCGGCAGTTTTAATCGACTTGGCCTTAAAAATATTGCCGCCATTGATACGCCCGTATATCTCCGCAAGTAAATTTGTCACCTGATCTGTTTGTCCGGCAACCACTTTGGTAATTTTATCAACGGTGTGAACATGATCTCCGGGGTTGATCCGTTCTGGGGAATAGCCCAGGTAAAAATCTTGACCGCTTTTTAAGCCAGATATTTTTTCTAAAACAGATCCGCACACATCTTCCGTGACGCCCGGATAAACGGTGCTTTCGAAGACAACAATATTACCCTTATTTAACAAACGGCCAACGATTTCACTGGCAGAAATGACCAGCGATAAATCTGGCACATTTTCTGGGGTTACCGGAGTGGGTACTGTAACGATAAAAACATCTTGTTCTCCGATATCCTCTGCCTGATGCGTCAAACGCCATGAAGCCGATTTTAAGTCCGCTGAAAATGTTTCTCCATTCCTATCTATAGCATTATTTAATTCCTGAATACGGCCAGCACTAATATCAAATCCCGTCACGTTAAAATTTCGTGCCAGCGCAAGTGCCAACGGAAGCCCGACATACCCCAGCCCCATGACCGCAATGCGTAACGATGAATCAATTCTTACTGTCATTTTTTCCGTGCCAGAACTAAAATATAAGGAGAGAACATCTGAGATACAGGTAACTGACGCCATTCTGACTCCAAAAGCCAGATCAATTTTGTTGGCGCCGATAATATCCGGGCAAGGATTTTTCCCTTCCATGATTTTTCCCATTTGGGCGCCCGAAGTAATGTAAAATTACAGGACATTAAATATCGCGAGTCAAGAATTTCAAATCTAGCGTCTTCATGCGCTTGAGTGATTTGCTCTCGGTCAAGTGGGATATGAATATCGTAAATTTCTTTGTCTAACCAGCGTTGCAGAAAGCCTAAGCCTCCCGACAGGTTCGGGATCGACGTCAAAATCAAGCCGCCGGGCTTTAAGAACATTCCGGCCTGGCTTAAAGCAGCACTTGTATCCGAAAAATGCTCCATCACCCCAAAAGACGTCACCAGATCATACGCACCCTGAAGGGTTTCCGGGGGGTTAAAAATGTCGGCTTCGTGAACGGTTCCTTTTAAACCCATTTCTTCCCACATGGCGCGCGTACGAAGGCATCCAATCCTTGAATAATCAATACCATCGGCCTCAATCCCTTGAGTATCACGCAAATATCTGGGCCAGATAGAGTAAGCGCACCCAATCTCAAGCGCGTTTTCAATCGGCTGAAGATTAAAGATATGCTGAAATATCGCGTGAATACGCATGTTAAAGGTATCATCTAAAGACGGAAGTTCTGGGTCGAAGGGGGACGGCATGGGAACATTTTTCCATGTCTTGTCCCAATATTGGGTTCCAGCCATATCGTGGCCGGGGGGATCTATCGATATATCTGTCATGCGTTACCTGATAACTGCTTGAGTTTTGTCCATTGCGAAGGCGATACAAGGTCAGGATTATCACATAGGAAGGCTGGCCAATCTATCTGAATTCTATCTTTTAAGGCATGAACGCGTCTCCATGCCGTTTCTATGTCTTGCCATTGTCGTAAGTTTTGCGCACCTACCACGACATGATCCGGAAATTGGCTCTGGGCTAAAAATAGCAAAGCCCCTTCAAGCGGCTCAAGATCAACCTGCTGGCAGACCTTATGAAATCCCGAAATGAAAGGTATCAAGCCCGATAAATGCGCCGGCACCTCGTCTGCTTGCGCCAATAAAATCCCCTGAAGAAACGCAGACCGCACATGTATTTCAATATCAAGTTGCTTGAGGTTATCCTGAAACTGGACAGGAAATTGTGAACCATTGAGCACGTTGAAGGGAATTTGAACCACATCAAAAGAAAAACGATCCTTTAACGCGTCATAATCCTGTGCCAAATCAACCGAAAGTCCTCCGCGCCGCGTCATGCCTTCTTCTTTTATTTTATCAAAAAAATCATCCGGAACATAGTTATTGATAGACGGCGCATAATGAAACATCACGATATCAAATATCTCAACATCCAATTGATCACGCTGTCTTTTTAATTGATCCACGGCCAAATCTATATCCGCACGTGAGTGAGCAGGATTTCTTAATGTCTTCGTAATGATTTGAAATCGATGAGATCGTAAACGGTGATAAGATGAGATGATATCAATCGCAGAGCCATATGAGTCTGCCGTATCTAGAAAACGTACCCCGGAATGCCAAGCCTGATCGAGTATTTCAAAAATATGATCAGGTGAAGGTTGGCCATCCCGGTTAGTGACCCCGTAATCAAGGCCAAACTGCACAGTACCCAGAATAAGAGACTTCATCATGTGCGAGATTTGAACAAAGCGCGCCCGGCCATTTTTAGACAGTCCACATAATGACCCGGGTGACGTATTGGATTTTGAAGAATACCCAAGGCAAAATGACGCGCGGCCTTACCGGGTTCATGGCACCCCGCATAGGCATGCGCCACATACCAGTTTATAACACTTTTGACCTGAAGTCTTTTTTTTAACGGCCATGTACGCCAATGATCTTTATATTTTTCCTCGAAGGTTTCAGCGCGTTTTAAAATATAATCGCCCGGGCGCATCGGTGCCTTGTGGTAATAGGCTAAAGGCTCGTGCAGGATTTTTATGGTGGCTGTTTGTGTCACGCGGTAAAGCCAGTCGAGATCCGTGAAAAGGCGCAAGTTTTCATCAAACAGATGAGAGCCAATCGCCTTTTTAGATATAAGCAAATTCGTGCCTGTGCCGTATCCACAGCCTTTTGTCATCAAATATTCTGGGACAATCATCTCATCTTGTGTGGTGACAGGTACGGATTGATCATAATTCCCATCAACTGTGATAAAAAACTCACAAAAACAACCATCCATTTTCTCAGAATGCATAAACGATATTTGACGTTCTAATTTTTGTGGCAACCATTCATCATCTGAATCCAAGAATGCCAGATATTCCCCCCGTGCTGCCAGAATACCCGTATTTCGAGCACCAGCTTCACCCTTATTCTCAGGATGTCGAATAAAGACGACTGATAAATCAGCATAACGTGCCTTCAACTCTGGCATGATTTGATCTGTGTTATCCGTAGAGCAATCATCAACAATAATCACCTCAAGCGGCGGTAAACTTTGTGCAGAAACACTTCTCAACGTACGATCCAAAAGATCTGCCCGGTTATAAGAGGGAATAATGACGGATATCGAAGCATTTTTTTTCATGGCAGATTCGTTTCCTGGATAATACGTTCAGAAAGCTCTTGTGTATTATTTAATGTGGCGGGTGTAAACATATAATGAATAAACTCTATAACGGATACTCGATATTCTTGGCGGCGCGCCGAATCTATCGATATCATATTTTTTATCATCTCCTTTAAGTCCTGTCCGGAATGCCAGTCTTGCTTAAGCGGCGTTGGAGGCATAAAGGAAAGCGGATCGAGGCTTGGATAAAGACCACAATCTATATGTATGACGGGTACACCGGAAAGTAGTGCTTCAATACAGGCCGACGTTCCGCCATAAAGGCATATACTCGCGCCTGAGATATCGGCCTCTAAAGTTGTACCTTCAGACACGTCAAACATCGTAGAAACATGAATAGGACACGCCGGATGTGTCCGAACCCGAACACGTGTGTCTATTGGCTCTAATACCTGAGTAATGCATTCCATCAAGAGACGATCAGAGTCAAGACCTTGCAGAAGAACCAATACATATCCATCTTCAGGTATCGGCAAAATCAACAGATTCAAATTTTTACGAAATGAAACACCCGTAATCAAACGATCTTCTGGCATTTGGAAATGCGAGATTAATCGATCTGTTGCCCCTGCCCCGGACGTCATCACATAATCCGGTAACTGATCTTCATGAACCTCGTAGCTTAACTTGGTCATCTCATCCGGAAGCGCTGTATGTTGGTATCCAACACTCGTGATATGCTTCTCTTTTGCCGCCCGCACAGCACCAGACTCCCAGCTATTCCCTTCAAAAGGCAATAAAATTTTCTGACATTGTGTTTCTTCTATGACGCGTCTTAATGCTCTTTTTATACTCATAGCCAGTGGTATCGGGGCACGAAAAGCATGATATATATCCTTGAAAATGGATTTCTTGTAAAATAAATCAGAAACCTTCACTTTTAAAAATACCATCTGACAAAAAATGACCAGATAATCCCAAAATGTTAGAAAACTATAGACAGAGTAAGCATGAATATTTTGATACTGATAGGTTGATTCTAATGATTGGTGTTCATCTATAAAAAGAATGATGTAATTTTCCTGATTTTTTTTAAGATCATGAACAAAATGACCCCAGATCGGATCTATCCCGGAGGCTAAGAAATCTCGATGACTTTGGTTAATCCATATCGATAAAACCACCGTATTTACTTTTGGAAGTTTGTACTGATCGGATTGGTAACGTGATAACAAAAACCTAAAGCCCTGATAAGCGTTATATATTTTATGTACACATAAAGAAAAAACTGATGATTCATCTAGCTTGCCCTGTGTTATATCAGACGTCAGAAGACTCTGCCAATGATTAAGCTTGGCTAGAGGGCTTGCCAGAACAACCCATTGATCAGAATTTAGAGACCTGACCTCACGGGATATTTTTTCAAATATACGAAAAGTCCGCTTATCCATGCATAGCATCAAAATGAGATGCATAATGTTTAAAGATAACAGGTCGCCAGAGTGCAATCCCCCCCCGATTTTCAAATGTATGAAGGATCATGTCCGGATTGGGAACAGAAATGACGTGAACCCCTCGCGGAGGCAAGGTCGCTTCTGCTGTGTGACAGGGTTTCCCAGATCGGTCAAAAAATGTCAGATTTATTTTTTGATGCTTATGTGTCGGATTGGTATACACAAGTTCAATATGAGATGAATCTGAAATGATTAACTGCGGATAATATTTGGAATGGGGCTTACTGGCCGTCACATAGGCGTAATCATGCCGACCCTTCTCATGTGCCAAGGATTGCAAATTGCCATGACAAAAACTCTTGATCTGATCCCCCTTGCGGCGATAACCAATATATCCGCGCTCAGTCAAATGAGATTTCTGCGCCGAGAAGCGGTGTTCATGCCCTGAATGATGAAAAACAGAAAATCCACCTATACTGGTACGCGGTGATACATAATCACGAATATTCAGGGTCTTTCTTTCAAACGGTTCGAGAATGATCTTCTCTTTCTTGAAAATATGTCCAGCGCTATCGAAAAAGACAAGATCGCAGGTCTCCTTGATTGAATCGGCGGGAAACATAAAAGATGTGACATTAAATAATTCAAATTCCGTATCCCAGATGTCATCGCATCTCCAGACAAAAATATCACTGACTACGGCTTGTGATCGATAAGGTTTCAATTCAATAAATGGTTCATGTCCACGCCAATGACGGAACCGATAGCCAAAGGCCGAATGGTGGACATGATCATAGTACAAACGAGACAGGATTTTTTTAATCATGATTTATGCCGCATATCGGGTAAGCCAAAATGATTTTAATTCTTTTTGAAAATGTCCTGCATTTCCAAATACCACCATTGATGCCGGTGGATGGGTATGTTCAAAACTCATCTCTCGGCCATCCGCTGTCGCCGAAAAGAAAATAGGAATGCCAGACATATTCCCGCAGACTGCCAGCACAATAGTATCAGAGGGAATATTTACCCCCTCAAGATCAACGATATTGCATCTATTGGTATATACGGTTGTCTCATGGATAATCTCATCTGCCCTAGGATTAACAAACCGGAGGGTATGAGGCGTGATTTCAGGGCTTTGCGTCAATGACGCAAGAATAAATTTGTTCAAGACTCCCGGCTTGGATTGAATCATAGGTGACAGGCTCACCAAACTGCCCTTTTTAATATATTTTACCATTTCATGCTGATAATCACCTTCATAACTGGTGGCGGTATGAGGAGAATAAATTTTAATATTGCCGCGCCATGTCGGCATGAAAAACATATGATCGGATAAGATCAATTTTTTTGATGTCGCCGGCACATCCTGATAATGAAAAAAAAGATAAGGATGTTGATCACGGGGTACATCTGGCGGCAAATCGTCTAACGATATTTCTTTGGCTTCGTTCGGTTTTATGCGTCCGACATCGCGATAATGCCACTGATGTCCATCCGACCAGGTTGCATAAATGGTCTGTACCTCGGGTCGCAGGGGAAAGGCCTCTAGACAAGGAAAATTCACGAGCGTAATCGCACTTTTGAACGGTTCAATCTGAGGAAAAAAATAATAATTCATTCAACTACCTATGATGTTGCCATTGACGGTACATTAACACACCCCATATGGGATAAAATAGATCATCTCGTGTTCCGGATTCATACATCTTCCACACATGCTGGACATGATTCATGTTTAAAAAAGGATCAGAACTGCCAGATAAAATATTCTGTGCCCAAGTTTTAAAATGGGTACGTAGCCATATTTTCATAGGAATATGAAATCCCGTTTTGGGGCTATCGACAATAGAATCTGGCAAATATGAACGAAGTGCGTCCTTTATAATCTTTTTAGTAACACCTGAACCCTCTATCGTCATATGAGAGACAGGCAATGCTTTAGAAAATGCTACAATTTCCTGATCTAAAAAAGGAACGCGCACTTCTATAGATGCCGCCATACTGGCACGATCAACTTTGGTTAGCATATCATCCGGCAAGCGCATATTTTGATTATAGGTCAAGATATCCCGAAGATCTGATCGTGCCGAGCGTGAATAGATAGATAAGTCTTGATCAAATCTTTTTAAAAATTGGACATCATGGCAATAGACTTTATCAAGACCTACATAATGATGATGATGAAAATAAGAAACTAAAGACGGTTCTTTTAAAAGATTTTTAAGATACGGCAGGCTTTGTCCAGGGTTCGATAGAAAATTTTTAAAGAAAGACACCGTACTGGAAGATGGTTTATCGGATATCAACGACGATAAAGCTGGCCGCAGAACCATCGGCAAATAACGCAATCTTTTCCATTCTTGAACCGCTTGAATATACCGGGGATATCCAGCAAAAAGTTCGTCGGCACCGTCCCCGGATAACGCTACTTTTGTAAATTTCCCTACGTGCTGGGATAAAAGATAGGTGGGAATAGCCGAGGAATCCGCATACGGCTCATCATACATCCCTGCCAAATGATCCAGATGCGGCGCAACGTCCTCTGGCGCAATCATCAACGTGTCATGAGGCAATCCTAAATGCTTTGCAATCACGCCAGCGCGTACGCTCTCATCGAATTTTGGATCTTCATAACCAACTGAAAATGTACGATATCCCCCATGTTTTGCCATCAACGCAGAGATAAGACTGGAATCATTTCCCCCGGATAAAAATCCAGCCACAGGAACATCGGCTTGTAATTGCCGTGATACACTATGCGCGAGAATATTTTGAAATTCTTCAACTCGGCGTGCCTCTGGCATGTCTACAATATAACTGTAGTTCTGTGTAAGAGGGGCGTAAGGAATGATATTAAATGTTCCTGATGAACCAAATTCAAGATAAGTACTTTGCGGGAGTTTTCGGGCAGATTTATATATCGTTCGAGGGTGAGGAATATGAAGTAGATTGAAATACGCACTTAAAGCATCTTCATCTATATCCCTGTTAAATTCCGGATGAGCCGTCAGTGTTTTTAATTCAGACCCAAATAAAAAAGATGTCCCACACACAGCGTAATAAAGCGGCTTAATCCCTACAGAATCGCGCGCGAGGGATAATATTTTTTGATGTCTGTCCCATAACGCAAAAGCAAACATGCCGTTCAACTTAGGCAAAGTTTCCGGTAGTCCGTATTGAGCAATATGTTCCAAAAGCGTTTCTGTATCCGATGATCCTTTGAAGGTTGCCGATACACGAGAGCGTAATTCCCGGTGATTATATATCTCGCCGTTATAAATAATCACATATCTTTCGCAGGCACTCACCATAGGCTGTGCACCTGTGAGACTTAAATCCACAATCGACAAGCGCTTATGGCCAAGTACGACAAAATCATCATGCCATATACCTTCGCCGTCCGGGCCACGATGAGACATAGCTTTCATCATGTCTTTCAACACCGATATATGATCTGGGTTTATGCGTGAATGATTAAGCCGCAAAAAACCGGTGATACCGCACATAGGGTATTATCCTCGGCTCAAGATGTAATTTGTTAAACGTGTGTCGCCGTCCGGATGATCTTCCCGCTGAATGCGAAACCCATGGGATATGATATCGAACAAAAGCGGGGGCAAGTTGTTGTTATCCCGCGCCGGAAGTTCAATCAAAATAGAAGTAAGTACTGGATTTTCTAATGTTTTAGCCATGCCTGCCAAAACATACGGCTCTGCCCCATCTACATCAATTTTAATATGATTGGGTACAGGGGTTTTGAAAATTCGAATAAAGTCATCGAGCGTAAATCCTAACGTCGCTTGTGCATGTACCGTTTGCAAAGCACCCCCAAATTCGTTGACCGCTTTTTGAAATCCTGTATGCGCGGCACCAGATTGTACCGATGACATATGAAGATGGTCGATGACCGTTTTATTCGAAAGTGCCACACAAAAAGGTGATAAATAATCGGATATGTTATTCAAGATAACATTCCGGCAGAGTGTTGAAAAATTGAACGGCGATGGTTCAAACGCAAAAACACGTGCCTGCTTGTGGATGGACGCATATAAACTATAAACGCCTATGTTGGCCCCAATATCAAAAAAAACATCATTGGGTTTAAATTGATTGATCCATTCAATCGTGGCGGGCTCTTTTGTCAAATGTGTTTGACCTCGCCAATCCGCGAGCGCGGATGGTGTTTCAAAAATGATACCGTCATATTTTCTATGTGCGTACTTGGATGCATATTCAACAAATGCTGGGAAAGACTGACCCATCAGCGTGTGAATAATCACTGCTGTTTTTTGCGGAATATTTATTTTTTCAATGAGTCTAATAATCATGATTTTTTTAATATTTTTTTTGCCATATGTTTCGCCTCAACAAGGGCATAATTGGCGGCATGGCGAATGAATTCTTTTTTATCGCCCTGATAGGCTTGCATCAATTCATAAAGACGGATAGCGCGGTCTCTCTTTTGGCTAAACACCATGAGATCTTTGTGTGCGACAAATCCAGCTTGCTTATCAACGGCGCGAAGTTTTTCAGTATAGACAGGATTTTTCCCTAAATTAATTTCACCCTGAAGTTCAAAGCGAAGAGACGGTCTAAAATATCCTTTGACTATCTGTTCGTGAATGTAAGCGGCTTCAATTTTTGACTGTTCAATCAATCTCTTTAATGTACCAACCCATACATGGCCATAAGGATTATCAACGGACACCCAAGGCTGTGTGGGCACATTCGTAAAATGTAAAAGATGTACGTCTTCATTCCAAAAATCCATTGCATTCCATATTCTGGGAACAGCACGAGAGAGATCTTTTTCATCGAGAAAACATAAATCGCTCATCATCTCTTTATAGGTATATTTTCCATCCAGCCCTTCGACTAAACCCACCAAAGACCATTTGGCTTTTTCACAATCAATCAACATCACAGACGTTTCATTTTTATTGCCTTTGGCTTTATCGCTACAAAAAGATGTGTCTGTACCATCCACAAAGGCTACGGTTGCACCCTGCATAGGCGTCTCCCACAAGCCGCGAATATCTTTAAATACCATCATGTCTGCATCCAGATAGATGGCACGTCCGCGATAACGCGCCAGCTCAGGGATGGCCCATCTCGCAAATGAAAATCCTGTGCGTTGTGACTGACGGACATCCTTAGGTTGAGGAATGGACAATTTATCCATAAAATGAACATTCACATTTTTGTCTAAAGATGTTTCGAGGATTGTTTGCTTCAGCACCTCGGCGGCACCAAGTTGCGATACGTCCGTCCCCACATAAACCTGAATAGTTTCTGTCATGTTTTTCTTCCTTGTGAAAATAAAAATATTTTTTTACTGAAAATATCCCATCCAAACGATATCAGCACGGGAAAAACCCAGAAAAAGAGAATAATGGTGAGCGCAGACGCCTGTGGAATATACACTGACATGATATAGGCCATCAAGCCATGGAACAGATATATCTCATAGGTTAATTGGCCAAGCCTGACACCTATACCCTGCGCTGAAAAAAACGTCAAAAAGGTTGGGGCGACAAGCATCCCGGCCGTCACTAGAAAGGCAATAAATCGGCCTTCTGCAAATAAATGATCCCATATCCCTGCCTCTGAATTTCTTGATATGACGATGCCGATAAAAAGCATCGCACTTGAAATCCACAGCATTTTACTATGAAAGAATTTTGGCCAATCCTTGTTGTGTTGATGATATTTCGCTAAAGCCATGCCGAAAAAATACATGGGTATCGCCGAAAAAAATGTTCTCTCCCCTAGATGCAGGCTCCCTTTATATATTTCACTCACGATGGCGCTGATACCGATACTGACAATCGGTAACAGGCACAAAAGAATGACCAATATTGACTTATTTAAATTTCGCTTCAGTAACGGCAGAGCCAGTATCGGCGTTATCATATAAAGTTGTAGTTCAATAATAATCGTCCATAAAACACCATTATGCGGCATATGATCTTCAAGCCAAAAGACAACTGGAAAGAGGGTATAGATATCATTTATACGCCACGTTCCTTCTGTGAGAGCCACAATCACGAATGATAAAATGAGAAGCGGATAAAGCCTGATAATACGTTTTTTATAATAGGATAAAACTGAAGGATCTCGGTGATAAGAATAAAAATTCAAAAAGCCGGAAGTCACAAAGAACGCCCAAACCGCCAAGGTTCCCGGCATACCCAAGATACCGGGAAAGAGTGCCGGAATTAAATGGGCAATAATCACATATTGTGCCAAAAAACCCCGGTAAATATCTATGGTATGAGATGTTTTAGTGTCCATCCTGCCCTTGATATTCTGCACGGATTGATGACAGACTCTGGTCTATATCCGGCAAAGCATATCCCAAATATGATTCCGCCCGGGATACATTCATCGACATATCTGGCGGACGCGGTGCCTGAAGTTTGACGCTCGCCATAGGTGTTGGAACGACCAGTGTAGGATTGAATCCAAAATGCTGAGCGGCCTTCAGAGCAAAGTCATATTTGGATATGCGCTCTCGGCCACCTACATGCAGAATACCCCTCACCTTCAGAGGCGAAAGATCATACAATGCCTTGGAAAGATATGGCACAGACAGGGGACTGACCCATGAGTCAATAAAGGCAGGTACAGATTCACCTGCCGATAGTTTTTGCCAGATCCAATCCGTTAGCGATTGCCGCCACGGCAAACCCTTTCCAAAGAAATTCGTACGGATAATCAAACTCTCCGGATAAGCTTGGCCAACAAAGTGTTCAGCCTGAGCCTTTGTCTGGGCATATATATTCACAGGGGATATCACGACATCTTCAGAAAACAAGGCTTGTCGGCCATCTGTGATATGATCAGTTGAAATAAATATAAACCTAATCTGGTTTTGGTGGCACAGATGTGCAAGTCGTCTTGGAATTTCTGTATTGATTAAAAAAGCATATTCTGGATTTTTTTCACATTCATCAACGCTGGTTAATCCGGCGGTATGAATGACCACATCTGGCTTTTCATCATGAATAATCTGATCTATCCGGCCTTCATCCCGCAGGTCAGCCGTGACCATATGAATATTATGATGTACAAACCGTGAAGGATGATGATGCAACAAACCCACAATCTCATGTGTGCCTAAGGTTGATATATAACGCAGTAACCCCTGCCCTAAAAGACCCGATGCGCCTGTGATTAGAAATTTCATACCCTACCTTATTTTCTCTAATTGCCCTTGTGACATATCGTACACATGATCACACAATCCCAAAGGTTCTGAACGGTGAGAAATGATTAGAATAGCTTTATGAGATTTTAACATGGACAAACTCTCACAGAAGTTTCTTTCTGTTACAGGATCAAGCGCTGAGGTAGGCTCATCCATTATTAAAATATCACGGTTAAAATATAGGGCGCGCGCAATACCCACTCTTTGCTTTTGCCCGCCTGATAAACGGTTTCCTCGTTCACTCAAAACGGTATTCACACCCTCTGGCTCAGCCTTCACAAAATCACTTAATTGTGAATCTTCTATCGCACAGAGAATTCTGTCCTCATCTATATCCTCTTCTGGCACTCCCAAAGCAATGTTTTGCCGTAAAGATGCGTTCAGGATAAAAACATTCTGCGAAATATAACCAATCAGCGGCAATAACGCTGTCCGATCGGCCTCAGAGACCACAATATCGTCTATAACGATTTGACCTTCATCCGGCTTCAGAAGTCCGGTGAGTACATTAATTAAAGTTGTTTTTCCGGCGCCGGATTTTCCATGAATACCGATCATCTCGCCTTTTTGTAATGTCAGAGAGATGTTCTTTAATACAGGGTCTGTACCATAAGAAAATTGAATACCCTCGAGATCAAACGATTTATGAAACGCTAGAGATGAGGAAGCTCCCTCCGCAGAATCAACGGGTATGGGTGTGATATCAATCAGATTTCTAATCGCAGGTTCAGAGGCTTTAATCACATTATATTGAGCTGACAAGCGCAATACAGATGGCAGAACACGAAACCCCGCAACGACGTAAAAGCCGACAAGTGGCAACGTATTTTGTATGGGTATATCAACGATTATGCTATAGGCTAGTGCTACGCAGACAATCATCATTAAAATACTTTCGAAAAAGACACGCGGCACATTTTGAAATGTCATCAACTGGGCTGTGGTAATTGCCTGTTGATATCGCGCCTCTCCAAATACTCGGGCAAAAAATATCTCGCTTTGAAAATTCTTGATTTGAAGAATACCTTCAATGCTTTGTGAGATCGTTCCGATGGTTTTATGCGATAAATCATGGCGTAAATGCCCCAGACGCGCAATGCGTGGACCAATCAGCCGAATATAGACAATGGCCGTTAAGAACATAATCACGAGAATACTTAAGAAAACAGGCGGATTAAGTGCCAGCAAAATAATAGCCAGCCCGATAAAGAGTAATGTTTCAGAGATAATAACCAGCCAAGCTTGTATGACGGTAGAAAATCCTAAAGGTATAGAGACAGCAATATCGCGTATCGTTTTGGAGGATGGCGTTTCAATAAAATAACGATAGTCGCGATGAAGGCAGGATAAATATTGTTGAACTGCAAAAGATGATTCATCCTGTGATATCCGGAAATATAGCCATCTATTTCCTAAATAAGACATCATCGCCCTTAGAAAGACCGCGCCTACCAGAAGACAAACCAAAAATAATGTCAAAGAAGCCGCGTCTGTGCCCGGCAAAACGGTGCGAAGTCCACGTGCGAGAGGTGATGTTAAAAAAGCTTGCGGATCTAGAAAAGATTGAATAACTGGAAATATTAATGCAATAGTCAGAAGTTCAATGCTTGCGACAAGACAGGATATCAGCACAAGCGGCATGCACCGGCTAGCACGGCTATATCCTATGGTCTCAAGATATTTACGCCAGAAGGCGATCTTGTTCATGTATGACACCTTTGATCCAGTCCATCAATTCTTCAGACCCTTGCAAAACAGGTATTCCTTGGGACGCAGGCTGATTTTTTTCAAAAATACTCATCGGGTCGTAGTAAGCTGAGGGCTTACCCAAAGCTTGGGCGAATAGACCCGCAGAGGTAAAAGGCTGACAGATAACAATATCAGCCTCAGCGCATATCCGTGCAGGTGATATCCGATGATCCAGCACATGCCATAAACCCTGATCATGCCCCTCAGAGAGCATCTGATCATATTCGGGGCATAATCTGTCCCCCACATCCCGTTTTGGCTTACAGAAAAAATGAATCTGATCGGCTCGGCACGCTTTGGCGATATCTTCAAAAGACTGCCGGGAGATTTCTGGCGTATAAAAATGACAGGGTCTGCCGATACCCGCCATAAATTCAGGCCGAAAGGGCTGAACGTCAAAAAAGACCATTTTTTTCCCGTGACCCAGATTTATGGGTTCTGCCTTATCTTCAAAAGGAATTAATCCCTGCACATGGATATCTGGTGATCCTGTAACACATTCCCGAATAAAATCGGCATGCTGGGGGGTCATGGTATGATAAATAGGCCATGTCATATTTTGATATCCGGGACAATAGCCATTATCCATCCCATCCGTCATCTTGATATTAAATCCATTCGTTGAGTAAAAAATGAGATGAATTTTTGAGCCTTTATCCGCCATCTCATATGTCCATAAAGGACGATGCATATAATGTGAATTCGTAAAGAAATACGCTTTCGCCACATCGTCCCGGTGTAAATGCCTGACGTATAGATAAGTCACAATATCTTTCATCATGAAGGCGGGTTGCCAACGACCCCGCAGAATATCCCTGAGCGCTCGCCATAAAGCGGATTTAACGTGCCTAGAAAATGCCTTTTCGCTTTCTAGTGTTCTTAAAGCAGGCAAATATTGTGGATAGATAACATGACCGGCGATGGCCGGCAAATCAGGCCGCAATGATGTGGCATGCCAAAAAACATCATGGGGGAATTTTTTTTGTATCCAATAAGATAGTTTTTTTACTTTTTCTGGGTCGTCATTCAGATCAGGCAGAGCCCCGGGTACTATATCGAACGTAACAGCATAGGAATTTTTTGGTGCTGGAGGGTGTGAAGATGATTTCAAAAAACGCGCATGCTGATATCCGCCGCGCCAACGCCGCAAAATATTCAACGCAAAAAGGCACCCTGAGAAGATAGATATCCCGATACCCTTGCGCTTCATAAAAGATCGCCAGATGCGAGGCAGAGATATAACATGTGAGCCGTGAACACCCGCACTCAGGGTCATAAAAGCAGGAGAAATAATGGTGTTCAAGCTTTCAGAGAGCATTTTTTGCTGAAGCGCTTGCACGGCGGAATGTTTATGTTGATCCTGAACATACGTTTCAAAATCTGAATTTTGAGACAAAGAACAAGATTGAACCATCTCATTGATGTCCCGCCATATACGTCTTTCGCCCAAACCAGAGTGAATGAGTGTGCGATAGGCAGTTAATAAAGAAGGAAGGCGGGGCATATTTAAAAATTTAACTTTTTACCCAGATTTCACAGATAAAATCGGAGTAATCTGGGTGAATGGAATGAAAGTGAAATCCTGCTTTTTCAAAACAACGTTTAGACGCTATATTATCTGCCATAATGCCTGCAGAAATTTTTGAAATATTAAGATTATCTTTCAAAAAATCACATACAGCTTGCACTAATTGTGTCGCATAGCCTTTGCCTTCATGCTCGTTGGAAAAGACCAGCACGCCGATATGTGCCTTTCCCGCGCGTTGGTCAATATCATGCGTACGCGATGTTGCAATCAATTCATTTTTATTAAAAAGACCAAAAAGATATTCTGCCGGGTTATCTCTGGAACGCGCCACATAACGGCTTAGAGATTCTTCTGTTTCTTTCGGCCTAACGCCAATATGCATATATTTAATTCTATCCGGGTCATTTAAAGCTTGAAGATATCCCGGGTGAATATCCGAAATATCTACGAGCCTGATCGTTAAATCAGCACATATCTCTCGTGACCAATCCATAAAAGGTTTTGTCACGCGGCAGACACTTTTCCTTCAACAACTGATGCCCAAATGGGGGTCGTGTCGATAAATTTTTTGAGCATTTCATTTAAATGTGGGTGAGCATCCAGATACTGGATAATGTCCTGAATAGGAATATGTGGTGCTTTATGTTTGAGCGCCTCATAGACCTGACGGCAAACAAACAGATCTTCGGGATAATCCACCGTCAGACGTAAATCCAGACGTTGTGCCGCAGGGACAGGCTTAAGGATTTGAATTTTAAACTCATCAGGATGACGTCTTGGGTACGCCGAGCAGAATTCACTGCGTTCATATTCCCCACCTTTTGCATGCGAACGCTCTAGAGATTCTTGGGTGTATATTTCAAAATTCATACCTTCGGCCATATAGTCTGTGACCGTAATATCATTCTTATGCTGAACATGCGCCTGCCAGACCGGTGATAATAATTCCCACGCGATAAATGGGCATTCTGTTGTAATTCTGAATACATCCGTTGCCGCGCCAGCACGTCCACATTGTATAAGACGAAACAACACGTCCTTTTCACTCCCGATAATAAAAGGAATGCCATGCTTATGCGCCACTTCTATAAAAACTAGGTTTTCATTACCATCGGCAATCCCCAGAACAATATCATCTATTTCTGATCTTGCTTTCAAGCCATCAATCATAAAATCAAGGATTGTATATTGCGCTTGAATATCCAGAGGTTGTAATGGTTTGCCGTACAACCTTGATCCTTTGGCACGGCAGGCAAGGGCGGCCACTAATCGGCGATTTTTTGTCATGATGCCACCGCACTTTTTTCAATGCCTTGACCTTTTTTGAGAGGCTGAGTGAGTTTTTTGTTCAGAATATCTTCCAGTTTGTAGGCACCCTTCATGTCGGACGCCCGTGATAACTTGATGTGATTTAAATCCAATATCGTTCCGGGCGTTAAATCAGCAGAAGCGACAACGCGCTTAATCGCACGCCCCCGGTACTTCTGTTCAGCTTCGGTCAGTGATAATTGATCTGATCCCACCGCGAGTGAGAGATTTTTCATTTGCGTCACATAATGTGAAAACGCCCGGGGGGAGAGCGCGGATACATAATCTTCCATCTCTAATTGACGATCTAATGTGATGTGTTTTTCAAACACGCGGACACCCAAACCTAGCGCCACTGCAGATAATGTTTCTGTATAAACACTGTCCCCATCACTGTGATCCATGAAACCAATGCTTGAAATCCCCAGTTCACGACGTAGAGCAGGAATGCGTCCCAGATTGTTAGATTCAATGGGTGTAGGCTCTGCCTGATACCCATACATTAAGGTAAAATTTTCTTTTTTCTGAAAATCGAAGGCATCAAGGCAATCTTTAATTTCGTCCAGTTCAATCCCCCCGGCTGACAAATAGATATAGGTGCCCAAATCAACCGTCTGGCGAATAAATTCACGATCAAAAAAGCAAGTGGAATGTATCTTGATCCCTTCAGGCTTGAGCGTACGCGCTAGCTCAAGAGAGTCTGTTCCAAAAATATCTAAAATAAAATCAATTTTTAACGTACGGCAAAGTTCACGGATCTCCTGCCACGCAGATACGGGCATTTCCAATGAACGGAATAAATCATAATATTCATATCCTTTTTCGGCCAGGTCGTCTGCGTAGACGCATTGAAATTTAATCGCGCTCGCGCCTGCTTTGGCGGCAGAGCGAACCAACAGTTTTGAAACATCCACGTTCCCTTCAAATCCCTGCGCGGCTTCGGCAATAATATAAGGTTGCGTCATTTATCAATCATCTCCATTTGTAAAGGTGTTCCAAAATCTATATCCTGCTTGGCTTTCTGGCCTAAAACCTGTTCAAGATATTTAGGGGCAAGTCCGTTGGCGGGGCGAATAGTACGAATATTATCATGGCTAAAGACGTCACCTTTTTTAATAGGCTTCACGACATATAACGAGGGTCGATATTTTCGCCCTGCACTCTGTTTTGATTTTTCAAAATCAACGCGTCCTAAACATTGCGCTGAAATTTTTGTCTGCTCACATAATTGCGCTAATTCTTGTGGCTCCAGTGAAAAAGCACTATCCACGCCCCCATCTGCCCGAGCCAGAGTGATGTGTTTTTCAATCACCTGAGCCCCCAGCGCCACAGCGGCAATCGGCACTACCGTGCCCATAGTATGGTCGGATAACCCAAGACGCACATTTGGAAAGTGGCGACCTAACTCTACCATCGTCTTTAAATCACACGCCGAGTAAGGGGCGGGATATTCACTCACGCAATGAAGGAGCGTAATATCTGTTGCACCCGCTTTCTGTGCCGCATTGACGGCCTCTGATATCTCCTCAAGATTAGCCATACCCGTGGACATGATCATCGGTTTCTTAAGCCTCGCCACATAAGCAATCAGGGGAATATCTACCAATTCAAAAGACGCAATCTTATATAGGGGTGCCCCTAGGCTCTCTAAAAGATCAACGGCAGTTTCATCAAACGGGGATGAGAAAATCGTGATACCCACTTTCTGGGCATAAGCAAATAAGTCCGGGTGCCAATCCCATGGCGTGTGGGCTTCTTGATAGAGGTCGTATAATTTGCGACCCTTCCATAAAGGAAGATCCACCAAAAATTCAGAGCCATCATGATCAATCGTAATCGTGTCGGCTGTATAGGTTTGAAGCTTAACGGCATCCGCCCCAGATGCTTTGGCGGCATCAATCAACCGGAATGCGCGGTTAATATCGCCGTTATGATTACCCGAAAGTTCGGCGATGATAAAAGGATGGTTGGGATAAGAAAAAGTCATGCGCGTTTCTCTGGGTTTACTATAACTTCATCCGAGACACGGTATATATAATGACCTTCGGGTATCTGCCAAATTGGCGGAGCCTTATGGGCGGTCAAATAATCAATCGTCCATATGAAATCTTGAAACCCGATTTTATGCCGCATCATCAATGTGGATGAAAACCGGGGGTTAATTTCAAACACATAAGGAATTCCCCCACGCAATCTTAATTGAACATTCAACATCAAGTTACCTGGTATATGATCCGCCAGTTTCTGAAGCATATCTTCAATAGCCTTGACTTTGACAACCTTCGCTACGCCCGTCAGCCCGCCTTGAAGCCGCCGCCAAAGCATACAGATACGAAGCTCCCCGCCCATGCGCCAAAGCGCGCAGGTATACTCATCCTCAGGTACATCAATTAATTCCTGCGCCACATAGTTCATCAAGTTTTCTGATTTTTCCTGCATAAATCCTTTAAGTTGATGTTCGTTGCGAATAATCGCCATGTTTTTAGACCCGGCACTGCGGCGTGGCTTGATTAAAAGCGGCATGTCGGATGTCCTTACATCTGACAAAATGCGCGTTCGGGGCGCCATGACACCGATCTTGGTTAAGAATTCCGCCGTTTCGAATTTATCTAAAAAAACGGAAAGAATATCGGCAGGATTAATCACAACACGGGCGGGGATGAGTTGTATTTTCTCCCTCTGTGATACAAAAAAGGTTAATTCGGCTTCAGAAAAAGGGATAAAGATATCCGCGCCGGTTGATTGAACTGCTTTTAGTACCGATGAAAAATAATCAGGGTCTTTTGAAAACGGTACAGGGATGACCTCATCAAAAAAAGCTCGTGCTGGCCATATCCCATCTGGTGCTAAACCTATGATGCGCCACTCACGATATCTCTCGTGGCTTTTCATGATCCGTACCATCGATAAACACACATCAGAGTTGGCGGCAGAAATTAAAATCGTGGGCATGGGGCTATATCTTTTGATCAGTGACAGGGGGTAATAGAATATTTTTTAAATAGGGAATGTCCGGATCGTATTGATCGCAATCCGACAACACAGAATGCGGGTCATAAAGGCTTATGCGCGGGAAATAGTGCCGTGCGTGCGTATCGTATATCCCCCATTGCGCTCGGGCACCCGACGGCGAGACTACACGGTCTCTGGGTTGCCCCACAGATCCGGGATTGACGATCAGCATATTTCCCCGTTGCCAGCTGGCTGGGTAATGTGTGTGTGCTGTGATAATGACGTCTGCTTCATCCTGATATTCATCAAAATAAGACAACATCTCTTCAGGGGCATCTGGATAAATCCGTTCATCAATATCCCATGGCGCACCATGAGATACTAAAAACCGGATATTATCTTGTTGGAACGCAAAAGGGTGTGGCAAGGATAAGAGAAAATCTTTTTGATCCGACGTTAGATGTTCTTCCGTCATGCGGTAGGATGATCCATATTTTTTTCGAATATCCTCGCGCCCGATAGCATCAGATTGACGCCATTCAGCATAAATATTCTCGTGATTTCCACGGCAATAAACGCAGGGCAAATCTGTCAAAGCCTGCAGAACTTTATGCGTGTCATAATAATACCCAATTAAATCTCCAGCCACGATATAAGATGACACGCCGTCATTCTGTGCCTGCGTTAGCACCGCCGACAGGGCCGACATATTCCCGTGAATATCTGCCAGAATTGCAATTTTCATACTTTTGTGACCACGACCGTCATATCCCGGCCCACCCCGCAGTTGGCCATGGCACGATAAAGGGCAAGAAATTTATCCATACCTTCACGCGCCAGTAAAAGGTCAATATCAATACGGGCGAAATGCGCAGGCTTCCCGAGTGTACGGTCGGAAATATAATTACTCCCCGGATGAAAGAGGAAAAAATCAATTGGAAAGGATGAAAACATATCCTTCACCGAAAACAGACAATCTTGCATGAAGAATTTTATATTTTTAGTATTGAAATAGGTCAGGTGATCTGGCGGCGCGAACCAGAATTCACGGTCAATATATCCTTTATCCATGGCAAGTTTCTGAAGATCACAATAATCATTGGGAACAGTGATCATGGCAATTCCATCCGGCGACAACACGTCACGGATTTGTGACATCAGGGATTCCGGATTCAACACATGCTCGAGCACGTTTCTTAAAATACAGACATCAAATGTTTCACCGCGTGATTTAACCTGTTTCAAATCTGTGTAAATATCACCAAACCGGCAACGATCTATCACTTCAGGATTCCATTTTGAGACGCCAAAACTGCTGAAATCTACCCCTGTGACATCATATCCCTGTAAGCTAAATTCCTTGACGAGAAATCCTTCACCACACCCCAAATCCAAAACACGGGGACGGTTGGTTTTAGGGTTCAGATTCTCGATCATACCTTGCAAGGTCAAGCGTGCCTCAAGCTGTTTATAGGCAATTTCCTGCGCCGTATAACTTGTATCATAGGTCGTTTTTTTACCATCACTATCTTGGTAATACTTCGTAGCATAATAGTCCTGAAGCGTTTTCTCACTCGGCAAAGGATCGACCCGGACAATGCCATGATGATCTTTTTTGCTGTTATACGGCATGGGCGCGCGCGATGCTGGAGTCATGACTGATGTTTCCTAAGTTGATAATAGCATCGGCAAATAACTCGGCGCCGTTGCCTGAAGATTGCGCTTGATAAAGATCCACGGTTTTTCGGTAATGGCTGGCGTTAAAATCTATGAGCCATCCGGGTTGATCTAAATCATCCAATGTGGGGGGTACTGAAAATCCATCGTTCATAAGCGCTTGGTAGGTAAAAGACTGGTTATCCGCCGTCTGAATTAAAAGGGTCGGAAGCCCCAGCGCAAAGCGTTCCCACTGTGTTACGGCGGGGGCGCCAATGGCAAAATCGGCCTGCGCCATTAAATCCGGCATCGACGGTGCCACATGAAAATGAATTTCATTCGGCAAGGTTCGGCAAAAGGATTCGACTGAATCACGGTGCGGTGCCATTAACCCATAGGCCACATCAATTATACCGCGATATCCGGTTGTGGCGAGTTTTTGTAAGGACGTTAAAATCATGTTCTTTTGATCATTCCCCCCAAAATTGATCAGGATACGGTCAATACATGAAATCTGGCGACGGCGATTCAAGGTTTTTTCTCTCATCGCTTGAAACTCTTTTTTCATGAGCGCAAAGCGAGACCCCAACAACATCCGGCAATGCGCGGGACACAATCCGGCATAATGGCTCTCCGTCACCCCATAAGATTGATTGTGAATGATATCGGCGTCATGGGGTTTATCCATCAGGTCATCAATCACGACGATCTTTCCCGCATAGGGTCTGAAATGAGTTTCATATTCTGCCCCGCATTCATAGTGATCTACGACCAGAATATCGTGTAGCGGGGGAGATTTATAAAACGCGTCCGGGTCAATTCGAGAGTAACCTTTTAGTACCGTACAAAAATCATAACTTTCTTGTTCGGTAACAAAAACACATTGCCAGCCGCGTGTTGTTAATTCATCCGCCAACGCCTTGCACCGAAACGCATGCCCCGCCCCACGCCAGTGCGAGGCATAAAAACGGAAATAGGCTGAAGGGGCTGGCATTATCTCACTTTAAAAATAGGTTCAATCACGGGACATCCTAAATTGTCCATAAGCGTACCTTGCGTCAGATGACGAGATAGCTCAGAGAATGTTTCCTGATACGCCTTAATCACAGAATTATGCTCAGCCGTTCCAAATGCATACGACATGTTGTGCGTTGACAGGATAATCACACCTCGGGCAATCATATTTTTCTGGATAAAGGTTTTGATGACCTGCGCACTAATATTTCCGGCATTTTCAACACTCATGATTTTCCAGCATGGATGTCCCTTGAATGAAATCAGATGATCTAATTGGGTTTCTTTCAATATATGTGACACCGCCTGATCCAAACGATCGCCGGCTTGCTGTAAATGCTGAATGACAGGTTCCCGTTTCATTTTTTGTATCACGGCGATAGAACCTGCCAGCGAGAGTGTTTCCCCGCCGAACGTGCCGGAAAAGAAAATATCATCCATTTTCTTCATAATATCGCGTGATCCGACGACTGCGGAAATCGGCAAGCCATTGCCCATCCCTTTACCAAACGCCGCCAGATCAGGGGTCACACCAAATAGTTCTTGCGCGCCGCCCAAAGAGAAATGAAATCCAGTGACGATTTCATCGAATACTAAAACCGTGCCGGTTTGCCGGGTGATCTCACGCACGGCCTCAAGATACCCCGGTTTCGGAAAGGCAATATTCATCGGCTCTAGGATAAAGGCCGCGTATTGTTCCGTTTTTAAAAGATCAGAAAGGGCATCAAGATCATTATAGGGCACTGTATCCGTGAGTGCCTGTACGGCCTTGGGCACACCTAAACGCCGCGCTGTTGTGCCAATATACCAATCCTGCCAGCCATGATATCCGCAAGCGAGAATTTTATCCCGGCCCGTATACGCACGCGATAACCGCACGCAACCCGATGTGGCATCCGTGCCGGTCTTGCCATAGCGCACCATCTCAGCGCAAGGAATGATATCGACCAACATCTGTGCCAATTCGTATTCCAGTTCACTGGCATGGGAGAATGTAATGCCGCGGGAAAGTTGTTTCATCACCGCAGAATTCACATCCGGGTCATTATAGCCCAGTGTGATCGACATTAACCCATTGACCATATCGATATAAGAATTTCCATCAATATCCCACACGCGGGCACCCTGCCCCCGGTCTATAAATAAGGGAGCGTGATCTTTGGGATATTGTAGATGCGATTTGCTAAAGGTTTGGGACGCGATGGGAATAATCTCTAATGCCTTCATCAAAAGGGCATTTGATTTTTCAAAAGACGTCACTTGAGGTGTCTCCCTAGAGGGAGAGGATACCGGCGAGCGTTTGAACAGCTTGTTCAACATGCGTTTCCTCGAGATGGACATGAAGCGGGAGCGTAAGGGTCTGGCGGTAATATGCGTCTGTCCCCGGCAAAGACGGCTGGGGGAAGTTTTTTTGATAAAAAGGTTGTTGATGAACAGGGATATAATGCACTTGTGTACCGATCCCTTTGGTGGATAGTTCTTTCATTACCTGGGCACGGGTTGTACCCAAAGCTTCGAAATCAATTAAAACCGTCATCAAATGCCAGAGCGGATCACAGCCGGGCACCCGGGGCACAGGACGGATATGCGGAGCAAATGGCGCCAAATGTTTTTCATAGGCTTTACGAATTTTTTCGCGGTGCGCTTGAAACCGGGGGAGTTTTTTAAGCTGACTTATCCCTAACGCCGCCTGAATATCCGTCAGCCGATAATTATACCCATAGTCCGGCATCTCATAATACCATGGGTTAGGCTCACCCGCTGTAAAGCCCATGTCCCGGTTCAAAAATCGCGCCGGGTCTCTCACCATCCCATGCGACCGAAGCCCTCGCAGACGATCCATGATCTGGTCATCGGGGGTTGTAATGGCACCGCCTTCGCCAGTGGTAATATTTTTTACCGGATGAAAAGACAACATGGTGGCATCTGAATAGGTGCCATCCCCAACATAACGTGTTTGATCCCTGTCACGATACTGCGTCCCCAGCGCGTGACACGCATCTTCGATAATTTTAATGTCATTTGCCCGGGCAATATCGGATATCCGCTTCATATCACATACTTGGCCACCAATATGTACCGGCATGACGACGGCAGGTTTTGAAGGACAGCGTTTAATGGCGTCTTCAAGATGATGTGGCTCCATCAAGGCTGTGGATGGGTTGACATCGGTAAACACAACATCTGCCCCCATCATGATCGCCGCATTGGCCGTGGCCAAAAACGTAATGGACGGCACAATCGCCGTCGTACCACGCGTGACCCCCAAGGCATGACACGCCATATGAAGACCGGCCGTCCCATTTGCACAGGTGAGCGCATGACGAGACCGCGTAACCCCAGCTAAATCCTTTTCAAATTGATCAACCCGGGAACCGCCTGTGAGAAAATCCCCCATGAGCGCCGAGCGCACAGCATCTAAATCATCCTCTTCGATGAAATGCCGGCCGTAACTAGAAAGCGGATTTTTCATGGAAATCAGGCGGCTTTTGCCACTTTCTTCAGGCCGTCAATATCAATCCAGTCGGTATTGTTGTCGCTGGCGTAATAGAAATCTTGCGGCACAGTTTTACCTTTTTCACCGTCATAGGGGGCATCATAATCAATGCCGCCCCAAGGGGCACTAGGTTTGATCACAAAGAAATCAGAAAATTCGAGTGTGTTACGGGATTCATCCGCGGGCACCATAATTTCATGAAGTTTTTCACCCGGACGAATACCGATCATATTGATCTGACATTCCGGAGCAATGGCGCGCGCCAGATCGGTGATTTTCATGGACGGGATTTTTGAAATAAACACTTCACCCCCGCGCATGCGGCCAAGGCACTTCACCACAAAATCGACCCCTTGTTCCAGCGTAATCCAAAACCGCGTCATGCGTTCATCGGTAATGGGGATAACCCCGGTCTTTTTTTGTTCCATGAAAAACGGGATAACAGACCCACGCGAACCAATAACATTCCCGTACCGGACAACCGAAAAAATTGTTTTCTGTGCACCCGTATAATTATTCGCGGCCACGAATAATTTATCCGAACATAATTTAGTAGCACCATACAGGTTGATTGGGTTCACGGCCTTGTCAGTTGACAAGGCAATCACCTTTTTAACCCCGCAATCAATCGACGCATTGATAATATTTTCGGCGCCGTACACATTCGTTTTGATACATTCAATGGGGTTATATTCTGCCGCCGGCACTTGCTTTAAGGCGGCCGCATGCACCACGATATCAACACCGTCAAAAGCACGTTTTAAGCGTTCATAATCCCTGACATCCCCGATAAAATAACGAATACGGGGTTCATTGGGAAAACCTTGTGCCATTTCAAACTGCTTGAGTTCATCTCTTGAAAACACAATGACTTTTTTAGGTTTAAAATGGGTCAAGATATGGCGGATAAATTTCTGTCCGAAAGACCCAGTACCCCCGGTCACTAAAATAACCTTGCCATCAAATAAATCGGTTTTTGTAAACGGGGTAACTGTCATGTTTTTTCCTTTTTGTTAAAAATTTTTCACGCTACCGCAGGCCGGGTGAATCGGCCCCAGCCTCACTCTTATTTTTTCAGCGTGCTCAAAAATTCTCAGCACGCTTCCAAGGCCGCGCCGGGCACACGTACCCGCACCTGACGCGACAGAAAATCAATCAATACCATCACCCGATCCTGCGCTTCACACGACAGAACAGTGGCCACCATATCCTGAAAGGCGCCCATGAGAACACGTACCTGCGAGCCTTGGGGGAGCAAGGATGACAAAGGCGGCGCCGGAATAACGCCATTCACTTCCCGTGATTTCATATCATCGATTAACCCTTGGGACATTTCAGCAGGCTGGCCGCCAAATTTCACAAAATTCTTAACCCCCACAGTAGATTTCACAGAACGCAAGCTTACCGTTTCATCTGAGGGTTTCATCAAGAAAACATATCCCGGGAACAAGGCACGGCGCACGATATCGACCTTGCGGGCGTGGGATCGGCGTTTTTCGATCATGGGGCAATAGACATCAAACCCCTGACGGGTGAGATGCGCCATCGCCTTATGTTCTTGACCGGCATGAACCGCGAGTAAATAGGCGTGCGTCATGACACCTCCGGCGCGACAGGCGGGGCAAAAGATAGCAACGAAGGTACAAAAATATGATCTGGTTTAATATGTGCCGCGATCAGATTTTCGTACATGGCCTTGGGATTTGAAAGATCCGTCAGGATCACTGTCGCATCCGGCGGTATGACATGGCATATCGGCACCTGAAGTCTTTGTCCGCCTGAGGATGACGGTTCAAAAACGGCCTTGATTTCAATGGAAGATTTAGAGGCACTCAAGATAAATATTTCGGCAAAATCGCCATCACCCGCCAAATAAACAGACGTCAAACCTTGGTCGGCACAAAATGTTAAAAGACGGTCAGCTTCGCCGCGCCCTAAACGAAAAAAATCAAGCGACCATTTCAGATATTGCGCCGTTAAGCGGCTTTTTTCTTCAAATCCTTGGGGCGTCAGGTAGTACATGTACCGTTTGAGCGGGGCTTGGGACATTTTAATCAATCCCTTGCTGATGCACCGCTTGAGATACCAATTCACCGACCCCAGCGCGATCCCAAGTTCCCCGGATAACTGACGTTGCGACACGCCGGCATTTTCATCCACGGAATGCAACAGCTGGCGCACCAACCGTTCATCAAGGGCATCATCGGCAAGGGTTTCAATTTTCATAAAAATAAAAAGTGGTCTGCGTTCATTTTATGAACGTTTCTAGCAAGACCCGTACGCCGGGTCAAGAGCCTCTGGCTGTCTGCCCTAATTTATCCTTATTTTTCTGCGACATAGCCGTGTCATAAACTGTCATTTTCTGTCATCTTGAAAGAACAGGATTCGGGCTCATCGGTATAAAGACACATAGATAAATGCATAAAACACTCTACACGGCGTGGCCGCTTTTCTTGGGATTAGTCTTGATGATGCTCAGCAATGGGCTTCAGGGCACTTTGCTGGGCGTGCGGGCATCGCTCGAAGATTTCCCGGTCATCAGTATCGGATTTGTGATGTCCCTTTACTTCGTGGGGTTTCTGGCCGGGTCGCGCATCATTCCCAAACTCATCAAAAATGTGGGGCATATCCGCGTCTTCTCGGCGCTGGCCGCTCTGGCATCGACCACCGTACTTTTGCATGGTCTTTTTCCCAACGTCATCATGTGGGCGTTCATTCGTATTCTCACTGGCTTTGCTTTTGCGGGATTGTTCACCGTCATCGAAAGCTGGCTCAATCAACTCGCGACCAACCAAAACCGCGGCAAGATCATGGCCTTGTATCTAGTGCTTCTGTATGCCGGGGTGGCGGGCGGGCAGTTTTTAATGAATGTTGGCGACCCCAAAGATATGACTCTTTTCGTGCTGGTGTCGATATTGGTGTCTTTTTCCATGATCCCTGTGGCGTTATCCTCTCGCCCCGCCCCTAAATTTGATGCGCCTGCACCCATTTCTCTGGGGAAATTATTCCGAACATCGCCGCTGGGCATTGTAGGGGTGATGGGCTCAGGCTTTTGTAATGCCTGTTTCTTTTCAATTGCATCTGTATACGCCGCACAGGAAGGGTTATCCGTCGCCACTCTGTCTTATTTCATGGTGGCGTTTATTGTGGGGGGGATTTGTTTTCAATTTCCCATCGGCTATCTCTCAGATCGCTATGATCGCCGGAAAGTTCTGATCATCACAACCGGTCTCGCCAGCCTGATGTCGCTGTGTGCTTTTGGGGTATCGGTAAGCTCGGCCTCTTTTTTACCGATTATTGTTTTTTTCATGGGGGGGTTTGCGCTGGTCATTTACGCGCTCAGCACCGCCCATACGAACGATCAAATCACGCAAGAACAAGTGGTCGCCACCAGTGCCTCACTTTTATTTTTGAACAGTATTGCGGCCTTCATGGGTCCCCTGACGATTACCGTCTTGATGAAGTTATTTGGCGCCGCGGCTTTCTTTCCCACGTTTGCCGCCATGTATGCCCTGCTCGCCTGTTTTGGATTATACCGCACCTACATGCGTCCATCCGTCCCCGGCGCCATGCGCAGTGAATTTGTAGGATTGCCCGACCGGCATTCGCCCATCGTCATGATGATTGCCGAAGATACCCCGCAAATCCTGAAGGACATGGATATAGCCGCCAACGATGCGCTTAAAAAAACCGGAACTTAAAAAAATATTATCCTTCGGCGGCCGATTTCTTGGATTGCTTTTTAGCAATCTCACGCTCATTGGGAGAAAGATAGCGTTTCCGAAGACGAAGTGATTTCGGCGTGACCTCAACCAGTTCGTCATCATTGATATAGGCCATCATTTCCTCAAGCGACATCTTGCGCGGCGGCACCAGAATAACTGCTTCATCCGCGCCGGATGCCCGGACGTTGGTCAGTTTCTTGCCCTTCAGCACATTGATATCGAGATCATTTTCCCGGGAATGTTCGCCCACGACCATCCCCTGATACACCTTGTCCTGATGGCCGATAAACATCGTGCCCCGATCCTGAAGGTTGAAAATGGCATAGGCCACGGCTTCACCCTTGTCGGTGGAAATGAGCGCGCCGTTGCGGCGTGTTGCCACGTCGCCTTTATAAGGTCCGTAAGAATGGAAGAGACGGTTCATAATCCCGGTGCCGCGCGTATCGGTCAAAAACTGGGATTGATACCCGATCAACCCACGAGACGGCGCAATAAACACAATCCGTGATTTACCCGCCCCGGATTCACGCATATCCTGCATTTCCGCTTTGCGCTGGTTCATTTTATCAATCACCGAACTGGCATATTCCTGATCCACATCAATAATGACTTCTTCATACGGCTCCGTCACTTGGCCGTTTTCATCTTTGCGGAACAGCACGCGTGGACGCGACACCGACAATTCAAAACCCTCGCGGCGCATGGTTTCAATAAGAACACCTAACTGAAGCTCTCCACGTCCGGCTAGTTCAAACGCTTCCCGGCTTTCACTTTCATTCACGCGGATGGCCACGTTGGTTTCCGCTTCGGCCATCAACCGTTCACGGATCATGGTCGAGGTCAGTTTTTTACCTTCCGTTCCGGCCAGCGGAGAGTCATTCACCGTAATGGTAATCGCCATGGTGGGGGGATCAACCGGCTGAGTTTTGATCGGTTCCATGACCGATGTGTCGCAAATTGTATCGGCTACGGATGTTTTTTCCATCCCCGCCACACAGATAATTTCACCCGCCACCGCTTCGGTCACCGGCACACGGTCAATCCCCGAAAATGACATGAGTTTCGTCAGGCGGAATGTTTCCACGGTTTTACCATCAAGACCCATGGATTTGACGGTCATATTGACTTTCGCTTTGCCGGAATAAATTTTACCGGTCAATACACGCCCCAGGTAAGGGTCAGCCGACAGCAACGTCGTCAGCATCGAAAAGGACGCGTTTTCATCCACTTTCGGCGCGGGGACATGTTTTAACACCAACTCCAGCAAGGGGTGTAAGTTCTCGCGCGGTGCGGTCAATGACGGCGCGCACCAGCCATCCCGGCCTGAGGCAAACAAAATGGGGAAATCCAGTTGTTCTTCGCTGGCATCCAAGGCGACGAACAAATCAAACACCTCATCCAGAACTTTATCCGGGCGGGCATCGGCACGATCTACCTTGTTGATCATCACAATCGGGCGCAGACCCAGTTTAAGCGCTTTACCCAGAACAAATTTGGTCTGCGGCAACGGGCCTTCGGCGGCATCGGTCAACAAAATAACACCGTCCGCCATATCCAGCACCCGCTCCACCTCGCCGCCAAAATCGGCGTGGCCGGGGGTGTCGATAATGTTAATACGGGTGCCTTCCCAATCAATGGCGGTACATTTCGCCAGAATGGTAATACCGCGCTCTTTCTCCAGATCGTTCGAATCCATCAAGCGTTCAGCCACTTGCTGGTTTTCACGGAAAGATCCGGATTGTTTCAGTATGGAGTCAATCAACGTGGTCTTGCCATGGTCAACGTGGGCAATAATGGCAATGTTACGGATATCTTTAGAGGCGGTCATACGAGTTTATGCTTTCTGTCGTGTTAAACCTGAAATCAAGGATTCAAGCGGCGTTCATCGCCGCGAGGGATAACGGTTTTTGATTGAAAAAGCCAGTCTTTTTAAGGCCTGTCATGAAAAAACACGAATGAATCGTCAATGACCCTGAGAGTGGGGATTAAAAATCCGTGCATCGCCCATTATGTTCCCAATCCCCATACCGTGTGGGCTCTGGGCCTTTTGTCCCGCCAAATTCAGGTGGTACGGGGGTTTGGGGCATCGGGACAGCTTCCGGCAAAGGCTTTGGGGGCATGTCTGGACTTTTATGAGGATCGGTCATAGATAATAGATATAAACCGCTTCAGACAAAAGACAATGGCCGTATCTCACATGTCGATGGATATTTTAACCCCTTACCGTACCCGCATTGATGCGCTGGACGACCAGATCGTGGATTTAATTGCGGCACGATTTGACATCATTCACGAAGTGGCCGCAGTAAAAATACAACATCGCATTCCCGCCGTCTTGCCGGATCGGGTGAACGAAGTGATTAACCGCGCTGTCAGCCGCGCAGAAAACCATGGCATTGACCCTCACCTGATGCGGGATCTCTATACCAAAATTGTAAGTCACAGTTGTGATTTGGAAACACAGCATATTTCACGCACTGACCCGGATATACATCGTGCCGGATAATCGCCCTGCCAATCCCGAAGGCTTGGGGGCGCGTCAGGCCGCCTTGGATGTCTTGCGGGATATTCTGGTGCATAAAAAAATGCTGGATGTGGCGCTGGATTCCAGCACGAAACTCAACCAACTTCCGACCCGTGACCGGGCATTTGCCCGTATGCTCATTACCACCATCCTTCGGCATAAGGGGCAACTGGATGCGGTGATCGAACAGGTGCAATCCAAAAAAGGCGAAAGACCCTCACCGGAAACGCTCGTCATCATTTTATATATCGGCATCGCGCAAATTATATTCATGGATGTGGCAGATCATGCGGCGGTGGATATATCGGTGCGTTTAGCGGAATCCGAAGGCTTGATCCGGCAAAAAGGATTTGTAAATGCCGTCCTGCGCCGGATCACGCGTGAAGGTAAATCCTGGGTGGAGGCTCAAGACCCGATCACGCTGAATATTCCGGGCTGGCTCTGGCAGGCGTGGGTCAAAGATTACGGCGAGAGAGAAGCACGGGACATCGCGCTCGCGTCACTGACGGAAGCCCCGCTGGACATCACCTTAAAAAATTCCAAGGAAACTGCGCTATGGTTGGGGGCACTGGAATCATCCTGCCTGCCCTCGGGTTCACTTCGGCGCACCTCTGGCGGATCCATCACTGATTTACCCGGCTACCGCGAGGGCGCATGGTGGGTTCAAGATGCGTCATCGGCACTGCCCGTTAAACTTCTGGGGGATATCGCAGGATTGCATGTGATTGATTTATGCGCCGCGCCCGGGGGGAAAACGCTTCAACTTGCCTCTGCCGGGGCACAAGTGACGGCGCTTGATGTCTCGACATCGCGGATGAAAAAACTCATGCATAATCTCGAACGTATGAAACTCACCGATCACGTTCACACCGTCATCGCGGATGCTCTATCGTGGCAACCAAAAACACAAGCGGATGTTGTTCTTCTGGATGCGCCGTGCACGGCCACAGGCACGCTTCGCCGGCACCCGGATCTTCTGTTGTTTAAAACTGAAAAAGACCTTCTGCAACTCTCGCAACTTCAAGGCGATTTACTGGATAACGCCGCGCCCATGGTGAAACCGGGTGGGATTTTGGTCTATTGCACCTGTTCGCTTCAACGGCGCGAAGGCGAAGATCAAATCACGTCCTTCCTGACCCGCCATCCTGATTTTATCAAGGTCACACCCGACATTTCTCGCATCGGACACATGGAAACGGTGCTCACGGACGCGCACGACATTCGCGTGAAACCCTATCATCTCGCCACGCTGGGTGGCATGGATGGTTTTTTCATCAGTCTTCTGAAACGTTCCTAAAACGCGTGCCCCGCCGCGCGGCATGTTTTGTCTGACGCCCACACACACGTGCCCGCCACATCCTGAAACTGCTGGGCTTCAGATGTCGGCGCATGATCTCAATCACCTGTGGCTGGGATAATCCAGTATCCGCCAAAATAGCTTCAAACGAAGTCTGATCATCCCACGCCAGTTCAATGACATGGCTGATATCCGGCGATAATACCCTTTTTGACGTCATGGGTCTTTTATATAGAGTTAATGCTCTCAAAAACGACCTTTCCGGATAAAAAATCCCGCGAATCGCGGGTTTTTTGTCCAATAACTTCTTGGTCTTGTGGATAAAATCAGGGTAAACTCTTGAATAAGCCGTGATTTGCACGGCACCTGCCCGAATCTTAAAACAATATGACAAAAAATATTAAAATCGCCCCCTCGATTCTCTCGGCAGATTTCTCTGCCCTGGGTGAGGCGGTGCGCGCCCTTGATGTGGCGGGGGCGGATTATATTCATATCGATGTCATGGATGGGCATTTTGTCCCCAACATCACGTTTGGCCCGCATGTGGTGAAGGCGATCCGCCCGCATTCCGCCAAAATATTTGATGTGCATTTGATGATTGCCCCGGCTGACCCTTACCTGAAATCCTTTGCCGAGGCAGGGGCGGATATCATCACGATCCACCCCGAAGCCGGGCCCCATCTGCACCGAAGCCTTCAGACCATCAAGTCACTCGGTAAAAAAGCAGGCGTCGCGTTAAACCCGGCCACGCCGGTAGATGAACTGGATCATGTCATGGATCTGGTGGATTTGATTTTGGTCATGACCGTCAACCCGGGATTCGGCGGGCAGAGTTTTATTCCCCTGCTCGATAAAATTTCAGCGGTGAGACAGCGGATCACCGCGTCGGGTCGCACCATCGACCTTGAAGTCGATGGCGGGATCACCCCTGAGACCGCGCCGCAGGCCGTTCAGGCGGGTGCCAATGTGCTGGTGGCGGGAACCGCCGTATTTAAGGATGGCGCCGATCATTATGCCCGGCATATTGCCGCCTTGCGGGGATAAATCATCATGCCCCAACCCCTCTTTCGTGAATTTAAACATACCCTTCAAAAAAACGTGGCGCGCCTCGCCTATAATTCGCTTTTGTATGGCTGGAGTCTGAGCGGCGATATCCCGCGTCAGTTGGTATTAAAACCGGCTGATCTCTGGCCGGGTCAGGCTGAAAAAGGTCGATGGCTTATTCATGGCGGCATTTTTACCTTAAGCGACGATCAACTGGAATTACACAATGCCAACTGGCACCCCGAAGAAGTGTCGGACGCGTGGATACGTCATTTACATGGGTTTGACTGGCTTCGGGATTTACGTGCGCTCGGGGGAAATGCCGGGCGTCTCGCCGCCCGAGCGATGATCGAAAGCTGGATGGATCATCATCACGGCTGGCATGAACTGTATTGGCGGCCAGATATTCTGGGACGGCGGATTGCCGCATGGCTCACGGCCTATGATTTTTATGGCGAGAGCGCGAGCGCGGAATTTCAAGAGCGTCTGTTTCTTTCCCTCTCCCGTCAGGTGCGGCATCTGGCACGCGCCCTTCCGGGAAGTTTGTCGGGATTGCCTTTGCTACATGCGGTGCGGGGCTTAACCTTTGCGGGCGTCGCTCTTGAGGGCAGAGAAGCCCAACTGGAACAAGCCCTCAATCTGCTAGACCGTGAAATTGACCGCCAGATTTCAAAAGATGGTGGCGGGGTCACGCGTCATCCCGGCGACATGATGGAGATATTAAAAATCCTGATTGATCTGCGGGCGACACTGCGTCAGGCGGGCTTCCCCCCCCTTGATAAAATTCAATCCGCCATTGACCGCATGGTACCGGCCTTACGTTTTTTCCGCCATGGGGATGGAAAATTTGCGTTGTTCAACGGGGCGCAGGAAGGCGAAGACGATACGATCAAATATGTCCTTCTTCAATCCGGGGCACGGGCGCGTACCATCTCCTCGCTTCCGAAAACTGGATATGAACGCATCGCGCTCGGCAAAAGTATTCTCATCATGGATACAGGCCGGGCACCCGCCTACCCCTATGATGTATCGGCGCATTGCGCACCTCTGGCGTTTGAATGGTCTTACGGGCGTGACCGTGTCTTTGTGAATTGCGGCTCTCATCCCACGCAAGAAGACTGGCAAGATGCGCTTCGGGCGACACCTGCACATAATGCACTCACCATCGATCATCGCAATGTGTGTGAAATTCACCGCGATGGCTCTCTCTCACGCAAGCCGAAAAAAATGGTGGTGAGCCGGGAAGAAAAAAGCGGCGGCATTCTCATTGATGCCTGTCATGACGGCTACTTGCCTTTAAGTGGTATTACACATCGCCGGCGTATTTTCATGGGGGATCAAGGGCACGATATTCGCGGGGAAGATAATCTCACCTGCTCGGTGGGCTTGGGGCGCGTGCATACGGTCTCTGTGCGGTTTCATCTGCATCCCCGGGTCACAGGGTCGCTTGTCAATGACGGGAAAGACGTTCTGCTCCGCTTGCCGTCGGGCACTGGGTGGCGCGTGTCCTGCGAAGGGGCAACGCTTGCCCTTGATGACTCCGTCTATCTGGGCGAAGGCACCCGCCCCCGGAAAACCAAGCAAATCGTCCTGACCACCCTCATGGATTCCGACTTCAAACAGATTAAATGGGTCTGTCAGAAGGAATAGAACAAAACAAAAACAGTTCTTGATATGTTCTTTTTTTTGTGCGATAAGGGGATATGAACATACGCACCCCCCTCTCACTCCTTGATAAAGGACTCCAAGTCATTCTCCACCCCGTTATTGACCTGTTCCGTGCACCGGAGCATGTTACCTATTACCCCTCTTACAGGCATTATCGCTATCACAACGGTATCCCCCTGCGGGCGGAGCATTTGCACCGCCGGCGATAAAAAAATCTACGGAACGAACTAGACACACCCGGTCTCACCTATGGCTAAGTCTTTGAAATCATATGTCTGTCAGTCCTGCGGGTCTGTCTCCTCGAAATGGTCGGGGAAATGCGAATCCTGCGGTACTTGGAACAGCATGACCGAAGAAACGGCCGAAGCCACCATCCCCAAAGGCATGACCAGCGGAAAAAAAGGCAAGGGACTGGAATTTCATTCCCTCACCAGTGAAGGCCAAACCAAACTTGATCGTCATCTCACGGGCATCACGGAATTTGACCGCGTGACGGGCGGCGGCATGGTGCCGGGCTCTGCCTTGTTGATCGGCGGTGATCCGGGGATTGGCAAATCAACCCTCCTGCTTCAGGTTGTCTGCCGCATGGCACTGTCGGGGAAACGGTGCCTGTATATTTCAGGCGAAGAAGCCGTAGATCAGGTGCGCCTGAGGGCAGATCGGCTTCAGATGAGCCACGCCCCAGTAGAACTGGCCTCGGCCACCTCTGTGCGCGATATCATCGCCAGCATGGATGGGGGTACCCGGCCCGTTGATCTGATGGTCATTGATTCCATTCAAACCATGTATGTCGATAACGTCGAAAGCGCGCCCGGCACCGTGACACAAGTCCGGGCGAGTGCACAGGAAATCATCCGCGCCGCCAAGAAAAAAAATATCATTGTTCTGTTCGTGGGGCATGTGACCAAAGAAGGACAAATCGCGGGTCCCCGTGTTCTGGAACATATGGTGGATGCGGTCATGTATTTCGAAGGCGACCGGGGGCATAGCTTCCGGATTCTACGCAACGTCAAAAATCGTTTTGGCGCGACCGATGAAATTGGGGTCTTTGAAATGGCCGAGGAAGGTCTGGTCGAGGTACTAAACCCGTCTGAACTTTTTCTAGCGCAACGTCAAGATCATATCGCTGGAAGTGCCGTACTGGCGGGGCTCGAAGGTACACGGCCTGTCTTGGTTGAAGTACAGGCACTGGTCGCCCCCTCGCCCCTTGGCACCCCGCGCCGCGCGGTTATCGGCTGGGATTCAAATCGTTTGGCCATGGTGCTCGCGGTGCTAGAGGCACGATGCGGCCTCACGCTCTCTGGGTCTGACATTTTCCTCAACATCGCGGGGGGCATTCGTATTACGGAGCCAGCCGCGGATTTGGCCGTTGCCGCCGCCCTCATTTCTTCTCAAACCGGCATTCCCATTCCCCATGACATGGTATTTTTTGGCGAAGTGGGACTGGCGGGTGAAATTCGTGCCGTCTCTCAACCAGATCTCCGTATGAAAGAGGCAGAAAAGCTTGGCTTCACCCAAGCCGCCTATCCCAAACGCCCGCACCGCAAAGGCGACACCAAGACCCCCTCGCGCCACACCAGCCTGAAGGGGAAGGAAATCACCCATCTCGAAGACCTTGTTGCATGGCTTACCCCCGCCCGTAAGGCGGCCTGACATTATGCGATTGCCTGTGGTGTGACAGTCTATCGTCATTCACTCCACTGGCTTGAGGTCATGGCCATATCACTTAATATTAAATTATGTATAATATACAACCGCGAGATCGACCGCTTTCAACCTTGCATTTACAAAGGGCATTCCCTATCTATAACAAATGATTATCGACATCGTGGTGGGTGTGGTCGCGCTTCTCTCGGCCTTAATTTCCTTTATGCGGGGCTTTATCCGCGAAGTGCTCACGATCGCGGGGGTAATTGGCGGTCTGGCGGCGGCCTATTTCTGCGGGCCTTGGCTCTCCCCCATCTTCAGAAATTGGCTGGATGTCGGGGTTGAAGGCAAGCCCCAGAAACTCTTCGATATTGTGCCGATGTCCATCGTGGCCGATGCCTCGGCGTATGGCGCAATCTTTGTTATTGTCGTCATCATTCTATCGGTCGTCAGCCACTTTATGTCTGGCGCGGCCAAAGCCATGGGCTTGGGTCCCATCGACCGCACCATGGGTGTCATTTTTGGGCTGGCGCGCGCGCTTATTCTTCTGGGCTTACTCTATCTACCGTTTCATTTATTAATGGATAAAGAAACCAAGGACGAGATTTTCAAAGACTCCCGTACACATTACCTGATCGAAAAAACAGCTGAATTCATTGCTGGCTTTTTACCTGATTCAGATGACGTGGAAGAAAGCAAAGACAAAGCCGTGAACGACATTAAAGATAAATTGATGGAACAAAATATTCTGGCAGACGAAAAAAAGACAGACGATGAAGCCAAGCAAGATATGCCGTCTTCCTCTGAACCGCCGCCTGCCAAAACAGAAACCGAAGGATATAAAGAACAACAACGGGAAAAAATGAACAAATTGTTCGAACAACCTGTGTACAATCAATAAACAAAAAGAAAAGGTGTGATCATGACTGCGGCTCCGTTTGATGATGATAAACTCCACGAAGAATGCGGTGTATTTGGTATTTACGGACACCCCGAAGCGTCGGCCTTAACGGCGTTGGGTCTTCATGCACTTCAACATCGCGGACAAGAGGCCTGCGGTATTGTCACATGGGATGGGGAAGATTTTTTTGCCCATCGTGCCTTGGGATTGGTCGATTCAACCTTCAGCGACCCCGGCGTGATTGAAAAACTCAAAGGCCATATCGCGATCGGGCATAATCGTTATTCCACCACAGGTGGTTCCTTTCTGCGCAATGTCCAGCCTTTCTATGGGGATTTATCTTTTGGCGGCTTTGCCGTGTGTCACAATGGCAATCTGACGAATGCCCAGAGTCTGCGCGAGTCTTTGGTTGGTAATGGATCACTGTTTCATTCCACATCTGATACCGAAGTCATTCTGCATCTGATGGCATTGTCGAAAAAAACATCCATTCTTGAAAAACTCACTGAGACCCTAAATCATATTCAGGGCGCATTCTCTTTGGTCGCTTCGGTCGGCGGCATGCTGGTGGGCGTCAGGGATCCCTTGGGCATTCGACCGCTGGTTCTGGGTAAATTAGGTTCGGCCACTGTCTTGGCATCTGAAACCTGTGCGTTTGATATTATTGGCGCTGAATATGTACGGGATATCAAGCCCGGGGAAATGGTTCTGGTCGATGAAAAAGGTATCAGATCTATCCAGCCTTTTACCAAATCCGGCGACCGTTTTTGTATCTTTGAATATATATATTTTGCGCGGCCTGACTCGCATCTGGCTGGAAAATCTGTCTATGAAATGCGCAAGAAAATCGGCTCAGAACTAGCGCGTGAAGCCCCGTGCCCAACGGCTGATGTCGTCGTGCCTGTGCCGGATTCAGGCGTACCCTCAGCGATTGGCTATGCACAGGCCAGCGGCATTCCCTTTGAACTGGGCATTATCCGAAACCATTATATCGGCCGCACGTTTATTGAACCCACCGATCAAATCCGCCATCTGGGCGTTAAATTAAAACACAATGCCAACAAGGCATATTTGAAAGACAAAATTGTCGTTCTGGTCGATGATTCCATTGTCCGGGGGACAACGTCGCGAAAAATTGTTGAAATGGTGCGGGCGGCAGGTGCCAAAGAAGTACATATGCGCATTTCATCACCGCCCACCACCCATTCCTGTTTTTACGGGATTGATACGCCGGAACAAGATCAGTTGATGGCGCATAAATTTTCTACACAGGAAATCGCCCAGAAAATCGGCGTTGATAGCTTATCTTACATCTCTGTGGATGGATTATATCGTGCTGTTGGGGAAACATCGCGGAATGCCCCTACCCCGCAATACTGCGATGCGTGTTTCACCGGTGAATATCCCGTAGAATTATTCGATAAAGTCAATCATTGCGGGAATGGGCGTAAGGTTACCGCCCTTCAGGAACGTCAGACCAAAGCCCAATCATGACCGTACAAAGACTGTCTGGAAAAATTGCCCTGATCACGGGAGCCTCTCGCGGGATTGGGTCTGCCATTGCCCGGGAAATGGCTAAGGAAGGTGCACACGTCATTCTACTGGCTAAGTCAGGTAAAGGGCTTGAGGCGACGGATGATGCCATCCGCGCAGACGGCGGAAACGCCACGTTGATGCCCGTAGATTTAACGCAGTTGGATGACATCAATAATATCGGGCAGGTGATTTTTGATCGGTTTGGACGCCTGGATATTTTTGTAGGTAATGCCGGCCTGCTTGGCACGTTAGGTCCCGTCCATCAAGCCGACCCGAAAGAATGGGCACGGGTGATGGATGTGAATGTAAATGCCAATTTCAGATTGATCCGCACCCTCGACCCCTTGCTCCGTCACGCACCCCATGGACGGGCGATCTTTGTGTCCTCTAGTCAGGAGGTCACAAAAGGCAGAGCCTATTGGGGAGCATATGGCGTGTCAAAAGCCGCCCTTGAAACTCTGGCGATGACCTATGCCGCAGAAACGGCAAAAACATCCCTGCGGGTGAATGTAATTGACCCGGGACGTATTCGTACACAAATGCGCGCGGCCGCCGCCCCGGGAGAAGACCCAATGAGTATCCGTGCTCCCGAAGATATTGCCCCGGCTTTTGTTGATGTATGCCTGCCCTCGGAGACTCGGCATGGTGAGGTGATCAGGCTTTAATCCTGATAGGGGTTTTTGCTGGTGCGGATTAAAAGCCGGATCGGCACGCCTTCCATATCAAACGCATCTCGAAGCCCGTTCATCAGATACCGTTTGTACGTATCCGGCAAAGATTGAGGTTTAGAAACCCAAAGGATAAATGTCGGCGGACGTACATTGATTTGCGCCATGTATTTCAGACGATTGGAACGACCCTCGAATAATGGTGGCGCTACACGTGATTCCATCATCCGTATCCATCGGTTAAGTTTTCCGGTATTCACCCGGATATTCCATGTGGCAAACAGCTTAAGGACATCGTCCATCAAGCGTGTCAGGTTACTGCCCTTCAGCGCAGAAATAGGCACGACCGGCACGCCGCGTACCTGCGCCAGCGATATCCCGAGTTTGTAATGAATTTCGTCCAGCCATTCTTTTTTGTTTGGAATCAAATCCCATTTATTGACGGCAATCACCATGGCACGACCTTCATCCAGAATATGATCCGCGATCTGAAGATCCTGCTTTTCAAGGGGCATCGTGGCATCAATAACCAGAATAACAACCTGCGCCAGACGAATAGCTCGAAGTGTATCTTCAACGGCCATTTTTTCAACGCCGTCCGATATACGCGCCTTTTTTCGAAGACCCGCCGTATCCACCAGGCGAATTTTTTTGCCTGCATATTCCCAATCCACAGCAATCGCATCACGTGTGGTTCCGGCCACCGGAGATGTCATCACCCGGGTATCGTTCAATAGCGCATTCAACAGCGTTGATTTACCGGCATTTGGACGTCCGGCGATGGCAATCTTGATGGATTTTTCGTCTTCGTTTTCAGGATCACTCTCAGGCGCGAATTCAAAATCCATGTCCCCTTCGATATCATCAAACCGGGATTGGTCCTGTTCAGATGACAGAGATCCACCCGACGCCTCTGCCGTATCCTCAGGTTCAACGATTTTGGGGAAGTAAGGTTCAAAGGCAAAATAAAGTCCTTCGATACCTTCACCGTGGGCAGATGAAATCGGTAATGGCGTTCCAAAACCAAATTTATGAGCTTCGGCGACGGCAGACTGGGTGGCTTTTTCATTTTCGCATTTATTGACAGCGACAACTACAGGTTTTTTTTGTTTACGAAGCCACTGCGCAAAATGTTCATCCATGGGGGTGATGCCCGCTCTGCCATCCACCAGAAACAAAAGAACATCAGCCTTACTCATCGCCAGTTCCGTTTGCTGACGCATCTTGCCTTCAATGGATTCATCAAAGGTTTCCTCAAGTCCGGCGGTATCCAGAATTCTCACGGGTTGATCGAGCAGATAGCCTTCGGCCTCGCGCCAATCGCGGGTCACGCCAGGGCGATCATCAACAATCGCCAAGCGTTTGCCCGCCAGACGATTAAACAAGGTTGATTTGCCCACATTCGGGCGGCCAATGATAGCAATGGATAACATGGCGTAGGCTTTATCACCTTCTGGGGGAAGTGGCTATATATTCCTATCGGTACGCCGACAACGTACCGTCACGCGACACCAGATACAGAACGCCGCCCGCAATGATCGGGGCAATCTGGACAGATTCTCCGGTTGACCATTCCTTGATCAATGCCCCGTCTTCGGGGTTGATTTCAGCCACACGGCCATCCGATGAGAAGGCCATCAGACGCCCCGATGCCATCAAAGGCCCCGTCCAGAAAATAGCCCCTTTTTTCTCGGCTTTATCCTCAAACCGCGCCAGTTGCGACACCCACATAACCGCACCTGTATCCACATCCAACGAGACAACTTCGTTATAAGATGAGATCACAAAAAGCCGGTTCCCCGACAACCATGGTGTTTCTGAACCGCCGATATCCCGCGCCCATAAACGCTGGCCGGAAATAATATCGATGGCGACCATTTTGCCACCATACGAAATGGCAAAAACCTTGTTGTTATGAATGACCGGCATCGCGCGAATATCCGATACCCCCGACAGGCCACCGAGGCGAAGCGCGTTAGATAAATTATCAGACCAAGCCGAAGCCCCGTTTTCAACCCGAAGGGCATAGAGTTCGCCCGAGGTAAAGGCTGGCACGACAATATTGCCTTCTGCGGCTGGTGCCGCCGCCCCCACCAAGCCTGTGGCTTCGCCAAGACCTGCATATTCCCACAATAATTCACCTGTATCCGCCTTAAACGCCATGACGGCATTGGAGAGAAGCGTCACAAAAACACGATTGTCGAGAATCGTCGGCGCGGCTCTGGACGGTGCAGAAAGCTTGGCTCTCCAGAGAATTTTGCCGTCGGCCGGGTTAACCGCCAGCATTTCATTATATCCCGATGTCACATAAATTTTATCCCCGGCATAAGATATCCCGCCAGATATCACTGGATCATCGTCTTCGTTTTTGAGTGTGTTGATACGCCAGAGATTTTTACCATCCTTAGCAGAGAAAGCGGATAGCTGACTCTGGGAGTCCAATGTAAACACTCTCCCCCCCGCCACAATCGGTTGTGCCGTCAACGGATAGGATGTGGATGCCCCTTCGCCGATGTCCGACGACCATATCTTTTTGACACTGCCCGTGGAAAAAGAGAGATTCTGCATCGCATGGTGCGGATATCCTCCGGCTTGCGGCCAGCTGTCATTTACCGAAATTTCTGCCGGAGAAAAAACAGCCGAGCCTTGTGTGATTTCATCCGGCTCAAGTTTTCTTTGCATGTCCAAAATGGACAGGCGTTGACCGGCCAAAGGCGGCGCATCGTCTTTTTCCCCAAACCACATATCACTCCCACAGGCGGTCAGCGATAAAACAGCCAGACACATCACACATAAACGGGTGCCGGATATGAGCAGAGAAGAACGCATATGTTATTCCTTTATACTGGAAGTATCAGAAGCCTGAGAAGCCGGGGGCATATCCGCCCCATAAACTTGCCTTAAGGCGGACGCCTTATCGGCCAGCGCAGGCGACACGCCTTCAGCTTTGTCGAAAGCAGACAAATAGGACATCGCTGATGTGGGGTCTTTGAGGGCATGCGCCGAAATGACAGCCGCATCTAAACGCGCATGATATTGCCAAGGGCTTTTTTCACGTTCGATCACAGGCGTTAAAATATCAATCAGTTTTTTTCCTGATTCTGTCGATAGAGATTCGGTCATCTGTGTGCGCACGTAATAAAGGCGTGAGAGGTCTTTGAGTGTGTGCGGAGCAGATGATTGCGTGAATATTTTTTCAAAAATCTGAGCGGCGTCTGTGATTTTATCCTGCTGAACATACGTACCTGCCAGTGTCATCAAGGCAATGGTTTCATGACCACCAGACATATCGTCCGCCAAGTCCTTCAGTGCGGTTTCAGGCGCCGTGCCGTCCAAAGCAGAAATGAGGCGCGACGTCTCTCCCTTACTGTACGCATGTGTCCAGGATGTCCAGCCACTCCACCCCGCCGTACCCAAGATCAGTGCCGCCACACCGCCAATAATGACAACATGGTATTTATCCCATAACGCCATCAGGCGGTCTTTCTGGAGGGCTTCATCAACTTCTTGAAATATATCAACCATGTGTGTGTTTCTTTATCATATTCAAAGGGATTTTCAGACCAGAATATGGTATACTCTAAAACATATGGGTTTCAAAACACTCTCTGCACCCGCCGTTGGATATACCAAAGCCGAATTCGGCGCCATTTTTCAGGTCTATAGCCAAAATGTCTATACCGGGCTGTTCCGGGATTTTTCTTTTACAGAGTATGGTGGAAAATATTACATCGCCTTTCGCGAGGAAGCCGGAAAACAGCCCCTCGTGACCATAGAAAAACGGCGTCTGGGGCCGGACAAATGCCTGTTTGTTGCCACAACCCCGGGGTACCGGGGGCAATATGTGGAAATCGCCCGGAGCGAGAAAATACTGCCCTTTATCGATGTCTTAAAACGGCGTTTGGCACTCATGGTCTCTGCCCGTGAAGGCAGGTCTGTTAAAAACGCCCATCAGGGACAGGCCTGATCCCGACATACGTTATTGACAGATTTACGTTTTCTCCCCATATCTCTACCATTATTTTACGTGACCTGATGTAAGGAACCCCCGTCATGCGCCTGATCGTTTGTCTGTGTCTTTTTGCGGGATTGGCTTTTGCCGCTTCGCCTTCTTACGCCAAAACATATAGCAAAGATTATTTTGGCGAAACGGTCATTCACCGCGCTGTGTTTGAAGATACGCTGGTGCATTTAGCCCGATCAAACGGTTTGGGGTTTGTTGAAATGCGGGCGGCCAATCCGCGGCTTGATCCATGGATTCCGGGGGCGGGTGTCAAGGTCGTTTTGCCCAACAAACATATTCTGCCCGATGCGCCGCGTACTGGCATTGTCATCAATCTGCCCGACCAACGTCTTTATTATTTCCCGCCGAACGGAGGAACACCGCTGAGTTATTCGATTGGCGTAGGACGTGAAGGGTTAAACACACCGCTGGGTCAAACCACGGTGAACCGCAAAATCCATGGCCCTACCTGGACGCCGACCCCGCGTATGCGCAAGGAAAAACCAGAACTGCCGATGTCCATTAAACCTTTTGCCCCGGATAATCCGATGGGGACACATGCACTTTATCTTGGCTTTCCCCAGATCGCCATTCACGGCACGGATAAACCATACGGAATTGGACGGCGCGTAAGTTCAGGATGTATCCGCATGTATCCCGAGGGTATTGTTGATTTATATCCGCGCATTCCCGTCGGCACAAAAGTCACGGTGGTGGATCAACCCGTGAAAGTGGGCTGGGTCGACGATAAAATGTATGTCGAAGTGGCACCGACGCAGGATCAATCTTTTGCGATTGAGGAAAATGGCGTGTTGACCGATTACGTGATCACGACAGCCGATATGAAACGGATCACCGAGAAAGCTGGTCAGCACGCCAGTTTGATTGATTGGGAGAGCGTGAGAGAAGCCGTTAAAGAACATACAGGATACCCGGTGCCCGTTCTGGATTTGAAACGTCAGCCCGGCCAGCGCGTCAAAGATGATTTAAAGTATCTACTTCAAGAAGCCGGTGCTTCACATGAAGATGTAAAACTGCCTGCCCCGGAAGATAAGACGCAAAAGAAAGCTCAGGCAGAAGCACCCGCGAAAAAAGAGACCGCACAAACCATTGACGCTGAACCCATGACCCGTGAAGTGACCCCCGCCTCTTCATCTGCGGCACCGCGCACACGGGTACATAATTTTAACGTGAATAATTAACGAAACCGTTCATTCAGGCGTGATGCCGGGCGCGCCCGTGCCGTTTGTCAGGACATACATCACGGCAAACAGGGCGGGCGCATATATCGGTGCAAACAACAAAACATATCGCCATCTTGATTGAACCGCGAGCGAGAGTGCTCCCACGCCAATAGACGCCAGCCATACGACCGTCGCTTGGGACGTTAAGGCTTGTCCGAACCCATCCGGGACAGTCGCCGGATTCAGAATGCCCGTCATGATCAGAAGATTAGCGGTCAGCGCAAAGGCCAGCCCCCCCAATCCCGAAACAATCACCAGCCAGAGAATTTTAAGAACAATGTGCATGACGTTATTTTGCCCTGAAATCAGAAAATAAAAAAGACCGTTCAGGCAGATAACCTGAACGGTCTTTAAATAGCTAAACCTAAAAAGGCTTACTTAACCTGACGTTTTTCGAATACAGGCTCAGCGCTACGTACGTTGCCGTCTTGCGGACCAACTGTACGGTTTTCAGCGTAAGGAGCTTGTGTCAGGGTTTCATCCTGCGTGGAAGAGCCACTGCCAGCGCAAGCGGACAGAGCGGCAACAGAACCCAGCAGAGCGACCATAGCGATCAGTTTTTTCATTTTATTTCCTCTTATATGCTTCTAGAAGGTTAAACACGTGTTTATTAAAAGCTGTGAACCCAAACAAGAGAACACGGCTCTAACGTTGGGTACTGTTTTTCAGGATTTTGCCTGATAGATCAAGAGGCTTTTTTAAAAAAAGATGAATTTTCCCACCCAAGATCAATTTTTGTTGTTTTTTTGCACCTTATCGAAGTACGCATCGATCCCGGCCTGAATGGCTTGTGTGATTTTATGGCGATATTCCGGAGAATTGAGGGCTCTGGCCTCTTTAGGGTTAGACATAAAACCTATTTCGATCAGGACAGACGGGATATCCGCCGCCTTGAGAACCGCAAAACCGGCAAAGCGGTGAGGGCGTTCTAACGTTTTCACCCCTGCTTTATTCATCTGGGTGACAATGGTGTTGGCAAAAAACTTGGACTGATTCATCGTATCACGCATCACGAGGTCTATCAGGATATTGGCCACGTCCTTATCTTCATGGGATAAATCCACGCCGCCAATTAAATCGGCCTTGTTTTCCCGGGCGGCCAATCTTTCTGTCTGGGCATCAGAAGCTGTATTAGACAGGGTATAAATGGACATCCCCCGAACGTCCGATTTATCAATGGAGTCTGCATGAATAGACACAAACAGATCTGCCTTATGCTTGCGGGCAATTTTGACCCGATCCCCCAGTTTGATGAACACATCCCGGTCACGGGTTAAAAACACCTGATATCGCCCCGATTCTTCAAGTTTTTGCTTCAGTTGTTTAGCGGCCGCCAGTGTCACCGTTTTCTCGTAAATGCCCCCCGCCGCCACAGCCCCGGGATCCTGTCCCCCGTGCCCCGGATCAATGACCACCACCTGCTTTTGCGAAGGCCGTGATGGAGAGGCCGGGTTCAGCTTGGCATCAGGTTGAGAGACATGTGGTTTCACGGCAGGCAGGGGCGGCAGAACAGTTCCGCCCTGCACAGAGTTTGCCCCTGCAATCTTTAATTGGCCAAAGATCCGGGATGGGGTCGCCTGTGCCTGAGAAATCTTTTTAAAATCAATTACCAGACGATGCCCCTGCCCCCCTTGAGCCGGAATCAAAAAAGCATTCAACATTTGAATAGGCACGGCCGAATCCACCACCAGCCTTGAGTACCCCGGTTGCAGGAGACCTGACCTCAACTCCCGGATCTGAGACCCCGGTGCGTGATCGACATGCCCGACATTCCAGCGAAATTCAGGTAAATCAACAATCAGACGATCAGGCTGAGCCAGAACAAAGGCTCTGAAATCGCTTGGCTGTTTGAGGTCGAGCACCAGACGCGTTTTTTCCGGATGAACCCCAAAACGCGCCCCGGTAATTTCCTGAGTTTGCGCCAGAGCCGGAGCCCCTACCGCGCCCAGCCATAAAATCAGGGTGATTATATGACATAAAACAAAAACGCGCGATAAAATGGCTGAAACGCTCATGCGCTTAACATGCGTGAAAAATAATAGATTGTATAGGCCAACCAGAATGTGTAAGGTCTTTTTTAGCGACAGGTTATGACCTTGCAGGTGAAAAAATACCGATAAAGTTTAATAACAAAGGAATCGGTTAAACAAAGTTTCGCAGGCCATGACAGTTGATCGGGACACAATGTAGGATGTTCCGGCAGATTAACATAAGGCATAATCTCGGGTATTCTATCTTTTAAGAAAAGACCCGGTATCATGTTCAAAAGATGTCTGATGCGGTGTGCCGTATTACACGCGAAAACCGCCCCCAAGACACACGGTCTGGCCGATTTCCTGCCTTTAGATGTTCCTGACAACAGACAGATAACCATTACCGCCCTGTTGTGGCTGGTTTTGAGCTTTGATTTGTCGCCGGAGGCTTTGAACCGGACACGGGCAGAAAAGATATATCATGACAAAAATCATGCTCATCGATGCCACGCACGCCGAAGAAACACGCGTGGCGGTCGTCGAAGGAAACCGCCTTGTCGATTTTGATTACGAAAGTCAGGTCAGAAAACAGCTCAAAAGTTCGATTTTCCTCGCCAAAGTCACCCGGGTTGAGCCCTCGCTTCAAGCGGCTTTTGTGAATTTTGGGGGTAATCGCCACGGGTTCTTACCGTTTTCAGAAATCCATCCAGATTATTTTCGTATCCCTATCGCCGACCGTGAAGCCTTGCTGGCCGCGCAGGCTGAAGAACTGGAACGCATGGCGCGTGAAGAAGAAGAAGCTGAACGTGCCTTTGCTGACGCACAAAGACAGCTGGAAAACCCGCACGCAGACGATCTTGAATCTCCCGCAGAATTAGAGGCGGGTTCAGACCCTGAATTAGAGCGTGAATTAAACCAGGATTTTGACGGTTCAGATGATCTGGACTCAGATGAAGACGAGAGCGACGACGAAGAAGACGTCGTCGAAGTCGGGGGAGAGGATAAGCCCCTGACGGATGAACAAGAAGAAGCCTTCTCAGAGTCCCAACAAGCAAGTTCTGATTCAGGTTTAGAAGCCACGGTCGATCCGGATCATGATGAATCCGGTGAAGAGGAGATGTCTCAAGACATCGGCGCGGATGATGTATCAGTCCGTGAGGAAGAGGGCACAGAAGGCCAAAACGAGTCACCCGAATCCTCTTCAGGGCGGGATGGCCGCCGGGGCGGCGGACGTTTCCGCCGAGGCCGCGGGCGCGACCGCCATAGAGGCCGGCGCAGTAACCTTGACTCATCTCGGGTAGAAATGGTCGGCGGCGATGGTGTCGAAGGCGACCGTCCCTTCCGGTTTAATTTGCGCCGGAATTACAAAATTCAGGAAGTCGTCAAGCGCGGCCAGATCATGCTGGTACAAGTCAGCAAAGAAGAACGCGGCAACAAAGGGGCGGCGGTCACAACCTATCTGTCCTTGCCCGGACGTTATTGTGTTTTAATGCCGAATTCGCCCCGAGGCGGCGGTGTATCCCGCAAGATTGCCAATTTTGCGGATCGCCGGAAGATGAAAGAAATTCTGTCCGAACTGTCCGTGCCCGAAGGCATGTCCGTGATTTTACGTACGGCCGGCGTGACCCGGAGCAAGGATGAAATCAAACGCGACCTTGATTATCTCTTACGCTTGTGGGATCAAATCCGTGAAGAGACACTTCAATCCTCTGCCCCGGCACTGATTTACGAAGAAGGGAATCTGATTAAACGATCCATCCGGGATCTCTATGGCCGGGATATCGAAGATGTCTATGTCTCTGGCACCGAAGGATATAAAACCGCTCGCGATTTCATGAAAATGCTCATGCCGTCGCATGAAAATAATGTTCATCATTATGACGACCGCGTGCCCTTGTTCCACAAATGGCGCGTGGAAGGTCAAATCGGCGATATCGGCAAGCAATCAGTCACCTTACGATCTGGTGGATATTTGGTGATCAACCCGACCGAAGCACTGGTCTCTGTGGACGTCAACTCGGGTAAATCGACTAAAGAACGTCATATTGAAGAAACAGCCCTGAAAACAAACCTAGAGGCCGCCGATGAAGTGGCGCGCCAATTACGGCTTCGGGATTTGGGCGGCTTGGTCGTTATTGATTTCATCGATATGGAAGATCGGCGTAATAACCGCAAAGTCGAAAACAGACTGCGCGAAGCGTTATCATCAGACCGTGCGCGGATTCAGGTCGGCCGCATTTCGTCCTTTGGATTACTTGAACTCTCCCGCCAGCGGCTTAACCCGTCACTTTCGGAAATGCAATTTCAGGTCTGTAGTCATTGTGAAGGCACTGGACGCGTGCCCACGCTTGATTTTGCCGCCATCAAGGTCATTCGTGCCTTGGAAGAAGAAGGAATCAAAGGCAATGCCGGAGAACTTGCGGTTACCCTGCCCTCGTCGGTGGCTTTGTATATTCTGAACAATAAGCGTCAGATGCTGGCAGAGATTGAAAAACGTTATGGACTGAAGATCTTCATCAAAACAGATGATACCGTGCCTTTATCCAGCCTGCGTATTGAGGCTGTGCGGCGTATGTCTGCGCTGTCCGAACGGGACGAGGCCGAGGATGAAGATGATAAAAACGTGCCGGATGACGACCACATGTCATCTGCCCCATCTTCAAACGATGATGACGAACCCGACAACCAAAGTCGGCAGGAACGCGATCCTTCTTCGGGTCATAGATCAAACCGTGAGTCTCAAAGCGAAGGCCGAGAAGGTCGGGGACGCCGGAACCGCGGCCGCAGAGGCGGTAGAAACCGTGATCGTCAAGTGTCAAACGTACAAGATCGGGATAATTTCAACACAAAGCCAACCGATAGCGATATCGACCCCGATCTCCTAGACACCCAGATCAACGGTAATGTGCGTACCGCCGACGAAGACGGTATGGAATATGACGATGCCCAACCCGGTAACGACCTTGGCGCACCGCCTTCACATGAAGGACGGGATCACAGCAGACGTCAGGATGGTGGTGGCCGTAACAATAACCGTCACCGTGGCGGCAGAAACCGCGGCGGGCGGGGACGTCAAAACCAAGGTGGCCGCACCCCACGCGGCGAAGGCGAAAATTCCGCTGATCGGTCGTCTTATGATGGGCAAAGTGCGATGAGCGCGGCACCCATGAAACAAGACCCCGCACCCGAACATGCCTTGCGCGCGACACGTAGTCATACCGCCGAGCGCGTACCTGCGCCTGCGCGTGAGTATGAAGTGGTCAACGAAGCACCAGAAAAAAAGAAAAAAGGCTGGTGGAGCCGGATGACGGAATAATATCTGTCATCCATTGATACGACCCACAGATCAAGGTGCCAATGTCACCATGATCTCATTACGTTTCATGAACGGCAAGGTCCAGGGCGGGTTGTAATACGCAAAGGTTGGCGTGACACCGGGCTTAGGCTTTAGATTATTATTTTTAATCCAAGCCATTAACTGATCCTGATGCGCAGTCAAATTACTGTCAGAATTTAATCCAGAGAAAACAACCACTGCTGTTTGATAGGCGGGAACAGAAATAATTTTGACACGGCTATCTTTCGGTTTGGGAAGCGTATCCACCGTAAATTCGGCTGGCATCACAAAACGCACCCGCCATTGGTTTTGTTCGTCGCCCGGTTGCTGGGTCACAGGTGCCGTCATTTGAATTTTTTCACTGCTGTCATTCCCGGGTTGCTGAATCACAGGAACGGTCATCGCCATTTTCTGAGCTGAGATATTATTGCCGAAAATATAATCGGCCAGTAACCGAAACCCGTCATTAATCGCCTCTTTGCGAGGGCCTGTGGTGGTTACTTCGGCCACGATCATGGGGTCATAAGACCTGATCTCAAAGGCACCATCTTTTTTGACGCTTTGCCATGATGGCTCTGGAGTTTGTCCCACGGCGCAGCCCCCTAACCCGAGTGCGAATAAAACTATCAGAATGTGTTTTTTCATACATAAGCATATAGACCCTGTCCTAAGAATAACAAGGGTCTACACATCCTGTAAAAATAAAATTAGAATTTTTTGTTCAGGTTGAAGTAAAACTGGGTGTCTGTATCACCACCCTTGGTTTGAACACCCCGTGTCAATGGAACAGCAAATCCAAATGACGCATCAACATCATGTTCAAAGTTCATACGTACCCCTGCCCCCGCCGACGCAAGCGAAAGTTTTTTATCAGACGACGTGGTGGCATCATCATTCCAGACCTTGCCCACATCATAGAATGAAAAGACCTGATAGTTTTTCATCGCTACAAAATTGGAATCAAGCGGGTTATTCCATTGTAATTCGACTTTACCGGATACCCCTTCATCGCCTACAATTTCCGAAGGGTCATAACCCCGTCCAGAATTAATACCGCCGACTGAAAATTCTTCGGACGACAGCAAAGGACCGCTGGATACCTGCCCCCGCGCCCCGAGCAAAATATTGACGCTATCTGTGACGCGCTGAAGACGCTGAAGATCAGCGGTTGCCTTGGTGAACTGAGGATCTCCCAGTGCCCGAGAGAGATTGGCATCACGTTCATCGCTGGCACCTAATATCCCCACACCTTTGGAAATTTCAATATCGCCCGTATTGACGGCCGCGCCCAACATGCGATCCAGAAAATCAAATTTCATCCCTGTCCGCACCGCACGAATCTGGTCTTTTGTTGTGGACAGAAGACTTTCACTTTCGGCGTTACGCACATCAAATAGTAATCGGCCTGACAGGTTATTTTCCCGGCTCCGAATAAAAGGGTGCTCTGCCTTCAGGCTAAAATATTTGGATTTTCCATCCACACTGAAACGGCGCAAATCATGCCCGGGTTCTGTATCCGTGTAACTGACAAGTGCGGATAAGATGGTTCCGTAAGAACCAACTGGCAATCCATATTCTGCCCCGACATAACCCAGTTCATACCCTTTGCCCGGTGCCACAACCAATTGGCCTGTCAAAAAGTCGTTTAATCCGAAAGGCGAATTGAGCGTACCTTGAGCGCCCAACTGAACAGGCCCCAAATAACGACTTCCGTAATTGTCGATGCTGACTAATCCTTCAAAGGGGTCACGCTCTACGATAATCGCAATATCCGCGCCCCCCGGAACATCCGGCGAGGGTGAGATCACACTGCGCGCCGACAAGCCCGGCAGGTCATTGATGAGCAGAAGATTACGTTCCAGATCTTTCACATTCGCGGCCTCGCCTTTGACAATCTGGCTGGCATATTCACGCACCAGTTTCATGGCACTTTCCGGTTCGCCTGCGGGGGATTCAACGGTCACGTTATTGATAAAACCTTCCACAACCTGAAGGCGGGCAATACCCCCTTCAATCGTTTGGGGCGGCACCACAACCTGCGTCAGCACATATCCGTCATTGCGATATTTAAGCGTTATATTGTTGGCAATTTGATACAGATCAGCCAAAGAAATTTCCTGCCCAATCTGGCCTTGATACACCGTCGCCAGTTGCTCAGAGGTGTATATTTTCGCCCCCGTAACTTCCACGCCGCCAAAATTAAACCGAATATTTTCTGCCCCGGCCGGTGCGCCCAAAAGTTGCATGGATTTGATACCGATATCCGGTGTCTGTTGAGGAATGGTCAAGCTTGGGCGCAATTCTTCTTGAACGCGCCCGGGATCGGCGATTCTGGACTGCTGGGCAATCTGAGCCTGTGCCATAACCGGCATCGCCAGAGAGGTGATCACCATCATAGAACAAGATAAGCGCGCCAAGGCTTTATTAAAGAGAGCGTGTTTTTTCATAGGATGGGGTTTCTCTAAGTTGTCAGAAAGCAAAGTAAAATTCTTCCTTATTGATACTGTGTTTAGCGAGATGTGGCAACAGAGTATCCCAAAAATATGTCTAACTTTCGATGACTCTTTATATTAGATATCAATAATGTTTTGGACGGTAGTGTTAATTTACTTAATATGTCTTGTTTTTTCACAGAATTTGGGTCTAAGGTGTCTCAACTCAATTTTTGCTAACGGAAAATTAACGATTTCTTCTGGGTGGTACATGCTGTGTCCCCGAAGAACTGAGCCTTAAAACACACATATTTATTTAGAAAAAGGACATACCATGAAACGTCAAGCGTCTTACCGTCTCGGAAAAAAATTACTGTCCAGTACAGCCCTGACCGCGGCAGGATTAATGGCCTTCATGAATTTGGCACATGCAGAAAACGCTTGGACAAATTTTGATTCTGTTTCCGGCTCCATCTCCATTGACGCTAGCATCCCCAACCTGACAAATATCAACCAGCATACGGGTATATATGTTGGAAACAGCCCGAACCTGAATATCGGAAGCGGCCAGACTGTTAATATCGGCCAAAATGACACTGGCTCGCTGTTCGTGGCACGTGCCGTGAATGAAGGAAGCGATCCCACAAAGATTTTGGGCACTCTGAACACCCGCCTGAAGGACTCAAACGGTAATTTCACCGGCCAAACCGGCGGCAATGTGATGGTATTGGATCGCAACGGCGTTGTGTTTGGCGCCAATTCCCGCATTGATGTCGGGGGCATTATTGCCTCAACGGGCGATGTCACGAATGCCGACCTAACGGACGGCGACGGTAAGTTTGAATTTAAGAATTTTGGCAATGGCCAGATCATTAATCAAGGCACGATGACCATTGCCGATGCCGGCGTGGCGGCTTTTGTCTCCCCCTTCGTGGCGAACAGCGGCGTGATTAATGCGAAACTAGGCAAGGTCGCCTTTGCCGCCGGAAGCAAAGTCACGCTTGATCTATACGGTGACAAGCTGATTGAAATCGCCGTGAATGATCGGGTGGCAGACGCGCTTCTTGAAAATTCAGGCACTGTGAATGCCGAAGGGGGACAGGTCATCATGACCGCCCAAGCGGCCAAAGAAGCCGTTGATAATGTGATCAACATGTCAGGCGTGGTCAACGCCGGCTCTGCTAGCGTCAAGGGCGGCAAAATTATTCTGTCTGGCGGCTCTCAGGGCAAGGTTTCCGTGTCCGGGAAAGTGAATGCTTCGGGCGTAGAGGGTGGTAAAGTTGACATTAAAGGCCAGAATATTGAGCTAACAAGCACATCCGAAATTACGGCCGATGGAAACCAAGCGGGCGATATCATTGCCTTCGCGGATGATGCTTTGACGGTCTTTGGACGCATGACCGCCCAAGGTCAAAGTGGCACAGGGTTTATCGAGACCTCAGGTCTGGATGTGTCTTTTGGGGATACGGCCTTTATCGCCGCCACCAAAGAATGGCTGGTTGATCCTTTGAATATCACCATCGGTGCTGTTCTGGAAGCATTGATCGAAACGCAGTTGGCGTTCTTCGGGGATTCAACGATCACAACCCCAGCCATTGGTTTTCAGGCTGGAAACATTGAACTGAATAGAACAATTAACTGGTCGACAGCCCGCACGTTTAAACTGGTTGCGATCAACGATATCAATATCAATTCAGGCGCCGGTATTTCGGCCACGGGGCTGGGTAACTTTATCGCTGAAGCTGGCGATGATTTTGTCATGAAGGCGGGGAACACGGGTATATCACTGAACGGGGGCGACGTCACCATTGATGCCAACGACGAATTCATCAATCTGGCAGGCACAATTAATGTGAACGGCGGCGATATCCAGATAAATAATTTAGGTGGGTTTCAGGCACTGGCCAACAGCCTGCTGACATCGGGCACAGGTACGGTGACCATTAATCAGAATAAAGATTCCAGTGGCTCGTTGGCTTCAAATACCATTCAAAATGCGATTGATGCGATTAGCAATTCCGGCACGGGCACCAATACAATCAAAGTCGGCGCAGGCACATGGGCAGAGTCACTCTTGCTGGATTATGCGCTTGACCTGACAGGTGCGGGATCAACAACAACCCTCGTTGACCCTGTTTCCGGCGATGGCCTTCGTATCACGGGCAACATTGGAGCCGACAAAAAAGTAAATGTTAGTGGGTTTACCTTCTCCGGCGCGACAGAATCAGGCATTGATGTCGATAGCGCAACCGTTCTCGGTGAATTAAAAATCATAAACGCCGCCTTTAACAATAACGGCACCAATGGCGTATCTGTGGGTGGCGATGGCAATCAGACACATCTGGGCCATTTGAATATTCAAGACAGTACCTTCTTAAATAATGGCTCCCCCGGATCATCTGCAGGCGATGGGGACATTCTGGCGTTCCGTCACAATGGTGATGTCACAATTAAGAATGTAACTGTTGAAAATAATAATCTCGGCGGCACAAAGGCTGACTACGGCATTCAAATTCGGGGTCACAATCCGGGCACATTGGCCTCAGGAGAAATTGTGCTGGATAATGTCTCTGTGGCCGGGGCTTACCGCGCCGGACAAATCGGCATTCAGGAATTCAGCGCGTTAGACTTAACGATGACAGATGTTGAACTGGGGGGTCAGACAACAGCTCTGACAGATAGTTCAGGCTGGGCTTCGTTGTACTTAAGCAATATCGGCACACAGATTTTGAATATTGGCAATACAGTCTTTAAAGGCGGTGTTCTGGATTATATCTGGAATTTTTCCTCAAGCGCGGTGAACGCCAAAAATGCCACGTTTGAAGGGGTGACGGGTCTTACAGCAACGCTAGATCAAAATTTTGCGATCGAAGATAAAGTGATCCACGCGATGGATAATGCATTGATTTCAGGGCTGGTCACGTGGAAAGATAATAATCTGTTCGTTACACAAAAATCCGGCAGTATCCAGCGCGGGGTCAATAATTCAGCAGTAGGCGGAAATGTCTGGGTTGATAATGGGACGTTTGCCGAATCGGTGAATGTCAACAAATCTGTCTCATTGTTCGGTAATAACTTCGGTAAAGCCGGCAATAGCCTGACACGCAATGCAGAAACGATCGTCACACCCAATTCGCCAGGCTTTCTGGTGACGGCAAACAATGTCACGATTGATGGTTTTTATGTCACAGGCGGCGATCACGGCATTGAAGTTCAAGGCGGAGACAAAGCAAAAATCATCAATAACGTGGTGACGGCGTCTGGTCAGAATGGCATTCACTTGAACGGGTCTGAATTATCACGGGTTGATGATAACTACATTTTCAACATCACAGGTAACGGCACCACAAGTTTTGGGAATGATGGGATTTATCTCTATCAATCTCATGGTACCCAAGCGTGGCGGAATGTCATCGACAACACCAACGATAACGGCATTCAGGTAGAGCGCTCCAGAAACGTTGTTCTGCGTTCAAACGTCATCAGCAACACTAAAGAAGAAGGTATCGATGTTCGCCTGTCTGATAACATCGGACTGTTTCTCAATAAAATTACCAACGCCGGATTAACGGTTCTGCGTTCGGGAATCCGGGTTGATCAGTCCAGCAACGGATCAGAAATCGGATATAACATAATTGAAAATACAGGCCTTGACGGCATCACAATCACGAACTCGAACGGGGTTGACACCTATCACAACAACATCAAAAACGCCAAGCGTGACGGTATTTCTATCACTAATGCGCCTTCGGCAATAGTTCGAAGCAACATACTAGATAATAATAAACGCCATGGCATTCATCTATCCACTGACAGTGATAATTCAACGATCAAAGACAACGACATCACCAAATCAGGCACACATGGTATTTTCGTTGAAAATAGCAACTATGTTCTGATTGGCGGTACGCCCCGATCCACTCAAGCAAACGTGATTGACGGTGCAGGTAGTGATGGTATTCGTGTGATTGGCGGCGAAAGCACCCGGATCATTTCAAACCGCGTCCTGAATACAAAAGGAGATGGGATTGAGGTGTCGAAAGCCGAAAGTGCCTTTATACAAAACAACGATATTCGTTTTGCCGGAGAACACGGGATTAACGTCAATGATATTGATGGTGTGGATATCCGGAACAACCGCGTCCGCCGCACCGGCTATGACGGTATCCAACTGAATGATTTTGATTCTGCCTGGCTGACGGACAATCTGGTATCCGATACCGGGGATGATGGTATTGATGTTTCAGAAGGTGGGTTTGTTTCCATTTATGATAACATCCTTAGACGCATCGGCTTCAACGAGCGCGGTGATAACGCCGATAGATCAGGCGCAGATGGTATTCATGTTTCGAATATCTATGGTGACAGAATCCCCCCTGTCTCCCCAACCGAAGGCATTGAAAAAAGCCAGCGTGGGTTTGCCATAGAAATCATAGGTAATGAAATCGACCGCACCTATGACGATGGTATTGATGTTAAAAATAGTCATTCTGTCTGGATCGAGAAAAATGATATTCAGGGTTCTGGCTACGCGAATGACCGTTATCTGGGCGGCGGGGATTATTCCGGTGCTGATGGTATTTACGTCAGTAATGTGAGTAAAAATAATGGTAAGCGACTTCTGGTCGCCGCTGGTTCACCTGAATCTGGATATGAATGGCCTTCCGTTCCAGGCACCTATAGCCCGCAAGGCAATCCGGAAGACTATAGCGTTGTCATTACAGATAATATCATCAATGAAACAGCCGATGACGGAATCGAAGTCATTGGCAGTGGAATGAGACGGGCAGATCCTTCACTGGCGATGATCGAATATTCTGATCCTGAAATGAACGGAGGAACAGGCCGCACGCTTATTTCACGCAATGATATTCAAAATGTCGGATACGGCCTTTTGGGTGACGGGGATGGCGGTCAATCCTATGGTGCCAACGCCCCTGATGGATATGGGGCAGACGCCATTCATGTCCGCGATGTTGTCCAGCCTATCTTGATGGGAGATGGTGACGGAGATGGGTATGAAAGTCCCATGCCGTCGGCTTCGATTGAAGAAACACCTGATTCATACATTGTCGAGATTCTGGATAACTATATCTGGACGACCGGGGATGATGGCATCGAAGTGATCAATAGCGGCAATACATTGATCGCTGGCAATGAAATTTCAAATGTTGGCCTAAATACGGATAAATATTCAGGAAAATATATCGGGAAAGGATCATTTCAAAATAACGGCGACGGCATTCATGTCAGCCGCACTTTTGAAATCTTCGACAATAATGGTATCGTTGATATCATCGAAAATATTATTTCATCCTCGGGGGATGATGGCATCGAAGTGATCGGTGGCCAAAATGTATTGATCGATGGTAACACCATTACGAATTCAGGCGACGATGGTATCCGCGTGACGGGTTTTGCGTCCTTCGAACCATCCATACCCGAGGAAGAAATTCCTGTAGATCCTGAGACAGAACTACTTTCCTCCTCTATGATCTATATACCTGCGATGTCTTATTACAATGCTGTTATATCGAATAACTCAGTCACGGACTCTGGGTCTGAGGGCATCCATGTAAACGGCTATGATGATCTGACCGTTACAGATAACAGCGTTTTCAATTCTAGAAATAATGGCCTATATGTCTCTGGGTTCAATAATGGTGACGTACGACTGAGCGGTAATGTCTTCTCAGGCAATCGCATTGGCGTACATTTTGAAAGCGGCGTCATTGACCTGACCCAAGGCATTAATCAGTTTATCGGTGGATCCATCGGCATCCGGTTCTCACCTTTTGATTTTGATGATGTTTTGGATATGCCGATTGAAGCCAGCATACCGAAGGGCAAGTACGAAGGCTCTTTTGCCTTCGCCTATGCGGCACCGATCTTAACCGGTTTTGCTCCGCTGTCGTTGGTGGACAATACGCTTGGCACTCAGGTTTTCCTAGGACAGGAAGATTTCTTTGTTGAACTCGACAATGAGGCTTTCTTTGCCCCCGGTAACCCAACCTTGCTCAATGGACTGAATAGTACCTATCTGACCCCGTCAGGTATTGTGACGCCGTCCAGCACAGGCGGCGTGGTCAGCCCATCTGTCCTGAGCTTCCTGGAAAGCCGTTTCTTCCATTTCAATGACCGGGGAGATCTGGGTCTCTTCTTCTTTGGAACGCCGGGAACAGAAACCACCAACATTTTGGATCAATCCGATATCTTCAATTCATTTGATCCGGCACTTTTTGGCGGTAGCGGTCTGAATATTACACTTCGCGGCTTACCTCGTATTCCGGGTGCCCCTGCAGGTGGTGGCACTGGCGGCGGCGCGGCATCTTTTAACAACATTGCGCCTGCCGGCGGTACAACACCGGATGATTTGAACAACATCTCTCCTGCGGCTGGGAATGAGGGAAACCAAAGCCCTTCAGACCTGAATAACATTAACACAGCGGCAGGCAACGAAGATGCCTCATGCTGGGGTGATGCGGCCGCGGCGGCAAGCGGTGGTGGTTCCGTGAATTTGAATATGGGTGGCACACCGGGTCAGATTTTGTCTGGTGCCTCCTCGTGCGGATCTGACATTTAGAATAAAGAATAGATAGTTTTTGATCGCAGGCGATTACCTTCGCCTGCGATTTTTTTGAGATATAGAAATGCTGAGGATATGGTGCCGTCGAGAGGATTTGAACCTCCGACCCTCGCATTACGAATTTGATTATGGTAACTTTAATATGGTTCAGGCTCTAACCATATCGAACCATATACCGCGTTGAGTTTATAGGCGTAATTCCTGATTTTTCGGCTCTTAAAAGCGGCGATTTCAATATCGTTCAGGCTCCTGTAATACCCCTCAACATTATTATCACCTT
>JAFLCW010000004.1 GCA_017302165.1 Alphaproteobacteria bacterium
CCTGATGGAGTTTTTTTCGTATTTGCAGGTGCCCACCGTGCCCTCCGGCGTCTCTTTTAGCGTGTCTGCCGGGCGCGGAAAACTGGAATATACGATTGATGATTTATATGTTCATAAAAAAAATCATCTCAATCGTGATTTTATTTTAATGGTACGTGAAATGAAACGGTTTCACCATGAAGCTCCTCAATGGTTAGAGCGTAAAGAACCCAACATGAGTTTGGGGATGTATCTCAAGAACAATAAATATTCAGAAGGATTTATTCGGGATTATATTTTGCCCGTAACGGCCAGTATGTGGAATATCGGCGCCACTGAAATTCGCAAAATGCCAGCGCGTCATGTGTTTCGTGCCATGAAACTCCATGGCTTTCTAATGCCTAAAGATCAACAGGAGTGGTTATCCGTTGAGCACGGCACGCAAACTTATACGGCCAAGCTGGCGGAGGTTTTAAAGGATAATATTTATACCGATACCGCCATCCTGTCCGTCTATCGCCGTAAAACAGGCATTGAGACATCGGATAAACGGGGCAATATCGGCCATTTTGACAAAATCATTTTTGCCTGTGGAGCAGATCAATCGCGTCGGTTGCTTCAAGATGCCACAGATCAGGAAAAATCAATGTTGGAATCTGTGCCGTATATTTTATCCAAGGCCTACCTGCATCAGGATAAAACATTTATGCCTCAGGATATGTCGGCTTGGCGGGGTGGGAATTATCTTCACTCGACACGTGATGGAAAAATATGTGTGACATATCATCTCAACAAGCTCCAACCTTGGCTTGGACAGGATAAGAAAAATAATTATTTCCTGACATTAAACCCACCCCGGGAACCCAAGCATATATTAAAAGAAATCACTTATTCTCACCCAGCTTATTCCGGGGAGACCCTAAAAGGATGGAAATTACTTAAATCCATTCAAGGTAAACTCAATACTTTTTACTGCGGCGCCTGGACAGGCATGGGGTTTCACGAAGACGCGCTGGTTTCCGGTTTGACCGTGGCCGAATTAATCGGCCCCCATACGCGCCCATGGTCTGCCCCCAATGTCTCTCTCGCGGCCAATAACTGCATCCCTGAGGTCACCTCATGAAAATTCGTCCTCCCGCCCTCAAACATGGCGATACAATTGGTGTCATGGCCACATCCTGTTGGCTTGAAGAATCGGATGTTCTTGCCGCAAAATCCTATATCGAATCTCTTGGATATAAGATTTACATTCACCCGCAAACCTTGTGTCGTCACCATCAATCCGCTGGTACAGCTTCAGAAAAAATTGATGCGTTGCATGATTTATATAGAAACAAAAACATACGAGCCATAATCGGTGCACGAGGAGGCAACCGAGCCATTACCATGATGAATGGGATCGACTACGACCTCATTATCAATAACCCTAAAATCTTCATGGGATATAGCGATATGACCATATTATTAAATGGTATCTTCGCCAGAACAGGAATGATTACCTACCACGGCCCCTTGTTTCGCGAACTGCCAAAACGAAAAGAAATGCCTCAAATTTTATCCATACTGTCTGGCAAAGAAAAAACGATAGTCTTAACAGGTGCAAACATCTTTCGTTCAGGTGATGCCGAAGGGACGCTAATTGGCGGTAATCTAAGTGTGTTTCAAACACTCTTAGGCACGCCTAACCTTCCCGATATGAGGAATGCAATTTTATTTATTGAGGATGTTGGCGATCATCTAAGCCGTTATGACCGCATGTTAGGTCATTTAAAGATGGCAGGAATACTCAATAAGATATCTGGATTAATAGTCGGCAGTTTTACTGAAGTTGAAGATGACAAAGATCGCCCCTTTGGATTCACGATGGAAGATATCATCCGTGAACACACAGCAGGGTTGGATATACCCATTCTCATGAATGCGCCCTTTGGCCACGGCGATGATCTCCCCGTGTTTCCTGTGGGTGCGCACGTGAGGCTCTCAGGAACAACGCTTACCCTCTTAGATACTTACTTATCCTAAAATATCTTAGAAAAATCATTGCACTCAGCGTAAAAATCGGCCAGATAAAACGCCATGACCTTTGTTGTGACCGATGTCTGTATCAAGTGTAAATACACGGATTGTGTGGAAGTCTGCCCCGTAGATTGTTTTTACGAGGGGGAAAACATGCTGGTCATTCACCCGGATGAATGTATCGATTGCGGGGTCTGCGAGCCGGAATGCCCCGTGGAAGCCATCATCCCGGACACCGACAAACGCGCCGAGGCCTTTTTGGAACTGAACCGGGAATATGCGACGAAATGGCCGGTCATCACAAAAGCTAAGCCTCCCCTGCCCGAGGCGCAGAAGTTTAAAGACAAGAAAAACAAATTAAATGAAGACTTTAGCCCCCTTCCCGGAAGTGGTGACTGAAGAAATAATATTCATAATCATTAAAATCATAGTTGAAAATTAACGAATTTTTAAGTATACTGTCTTCCTATCGGTGAGACAGATAACGGTATAGATTGGGTGAAAAAAGACGCCAACGTCTTGAAATATCATCTTTTTATAATAAATACATATCGGATTTTGATATCCTCGACTGATAATAATACGTAAAAGTGCATTAGATTTTTCTGATGGACAGGGAAGTTTTCGAATAAAAGTTAACAATAACCAGAAAAGAGGAAGGTAACAGACGATGGCTGACAATGATAATTTCCGTAAAGGTGAATATGTTGTGTACCCTGCCCATGGTGTAGGCATGATCGAAGGGGTAGAAACGGCGGTCATTTCCGGGATGGAAGTGAAGCTGTATGCTATCACGTTCGAAAAAGACCGCATGCGTCTCAAAATTCCCGTGAAAAAAGCGCAGACCTCTGGCTTACGCCGCCTGTCCTCTACCTCCCGAATCAAAGATGCCATCAAAACTTTGAAAGGCCGCGCCCGCATCCGCAGAACCATGTGGTCTCGCCGGGCGCAGGAATATGAAACCAAGATCAATTCCGGTGACCCGATTGCGATTGCCGAAGTTTTGCGTGACCTGAAGCGGAGCAACGATGACAGCGAGCAATCTTACAGCGAGCGTCAGATTTACCAATCCGCCCTTGAGCGTTTGGCACGTGAAATCGCGGTAGTTGAACAACTGACCGAAGATAAAGCCGCGGCCAAGGTAGAAAAGGCCATGGGCATGGAAAAGAAAAAGCCGGCGAACGACGATAAGCAAGCCGCTTAATATTTTAACCTCCTCGTTTGATCAAAAGAGGCATCCCCCGGGGTGCCTCTTTTTTTGCCTGATAATTATAGAGTTATGAATATTAATTTTTCTGTATTCCCTCTGTAACTTCTGTATCCGTCACCCGAATCTAATCAAGTAGACACCGTCAACAAAGGATACATTCCATGGCTCATATCGATGACGTGACCACCCAAAGATCAAATTCGACATTTGTTCGTTCCGCGATGAATGAACCTTTGCTGGAAAAGTCCCATGAACTTGCGCTGGCGCGTCGCTGGCGGGAACAGGATGATCAGAAGGCTCTACATGAGCTGGTGCGTTCCTATACACGCCTTGTGATCTCTATTGCAAATAAATATAAAAACTATGGGCTTCCCATCGGGGATCTTATTCAGGAAGGCAATATCGGATTGATGGAAGCCGCAAAACGGTTTGAACCTGCGCGCGATCTGCGTTTTTCCACGTATGCCATGTGGTGGATTCGTTCCTGCATTCAGGATTACATCTTGAGAAACTGGTCGATCGTCAGAACAGGCACAACATCGGCACAAAAATCGCTATTTTTTAATTTGCGTCGATTACGGGCAAAAATTGAAGGCAAAAACGGACAATCCGGATTATCGGAACAAGACCGTGTCGAAATTGCCAATAATCTGGGCGTGGGTTTACGCGACGTCAAAGACATGGAAATCCGGCTATCGTCGGGGGATCAATCCCTCAACACCCCCGTCGGCGAAGAGGGCGATATGGAGTTGATGGGGCTTCTGCCCGATGACCGTCCGAACCCTGAAGACATTGTCATGGGGTACCGGGACTCCAAAACACGTTCTCAGTGGCTCTCACAAGCGCTTCAAACATTGTCTGACCGGGAACAATTCATCATCCGGGAACGTCACTTAAGTTATGATCCCGTGACGTTGGAGGATTTGGGTAAAGATCTGGGCATATCCAAAGAACGGGTTCGCCAGCTCGAATCACGTGCCATGGACAAGTTGAAAGTCTCTCTCTCCGCGCAATCACCGGACATTTCTGCGCTGTTTGCCGCCTAAAGATACACCCTCAAACTGATATGACAGGCCAAAACCCCAGGGTTTTGGCCTGTTTTGTTTCAAATTTTAGATATCGGCTTTTTATCTATTTTTAACTCCACACAAACCCCTAAGGCTTTATACTCAAAAGAAAAAGCCTTTTTGGGGTGCCCCTATGCTTTTAAGGTATGTGAAAGATGAACACGGTGCCACGGCTGTGGAATTCAGCCTTGTGGTGACACCCTTTATCTTCATGGTCATTGGAATCATTGAAATGGCGTTGATGTTCACCTCTCAAAGCTTGCTTGAGGCCTCCTCAAGCATGGCCGCTCGCCAAATCAGAACTGGTGAAATCCAAATCGCCGGCGGCAATGAAGAACAAGCCTTCCGTGACCAACTTTGCGCGATGTCGGACATTCTGATCCCCTGCCCTGAGATTCAGTTTCAAGTGATCAATGTAGATAGTTTTCAGGAAGCCGAAGATTTCCCGCCCCCCACATTCGACGAAGATGGCAATCTTGAAAACCAAACCTTTGATCCCGGTGAGTCTGAAGACATTGTTATGATACGCGTAGCCTATCGATACCCAATTACAACACCCATGATGGCACCTTTTCTGAATAACGACGGCGCGGGAAACCGGTTGATGTTATCAACTATCGTCATGCAAAACGAACCGTATCAGTGGGGCGGATAATGTTCGTGATGGATATGTACCATATTCAAAAATCATTATTTCTGGGCTGGCTCCGGGAAGAAAAAGGCGTGGCCGTCACAGAAATGGCGCTACTTTTCCCCTTGCTCATCAGCATTATGATGGGGGTGTATGATTTGGGACAGGGTATAATTGTCAACCATAAGACGATCAACGCTTCGCAGATTATCGGGGATTTGATTACCCGCAACCAGAACCTGACCTTCGCGGAAGTTGAAGATATCGTCAATGCGGGACAAATGGCGTATGCCCCCTATCCATCGGCCCCGATGGGATATGATATCATTAGCGTAGAATTTGACCCGGCCGGGATTCCGGTCGTGTTATGGCGGGTAACCGATAACATGGCCCCCAATGCCACGGTACTGGCCAGTTTAACTGATTTGGCGGAACCCGGTGAAGGATTGGTCATCGTCAGCGTTGCCTATGCGTATGTTCCTTTTTTCAGCAACTTCATCATTGATCAGTTTGATATGATGGAAGTCTCCTTTCTGAGGGGGAGACGAAGTGCTGTGGTTGCCTGTGCCGATTGTTAAAAAAAGAAAAATCAGAGGTACCCGATGAGACATGTTTTACATCAATATTTGCGGCAAACAGTGGGAGTTGTGGCCGTTGCCTTTGGACTAATGATCCCTGTCATCATCAGCGCCGCCGGGGTGTCAATTGATATCTCGCAAGCCTATCTGGTACGGGAACGTTTATCCCATGCGCTTGACGCCGCCGCGCTGGCCGCGGCCGCTTCTTCGGCTGACACCGAAGAAGAAATCGAAGCCAAGGTCGATGATTTTATTGCGGCGAATTACCCTCCCGATAAAGTCGGATACACGCTGGATGTCGATGTGGATATCAACGGAAGTGAACTCACTGTCAACGGAACCGCTAGGCTGGATACCAGTTTTATGCGTATTGTCGGCATTGAAACCGTGGATGTCGCCAGTAGTACGGTTGTCCAACGCGAAGTCAGCGGGATCGAGGTTGTCCTGGTTCTGGATAACACGGGATCAATGGCGAGCAATAACAATATTGTCTCTTTGAAACAAGCCGCGACAGATTTCATCAATATCATGTTTGATGAAACGACGGATCCTAATCTGGTGCGCATTGGCCTTGTCCCCTATAGCAATTCCGTACGCGTCGGTGGATATGGCTTGGGATTAAACCCAAATGGAACGATGTACGGGGATGGTGTCCCCTTTGTCACCTTACCGCCGAGCGTCACTTATACAACGACACGCGCCAGTTATAATTGGTATGGATGCGTGGTAGAACACCGGGCGTCTGGATATCAACCCACAGCAACCCATGTCACAAATTCCAAAGGTCAGCTCTGGCGGTTTAGCGGCAACTGGGCGGGACACGGCTGGAATGCGGCGTCAACGACCAACGATCCCTACCCAGACGATACCTATGATTCTTATACCGGACCTTGGGATATTTATTATTTCGGCAAAGTCATCAGCAGTGGCCAGAATTGCGGCAGTGGTGGTTACAGCAGTAGTTCACGTTGCACATCGTGTCTGGGCAGTAGCAGTTCTTGTAACCAGAGTTATTGTTTTTGCTGGAAATCCACCTCAACATCCGCAGGTAACGAGGGATGTCCCTATGCGATGGTACAGCCTTTGACCAGTGATAGAACTCTTCTGCTCTCCCAGGTTGAACCTAGTGATGCAAATGACATGATCCCGGATGGTAACACACTGGGGAATATCGGCATGGTGTGGGGGTATCGGATGATTTCCCCAGAACGCCCCTTTATCGAAGGCCGCCCATGGGGTGATGAAAATTGGCGCAAGGTCATCATTCTGATGACGGACGGAGATAACACCTTAAACGGCACCTACTCCTCGTACTGGTTTGCCAATAAAGATAACATGAACGTCACAAAATTAAATCAACGCATGGAAGAAACCTGTACCTCGTTTAAAAACAGAGATCCTAATAACCTTGTTTATACCGTTACCTTTACGTCCGGAATTAACGAAGATACAAAAGGATATTATCGTAGATGCGCGACCGACGAAGAAAAATATTATGATGCCCCCACACAAGAAGAATTGGTGGACGTTTTCCGCAAAATCGCGCGGGAATTAAGTAATCTTAGAATTAAACAATAAGATTAATTGGACACAATCTTATACATGCGTCCGGTAACCAATGGTTCTCCGCCCATAAGCCCGTTTAAAACCCTGAATTGTTCTTCACGGAAACTGGGCACGGCCATTTGCGCCCCTAATGAAGCCACCGTATCACCCGGCTTCGCCGGGACAAGGGCGATATGCGGCGGCTTCAGGCTATTTTTTTCACTCTCTGAAAGCCGGCGTAAGCTATAGGTTGTTCGCTTCAGGCCATCCACAACCTGTTTAGGGGAATTAGGGGGTATGGCCATTTGAAAACGGAAAAATTGACCGGGTTGCCATTCGACGGCCACCACACGAATTGTGGCGGGTTTGCCGTTGACGGTGCCTGAAAAGCCAGCCGTAGCGGCGCGCATCCCGTTGACGGTAATGGATTCAGGCTGATCGACCGGTTCGTTTTTAAGCCACACTTCACGCAGGAAACTGAGCGGATCCCTGCCCGATTTGTCCCCGACCGCATCAAACATAAACACTGTCCCGTTATCCCGGCTAACGGCTAAAACTTTACTTGGTGTGTTTTCAACATTATAGCCCGAGGGAATATCAAACGCGAAACCGATTTTAGGATGATAAAACGTATTATTTTTAACAAACCCCTGATCCGGGCTGTCGCCATAAATCAATCCCTTCACCGCCACCAGATGATTTTCGCGCAAGACTTTATAATTCGCCTTAGGGTATGTGGCCGCCACCGCCGTCGCTTGCGTCACACGCTCCGCCGTGACCGGGTGCGTGGAAAAATAACTGGGCATCTGGCTATCTCTACCGGCGATACGCGCATCGAGTTTGCTTTGGGCATCCAAAGATTTCAAAAAACTCGCCATGGCATACGGGTCATACCCGGCACGGGTCAGATACCGTACGCCCAACTCATCAGCTTGAGTTTCTTGTCCACGGGAATAAGATTTAATCAATAAATCAGATCCCACATTGGCGGCTTGTGCCACGCCGGAACTTCCCGTAGCGGCGCCTAATACCGCCGCACCCAAACCGACTAAAAATCCCTGTGAGGCACGTTCTGCTGAATGTCTGGCCGTGATATGTGCGATTTCATGACCTAAAACGCCCGCAACATCGGCCTCGGTATTCGCCAATGCCAATAATCCACGTGTCACATAAATATATCCGCCTGGAATGGCAAAAGCATTCACGTCCGGTGAATCGATGACATAGAATTTATATTGAACATCTGAGCGCTCTGTATTGGCGGCCACACGCCGGCCGATATCGGCCACATAGTTCGCCACCGGGCCAGAAATAAAACCGCCGAATGCTTTTTCAACTTTCTGGTGTTCCTGCGCCCCCACAGATGCCTCTTGGGATGCTGGCAACAAGGCCGTGAATTGCTGTTCACCTGTCGCGGGATTGGTCGAACACCCGGCCAAAGAACAAAGTGATAGAAAGATGACAAGGAACTTGCCAACGGGTGCAATTTTCGTCCACTCTGTGTATCTCATGAGAAATATCCTGATTATTTATTTTTTTGTAAGTGTGATGGGCTTTATCCTACCTTGGGGATCTGGCTTTGCACAAGAGGGGAAAACACCCCCCGCCATAGATATATCTTCTTTAAAACGCACTGGAAGCGGCCGGATCGATCAGGTTATTGACGGTACAACCCTTGTCCTCAAGGACAATCGCGTCATTCGCCTGACAGGTCTGAACGTTCCTTCAGATGACCAACTGGATTTTTCAGCACGGGAAAAATTAAAAGAACTTATGCCGGAAAATACAGAAGTCATTTTGTTCCAAACCCGCGCTCAGACCCGTGGCCGGATGAACCGCATGGATCAACATCTGGCACATATTGTCCGGGCATCCGATGGGGTATGGATGAATGGGGAAATGCTTCAGCTCGGCTTGGCACGGGTTATCCCATCCGAAAGCAATCCTGAACTTATGAGAGAGATGTATCAAAAAGAAAACATCGCTATTCGTGAAAAATTTGGCCTGTGGGGGGTGTTCCCGGTCTTATCCCCCGCGCAGGCAGAACAGGCAATCGGTGATTTCGCGATCGTTGAGGGGGTTATTCAAAAATCAGCTTTGATCAAAAACCAAACCTATCTCAATTTCGGAGATGATTGGAAAACAGATTTCACCGTAATGATTACCCCCGATATTCGAAAAAAGCTTCTGCGGACAGGTATCAATACGCAAACCCTCACCGGACGCTCTGTGCGGGTACGGGGCGAGGTTAGAGCGTATAACGGGACTTTTCTTGAACTGAGCACCCCAGATAGTTTAGAAATATTTCCATGAACACACCCCTGATTCCCCTATTCCCCGACATCAATCCCTATGCGAGCGGATATATCGATGTCTCCCATGGACATCATTTATATTGGGAGCAATGCGGAAATCCTGAGGGCACCCCTATACTCTTTCTGCATGGGGGACCGGGCGGCGGCACGTCACCCCATCATCGCCGATTATTTGACCCAAATTTTTATCGGATCATCCTAATGGATCAACGCGGGTCTGGTAAATCCACGCCGCATGCGTCGATCAATCACAATACGCGGCAAGATCTTGTCGCTGATATCAACGTTCTGCGTACACATTTAAATATTGACCGCTGGCATGTGTTCGGTGGTTCCTGGGGCAGTACATTGGCACTTTCTTACGCCATAGCGTATCCGCACACCTGCCGAAGCCTCATTCTTCGCGGTATATTCTTAATGGAACAGGATGAAATTGACTGGTTCCTGTACGGTCTGCGTCATGTCTATCCAGATGAATGGGGCGCTTTTACGAGTGATATTCCGGTGACCGAACAACACGATCTGCTCTCTGCGTTTCAATCACGCCTCAATCACCCGGATCCCCGTATTGCTTTAGAATCCGCTATAAAATGGGCACAATATGAAAGCCATTGCGCCAATCTTATCAAAAAAGAACATCCTATTATCACTGAAAATGACAAAGCTTTTGCTTTGGCCATATCCCGTATTGAATGCCATTATTTTATCAACGAGGTGATTAAACCTGAGAATTCTCTGCTCAAGAGCATTGATAAAATTCGTCATATTCCGGGAACGATCATTCATGGACGTTATGATATGATCTGTCCTTTGCAGGCCGGGTATAAGCTCCACCGCGCATGGCCGGAAGCACAATTTATTATTGTGCCGGATGCGGGGCATTCGGCTTTTGATCCGCCGATACGCTCAGAATTGATTAAAGCCACAGAACATGCGAAAACATATTGACCAAACCGGAGAAAGAGAACATGTCCTTCAAAACCTTAAATGATGCCCCTTTGAAAGGTAAAAAAGTTTTACTGCGTGCGGATTTGAATGTACCAGCCGAAAATGGTACCGTCACAGACACAACACGTATCGACAGATTAAAAGAAACCATTTCTTTTTTGGTTAAAAGTGGCGCACAGACAATTATTCTGTCACATTTTGGAAGACCCAAAGCGAAAGTAGAGCCTGAATACTCTCTCTCGTTCTTGATCCCTGTTCTCTCCCAACAATGGGCACATAAGGTGACGTTTGTCTCTGATTGCATCGGTGCTGTGGCTGAAAACGCGGTGCAGAATATGAGAGACGGAGAGATTATCTTACTGGAGAACGTTCGCTTCCATGCGGGTGAGGAAAAAAATGATCCCGCTTTCGCAAAATCTCTGGCCAAACTCGGTGATATCTATGTGAATGATGCCTTCTCTGCCGCTCACCGGGCACATGCATCTACCGAAGGCCTGGCACATTTGCTCCCGGCTTATGCAGGGATGCTCATGTCGGCTGAATTATCCGCCCTTCAAAATGCTCTCGAAGCCCCCAAAAAACCTGTGATGGCGGTGGTGGGGGGCGCCAAGGTCTCATCCAAATTATCTGTTCTTAACAATCTGGTTCGTAAAGTGAATTTCCTTGTCCTCGGCGGCGGCATGGCCAATACGTTTCTGTATGCCCAAGGTATTGAGGTGGGTAAATCGTTATGCGAGCGAGATATGGCCGATGAGGCACGGCGTATTTGGGACACGGCCAAGGCTTCTGGCTGTCAGATTATCCTTCCCTCTGACCGGGTCACGGTTAAAGAATTCGGCAAGGGCGTGCCCACACAAATTTTAAAAACAGAGGCACTGACACCCGATGTCGAAGCCGTTGATATCGGACCGCAATCTATTACTGACATCACCGATATTCTCTCTAAGTGCAAGACTGTTCTTTGGAATGGCCCGATGGGTGTTTTTGAAGTCAAACCTTTTGATGCAGGTACCAATGGCTTGGCTCAGGCTGTTGCGCGCCTGACAGCATCCGGCCAGATATTAAGTGTTGCAGGCGGTGGCGATACAGTATCCGCACTTGAAAATGCCGGGGTAGCAGATCAATTTACCTATGTCTCAACGGCAGGAGGTGCTTTTTTAGAATGGCTTGAGGGCAAAACACTTCCGGGTGTTTCTGCACTGACCCAGCCTCATAAGGCGGCGTAATTTAATGACGAAGTGACGCAATCAACTTCTGGCTTGCGGCAATATCGGTTTCATCAAAATGACGGAGTGCCATTACCAGATGCTTGGGCTCTACGATAGAACCACCATGGGATCTTGCTTTGATCGTAAGTAAAAAAATGCTCATGAAATCTGGCTTGGCAACATTCAATCCACGGCAAATCGTGGCCAGTGTCCTACCGCTCTCTTGCGTAATTGCCTCATATATATAGTTTTGACTAAGGCCGAAATGTATTGAAAATTGAGCAATAAAACTAGCGATCAATCCTTGCCGCAAACTCACCATCATGTGAGGGAATGATAAAAGCCCCTTTTTCTGCAGACGCTCCGCCGCACTAATCATATATGTTGTGGGGAAATACTCACGGTCTTCTTTAACCACGAATTCAACAATCGCATCTTCCAACTCTGCGGCAATTTTAGGTTTATGCGCATTGAAGTGATCCAAAATATGACTTTTAATCTCTTGACCGACAAATTTATAAATCTCACGCGCAATATGATCGGGAATGTCTTCGCGCTTTAACAATGGCTTGGCAAGCTTCTCATTCTCGCGCGCCAAATCCGTCAATGATTTTATCGCCTGCGGGGTCAGTTTAATATACTGGTTTTCAGCCAGCATTATTGCTGTCGGTACATCCCGCATTTCAGAAAGAAGATTAATCAAGACACCGCCGAGCATTTTCCTCTGCGCAATTGCCTGCCAATGATCAGATCCATTTGATTTAACAATATAGATTAAATCCATATCCTGAAGAACAGGACTATCCCGCAAAACCTTTTCAGCAACAGAAATATGATCATTGGCCAGATGCAAGACCATCCGAAGCGGTACATTATCCATTGTCGACAAACGTTCCGCCAGCGCACGCCTTAAGTCAATTTCCGCCTGACGTACGAGCCCGACAAGGACATCCGTGATTAATTCCGTCTCTCGCGCGGTTAATCTGATACTGAGCAGATCAACCATGACCGCGGCCAGCTCTGAACGTGAACTTTCATCGGTATCTTTTGCGAGCGCATATAGCTTGTGGCGGTCATAAAGACGCACAAGCAATGGCGCAATCTGCGGCGTGCTATCCTGCATTTGCCAATCCATTTTTGTTAAAGCCCCGCTTTTTCAGTATGTCCTGGTGTTCGTCGTTTTTTATATGTTTGAGGACTCTAAAAAAGCTACATCTTTAATTCTACATAACCGCCGTGGATTATTCAAATTTAAGTCTGAAGCCTTTCAGAATCGCCCTTTTTCTCTTCCTTAAGTTTGCTCGCAATTAATTTAATTTTGATTAAAAAGCAGGATAATATTCGAATAAGACATCCTTATTTCTTAATGTCTGGTTAACATTTAACTGCTAGGCTATATAGGTTCGATAAGGGGATTCTCTCATGGTGACATCTGTTTCTGCTGGCCTTCAAAACACGAATATTGCGGCCAAAATCGTTCAACCGGGCGGTAACGAACAAGACCGCCAAGTCAAGGACACAGCCCGTGAAGATAGCAGACGGGCAGATCGTCTCGAATCCTCTGCCAGATCAGAACAAATCAATCGCTCTCAAGATGTTCAGCGTGATGAAAATCGTGCAGAAACACGTGCCGCAGACGAAGACCGTAGCCGAAATAATCGCGAAACACGCTCTACGCGCGGAAGCGTTCTCGACGTTACCGTTTAATAAATTTCCTATTGAAACGCGACTTCGTTGAATGACCGTAATTTACGGCTATGGAGTTTTTCAATCCCGATATCGCGTAATATTTCCATGGATCTCAGGCCGATTTTTAAATGTTGTTCCACCCGTTCACGGTAAAAACTATCGGCCATGCCGGGAAGCTTAAGTTGACCGTGAAGCGGCTTATCCGATACGCATAAAAGCGTGCCATAGGGCACACGAAACCTGAATCCGTTGGCGGCAATGGTGCCGGATTCCATATCTAGCGCGATAGCTCGGCTTTGCGAGAACCGGATATTCTGACGAACGGAAGATCTCAGCTCCCAGTTACGGTCATCTACGGTGGCGACGGTACCCGTGCGCATCACTTTTTTGAGATCGTACCCTTTTGAACCTGTAATCTCTCCCACAGCCTGCTCCAGCGCCACCTGAATTTCTGAGAGTGCTGGCAAAGGAATAGACGGATGCAGATCACGATACAGCACATTATCTTCACGAAGATACCCATGCGCCAGCACATAATCGCCCAATGCTTGAGAGTTTCTTAGTCCAGCACAATGTCCCAACATCAACCACGCATGTGGCCGGAGAACTGCTACGTGATCGGTGATGGTCTTGGCATTTGAAGGCCCAACCCCGATATTGATCATGGTAATGCCAGACCCATCCTGACGCTTCAAATGATAGGCCGGCATTTGCGGCATGCGTTTCAAAAGAACGCCAGGCTTATGGCCGGATTTAATCTTAGCAGTGACTTTATCTCCCGGCTCCACAAAGGCGATATAGTCATGTTTATCTTTACCCTCCATCAATCCGTAAGCAATTTTAACAAATTCATCGATATAGAATTGATAGTTAGTAAAAATGACAAAATTCTGAAAATGCTCGGCCTTCGTACCCGTATAATGCTTGAGGCGAAGTAAACTTAAATCTGTGCGCGGGGCATTAAACAGTGCGAGCGGTGCCGGCTGTCCCGGCCTAATCTCATACGCACCATTCGGAACAAGATCATCCATCAATTCCAGATCAGGCTGATCAAAGATATCGGGCATGCGTTCCAGCTGCGTTAAACTTAATCCCTGCTCTAAATGAAAATCTTCGCCCAGGGCAAAATGAAGCGGGATGGGTGTCCGGCTTTCACCGACTTCCAATTTTCCCTGATGGTTTTTAAGCAAAAGCGTAATCTGCTCAAGATAGTAATGATGAAACAAATCTGGACGGGTCAGCGTCGTTTCATATAGCCCCGGTTCATGAACAAACCCAAAGGACAGACGGCTATCGGATTTAATCCGCTTCTCAACAGTTAAACGAAGCAAGGGATAATATCCCCGCACACGCCCAGTCGTTTTTTTACCTTTCGTAAACGCATCAAACCCGGATTTAAGTTGATTGACGTTTTTGGCGTAAATACGCTCAACCTCTGCCATGGCAGAGGACGCTGTTTTAAAAGTTTTAAAAGAGGAAGCTTTAGGATTTTTAGGAACGGCCATAAAAAATTATGACCCATATATCCTTTAAAATCAATGAAGAGGAGAGTGCCTCAACGCTTGGGCGCAGGCGCAAAGGGCGCCGTAAAAGCCGCATATGCCTGACGGAATTGCAATGGTGAAAAACCGACATCTCCTGCCGCCATACCAAAAGCAGACGTGATCATACGGCCAAGGGCGTAAAATCTCTCATCCATCCACGCTGTAGGTCCCAGCATATTCGGGTCGTACATCATCTATATCCTCATAAAAAATGAACTATTATAGAAAATATCAATTTTGCCCTAAGAGGGCAAGCGCAAAATCTTTGGCCTGAAACGGGCTTAAATCTTCAGGATTTTCCCCAACCCCCACGGCATGAATCGGCAAGCCAAATGTCTGCGCCAAGGAAACCACGACCCCGCCCCGAGCCGAGCCATCCAATTTGGTCATGATTAGCCCCGTTACATCCACGGCTTCCTTAAAAATCTTAACCTGCGCGTGCGCGTTTTGGCCAGTGGTGGCATCCAGCACCAACAGCACAGCGTGCGGCGCAGCCGGATTCTGTTTTTTAAGGGCGCGATACACTTTCTGAAGTTCCGCCATCAAATTAGATTTATTTTGAAGACGTCCCGCCGTATCAATCATCAGAATATCCGCGCCTTCTCGCAGGGCTTGATCATATGATTCAAAGGCGACCGCCGCTGAATCGGCGCCAATTTCTTTTTTTACCAAAGGCACATGCGCCCGTTTAGCCCAGACCTCAAGTTGATCCACAGCCGCCGCCCGAAACGTGTCCCCCGCCGCGATCATAACCTTGCGGTGTTCTTTCATATGCCATTGATAGGCCAGTTTGCCGATTGTCGTTGTTTTACCTGCGCCATTCACCCCGCACACCAAAATCACAAAAGGCCCCTGATCTGGCTTGACGATATCCAATTTCTGGGAGACAGGAGACAATATACCCGTGATATCTTCGGCCAAAGATTGCTTAATCTGTTCAGGCGTCATGGCTTTATCGAAACGCCGTTCTGAGAGTTTTTTGACCAAATACGCCGATGTCGTGACCCCCATATCGGCCGTGATCAAGATATCTTCAAGATCTTGAAGCGAACCTGAATCCAATTTCTGTTTTGTAAAAACATCCGTAATTCCCTGCCCCAAACGATGAGCCGATTTCGACAACCCCATCGTTAACCGAGACAACCAGCCGCCTTCAGATGAATGATCCTTCAGATCTTCTTGTTCCTTGATATCTTCGCTCAGGACATGATGGGGCACAGGCGCAGGATTAGCTTGATCTAGAATATCCGATTCAGACAGATGGGCATCACGATCAACCTCAACCTTTATATCTTCGGTTGGTAGAGAAATTTCAGGCGCATGCGGCGGATGCAACAGACGATCTTCGGATTTTTCACCATCCTGCTGACCTTGGTTTTTGTTTTGACGCCAAAATATCATCAGGCAACCTTTGCTGTCAGGTGGTCATCTTGAACATGACCCGTCATCACTTTTACCAAATCTCCGGGCTTAAAAATACCTTCCATTTTGACCGGTGCGAAATGCTCGGTTCTGCCAATATTATTCTGCTCAACGATCACATGACGCACTTGGTGTTGGTGGCGTGATAAAAAAGACGTGAATTGTTTTTGCCCCAGAGCTCTTAATCGCCCTGCCCGTTCCTTACGAACCGCCGGGTCAACCTGCGGCATTTTGGCGGCCGGCGTGCCATCACGTTCAGAATAAGGAAACACATGCAGAAATGTTAAATCGCAGGCCTGAACGATATCCAGTGTATTTTCAAACATAGATTCCGTTTCCGTGGGAAAACCGGCAATGATATCTGCCCCAAAAGACGTATCAGGCCGATAGGTACGCACACGGGCACAGACATCAATCACATCTTGACGTAAATGGCGACGTTTCATCCGCTTTAAGATCATGTCATCTCCTGCTTGAAGCGACAGGTGCAGATGCGGCATTAACCTTGGCTCTTCGGCAATCAATCGCCATAAATCATCATCAATTTCAACCGGGTCAAGAGACGACAGCCGAAGGCGCGGCAATTCCGGCACCAAGGCGAAAAGACGCCGGATCATCTGTCCTAACGAGGGTTGCCCCGGCAAATCTGCGCCATAAGAAGTAACATCGACTCCGGTTAATACAACTTCATGATATCCCGCAATCACCAGCTTGCGCACTTGATCCACGATTTCCCCTATCGGTACGGAACGTGAATTACCGCGGCCATACGGGATGATGCAAAATGTACACCGGTGATCACATCCGTTTTGAACTTGGATAAAGGCACGGGCATGACCTTCCAGGCCTTCGATCAAATGTCCTGCCGTTTCCGTGACAGACATAATATCATTCACCAGCACCCGTTCTTCGCCCGGCAATCCCCATGTCTCGGCTTTTAACTTCAGATCATTTCCGATGATGCGGTCAATTTCGGGCATCGATGCATATTTTTCAGGTGATATCTGTGCACTGCATCCCGTCACAATAATTTTGGCATTCGGGTTTTCTTTTCGTGCTCGGCGTATGGCTTGACGTGCCTGACGTTCTGATTCTTTTGTCACCGCACAGGTATTAAAAATAATGGCGTCTTCCAAACCCGCATTTTTGGCATGGGTGCGCATCACCTCTGACTCATAGATATTGAGCCGGCACCCAAAGGTCACCACTTGTGCGTCTTGTTTGGTCATATAAATGTGTTGTAAGCCTGTTTAGAGTGAGAATCAACTTGAAGGCTTATCTTCAAAAAAATCGACCCTCAAAGACATAGGTAATAGCGCCCGTCATGAGCACATGGCCGTCCGTTTCTCGCCAATGAATACGCAAATCACCCCCGTCTAAGCTCACCGTTATGTCACGATCTGTTAACCCCCGGCGGATAGCGGCCACACCCACGGCGCACGCCCCTGATCCGCACGCCTGCGTGATCCCTGCCCCCCGTTCCCATACCCGCATACGGACATGCGTGCGGGAGAGAATTTGTACAAACTCTACATTGGTTTTTTGGGGGAAAAGCGCATCTTTTTCCACTGATCCCCCCCATGTTGTTACATCTACCTGATCAAGATCATCCACAAAAAACACGCAATGCGGGTTGCCCATATTCACCGCCACCGGATCACCCGAAAGCGGAAGATGAAGCGTATCCATCTCGCTGGTTATCGGAATCTGATTCCACAATAGACGGGGCTCTCCCATATCGACCTCGATCAACCCACCCGCCACCCAGCGAGACGGGAGATGCCCTGATATCGTCTCCACCACGCATTGGTCACGTCCCGTTTCAGTCAAGATAATATCCGCCACACAGCGCGTCGCGTTCCCGCAAGCACCCGCCTCAGACCCATCCGGGTTATAAATACGCATGAAGACATCTGCCACGTGGGAGGGTTCCATGACGATAAACTGATCGCATCCCACCCCGCGGCGGCGATCTGACATGCCCTGAATATCCTGCGGCGTCAAAGGGATAGGGTTTTTCCGCCCATCTAAAATAATAAAGTCATTCCCCAGTCCATGCATTTTGCGAAATATCATCATAATCCTTGATTACCATGTGTTTTTGATGATACAAAGCCTTCAAATTTCCGCCACATGACGATTTTGTCTTGTGTCCAAGGATACCCCGCCGTCAGCGAATTTACGCCCACGGCGGTTAAATTGTTTTGGTTTTTAGGTTTAGTTTTAGGATTACGATGTTCGAAAGTTTAAGTCAGAAGCTGGGGAGTGTTTTTGACGGTCTGCGCCGCAAAGGCCGGTTGACCGAAGAAGATGTGGACATCGCCGCCCGCGAAATCCGGGTTGCCTTGCTCGAAGCCGATGTGGCCTTACCTGTCGCCAAGGCTTTTATTGAACAAATTAAATCCCGTGCAGTCGGTGCCGAACTTATTAAAACCGTTACCCCCGGCCAGATGGTGGTTAAAATCGTCCATGATGCCATGGTGGACATGCTGGGCGGCGGTCAGGCGGAACTGACCTTTTCTACCCCGCCTTCAGTCTATCTGATGGCGGGTCTCCAAGGCTCTGGAAAAACAACATCCACAGCCAAGATCGCCAAATTCCTCACTGATAAACACCGTAAAAAGATATTAATGGCCTCTCTGGACACACATCGTCCAGCCGCGCAGGATCAATTAAAAATTCTAGGCGAACAGACGGGCATTGCAACCCTGCCCATCGTGGCCGGACAAAAGCCGATTGATATTGCCACCCGCGCCGTCACCGAAGCCCGGCTGGGTGGATATGATGTTGTCATTCTGGATACGGCTGGACGCCTATCGATTGACGATGCCTTGATGTCGGAAATTGAATTGATTGCGGCCAAAACATCCCCCACCGAGACCTTGTTGGTTGTGGATGCCATGACGGGGCAGGATGCCGTCAACACCGCCAAAGCCTTCAATGATAAAATTCCTCTCACGGGTATTATCCTCACCCGTATCGATGGTGACGCCCGGGGCGGCGCCGCCATGTCCATGCGCGCCGTGACCGGCAAGCCGATCAAACTGATGGGGACGGGCGAAAAATGGGATGCGCTGGAACCCTTTTATCCTGACCGTATCGCCGGACGTATTCTGGGGATGGGGGACGTGGTGTCGCTGGTGGAAAAAGCGGCAGAGACCCTTCAGGCCGAAGACGCCGCCCAGATGGCCGAAAAATTCAAATCCGGCGTGTTTGATTTTAATGATCTGCTGACCCAATTACGTCAGATGAACAAAATGGGTGGCGCCGGTGCTTTGATGAACATGTTGCCAGGTCTGGGAAAAATGGCCGGTAAAATTAATGTGGATGAACGTGTATTAAAGCGTCAAGAAGCGATTATTTTATCTATGACACCGCAAGAACGCGCAAACCCTGCTCTGCTGAATGCCTCACGCAAGAAACGGGTGGCCGCCGGTTCCGGTACCAGCGTTCAGGACATCAACAAACTGTGCAAACAGCAAATGGATATGCAGACCGTCATGAAACGTATCAAGAAAATGGGCATGGGCGGCTTGATGAAACAGATGAAGGGATTGATGGGCGGCAAGGCCGATGAATTGGAAATGATGGCCGCATCCATGGATCCGGATGGGCTGGCCAAAGACATGGCACAGATCAACCAAAGCCCGCTGGGCAAAAATCCCTTTGCTGGATCTGGCATTCAACTGCCGGGACTGGGCGGTAGTATGGGGGGTTTTAAAAAACGTTAGGTGCACGTTCCAAGTGACAGAAAACCCTGTCACTCGCAACTTGCAATGACACTGTAATTTAAACAAAAGGAGAAAACTATGGCACTTGCAATCAGACTATCTCGCGGCGGACGTAAAAACATGCCGTTCTATTCCATCGTGGTAGCGGACAAACGTTATCCGCGTGATGGGCGTTTTTTAGAAAAACTGGGGACGTATAATCCTCTGGTTGCTCATGAAAAGCGCGTCACGCTGAATGCTGAACGTATTAAGCATTGGCTATCCCAAGGCGCCCAGCCTAGCCACCGCGTTTCGATCTTCTTGGGTCAGGCAGGCATTGCCCCCATGCCAGAAAAACGCAACAACCCCACCAAGGGTCTGCCGTCTGAAAAAACAAAAATGCGCGTCGCCGAAAAGGCCGAGAAGCGTAAAGCCGCCGCCGAGGCCGCCGAAGCGGCAAAGGCCGCTCCTGCCCCGGCAGAAGCTCCGGCCGAAGCCCCTGCTACTGACACAGCTGAAGGTTAGTTTTTTTAAATCCATACACCCCATGCCTATCCTGGATAGGCATGGGGTTTTTAAAAGACAGATCATCTTATGCCCTCACGTATCCTTATCGCCGAGATCACCACCGCCCACGGAATTAAAGGGCTGGTGAAATTGCGTTCTTATGCCGAAGACGCCTATGATTTAGAAGATTACACTTTGTTCACAGATGAACAAAACACCACAACTGTACGTGTGACCTTAAAGAATCCCATCAAAGGGGATTGGCTCGCCGAGATTGAGGGTGTATCCGACCGCAACGCCGCCGAGGCCTTGCGTGGCACCAAATTATATATCGACCGATCCCAGCTTCCGTCCCTGCCCGTGGGAAAACATTATCAGATTGATTTAATCGGGCGGGATGTGGTGAATGCTAACCACCGAAAAGTCGGCACGATGGCCGCCCTTCAGAATTTTGGCGCGGGGGATTTGCTGGAAATCCTCACCCAGAACGGTCAAAAAGTATACTACCCGCTCCAATCCGCACGGGTCACGGAAACCCATATCGAAGCCCCGGATATTGAGACTTACCTGCCAGAAAGCGCATAAGATTATTGACATAATTTTTATGTTTGCTTATTGTCCCCCTCTATGCCGGGAACACGCCCTTTGATGGTCATTGATGCTGAGTCTTTCATGCTCGATACAGAGCCTCAAGACGCCTATGCGCATAACTTTTTTTTGGCTGAATTTTTGTCATATGCTCAAAACCGCTTTGATCTCATTCTGGTCGGTCATTTTCCCGACACGGCTCTGACACGAAAACTTGAAACTCTTAAGCTCTCAGACGATACGCCCTGCCGTTATCAGGATCTACGTCAGAAGATTCTGGGATCTTCAATGTCGTGGGAGGATATGGGGTTTATGAATACCTCGGTTGTGATTTCCCCCAATCACAATATCGCTCGTGTTGAAACACATCTGGATTACGATGTACGTCTTTATCCATCCGACATAGCCGTGCATGGGTCTTTTCACTATTTTTGGGATGACTTTGAAGAAACACATGGGTTTTTGAAAGCCTCTAGAGCGATCGAGGCATTAGCAACACGTGTCAAGCTACACGATATAAAATTACAACATACTCAACGATTGAAATACATCAGCCCGGATGACATGTGGAAAGATATCATTGCACATCCTGCTATCAAAAAACTTTGCGATCATTTTAATCCTGACCACTACATCATCAAACATCCCCAAGATGAACTGCGCGATACATTAAAAATCTATTTTAACCTTGCCAGTGCAGGACAGGAAAAAGAAGGCTTTAATCTGACGCGTGAACTCATAGCCGCGCGTAGATGGATCCGCCAACAACTCTGGCGCGGTAATTTTGAACAGAATTACAATCATGATGTTAAAGATGACGATGGCATGCCCATTTATTCTGGCTTAAAACCAAATCATCGAACCATGATTAATCATGCCATTCAGGCTATTCATGACATTATCCGCACCGCGCCGCGCTTGCCTTAGCCTGTAAAATTCAATATCCCTTAATCCATGGCTTGGCACATCACCCTTTTAACCTTGTTCCCCGATATGTTTCCCGGGTTCTTGGGGCAATCATTGGCAGGAAAAGCCTTGGCGCGCGGTGATTGGTCTTATACGGCCATCAATATTCGTGACTTTGCGCAAGACGTACACAAGACCGTCGATGATACGCCTTATGGCGGTGGGGCGGGCATGGTCATGCGCGCCGATGTTATCGAACGAGCTTTGTTATCGGTGCCCCAGCCGGGCAAAAAAATTTATCTTTCCCCCCGCGGGCGCGTCCTGACTCAGGATATCGTGCGTGAGTTAGTGGCCACCCCGACCCTCACGATGCTCTGTGGCCGATATGAAGGCGTGGATCAACGTGTTCTGGATGCCCATCATTTTGAAGAAATTTCGGTGGGTGATTATGTGCTGTCAGGCGGGGAACCCGCGGCCATGATTTTAATGGATGCCTGCATCCGACTGTTGCCGGGGGTCATGGGAAATGCCGCTACCCCGGACGAAGAGAGTTTTTCGTCCGGCCTTTTGGAATACCCCCATTATACCCGCCCCCCGGAATGGGTGTCAGCCGAGGGAACATCCTATCCCGTACCCGATATTCTGAAAACCGGGGATCACGCCAAAATAGCCGCCTGGCGCCGGGCGCAAAGCGAAGCCCTGACCGCCGTCCGCCGGCCTGATTTAATGACCAAAAAGTGATAATTTTCTTGCCGGGACAGCCCATTTCCTGTAGAAACCAGCCAAGTTTGACCTTTTCAAACCACAACACAGGTACCTGCCAGCGGCCAAAGGCTGTCTGATTACGAGGCACCATAACCTAGAAAAAGGATGAAGTAAGATGACGAATACATTGAAAAAATTTGAAAATCGCCAACTGGAGAAACTCTCCGCCCTGCGTGAAATCCCGGCCTTTGCCCCCGGCGACACCCTGAAGGTGAATGTTAAAATCAAAGAAGGCGAGCGTGAGCGTATTCAGGCTTATGAAGGTGTTTGTATCGCCAGATCCGGCAACGTTGGCGATATCAACGCCAATTTCACAGTTCGTAAAATCTCGCTGGGCGAAGGCGTTGAACGTGTTTTCCCACTTTACTCCCCCCAGATCGATGCCATTGAACTGGTACGCAAAGGGGCGGTGCGTCGTGCGAAACTGTACTACTTACGTGATCGCCGCGGTAAATCGGCTCGTATTTCTGAAAAAACCAGCGGTTTTGGCATTGAAACGGCCGTCGAAGAAGCCGATGACGCCATGACAAAAACACAAAAAACGGCCAAAAAACAAGAAGCCAAAAAAGCCGCCAAAGCCGAAGCCCGTCAGGGTCACGAAGCCAAGAAAAAAGCCAAAGATGCGGCAAAAGAGGCTGGCGCCGAAGCCCCGGCAGACGCCCAAGCCTAATCATATTGGCAGATACAAAACACAAAAACGACCCCATCACGGGGTCGTTTTTTTTCTGAATTCTTTTTATTTTTTGCTGATCCGAATAATCCCGGTACGGGCGCATTCTGCGTTATTGATCGACGGCTCAACTGACTTAACAACGGTGGACATGGGTTAAAGACCTTTTTTTGATGGGGGTTAAATAAAAGAAAGTTGAAGGGGCGCAGATAGTGAAATCCCCTGCCCTGACGGCAAGGTGCCCGTCAGCAATGCCCGGCCGATATGGCCAAGATCCCGAACGGATATATGGGGGGGAAGTTCCCCGAAATCATGATAACCTTCGTGGAGTATGCCGCCGATATGACGGTTTTCCGCGTTGATCAGAATGGATTCACACCGAACATAAGACGGGTCAAAAAAAGAAATGCCCAGCACGCCATCGCGAAACGCGACATCGGCCTGAACCTGTTGACTTTCCAAGATTATACCCATCCACATCCCCTTATTGTTGCACTGCTTATATTGTAGTGCAACAAGGATTATGAAAGGGTTAACGTCTTACTGGGATGAATATACCCGATATGGGCACACAAAAACGACCATCATTAGAAACAGTCATCTGTTTAACAGATGTAATGCGGCCATCTGAGTGATGAAGCTTTGCACCACCATAATCGTTAGGCTCACACGCTTTAATGCCGTGATCTCCTGCCCATGAAAAAGCGGCCGCGAGAGCACCAAATCCTGCCAATCCACCCAAAATCCAGCCTGCTTTAGACATTGTGTTACTCTCCCTCAAAGATTAAATTTTATTTAACATAATGCAATATCATTCTGATAGCAAGTGATTTTTAAAAAAATGTGAGATTTTCTTGAAAAAAAGCCGTTTTAACCATTATAAATACCCCCGTGATTAATACCCCCCGCACCTTATTTCAAAAAATTTGGGACGACCACGTGGTTCACCGCGGGGAAGACGGCACCTGCCTGATTTATATCGACCGCCATCTGGTTCACGAAGTCACATCGCCGCAGGCCTTCGAAGGCCTTCGCCTGGCGGGACGGCAGGTCAGACGGCGCGATGCCACACTGGCCGTGGCCGACCATAACGTCCCCACCAGCGACCGATCTCGTGGGATTGACGATGAAGAAAGCAGACTTCAGGTACAAACCTTAAGTGATAATTGCCGCGCGTTCGGGATCACCTTGTTTGACATGAACGATAAACGTCAAGGCATCGTCCACATCATTGGTCCTGAACAGGGTTTCACCCAACCCGGCATGACCATTGTGTGCGGAGACTCCCACACTTCAACCCACGGCGCGTTCGGCGCATTGGCTTTTGGGATTGGCACCAGCGAAGTGGAACATGTGCTGGCCACGCAGACCTTGATACAAAAACCGGCAAAATCCATGCGGATTTCCGTGAATGGCACCCTTCCCCCCGGTGTGACGGCTAAAGACATGATCCTGCATATCATCGGCGTCATCGGCACAGCCGGCGGCACGGGATATGTGATTGAATATGCAGGTGATGCCGTGCGCGCCCTGTCGATGGAAGGTCGTATGACCATGTGCAATATGTCGATCGAAGCCGGCGCCAGAGCCGGCATGGTCGCGCCCGATGACACCACATTTGCGTATATTAAGGGACGCCCGATGGCGCCCCAAGGATCCGAATTCGATCAGGCCGTTGCCTATTGGCGCACCCTCGTGAGTGATGACGGTGCCACCTATGACAAGGATGTCGTGCTGGCGGCAAACGATATTACCCCTACTGTCACTTGGGGCACTACCCCCGAAGACGTCTTGCCGATCACAGGATATGTTCCATCCTCATCTGATTTTTTAGATATCAACAAACGTGCTTCGGTTGAACGTATGTTGGATTATATGGGTCTGACGCCCGGCACAAAATTGACCGACATTCCGATTGATAAAGTCTTTATCGGGTCGTGTACCAATGGCCGCATAGAGGATTTGCGTGCTGTTGCCCATATCGCAAAAGGAAAAAAAGTAGCCACAGGTGTGTATGCGATGGTGGTTCCGGGTTCAGGTTTAGTCAAAGCCCAAGCCGAAGCCGAAGGCATTGCCCAAATTTTAAAAGATGCCGGTTTTGACTGGCGGGAACCGGGATGTTCCATGTGTCTGGCCATGAATGCCGACAAATTAAAACCGGGTGAACGGTGCGCCGCAACATCGAACCGGAATTTTGAAGGACGTCAAGGCCGTGGCGGCCGAACCCATTTGATGTCACCCGCCATGGCCGCCGCCGCCGCTATCACGGGCAAGTTAACGGATGTGCGGGATGTCTTATGATGACCGCATCGCTTGCCGGGGATTATGACCTCATTGCGCTGGATACGGTGATTGGCAGTTATGATTACGATACCGACCCCCTTCTCCAAACGTATTTCAGGCCGATTGAGCACGCCCTATGGATGCTGATTGAACGCTATGGCGAGGGTGTCAATGATATCGGCTGGCAGATCGCCGATCACCTGCGGCGCACCTCTCTGGACGGAATGAAATTCCTCACCGAAGCGTTAGGATTTAGTGCGCGCGCCGGAAAAAATTTTCATGCTGCCAATTTATTTCAGGATCTTGGCAAAATCCATGGCAGTTTTGCCCCCACCTTGTGGGATCTGCCCCATCGTCCCACAGATGAAGAACGCCGAATGAAAATAACCCATACAGAAAAAGGCGTTGAACTTTTAAACATTGCCCTACGCGAGGCACCGGAAAGTTTAAAATCTCATCCGCATGTGGCGATTGTTATTCCCGCGATCCAGCTCTTTCATCATGAACGGGTCGATGGCTCTGGCCCCTTTCACAAAAAGGGTGCCGATATTGGCCAAGTTATTAAATCTATTTGTATTATCGACGCCAAAGACGGTGATATGATACAGCGCGGCCATCAACCAGAACGCCGTAACGAAAAAGAAACCTTGATCCGTATGAAAACAGGTGAGAAATATCAAGGAGCTTTTGACGACATGCTTGATACCTATATTCATTACCGGGAAAGAATTTCAATATGAAAAAATTTACCGTTTTAACCGGCATTGCCGCTCCGCTTCGGATGATGAATATCGATACGGATATCATTATCCCCAAGCAATTCCTGAAAACCATCAAGCGGACGGGCTTGGGCATTCATGCGTTCAATGATATCCGGTACAATGAAGATGGAAGTGAAAAGCCTGACTTTATTCTGAACAAACCCGCCTACCGGACGGCAGAAATTTTAATCACGGGGGAAAATTTCGGCTGTGGCTCGTCGCGGGAGCATGCTCCTTGGGCAATTCTTGATTTCGGAATCAGATGCGTTATTGCAACTTCTTTTGCCGATATCTTTTATAATAATAGTTTTAAGAACGGGATACTTCCGATTGTTCTGCCACCCGAAGCGGTGGAACAACTAATGACCGAATCTGAAAATAATCCGGCGTTACCGCTCACCATTGACCTTGAAAAACAGACCGTCACCCGGGGCAATCAATGTTCGTTTTCATTCGATATTGACCCTTTTAGAAAACATTGTCTGTTAAATGGGCTGGATGATATTGGCCTCACGGAACAAAATAAAACCCATATCAAAAATTTTGAAGACCATGATCGCCAAAAAAGATCATGGCTATACCGCACGGGAGAATGAACATGCCCTCTCAAAAAACACTGACACTATTGCCCGGGGATGGCATTGGCCACGAAGTGATGGCCGAAGCCAAAAAAATTCTGTTCTGGCTCAACGCCCAAGGTGATACAAACATCACGATTCATGAAGATGTGATTGGCGGTACGGCCTATGACCAGCATGGAGAGCCCTTAACGGATGCCACACTCGCAGTATGCCGTCAAAGTGATGCGATTTTATTGGGTGCCGTGGGCGGCACCCAATGGCAAAATGTCGCCTATGATAAAAGACCCGAAGCCGGGCTTTTGAAACTACGTAAAGAACTCGGCCTCTATGCCAATTTGCGCCCAGCGATTGTTTTTGATGAATTGATCGACGCCTCGACGTTAAAACCTGAAATCGTTAAAGGTCTTGATATCTTAATTGTCCGGGAACTCACAGGCGGTGTTTATTTTGGCACGCCGCGCGGGATCGAAGATCTGGGCGGAGGCGAACGCCGCGGGATAAACACTCAAGTTTACACCACATCAGAAATCAAACGTGTTGGCCGCGTGGCCTTTGAACTCGCACGCAAGCGCAAGGGTAAAGTTACATCCTGTGAAAAAGCCAACGTCATGGAGTCAGGCAAGCTTTGGCGTGAGGATATCTCTGCGCTCCATCATGCTGAATTCAATGACGTCACGCTTGAACATATGTATGCGGATAATTGCGCCATGCAATTACTTCGTAACCCCTCTCAATTCGATGTGATTGTGACGGATAATCTTTTCGGGGATATTCTCTCGGACGAGGCGGCCATGCTGACGGGATCTTTGGGGATGTTGCCATCGGCCTCACTCGGCGCGCCGGGGACACCCGGGTTATATGAACCCGTCCATGGTTCTGCGCCAGACATTGCCGGGCAAAACAAGGCAAACCCGATGGCAACCCTTCTCTCTCTGGCCATGTGTTTCCGGTTCTCTTTGGAAATGCCCTCCATCGCTGATCATCTGGAACAGGCCGTTAAAAATATTCTGGCCGCAGGCATTAGAACAGGTGACATTATGGCGCCCGGCTGTACGTTGGTTTCAACATCTGGCATGGGGGATGCGGTGATTGCCGAACTTTCCAAACAATACATGAAGGCGGCCTAAGATGACATCTGAAGACGCCATCTTTAACAGTGTGGCATGGGTGAATGCGGGCGGACTTTTTCTCATCGCGATTGGCGTGTGTTTTGTGGTGGGAGAATTTTTTCTACCTGCTTTTGGTCTTTTTGGCTTTGCCGGTGTGGCGGCACTCATCATCGGGACAGTCATTCTCGATCAAACGGGATATATCACGTCTCTTGACTTGAATATTCCCCTGCTCTTGTCGCTGGCGGTGGGGGGATTGGCGTTGTCGGGCCTGGGGGGCTGGTATGCGTGGAAACTTCACCGCCGGAAAATTTCTGCTGGGCCTGAAAGTCTTCTGGGGGATATGGCTGAAATTGTAAATTGGTCAGGTACATCCGGCCATGTGCGTATTCAAGGCGATATCTGGCAGGCTTATGCCGATACACCTTTTAGGGGACAAACCGGCGATAAGGTTCTCGTGTGCCTTGTTGACCATATGAAACTAAAAATACGTCCTCAAGAAAAAGAACAAGAAAAAGAATAGGAGATATGAATATGGAACTGCTGATACTGCCGTTATTTGTGATCGGGATCATCCTGATGTCGTCTTTGCGCGTTGTGAAAGAATTCGAACGGGGCGTGGTTTATACGCTGGGGAAATATACAGGCTCATGCACGCCGGGTTTAAATATCATCATCCCCGTGCTTCAGAAAATGACGATCGTCGATATCCGTATCCGCGCCGAAGACATCCCCCCGCAGGATGTCATTTCTAAAGACAACGTCTCGGTCAAGGTGAACGCCGTGGTGTATTACAAGATCGTGGAACCCGCCCACGCGATCAACCGGGTCGAAGATTTTATGATCGCCACCTCACAATTGGCGCAAACAACCCTTCGTTCCGTGCTGGGCAAACATGAACTGGATGAAATGCTGGCCAGCCGGGATAAACTGAATGCTGATATCCAGCAAATTCTAGATGCTCAAACCGAAGGCTGGGGCGTCAAGGTCACCACGGTTGAAATCAAACATGTGGATATTGACCCCTCTATGGTACGCGCCATCGCCAAACAGGCCGAAGCCGAACGCGAACGCCGCGCCAAAATCATCAACGCCGAAGGCGAACTTCAAGCCGCCGAAAAACTGGATCAGGCCGCCACCATTCTGGCTCAGCGTCCAGAAACGATGCAACTCCGTTACCTTGGGACATTGGGTGAATTCACGAACGCCAAAGGAAGCACCATCGTCCTACCGATGCCCATGGATTTATTAAAAGGTGCCTTAGGGAAATGAAAGGGAGGAAACTCAGAACTAAGCGATTATATTTTGACGACAGCACAGCCGCGGCAAAGAGCTCGGACACCCTCCGGCGATCACTGATGTCAGTTTCAGTCCACGCGGGAAAAGCTCCAAGCGGAGGCAACACACTACGTGCGCTGGCAAAACAATATGGCCTTGCGCGCCGAACACTCTCCTGCGCACTCAAAGCGCCAAATAACTACTGGTGCTCAAAGTTATTTTTCTATAGAGTATTTACTTAATCGTCTTTTCAAAATTTTTATTTTATAGAAAAAAATGTGTTATATTTAGCAAATGTATCTGAGGAGCAAATGACTACAAAGAGAGAGAATCCATTTTTGCGTCTAATGAAACCTGATGTAGGTTTTGAAATAGAAATCGAACCGTCTAACGATTTACGTCGTCGAGTGAGCGGTGAATTTGGTATTTCGGCTAATGTTGACTTGGAAGAACAATCAATAATAGGCAAAGGCGTTACGGATGAGCAACAGCCTGAAGCGCTTCCCGATATACCCCCCAGTAAAAAATTTTTACTGTAACGCCCGCCTCTAACCCCCCCAACAAATCCAACCATCTCGCTTCAAGTTGTAGAATGGTTAGAATATCGGCAAGGCTCAGAGCACGGATAGCCCACAATAAAAAATGTAATGATCTGATTTATATAGATAAAATCCTATACTAGAATGTTAAAGGTAATAAAAACTGTTGTATAAATAAAAAACTTACTCAGTTTAACTATATATGAAAAATATATATAGTTTATTCGTTAAAATTTTTCAAAGAGTGAAATTTATGAATTCAGGAATTAGCATTTTTTTTCTTAATCAGGCTGAGAAGCCTGTGGTTCTGACGGGGACATCGTTTAATGTAGAAGAGGCAAGTAGTCAGGAAATCAGACAAGATTCGTCAAAACTAGCCACCGAGACAATATGGCCATTAAAAAAGATAACAATAGAAGTGCCCGGAAACAAAAGATGGGTAACAGTCTACCACCCTGATAAACTCCATATTACTGGTGGAGCAATGGTTTCTAGCTATACACAATCATACCAAAATGCCCACACGGTACACAACATCTCAGTCTCGCAGTATAATGAGGCTTTTCTTGCCGCTGTACAAAATCAGCAACCTGGTAAGATGTTGATCCTAGATCTCATCCCCATCCAAAGGCAGAATGCTGAAGCCTTCAAACCTCATATACCGAGGGGACAAGGCTGTTAACGTGTGCCGATGCAACTATGTCCTAACTGGCCACAATACGAATTCTATGAAATGTGTTTAGGCTACGTGACAACCTGATGCCGTACTACGTCTTAAGTCGATTATCCATGGGTGGAAATGAGATGGCGCGCCCGAAGAGATTCGAACTCCTAACCTTCTGATCCGTAGTCAGATGCTCTATCCAATTGAGCTACGGGCGCGTAAGACAGCCTCAAAAACACAGCAGGCGTCCAAAAGATGGGGGACATTACCTTAAGCTTTGCGGGAAAAGCAAGCCTAAAGGTTAAAAAAACGGGTTCAGATCCGGTACATGTCTTAACCCCCATTAAAAAAATGAGGATTTTATGCGTAAGTCCCCCGTTCAGCTTGACAGTTTTTGGGTTTTAGGGTCATTTAAGTCCTTAAAGTTTTTGCCAATATGTATAAATCTTCGGTTCTTGCCTTTTGCAGGCCGATAACAGGGATATTGCAGTGTGACCATGACCAAAAACATCCTTCTTTTCGTTTCGGCGCTTTCCCTTTCATGCATGTCTTTGGCGGCTTCGGCTATGGCACAAGTGGATATGAAATCGCGCCCAGTCTTGGTCATCACCAACGAAAAAATGCCCGCTACTCAGCCGATGGACACAACGGCACGCCCGGCGCGTGCGCCCGTCATCACCGCCGACCAAGTGGTTGGCGCGTCATATTACGAGCCAACAGAAACGGTTGTTGGCCGGAAGGTAGATGAATTACGCACGGATCTATTTGCGCTTCAGGGGCGCGTTTCCGGATTGTCTGATAAACTGCGCGATATTCAAAACAGAAGTCAGGGGCAATCCGCGGAATATAACGCCTCGATTGCCACGATTAACACCCAGCTTCAGTCCGGCACAACGCCTGGCAACCCACGTTTGGTTCAACGTTTAAGCATTGCCGAGCAAAATCTGGATGCGCTATCTGAAAATGTCGCCGATTTAAATACGATTGCAGTTGAAATCGCGAACACAGCCTCAGTGTCGTCTTTTCTGTTAGAAAACGCGAGAGCCGCATACGGCCTGTCAGGTGCGATAGAAGAAGATCATGCCCGTCTGGCGCAACTTGAAGATCAAATTAACGGTGTGGTTGTGAATATCGATCGTCTTTTGAACAATGTGAATGATGACATCACGCGGTCAGCGTCGTTCTTAAGTTCAGAGCGTTCCAACCTGCGCACGGTGTCTTTGGCGGTTACAAACGGCGATATGTATGGCAAAAGCCTTGCGAATAAAACATTCTCCGCGAGCCAGAGCATGGGGGACATGGCCTCTGCCCCGGTTTCCGATTCGGGGATGTATCAACCTGCCAGCTATGCCCCGGCGGCAGTTTCGGGTATTCCGGGGGGACGTCGTCAACTCGCTAAAATTCGTTTTGACAACCCGGACGTCAATTTTGAACAGCCTGTATATCTGGCCGTCAATGAAGCCTTGGAAAAATTCCCCTCTGCGTCTTTTGATATTGTGGCCGTTCACCCCACAGGCGGCAACGCCGCCCAGAACACCATTGAAAGCACACGGGCACGGCGAAATGCGGAACGTGTGATGAGATCGTTGACCCAAATGGGACTTGGTCTGGAACGCATTAACCTTTCTTATGCCCCTGGTGCCGACGCCGCCACCAACGAAGTACATATTTTCATCAAATAGATTTTTCCTGTAAAATAAAGCGGTAGGCCAAATCAACGGGGTGTTTCCGCGTGCGCAAACGTTTTGAATATCTAATCATCTTATGTGTTGCGGCCTGTGTGGGCGTATCAGGATATGCATTAGGTCAGTTATTGAAGAAAGACCTGCCCTATGTGCAGGAACATGTTCCGTATCATTATAAAAACATCCGGAATATGGCCGGATCAGGGTTTCAAGAGATCAAAGAGACATTTGAAATAGGAACGCGGGTAACAAACGCGGCTTATGGTGTTCTTCGGCAATCGATTTCATTTGATATTAAACTCATCCCACAGCAAGTCACCGGTACGGCAATCCTGTCTTCTTATGAAACCGCACAGCAGATGAAGCCCGGCATGAGAGTGGTGTTGTTCACAGAAAATAATAAGGTTCTTTCAGAGCCGGCGATCATTTCCAGCGTTGATCTCAGTATGAAAAAATCTACGCTCCATCTGGCTATGCCGCCGCAGGTTCAAGAAAACAAAGAACATCCTGTTCGGGGGGAAGTTGCCCTTTTCGAAGCCAGCAATATCAAAATGCTTCCCCTCTCGGCGCGCGTTCTGTCGGATGAAGGAAAATATTTTGTCTGGCGTGCCCGCGCGCAAGGAGATCATTACATCGCAGAACGTGTCCCCGCTTATTCAGGCTTGAACAATGATCAGTTGTTTGAAGCTGGACACCAGATTGGTTTAGATGACGCCATCTTGATGAATCCTTCTTCCGGTCTGAAGGATGGTGATGTCATTGAGCAAATAGCCTGGCGCCACTTTGATGTGCCCGTACGAACTTCGGATGATATGATGGCACACAGCGTGTTTGATCAAGGTGTAGAAAATACGCGCCGCATTCTGCTTCAGATCAAGGCGGATAAAGAAGAAATTCTGGGAGCTACCTGCGCGTTTGAGGTCGATCCGATGGTTTTTCTCACGGATAATCCCCCACCCAAACCCCTGATTATTCCTAAACCCGCGCCGCCTACGCCGCCCAAGGCATCGTGCACATCCTGTTCCGCCGCAAAACCAGTCGGCGACCCACCGATCATCGCCCCAGCCGCGACGATCACACCTTAAAAGACGGATAAAAAAGACAAAGAAAAAACCCTCCGTTTGACGGGAGGGCTTTTCTTGTGTGGGGAAACACAAACTTGTTCAATATTTCAACATTCGGGTCTTTAAATAACCTTCTATTTCAAGCAACACGGGCACAGTGACATAAAAATTGGAAAGACGTCAATAAATACTTATCAAAAATCTATTGATAACTTAATATTTTAATAAGTAAAATCAAATTTTGGAATAAAATTACAGAAAATCAGGATGTTTTTCTTCTGATATCGCGGTTAAACGGTCATATATCCGCTCACATCCCGCGTGAATAAGCTGATAAACCTCTTTAAACCCCTCTTCGCCGCCATAATACGGGTCAGGCACGTCTTTCGCCCCCAATCCGGCATAGTCAAGAAACAGGGCGATCTCAACGGATTTAGACTTAAACGCCGTGTCCTGAGATGCCAGACGTTGAATATAGTCTAAATGCCCCTCATCCATGGCTAGGATCACGTTAAATCTTTGAAAATCCGCCCTTGAAAACTGGCGGGCGCGTAAATCACGCATATTAATCCCTGCCCGTTCCGCCATTCTGCAAGAACGCTCATCCGGGGGGCTCCCCACGTGATACCCATGAGTTCCAGCAGAATCTATATTTAAATCAAAGCTTTTGCCGCGCTTTTGAAACAAATCTCTTAAAATGGCATGCGCGGTGGGCGACCGGCATATATTCCCCGTACAAACATATAAAACCGACCCCCGTGAGTCCCCAGAGACAGCATGCATAAAACTTGACCCCTGATGGGGAATACGAGAGTATCCCCTTAATTGATGAACAGCCCTGATACAGGGTTCATAGAAGGTATTGATTTTTCGCTGACATGACCAGCCCCCTGACCTCACAAACATTGCCTGATTTTGATCGCGTGACGGTGCGCGTCACCTCAGACCCCCGGGAGATTGAAGCCGCCCAGCGTTTGCGGTATCAGGTTTTTTATGAAGAATACGGTGCCATCCCGGATGATCTCATGCGCGCCCAACGTCGGGATATGGATGCGTATGACGCCGTCACAGATCATCTGATCGTCGTGGATGAAAGCCGTGGGCAAAAAGAAGACTCGATTGTGGGAACATATCGTTTGCTCCGCCGTGAACCCGCGGAACGTTTTGGACATTTTTACACCAGTACGGAATATGATATTTCTCCCCTGCTCTCCTGCGGGTCAGAGTTATTGGAATTAGGAAGATCTTGCGTTCTTGCCCCCTATCGGACACGTCCTGTGCTCCAGAAATTGTGGGAAGGTATTGCCCATTACGTGGCCGATCACCAGATTGGTTTGATGTTTGGCTGTGCCAGCCTTCATGGCACACATATTGACGACCATGCAGAGGCACTGTCCTATCTTCATCACTATCATTTGGCCGCGGCGGATCTATGCCCTCGGGCACTTCCTTCGTTTTACGTGGATATGAACCAGCGGCGCAAAGAAGATCTGGATGCCAAACGTGTGTTTGCTTCGCTTCCCCCGTTGATCAAAGGCTATATCCGTTTAGGTGCCTCTATTGGCGATGGTGCGATTATTGATCATCAATTCAACACCACAGATGTCTGTATTGTGATGCCGACACATCATGTCACGGAAAAATATATGCGCCATTATGAGCGCAAAACCCAAAAAATTATTCCGGGGGGCTCTGGCACGATCGAGCCGGTGTCACCCAGCAAACAACCTCTCACGGCCTGACATCCATGGGTTGGTTACGAAGCCTCACGAAACTTTTCCTGTTTTTACTGTTGTCTGCCGTGACTATTCCGATTCAATCGCTGGTTCTATTATTGAACCGGGGACGGGGTGCTTTGTTTTTGCCGTGGGTTTTCCAAGTCATCTCGGCACGGCTTTATGGGCTAAAGATCACCGCTCAGGGCGAAAAACCTCTCACGCACGGACTGCTGGTCGGCAATCACCTCTCCTATCTGGATATCATCGTCATTGGCCAATGCTTCCCGGTTTCCTTTATTGCCAAAAAAGAAGTCTCCCGCTGGCCGCTTTTTGGGACTCTTGCCGTGCTTCAACGCACGGTTTTTATTGAACGTAAAAAAACAAAATCACAGGAAGGCGCCTTGAGTCTTCGAGACAGATTAGCGCAAGGGCATTTACTGATTTTATTCGGTGAAGGCACCTCAACGAACGGCGAGACCGTCAGGCAGTTTAAATCAACACTGTTGAAATCACTTTTTTCAGATTCTGCTCAGGACACTCTGCAGGTTCAGACTTTTACCTTAATATTAGACTCGGTAAATGGTACGCCCCTCCTTACCTCTGCCGACCGCGACCTGTACACGTGGCATGGCGACATGACTCTTGTTCCTCATTTATGGAAATTTGGACAATTAAGCGGCGCTGACCTCCGGATTATCTTTCACGCCCCGCGAGATATTGGCACATATTCCGACCGTAAGGCCTTGGCCAATGATTGTTATAACGAATGCCTGAATGGTCTGACGCAGAACATCTTGCCACCTCCTCTAAATCACATTAAGACATCTGTCTAACCACGGAGAAAACAAATGGAATTCAAGCCAGAAGAAGTGATCAAGGTTCAAGCCTATATGCGTAATACCTTTGGCAACCCGAATATCGCGGTGCGTCCCCGGGCGCAGGATCCCGGTTCGATTGAGGTGCTCCTCAAGGGCGAGTTTATCGGTCTGGTCTTCAAGGATGAAGATGAAGGCGAAATTTCATATGATTTTAACATGTCGATTTTGGATATCGACCTGCCGTCCGTATAGGACTTTTTCTCTCAAAATACGTTAGACTTGGCGTATGCGTGCACATGTCGCTTGGCTGACCCTTTTTTTTACCCTGATATCCTCTTCGGCTTTTGCCCGGGAAGCCCTGATCTTTCGCGCCCCAACGGAAGACCACAGGGATCAAGTGGTAACGGAATATATCAGCACCCACTATCCGCAAACTCTCAGGCCGTATGTTTTTGCCCGGGTCGATATGAATGATGACGGTATCCCCGAATATATCGTCCGGCCACAAAATCATACGCGCAAATCCGTCTCCCCCCACCATATCCTGTCTGTCCGGCGACGGCAGGTTGCGGATTGGGGGATGATCCCGGCACAAAAACTGGAGATATCCGATAAAAAACAAGGCGTGTTTCGACAGATTCTGGTTTACAATCAACCGCGTAACGATTTTTACCACGAAATCTGGCTCTATACGGACGGCCGCTATCAATCACCCCGTTCCCCTTAAAAGCCATCTTTTGCGAAAATCGCGCACTTACGGCTAAAATGAAAGGATGGTATTCATGCCCTCGCCCCGAATAAGAACCATTCGTCATCTTTTTTTGGCTGTGGCGTCTTGCTTTGCCCTCTCTGGAAATCTGGCCTTCGCACAAACCCAAGTGACACCACCGGAAGACATTCCGTTTCAGATGTTTCAATCCCCCGATAAACCGGAATATGCCGCCGCACTGAAACTCATGGCGCATCTTTATCAAGATCAAGAAAAAACACCCGGTTATTGGGATCCCGTGAATAAAAAATGGCTGTCCTACCCCATGATCGCCATTTACCAGATAGATTTAAACAAAGATAAAATCCCAGAAATCGTTGCCTATCCGATTGAGATGGAACCTGAAGAAACGGGCATATTGTGTCCCGATAAAGTGGGGTGCCCCTATGTTGTGTTTGAAATGAACGGCAATAAAATTCGGCAGATTGCCTTATTTGCATCCTATAGGTTTTCGCCAGACAATAGCTCTCATAATGGTTATACACGCCTGAGAGCCTATACAAGAACGCTCCGGCAAGATCCCAATTACTACGAACTTTTTGAATATAATTCGCAAAAACGCACCTATGAGATGCTGAAACGATAAATATTACGGATGCTGACACGCGGGGGATATATCTGGCTTTTATTACTTCTGGCATGCTTCGTCTGCATGCCAGAATTTGCGCGCGCCCAGCAGGCCTGCTCCATCAGCCAACCTTCTTTGACAGGTAAAAATGGTGAGAAATCCACCATCAGCAGTCCCTTTGGGATGAGGATGCACCCGGTTCATGGTGTCATGAAATTCCATGCTGGCGTTGACGTCAATACACCGGGCGCGTCTGATTGCAATCAACCCGTCAAGGTGCAGGAAGGCTGTACACGGAAATTTTATGGCCCGCGTGGCGGGTATGGGAATCTTTTGATTGTCAGTTGCGGCAATGGTGTTGAACTCTACTACGCCCACCTGAACAGCTATAACGATACAACTAAAACCGCTTATGTTGGCAATACTGGGATTGGGACGGGGTGTCACCTGCACTATGAAACACGGATTGATGGCAAGATGGTCGATCCGGAATGCGTGTGGGGAAGTGGTACCGCCCGCGGTCGATCCTGCCCTTCGATCGGCAAACCAAATATGTGTAACGCCGCCCACCGTGAAGCCTTGAAGAACCATACAACCAGCCGAGCCGGAAAAGGCTCACCCAGCAATTCGAATACGGGAACTAATAGTACAACTCAGACAACCCAAAATCCCAATGGATCAACCACCATGGTCACGAGTTTACCCACGTTACCAAATGGAACTCGAACGGTGATTACCCAAACAAACAACCCGGATGGCTCTACCACGACATCCACCACCGTGACTTATCCGGATGGATCAACCCAGACAACAACGACTACAGTCGGCGGCGGCATTGAAGATGAAGATGGCAAAGATGATACAGGTGATGGCGACGAAGAAGACGAAACAACCACGGTAACAACGACGCCCCCAACCCCTACACCTGAACCGCCAGAGACTCCTGACCCCCCCTCACCACCTACGCCCCATGAAACACCGGTTGGTTCTGATCTTGTGCCCCAAAAACCAGATAGCGAGGATTCAAAACTTTCAGGTTGTGCCGTGGATACGTGGACAAGCATGGTCAATCAGGCGGTCTTGGAATCGCGCCGTGAAGTTGTCATGAACCAGACCTACATCGTCAAGCCTGACAGTGTTCTGGCCTATGCCTGCTTTAAACATTGGAACAAAAGCATTCAAGGTAATGCCGGCCCCATTTTTAGTGAGAGCACACGCTTCTCCCCGCAAGTGGATATCAGCAGTACATCTCCCCGAAAACCCAAGCAAAAACAAGTTAACGGTTTTGCAGGCCTTGGTGCCACCTCTTTAGATAACGCCTTAAACTCAACGGTCTATTCGGCGGCAGATACGTATCTGAACACCAATTTCAACCACAAGATGCTGGGAGGCACTACAGAGATTGAAAGTGATGCCTTTCAATGTAATGTCATGCAGAATGTCTGGAAAGCCGCCAAATGCCGCAACTTTGCCACCACAAAAGTCTTTTATACATTTGCTGAATTAATCAACGAAGACCCTCGGCAATTCCCTGCCAATATGAAGTGCGATGATACGGGCATCAAACAGGAGTTGATTGACTGGGCAAAGAACAAAGATAAAAAGGTCAAATATGACCCGCTCAAGACCCATCTTAAATATCTCTCGGATCCGTCATCTTGCGCATTAAGCATTCCGACTGGCATTAAAGTCCACAAGCGCGTGGAAGGTGAATTGAAAACAGATACCGTAGATGTGGTCTGCTCGAATGTCGGATGCACATCTAAAGATGGAACATGTCAAAAATGGTAATGATATCAACATGTTTGCCTTTAGGGGTAAAACTAGGATAAAATAAAGGGGTCATGAAGATGAAAATAACAAAATATCTAGTCCTGGGCTTTCTTTTGATCAGCAACATAATGGGCATGGCTTATGCGGCTGATGTTGATGGCGTTCCAGTACCCATAGGGCCTGGTTTTGGCGGAGGTGCCGCCGCGGGCGGCGGCGGGGGCAAAATTGCTGACCAACCTTGTGATCCCCGATATTGGGACTCACTCAAAGCCAAAGCATGGCTCGAAGCCGAACGAGAAATCATTCAAAATCAGAATCTGATTTTCAAGCCAGATAGCGTTCTTGAATATGTTTGTTTTGATAAATTTGTTGATCACACCGCCGCGAAGGGCGGAGATATCTTTGTACATACCAAATATTTTGGCCGTGAAATTATTACGCGTGGCTCAAACGAATCCATGGAAACAGGTTTAAAAAATGTCGTTTATGATGCCCTGAAGGCCTATGATGATGGCAGTTTTAAAGATAATAAATTTTTTGCCGACCGCTACGAACATATTAATAATAAATCTGGAGATGATAATTATCCGCAAGCAAAAGCCCCTTCGGCAGGTGGAAGTTATAGCTGTAATGTCATGCAGAATGTTTGGAAAACCGCCAAATGTATCAATTTTATAGATAACAAGGAAAAATTTGCCAAAACTGATGGCTTTTATCCTTTCAAGGAAATTAAACCCTTAAACGGTGGAAAGACCGTCGAGGGATATGAAGATTCATTCTCTGGCGATAAAGATGTCCGTCAATGGCCGGCCAATCTGAAATGCGCTGGCCCGACCAAAGATGAATGGGAGCTTGAAAACAACAATAATAAAAACAATAACAATCTTTATGTGTTTAAAGCTCCTTTGGCTAAAGATTTCGAAAAAGTCAGAGATAAAATTGAACCTGGAAAATGCGGCTCAATCATCAAGACAGGGGTGCGCATTATCATTAATGGGCAGGACACCGGGGAAGATGGCGTGTGCACAAACCCGGGCTGTACGTATAAAAGCGGAAGCTGTTCTTAAACATCTTTTCTGGATTGCGCACTGGCAATGCTGGCGGCTACTTCCTGCATAAATGCCTTGCCGCCTTTTGATAGGGTCATGAACTTCAGGATCGTTTCGAACGTCTTGCGCCGGGCTTCGGTTTGTTCAGCCTCGCGAGAAACCTCAGGGAACGGAACCGATTCCCCCATGGAACGCCTGACAACTTGGGCAACGTTATCCAGTAACGCCTGATCCATCCCGGCGCGGATATGCCGGTAATGTTCCATGGCCACCTTGTGAACCACGGCTGTTTTAATCTTTTTCTGCTCTTTTTGGGGCGGTTTTTCGGTCATGGATGCAATTTTTTTGCCTTTTGGAAGTCTATTGCTTATACCATCTCATTGTAAATGCTGGGAATGTATAAAAAATTAATAGCTCGGGCGACCCCTGTGATTTCACGGGTGCTGGATCGCCGTTTGGCCGCTGGAAAAGAAGACCCGCGCCGAATTGCGGAGCGTCAAGGTGTGCCCTCTCAGCCTCGCCCCCTCAACGATATTGTCTGGATTCACGCCGCGAGCGTCGGCGAGGCGCAATCCGCGCTAATACTGATAGATCATCTGGCATCTATGACGTCAGCCACATTTCTGATGACGACGGGCACACGCACATCGGCCGATCTCATGTCACGGCGTCTGCCGCCTCAGGCCATTCATCAATATCTGCCTGCGGATCATCCGGCATGGGTGTCCCGATTTCTGGATCATTGGCGCCCGAAACTCGTGCTCTGGATGGAATCTGAACTCTGGCCGAATATGCTCATGGAAATTCAATCCCGGCAAATCCCTGCTCTCCTGGTCAATGCCCGTCTATCGAACAAATCTTATCGTTACTGGCGATGCCTTGGGTCTTCGGCTCGAACTATCCTTAATACGTTCAAGATTATTCTTGCGCAAACAGACATAGACGCCAAACGTTTTAAAAAACTAGGGTCACGTCATGTGGTTGTCACAGATAATTTAAAATATAGTGCCGCACCTCTACCGGTGAATGAGCAGGATATTTTGATCACCTCGCTCAACCGTCCCTTATGGGTTTATGCCAGTACGCATCAGGGAGAGGAATCATTAGCGTGCCGAATTCATGCGCGGCTTAAAAAACATATACCCAATCTTTTGACGATTATTATTCCCCGCCATCCAGAAAGACGGGATCACGTTTCAGCCGAGATATTATCCTACAATTTAACATTCACCCAGCGAGGGGATAATCATGCCTTACCCCGCCCTGGAGATGATATCTATCTGGTGGATACATTGGGCGAATTAGGTCTTTTTTACCGGATCAGTCCCATCGCCATGATCGGTAGATCCTTTAGTGATGATGGTGGTGGCGGACATAACCCGATTGAGGCCGCACAGTTAAACTGCGCCGTATTAACAGGCCCCCATGTTAAATTTCAGCAAGAGATTTTCAACGACATGCTGGCCGTGCATGCCTGTGAACAAGTCACGAGCGAGAATGATTTATTTAACACGCTACTCTCTCTTTTAACCGATGATCATGAGCGTCAAAAACTTCAGGATGCCGCACGCCGCTTTGCAGAGAATAAATCAGGCGTTATTCATCGTGTGATGGCAGAAATCAAGCCTTTTATCCTCGAGCACGGTGCCAACGATGCCGTTTAAGACACCTAATTTCTGGGGACACAAAAAATCAGTCTGGGCGAGCATACTATCGCCCCTCTCGTGCCTCTATCTGGCGGGGCATCGCCTGAATGTAAAACGTCAGAAATCTTACACGTCCTCGCTTCCGGTGATATGCGTTGGAAACATCGTCGCAGGCGGAAGCGGCAAGACTCCGGCAGTCATTTCGCTGGTTGATCTGTTAAATAAAGACAGTGGATTTCACAATATTTACATTCTGACGCGTGGATATGGCGGCACACTCAAAGGCCCGACCAGCCTCTCCCTCGCTGACCAGACCCACGATGAGACAGGTGATGAGGCCAGATTACTCGCGCATCATGCACCGGTTATCTTGAGTGCCGATCGTCCGGCGGGGGCAAAACTGGCTGAATTGGCCGGCGCCGACTTGCTCATCATGGATGACGGGCTTCAAAACCCAACGCTCTCAAAGACCCTATCTTTTCTGGTCGTGGATGATTCTTTTGGACTGGGGAATGGACGATTGATCCCGGCGGGGCCGCTTCGCGAGCCTGTCTTGGATACCTTAAATAAAACCGATGCCATCATTTTGATCGGCAAAAACTTACCGTTCGAAACAGATAAGCCCGTATTCAACGCACAGATTAAGCCCGCGCGCATACTGCCATCTAATACACCCTATATCGCGTTCGCCGGAATTGGTAGACCTGGTAAATTTTTAACAACATTACAGGACATAAAGGTGAATCTCATTGATTTTCATGCCTATGCTGACCATCATCCCTATTCAGAAAAAGATATCCAAAAACTGAAAGAACGCGCCAGAATATCCGGAGCCACCCTGATCACAACGGAAAAAGATATGGTACGCCTCTCCCCTTCTCTCGCAGAAGGTATTGAAACATTGCCGATTTCCCTTGTTTTTGATGACCCGTCAGCCGTCCGTTCCTTTATTGAGGCAAAGATCGCGAAATGAAAAAAATATCCTACGCGATTGAAGCCTTTTGTCTTTACCTGATTTTTGGATTTCTGGGGATGCTTCCTGTAACCTGGGCTTCGGGTGTAGGAGGTTTTGTCGGGCGTCATGTGGGACAGCGCATGGCCGTATCGCGCAAAGCCTTAAAAAATATCGCCCGTGCTTTCCCGCACGATAACACCTCTACACACCAAAAAATATTGATGGATATGTGGGATAATCTGGGTCGTACGATGGCGGAATACCCGCACCTTAAGACCATCGCCGCCCATTACGTCCAGATAGAAAATCTGGATATCCTTGATGCGTATCCACCAGATCAGAATTTTGTTTTCTTTTCTGCTCATCTGGCAAATTGGGAAATTTGTGCCCCGAGCATTTTTTTAGCGCGCCAGATTGAATTGAATCTGGTTTATCGCGCCCCGAATAACCCATGGGTCAATCGGTTACTGGATCATTATCGCCGGGCGGTGCTTAATATCCTGACGATACCTAAATCAAAGAAAGGGGCTCGGGATATAGTCCGGGTGCTCGCCGATAAAAAACATTTAGGTATTCTGATTGACCAAAAATATAACGAAGGTGTGGCGGTTCCCTTTTTTGGGCATCCGGCTATGACATCCCCTGCCTTTGTTCAACTGGCACAGAAATTTGAAGCCCCCCTGATCCCGGCTCAAGTGATCCGTGAATCTGGATGTTCCTTCCGGATGATTTTTCACCCTCCCCTGCCTACCGCTGGCCGGGATGTTCAGGCCGTCATAACCGAGGCACATACTCTGCTCGAGACATGGATCACCGATCACCCGGGGCAATGGTTATGGCTCCACCGGAGATGGGATTCTGATGCCCTTAAAGGCTTATAACCCTTGCGCTTTTGCCTTAAATTACCTACATATTTGACATGACACAATGGAACCCACAGGCATGGCGCGATAAGCCAGCCAAACAACTCCCTGATTATCCAGATATGGGACACCTGAACCGGGTGGAACGTTCGCTCGCCGGCATGCCGCCGCTGGTTTTTGCAGGTGAAGCCCGCAAGCTTAAATCCCAGCTGGCCAGTGTGGCACAAGGCAATATGTTTGTGCTTCAGGGCGGAGATTGCGCCGAGAGTTTTTCCGAGTTCAGTGCCAATAAAATACGCGATACATTCCGTATTCTGCTTCAGATGGCCGTTGTGATGACCTATGCGGGGGCAACGCCCATTGTCAAAATGGGACGTATTGCGGGGCAATTCGCCAAACCCCGGTCGGACGATACCGAAACCAAAAATGGTATCACCTTGCCCAGCTATCGCGGGGATAATGTCAATGCACAGGAATTTACCCCTGAAGCGCGTACCCCCAACCCGGATTTGATGTTGCGTGCCTATAACCAATCGGCCGCAACTCTTAACTTGCTTCGTGCCTTTGCCCAAGGCGGTTATGCCGATCTGCATAAGGTACATAATTGGAGTCTTGATTTTGTAAAGGACTCTCCTCTGACGGAGAGATACGAGGCCGTTGCTAACGAAATATCCAAAGCGCTTGATTTCATGGCCGCCTGCGGTGTGACAGGAGATAAGGTTGCCGCTATTCGGGAGACAGATTTTTATACCTGCCACGAAGCCCTGTTACTTCCCTATGAAGAAGCCATGACTCGTGTCGATAGTACAACCGGGGACTGGTATGATACGTCTGCCCATTTCTTGTGGATTGGCGCCCGCACCAAACAGACAGATGGGGCACAGGTTGAATTTGCCCGGGGGATCAAAAATCCTATTGGTCTCAAATGTTCCCCTGATCTTGACGCAGATACGTTGCTCAAACTCACCGATATTCTGAACCCTGACAATGAACCAGGCAGATTAACGTTGATCGCCCGGATGGGGCACGGCAAGGTTGAAGATAAACTCTCGCCGCTGGTTCGTGCCATCAAATCCGAAGGACGAAATGTGGCCTGGATTTGTGATCCGATGCATGGCAACACGGAAAAAACGGCATCAGGTTATAAAACCCGGCAGTTTGATAATATTCTGGGCGAGGTCAAATCTTTCTTCGCTGTCCACAAAGCCGAAGGGACACGTCCCGGCGGCGTTCATTTTGAAATGACAGGGGATAATGTCACGGAATGCGTGGGCGGCACCTACACGGTGACCGAAGAAAGTCTCGCCGAACGTTATAAAACAGCCTGTGACCCGCGATTAAATGCCGCGCAATCATTAGAACTGGCATTTTTGGTTGGCGATGAGTTAAGGGCGATACGGTGACCGGGTCGCTATACTTCACGCTGGCGCAAATAAACCCGCTGGTGGGGGATGTTCGTTATAACACAGAGCTTGTGGCGCGGCATTGGCAAGAATGCGCCTCTGATCTTATTCTTTTCCCTGAATGTGTATTATCGGGATATCCCGCCGATGATTTAATCTTAAACCAGAGTTTTCTGGCCTGCATCAAACATCATTTTGAAAATCTGGTATCTCAAAGTCTTCATTTTTCAGCAGGCGCGATCATCACCTTACCGTGGGTAGAAAACGGACTCACCTATAACGCCGCTTTTTTGGTTGAGGGCGGCAAAGTCTTGGGGCGTGTGCTCAAGCACAACTTACCCAATTACGGCACATTTGATGATAAACGTGTGTTCGTATCCGGTGCCCTGCCGGAACCCATTGAATTCCGCGGCCACAAAATTGGTGTGCTGGTCTGTGAAGACACATGGTTTCCCGAACCTGCCTTACACTTAAAAAAACAAGGGGCAACCATTTTATTATCCGCCAACGCCAGTCCGTTTGAATGGACAAAACATCCACGGCGTCATGCTGTTCTGATGGCGCGCGTTCGGGAAACAGGGTTACCACTCATCTACGTCAACCAAGTCTCCGGGCATGATGACCTTTTGTATGATGGTGGCTCCTGTGTTTTGAATACAGCCGGCGAAGTTACCCATCAACTCCCCTTCTTCGAAGAATGTGTTTTTACCCTTCCATCAGATAAATACAAAAACGCACCTTTTTTTCCTGACAATTATGCCCTGCTCTATCAGGCTCTATGTTTTGGCTTGAAAGAATATGTACGTAAAAATGGATTTAAAACTGTTGTCATTGGATTATCTGGCGGAATTGACAGCGCGCTGACCGCGGCTTTGTCGGTAGATGCACTGGGATCGGATAACGTCCGGTGTGTGATGATGCCCTCACGTTTCACCTCACCCAAAAGCTTAGAAGATGCCCAAAAATGCGCGGATCTTTTAGGCGTAGCATACGATACTATTTCGATTGAACCTCCACTTGCGGCCTATGAAAGCCTTATCCCCTTACCGGGATTAGCGCATGAAAATATTCAGTCCAGAATTCGGGGGACGATTTTGATGGCTTTATCCAACCAGACAGGGGCGATGGTCGTCACCACTGGCAATAAATCAGAAATGGCCGTCGGCTATGCCACACTCTATGGGGATATGTGCGGTGGATATAACGCGCTGAAGGATGTTTATAAAACAGATGTATTTAAATTGGCATGGTGGCGTAATACCCAAAACCCGGCCATCCCCGAATCTACGATAACGCGTCCGCCCACCGCTGAACTCAAGGCAGGCCAGACCGATCAGGACAGCCTGCCCCCCTATGACATACTGGACAAGGTATTACATGGGTTGATTGAAGATAATCTGGGCGTGGATGACATGGTCGCCCGGGGGTTTGACCGGGATCTGGTCCTGCGGGTGTTTCATCTGCTGGATGCCTCGGAATATAAACGAAAACAGTCTGCCCCGGGCACCAAAGTCAGCCGGAAAGCCTTTGGCCGGGATCGCCGGTACCCCATCGTCAATGGTTTTCGTAAAAACATTGAAAGATAACCTAAAAACAGGTATCAAGGGATATGAGCCTCAGCTTTCTTTTTAACCCCGTTGCCGATCTTTTAAATGGCGTTACCTATCTGGATGATCCCGCGCGCGATTTCCTGGGGCGTCCTTACCAAAATTTTGACGGACCTCAGTAACACCCATGTCTGTTCGCGTCCGGTTTGCCCCTTCCCCCACTGGTTTTTTGCATGTCGGCAATGCGCGCACCGCCATTGTCACGTGGCTTTTTGCCCGTCAGCACGGGGGGCATTTTCTTCTTCGGATTGATGACACGGATACTGAACGCTCCAAGTTAGAATATGAAATGGCCATCGAAGATGGCCTAACGTGGATGGGACTTCACTGGGATGAAAAGACGAACCAGAAATTGCGCAACGACCGGTACGATGTTGTCATCGAAAAACTGAAAAAAGATGGGCGTCTTTATCCCTGTTATGAAACACCGGAAGAATTGAATCTTAAACGTAAAACGCAATTATCCCGCGGCGTGCCGCCTATCTATGATCGCTCGGCACTTAAATTAACGGAAGAACAAAAGAAAAAATTTGAAGCCGAAGGGCGTCAACCGCACTGGCGTTTCAAGCTTGAGATGAAACCCATTGAATGGAACGATTTGATCCGGGGGCCTGTCTCTTTTAAGGCCGAAGACTTGTCTGATCCCGTTTTGATCCGCGAAGACGGACGTCCGCTCTATCACATCTGCTCTGTGATTGATGATATTGATTACGATATTACACATGTTGTGCGCGGTGAAGATCACGTCACCAACACGGCCTGGCATATCCAAATGTTCGAAGCTATTTCAGGTAAGGTGCCGACATTTGCCCACCTACCCCTGATTTCGGACGTTGAAGGCGGAAAGCTCTCGAAACGTCTGGGGGCTCTAAGCGTCAAAGCCATCAAGGAAGAAGAAAAGCTAGAACCAATGGCGATCGTCTCCCTTATGGCACGTCTGGGGACATCTGATCCAATTGAGCCCTTCTCGTCACTTGATCCGTTGGTGGCCAGTTTTGATTTCGCCAAGTTTTCACGGGGCACACCTAAATTTGACCCCGATGAAATGATCCGTCTCAATGCCAAAATTCTGCACGACACCCCGTTCTCTGAAGTGAATATACGCTTGGCCAATATGGGCATGCCGGATATTGATGATTCATTCTGGATGGCTGTACGCGCTAATCTGGAGCGTCTTGATGATATTCGCGCCTGGTGGCATGTTGTCGATGGTCAGGTGACCAACGCGCTCACAGATCCTGACTTTACCGCCAAAGCCGCAGATTTACTGCCGCCCGCCCCGTGGAATGAAAAAACATTCGATGAATGGGTCGGTGCCGTCAAATCGCACACAGGCCGCAAGGGCAAAGAATTATTCATGCCCATCCGTCAGGCCTTGACCGGCATGGATCATGGCCCTGAACTGCCGGTATTATTGCCGCTACTGGGCCCTGAAAAAGTGCGCCAGCGTCTGTTAAAGGCCGCCTGATCCCGTGGATATACCGGCGCCTGTCATCATACTGGTTGACCCGCAGATGGGGGAGAATATTGGTGCCGCGGCGCGCGCCATGTTGAATTGCGGTTTATCCGAACTTCGTCTGGTACGACCCCGTGATGGTTGGCCGAATGAACGGGCTGAGGCGATGTCGGCGGGAGCACTCTCTGTTATGCCGCCTGTCCGTGTTTTTGACACGGTCGAAAACGCCGTGGCGGACTGTCACTGGGTATACGCCACAACCGCACGCCCCCGTGACATGGCCAAACCCGTGATGACCGCACGCGAGGCCGCACAGGATATCCGTACCCGCGCAGAACACTCTCATCGAACCGCCATTTTATTTGGCGGGGAACGTGCCGGATTAACGAATGATGACGTGGCACTGGCACATACCATCATCACCATTCCCCTGAACCCTGAATTTTCATCCCTTAATCTGGGGCAATGCGTCTTGCTGTGTGGGTATGAATGGTATCAGGCACAACCTCGCCCGGAAGCTCTATCGCACGTGCCGGCAACGCATAAAGAATTCAATGCTTTTTTTAAGCGGCTTGAATCAGAACTTGATGCGCATGGTTTTTTCAGATCGCCTGAAATGAAACCAACCGTGTCCCGGAACGTACGCACAATGTTATCGCGTGCCAATCCATCGGATCAAGAAATCAATACCTTTCATGGTATCTTGAGTGCATTAACTTCTAGAAAAGGTTAGGAATTTGCCTTATCTAAATCGGTAGTTTCCTCATATTTCCAGATAAAATAGCCTCGTAACATGATCGATATAAGGACAAGATTATGAACTATAAATCCATATTGCTTAGAGACGATCGCAACAAAAAGGCCACAGCAACAACTGCATATGCTTACTAGGAATCCTATCTTTTTTTTCTTTGTTACGAGATAAAGTCCTGAAACGCCCAATAGTAAGGTTAGCCAGTCTAATCCGTAGTATAAGCTTAATGCTTTTAAAAAATCGTTCATTACTTCACTTTATAATAAAAAGGCCGCATCACTGCGGCCTTTTTTAAAATTCTGCTCCGATTAACGTGAATAGAATTCGACGATCAGGTTCGGTTCCATTTGAACTGGATATGGCACATCTTCCAGTTTTGGCTTACGCAGGAAGGTGGCTTTACCGGCCTTGTGATCGACTTCAACATATTCAGGCACATCACGTTCTGCCAGTTCAATGGCGGTCATGTACAAAGGCATCTGGCGTGATTTTTCTTTCACCACTACCACATCGCCTTCTTTCAACTTGAACGAACCGATCGTCACGCGCTTACCATTGACGGTGACATGTCCGTGACTCACGAACTGGCGTGCCGCAAAAATCGTTGGAACGAATTTCGCGCGGTATACCAACGTGTCCAAACGTGATTCCAACAGACCGATCAGATTCTGCGAAGTATCGCCTTTTAATCTCACGGCTTCTTGGTAATAACGGCGGAATTTTTTCTCACCGATGTTGGCGTAATAGCCTTTCAATTTCTGCTTGGCACGAAGCTGAATACCGTAATCCGAGGGTTTGCCACGGTTGGCGCCGTGCATACCAGGGCCTGTCTGACGGGTGTTATAAGGTGATTTCGGACGACCCCAGAGGTTACAGCCCAAACGGCGGTCGATCTTATGTTTTGAATTTGGTCTTTTATCTGACATGGTTTTTCCTATTAAGTTATTGTCCCAATTGCCTTTTTTGGATTGAGTGAGCCTAGTTAGACCCTCTGCAACAAGGAACAAACCGTGTTCCTTTTCTTGGGAATAGCGTGGTTATAAGGGTTTTGGCGCTTTTGTCAAATATTTTGGGTTTTAGGGATCATCAGGCCTTAACAAAGCCATAGAGGTATTTTAAGACCGTCTGATGGAAGAAATTCACCACGCCTTGACCCAGATCGCCCTTGTTTTGGCCGCCGCCTTTGCCGGGGGGGCTATTTTTCACCACATGAAACAACCGGCATTGGTGGGATATATCATTGTGGGTATCATTTTGGGGCCGTCGGTTTTGGGACTGGTCGAAAACCAGACCAACATCGCTGTCATGGCAGAACTGGGGATTTTGCTCCTGCTGTTTATCGCGGGAATGGAACTGGACTTAAACCGGTTTAAATCCGTCTCCCGGATCGCAATTATGACCTGCGCCGCCCAAATTACGTTGGGGCTTGGCACCATGTTTATTATGGGTCATTTCTTTGATTGGTCTTTGAATATGTGCATTCTGATGGGGTTTGCGGTGTCCTTAAGCTCCACAGCGGTAGCCTTGAAAATTCTGGAAGACATGCACATGCGCAGTTCACGCATTGGTCAAGTATGCGTGGGGGTTTTGATCGCGCAGGATATCGCCGTCATCCCCATGATCTTGATTATGGGTGCCCTTCAAAGCGGTGAAGAGGTTAACTATACCGGGATTATGCGTTTGGTTCTGGCCGTCATCGTGATGGGTGGCCTGATGTATCTTTTGCTCAAAAAACCAAAATTCTTTGAGCGTGTCTGGTCTTTTTTTGAACGCTATAAATCCAAGGCCATGCGCGGACAAGAAGCCATTACCGCCCTTGCCTTCTGCTTTACTGCATCGGCCTTGGCGGGTTTATTTGGATTATCGGCCGCGTATGGTGCCTTCCTTGCGGGTATTGCCTTGGGTCACACTATGAATAGAAAAGAACTGGAACAAAAAGCCCAGCCTATTTTCGAAGTGATGATTATGGTGTTTTTCCTGTCGATCGGACTATTGATCGACCTTACGTTTTTATCTGAGCATCTTTGGAAAACGCTCTCCATTTTGTTTATCACGATGCTCCTCAAGACTGTTGTCAATTATGCTATTCTACGCTGGGCGGGAATGGACAGGAATGAGTCGCTGGTCAGTGGTACGGTTTTATCTCAAGTCGGGGAATTTTCATTCATTCTAGCGGCCATGGGTGTCGCGGCCAATACGATCGACGCCGATGGATACAAATATGTGGTGGCGATTATTTCTCTCAGCCTGCTGGTCTCCCCGCTCTGGCTTTACCTCGTCAATCGCTTCCATTTGATCGCACAGGTACGGCTTGAATCACGGCGTAAACGCCGCGCCCTAATGACCCGCGAGGAAATTGATTAAAGTTCGCTTATTCACGTGATAAAGCGGCCATCAGGAATTCCGTCGTGGATGACCAAGATCTGTTATCCGCCTTTTCGTTATAGGCAAATCCCTTGGACGGGTCGTTCCCAGCACCAACCTGCGTAAAGGCATGAACGGCACCTGAATATTGCGTCAACATCCAATCTGCTTTCAGCGCGCGCATTTCATCCATGAACCCAGCTAACTCCGCAGACGACACATAGGGATCATCCGCCCCGTTATGCACGAGAATTGAGGCCTTGGGCGTAGATGCGGCCGGAATGCGGGCATTCAAATTGCCATGAAACGACACAACGCCTTTCAGATCCGCCCCCGAACGGGCCCAGTCCAATACCAGCCCGCCCCCAAAACAATATCCCATCGCCAACATGCGCTGAGAATCAACACCGGGTTGTTTTCCGGCGAATTCACGCGCGACGTTTAACCGGCGCAAAGCCAATTTTGGATCGTTTCTATACTTGTCCGACTCCACCTTGGCCAAATCATCATTGGCCGGACGCACACCCTGCCCGTATACATCAATCGCAAACGCGTGATAGCAAAGTTCCGCCACCTTATCCGCTACGTTTTTTTCATGATCTCCCAGACCGCGCCATTGGTGCACAATCAACACCACCGGCATCGGGGATTTATTAAAACATTTCGACGGCGACCAATATCCCTCAAGGGTGGTCTTACCATCCTGATAGGTCATCATTTTGGCTTCTGCTTGCGCCAAGGCCGGGGGTATGTATGTCATTCCAAAAATAAAAAGAGAAAGAACCGCAAAAATATATCGATAAGTTTGTGTCATGTGTATGAGGGTAAAACGTAAAACGACGACGAACAATAAAAAAACAGGCCTTATACAAGGCCTGTTTTAAAAAATTCTGTCTTAAAAAAACTAAGCGGCGTCTTTCAAGTTAACAGCGCTGCTCTTGCCTTTTTTCGGATCATTGAACAGCTCATAGCTGATTTTCTGACCTTCGCGCAGGGACTGCATCCCTGATTTTTCAACGGCGCTGATGTGCACGAAAATATCGGCTCCACCATCATCAGGTTGAATAAAGCCATAGCCTTTTTGATTGTTGAACCACTTTACTGTACCGGTTGCCATGTATTTCTCCTTTGCAACTTTGGTTTTTCACGTCCCACACATTGTGCTCCGCGTCTTCAAGTCTGATGTCCGGCTTAGCCTGATACCAATAGGTCAAACCGAACCTTTGCAAGTCGGAAAAATTCCATTCCCGGTCTTTCTCCCGTTTCACCGGGATCCATAGGGGGTCGTCAAAGTCTCGTCGTACATCAAACTTATTAGGCAGTAATAAGCCATAAAAAACAGGCAACGTCAAGAAAAGCCGATTTAAAACAAAACACCATCCCAGAGGTTTCAAGCCCCCCATGGACTTTTCCACAGACTCTGTGTATGATTCGGTTGATAAGTCTGTGTATTTCTTTGTCTCCCCTCCCCATCATTATTTTCAATAACTAGAGGTGCCCCATGCTCCCGTCTCGTTCTTTTCATTTGCCGATTCTGCTGGCCACCTGCGCCCTGACGCTGACGGGATGCGGTGAAGGCTGGGAAGCGAAACGATATGAGGGCTTTCCGTATATGAATGAACGCACCGCCGGCCCCGGCATTGAATATGTTCGTGCACGCCTTCTCCCTGAAAAAGGCCCCATATTGGTACCTGTTAAAGAAACCGTTCAAGATGCCGCGCCTATTTTAGAAAAAAAGCTCAACACCAAGAAGTAATCCTTAAAGTTTTAGGCTTTTTCGAAACGATAGTTCTGGACGAACCTCCCTCTTTTTTATTAACATAATAATTGTGGATGATGGATCAATCACGTGCCATCACCCCCAAGCGACCTGAAGATGTCAGGCGCGTTAAAAAAATAATAAAAAAAGAAAGGGTGGGTACCATGAGTGTTTCATCAGAAACATATATCGTCATTTCATTAATGTTTGCTGTCTTTGCCGCGGTGGCGGCAGTCGGCACCAGTCTTGTTCTCGGGATCGGGTTTGAACGCCTGCGTGCCGGATTTGATATCGTTCGAAAACAAACAGGGTTTTTTGCCGACGCCATTCATAAACTGGATCAACGTACCGCACAGTTGAATGAACGCACAGAAAGCCTGCAGAATTCCATGGCTAGCATGACGCAAAAGGTCGAACGGGTAGAACACCAAACCGTGTTCTTTTCGGATGCGCTTCAGTCACTTCAACAACAGATATCCGACCAAGCCACGCCCGTGACACAGACCCCGTCTGACCCCTTTGAAGGCCCCGTTCTGCCCCAGAATTTTGAGACACTCTCTCTGGGGATACCAACCCTGCCGGAACGTGCCCACGATGAGGCCGTGGTGCGCACATTGGCACAATTTCACATGCCCACACCTTCGAATGACGTCCCTTCGGGGGAACCTGTTAAATCGGATACAGCCCGCACTGCCAGTATCGCCAACCTGCTCACCTCTTATTGGCGAACAGAAGCGCGGGTTCAGCCATCGGCACAACAGGTGATTTACCATTAATAAAACTGACGTCCTTTCCCTCCTCTCTTAGGTTGCCTACATAGGTAGCTAAGTGCCCCCTGACACCAAAAGGGGGCACTTTGGCGTTGTATTCCCTGTTTTTGGGCGTCATTTGGATAAAAAAATGACAAAACAATCCCCCTCGGGTTAGAATTAAAGGATAATAAGGCCTGACATTTTCGTCTCAGGTGAAGGGGAATAACGTGACCACATTTTGGATTTTGATATGGATCATCCTATCCACCATCATTCTGGGGGCAAATATATGGTCATGGGTTATTTTGTATCAACAAAAGCAGGCGTGGGAATCGCTCGCGCGAAAATACAAAATGGTCTTCCGAAAAAATCGTTTTCTGGCACCGCCGGAACTGGAAGGTAAAATCGACGATTTTCAAATCAACATGTTCACCGCTGAACGCAAAGGTATCGATATTCGTACCCGGCGATATATGACCGTCATGGAAATCGTGTTCCCAAAACCCTTGGTGGATGGGGGCGCTTTGGGTACGCCAGAAATGTATATTTTCATCGAAAGCATCGGTACGGTTAAACCGCTCAACATAGATGGGGTAATCTTCAAGGAAGGTGTTCGGCTTTATTCCCGCAATGACGATAACGTCAAGGCATTCATGACACCAGATCGGGTTGAACATATCAACCATATTTTTTCGACCCGCAATGTTGATATTTTATTCATCTTCTCAGACAATATCAGCGTTCTCAGAATTGAAACCGCTGACCCGATGTCTGATGCTGTGAAACTGGACAAAGCCATTCATCGTATTCTAACCCACACCAAGGCAATTCAGGTAAACGCGCCGGCACCCTCTCAGCCCCAAAACTGATACCCAAACGCGGGAAGCTCTTCCCCCGTCGTTCCGAAGATGGGCGCCATAGAGCTAAACCTAGGATAGGTTTTGATTTGATCTGATAGATTGAAGAGGCAGACGCGCCGATCATCCCCCTGCCCGCGTTCAAACATGACCACCTCTTCATCACCTGTGTCGATGAACCGGATATCCCCTTGTATCAAGGCAGGCTGTGCACGCCGCCACGCGAGAAATGTTTTGAGAAAAAGATAAACAGATTGAGTATCTTTAATCTGCCGGTTCACAGACATCACCGCATGCTCAGGTGCGCCCGGAAGCCATGTGGTACCGGATACCTGACTAAAACCTGCATGAGTTTGAGTATCATCCCACGGCAGGGGCGTTCGGCATCCATCGCGCCCTTGCCATTCCGGCCAGAGATATTTACCCCACGGGTCCTGAAGTTGATCATAGGTCAAGGTGGCTTCGGTTAAGCCCAGTTCCTCTCCCTGATACATAAAAATTGTGCCTTTAAGGGAACATAAAAGCGCCATCAGCATTTTGGCAAAGGCAGGCTGACGATCATATCCTTTCTTCTTACCCCAGCGCGTCACCACGCGTACCACATCATGATTACAAAAAGACCAAGACGGCCAACCCCCACCACTCTGTTCATACGTTTCGACGGCCGTGCGTATCATGGATGCCGTGACCTCATCCCCCGTCATCAGGGCAAAATTATATGCTGTGTGATATCGTGCATGGCCTTGTGTGTAATCTGCGGCACATTGGATAAAATGATCATCCCCAATTTCAGCCAAGGTCATCGTTCCCGGATATTCATTCATCAACTGCCGGAATTTTTCGGCAAACACCAACCCTTCGGGGCGCGATTTATCGTACACATGATGTTGCATGGAATACGGGTCAGGTTTTGTGAATTGGGATGACCAGCCCTCCTTTTCCGGATCTTTGGGTGGATTATTCCGAAGTGCCGGGTCGTGGAACAGAAAATTAATCACATCGAGACGAAATCCATCCACCCCGCGATCCAGCCAAAAACGGCATATCTTGAAAATCTCCGCCTGAACATCCGGGTTGTGAAAATTCAACTGCGGCTGTTCTTTCAAGAAATGATGCAGATAAAACTGCGCCCGGCGCGTATCAAACGTCCAGGCCACGCCGCCAAAAATGGACATCCAGTTATTGGGCGGCGTACCATCCGGCTTGGGATCTGCCCACACATACCAATCGGATTTAGGGTTATCGCGCGATGTCCGTGATTGCTTAAACCATTCATGATCTTTTGAGGTGTGCGCCAGCACCATATCGATGATGACCTTCAGCCCCAGCGCATGCGCCCGTTTTAAAAAAGCATCAAAATCATCCAGCGTGCCGAACATCGGATCGACCGCACAATAATCCGTGACGTCATACCCAAAATCGGCCATCGGCGACGCATAAAAAGGCGAAAGCCATATCGCATCAAACCCGCAGGCAGAAATATGATCCAGTTTTTCTATCGCGCCGCGTAAATCCCCTACCCCATCCGCATTGCTATCGCAAAAAGATCGTGGGTAAATTTGATAAAATACCGCGCCTTGCCACCAGAGGTCGTTAGACATAGATGTGACTTTTCAAATAAAGAACGGCCTTGCCAGATAATAAAACACGGTCTCCCTTTAATTCACAGGCAAAATCCCCGCCAGTGGGGCGGGGATTTTTTTGAATTACTTGGCGTCGGCGGCCACCTGAAGCTTGATGATTTTATCAGGATTGCTGGGGGGTTCGCCGCGTTTGATTTTATCAACAAATTCCATGCCATCTTTCACTTGGGCAAAGATAGAATATTGACCGTTCAGGAACGAACAATCATCAAAGCAGATAAACCATTGTGAATTGGCACTGTCCGGGTCGTTGGTGCGTGCCGCGCCGATGGTACCACGGCCAAAATTACGGTCATTGAATTCGGCTGGTAAATCCGGCAGGTCAGACCCGCCCGTCCCCGTCCCCGTCGGGTCGCCAGTTTGCGCCATGAACCCATCAATCACCCGGTGAAAGACGATCCCGTCATAAAACCCATCGCGGGTCAGTTTTTTAATGCGCTCCACATGTTTCGGGGCGACGCTGGGCAGAAGCTCAATGGTCACGCGGCCATCTTTCAGATCCAGATACAGGGTATTTTCAAGGTCGGCGGCGTTGGCGGTCACGGTCATAAGGCATAAGCTCCCGAGAATAAGGGTAAGGGTTTTAAACATCAGTTGGTCTCCTGTTGATAGACAAGGGGAAATAACAAGTGCCACAGGGGGCAAATTCTGACAAGGGGGAGTTTATTCCGCCGCCAACATATCCGGTTGATTTTGGTGATGCGCCACCATGTCCTTGATCACGCACAGGCAGGAACCGCAACAGGGTTTCTGCCCGCCCGCACAGGCCTTATACACGTGTGCCGTCGTCTTACGGACAGACGCGTCACGAAGGACGTTGGCGACGTCCTTGTCGGTGAAGGGGTTGCAGAGGCAGACATACATACGAGAATCTCTCCTGACACCCACTATAGTGCATATGAGAATTATTCGCAAGTAGAGAAGGAATCCAAGGCCTTTCAGCCGCTTGAGAGGGTTACCCCTCCCCCGCGCCGACAGGGTCAGAATTGAGCTGGATAAAGTTCTGGATACCAATTTGCTTGATCAGATCGAGCTGGGTTTCCTGATGATCCAGATGTTTTTCTTCATCGCTCAGAATGCTCAGGAACAGATCACGCGTGACATAATCTCCGGCTTCTTCCGCGATTTTAATGCCTTCGCGGTAATTCTTAATACCTTCGATTTCCAGTTTCATGTCACATTCAATCGTTTCTTTGACATCCTGACCGATCATCAGCTTGCCTAAGTCCTGAAGGTTCGGCAGACCTTCGAGCAACAAGATACGCTGAATCAGCCGATCCGCATGTTGCATTTCTTCGATGGATTCCTTGTGTTCAAACCGCGCCATTTTGGTCACGCCCCAATTTTCGAGCATGCGGGCATGCAGAAAATATTGATTGATGGCCGTCAGCTCGCCTTTAAGGGAGAGGTTGAGTGCTTTTAAAACTTTGGGGTTACCCTTCATGATATTTCTCCGTCTTAGGTGAGTGCGCGGGTGATCATCGCGCTGATGTTTTTGGTATAGTGACTATAATCAAAGATAGACTTTAATGCCCCGGGGTCAAGCCTTTCCGTGACGTCTTGATCCGCGGAAAGCATTTCCAATAAAGATGTTTTAGCCTGAGTTTCCCAGACTTTCATGGCATTTCGTTGAACGATCACATAGGCTTGCTCCCGCGATATACCGGCCTGTGTCAGGGCTAAGAGCACGCGCTGGGAAAACACCAGCCCGCCCATTTTCTCCAAATTCGCCTTCATGGTGTCCGGATACACCAATAATTTATCAATCAGCCCCGCAAGACGGTTCAGCGCGAAATCAAGCGTCACACACGCATCCGGCCCGATCATACGCTCCACCGAGGAATGAGAGATATCCCGTTCATGCCAGAGCGCGACATTTTCCAGCGCGGGCGTCACCGCCGAGCGCACCAGCCGCGCCAGACCGGTGAGGTTTTCCGACAAAATCGGGTTGCGTTTATGCGGCATGGCCGATGACCCTTTTTGCCCGGGGCTAAAGAATTCTTCGGCTTCGCGCACTTCGGTGCGTTGCAGGTGACGAATTTCAATCGCGAGATTTTCAATCGAACTGGCAATCACGCCCAGCGTGCAAAAGAACATCGCATGACGATCCCGCGGAATAACCTGCGTTGCCACGGTTTCGGGTTTTAACCCCAGTTTATCCGCCACATATTTTTCGACTTCGGGGGACACGGTGGCATAGGTGCCGACCGCGCCCGACACGGTGCAGACGGCGATTTCCTCGCGCGCCCGCACCAGACGTTCCCGCGCGCGCTTAAACGCCGCATAATGCCCCGCGAGTTTAAGCCCGAACGTCGTGGGCTCCGCATGTATCCCGTGCGACCGGCCAATGCACAACGTATCTTTATGTTCCATCGCCCGTTTTTTTAAGGCCGCCAACACAGCATCCAGATCCTTGAGCAGAATATCAGACGCCTGTGTGAGCTGTACCGCAAAGCCCGTATCCACCACATCAGACGATGTCATGCCCTGATGCACATAGCGGGAATCATCCCCGATATGTTCGGCCACCGACGTTAAGAACGCGATGACATCGTGTTTCACCTCGCGCTCAATCTCATCAATCCGGGCGACGTTAAACCCGCCCTTCTCCCGGAGCACCTTGGGCACGGATTTCGGGATGATGCCGATATCGGCCATCTTCTCGCAGGCAAGAATTTCAATCTCCAGCCAAATTTTAAACCGGTTTTCGGGTTCAAAAATATCGGCCATTTCTTTGCGGGTATAACGTGGGATCATGCCGAACTTCTAACATCGCGGGCGGTGAAAACCAAGGGGGCAATGGGGGCGCATTTGATACAACCATGGGTTGGTTTGTCTAGTCCGTTCCGGGGATTTTTAATGTTTTTGCCCATGGCTGGCTGCGTATCTGGTGTGATGTCATGATGAGGACGCGCCGGAGCCCTTGGCCTTCCGCACACCCGGCTTTTTCACCGATCATTTAGTGTAGGAATAATATCCTATATCTAAAGCCTACTCAACCCTATTCAAATTTAAAAACGATTTTTATACCTATCCGCCCATAGTAGCTTTTGAAAACCAAGCAGGAATAATGTGGTCGTTTTTACTTAGTATGTCTTTAATTACCCTCTCTTCAGAACTTCCCTTATAATTATACTTTACTATAGGTAGCGCAGAGTTTGGCCTAATGATGAAAGGACTAAAACACTTCAGCGATTTCCTTCGATCAACTTTAACTAAGGCAATAAATTCTCTTAAATATACTCTGTAGTAGTTTATTTCTTCAATTTTTTCTTTTGCGGGAAATAAAGCTGAACCCAACTCAAAAATTTTTTCATCAAAAATAAAAAATTGAACAGAATAAACTTCTGGATCACAAGGTTGGTGGTCAAGGATCATTTTTCTAAAAATTTCTTCATGAGGGCCTAAAGAGACTTTACTAAATTCTGCCTTTTTAGAAACAGAGGCTCTCCAAAGAATGGACAGCACAAATAGCTTTAATCGGGCGTAGTCATAGTCAACTAATTTAAAACCCAGCACTTCTGAATTTAATACAATAGGCTCAAAATCCTTTTTATTTTTAACTAATGTTTCATAGCCATATTGATCCAACCTTTTTAAGATATCCTCTCCCTCTTGGATAACTATTTCCTGATCATACACTCCTTGCCTTGATATCTTTGGAAAAGATCCTGATTTATTTCCCATTATAAGTGGCGGATATTTTTGATTATGCACTTCAAAAAAAGAGGCAGGAATTATATGAGATTTTATAGGTTTTCCAATATTTCCTGTTAGCTTACACACTAACATCACATCAACCCCAGACCCTTGAAACTCGTGACGCCGGATCGGGCGACGATCAGATGATCGTGCACCATGATATCGAGGGCTGAGGCGGCCGACACAATCTCCCGGGTCATATCAATATCGGCGCGGGACGGCGTGGCATCCCCCGACGGGTGGTTATGCACCAGAATGATCGCCGTGGCCGAGAGTTCAAGCGCGCGTTTCACAATTTCGCGTGGATAGGCGGGCGTGTGGTCAACGGTGCCGGATTGTTGAATTTCATCGGCGATCAATTCATTTTTTTTGTTGAGGAACAAAAGCCGGAAATGTTCTTTGGCTTCATGCGCCATGGTGCCGTGAAGATAATCAAGCAAGACCTGCCATGAGTTTAATACAGGCTTGCCCATGATATCCTGTTTCATCACGCGTTGCCCCGCCGCCTGTATGGATTTAAGCGCCAGGGCGGAAATTTCAGACAGGCCTTCGGCGGATTCCAGATCCGCCAGCGGTGCATTCAACACCCCGCGAAGCGACCCAAAACGCGCCAGCAATGATTTGGCAAGCGGTTTGACATCCCGGCGCGGAATGGCCATGAACAACAAAAGCTCCAGCAATTCATAATCAGGAAGGCTGTCGGGGGCGTATTTGAATCTCTCCCTTAAACGATCCCGGTGTCCGGTGTAATGCGGCTCTGCCGGGTCTTCTGTCGCCGGGGCGGCGTTAATAGGCGGTCGTGCCATCGGGTGCGCTCTGTGACCAGAAATAATGATCCGCGCCTTTGAGGAAGTTCGCGTATTCCCCGGTCGGGAATTCATGATACGCTTTTTTAAAATCAATTGATTTCACAATATCCTTGAACGACACCGCCCATTTTTCATACGCGTGATTAAGCGTGGAACATTCCAGCGCATAGAGTTTGTCATTATATAAGGACGCAAACATGATCGCGCGGCGCGTCTGCATCACCGTGCCGCTATGGGTAGAATAACTGGCGAGCGCATAGGACGCATGCCAGCGCCCCAGCCCTGCCCCGTCATACACGCGGTCCAGTTGATATCCTTCATATTGCGCCAAGTAAGAATCCCAGAACGGCGCGCTCACGGCGGTTTTTTGAATATCGCGCCCGAAATCCGGCGGGTAGATCACAAACCGTTGATCGGGGTGCACCCGCACCTTGCAGACGGGCTGGTCATGGTCTGACGGGGCGATGATGGTCAAAATATCTTCGGGTTTTTGGTTATGAACCACATTCCATGTATCGGGAAATGACATGGTCAGGCCGCTTTTGGCATCCTGCCAGACGAAATAATCCGCCTGCGCCGAAACGGGCAACATCAGGACAAGGACGGCCATAAGGAATCTGATCATGGGCATGATTATAACCGCCAAAGCACAGCCGGGCAAATCCTTAGGCGCGCCAGAACCCCATGATATCCATAGCGTTTTTCAAGATCGGCTCGGCGATCTCGTTGGCCTTGACGGCGGATGCCCCCAAAATACGATCCATTTCCGTAGGATCGGCCATTAATTCCCGCATGCGCCCGGTGATGGGTGCCATGGTCGCCACCGTCAGATCAGACAGCGCATTTTTAAACGCCGAAAATTGTTGCCCGCCATATTCCGCCATCACCGCTTCGCGCGAGGTGTCGGACAAAGCGGCGTAGATGGTCAACAGATTGCGCGCTTCGGGGCGTCCTTCGCACTCTGCCTCGCTGGCCGGGACAAGTCCGGCATCGGTTTTGGCCTTTTTGATTTTTTGCGAAATCATGTCGGCATCATCGGTCAGGTTAATACGGGTCATATCGCTTTCGGCGGATTTACTCATTTTCTGAGTCCCATCACGAAGCGACATCACGCGCGTTGCTTCACCCATGATGACGGGGTCTGGTACCGGAAAGAAATCACGCCCGGCAATATGCTGGTTGAATGAAATCGCGATATCGCGCATCAACTCCACATGTTGTTTCTGGTCATCCCCCACAGGCACATGGGTGGCATGATAGAGCAACACATCCGCCGCCATCAGCGTCGGATAAGTATAAAGCCCGGCGGACGCTTTTTCTTTATCCTTACCCGCCTTATCCTTGAACTGGGTCATGCGATTAAGCCAGCCCAGCGGCGTAATACAGGACAACATCCACCCCAATTGGGCATGGCCGGGCACGGATGATTGGGCAAAGATAATCGATTTTTCAGGATTCACACCCGCGGCGATATAGGCCGCGGCCACTTCGCGCGTGGCATTTTTTAACGTGCCGGGATTATATCCTGTCGTGTTGGCATGAAGATCGACAACACAATAGATACATTGTGTGCCGTGTTCATCTTGCATCTTCACCCAGTTCTTGAGTGCGCCCAGATAATTCCCCAACGTCAAACGGTTGGTGGGTTGCATGCCTGAAAAAATACGCTTCATGTTCACTCTCTATTTCTTTTTAACAAGATATCTTTGAATATCGTGGATATTGAGCGCGCCGCTCAAGGCCACTGAGAGAATATAGGATACAAACCCCGATCCCACCAATACCCCCAGCGCACATAATTTATGGAGCGACGACATGTCATACATCGGTGCCACCACATGATTAACCCCGAACAAAACCCCGCCCATGACCAGTGCCGACAGCACAACACGCGGCAGGAATTGTTTCAAACGATCATCAAACTGGGCGGTCTCCATATCCTTGAGCCCCCGTTTCATCAGGATGAATTGAACCCATCCGGCAATCCCCGTGGCCAGCGCAATTCCCGCCACCCCCAGCCAGCCAATAAGTAGAAGTGCGAGCGCGATATTCAGAAGCGTGCAGAAAATCGCAATCTTGACCGGTGTCATCGTGTCCTGACGCGACCAGAAGGCCGTGGAGAAAACCTTAATCGCAATATAAGCCGGAAGCCCCAGCGCATACCCCATCAGCACCTTGGCTGTCATGTCGGTATTCGTGGCGTTAAATTCGCCACGTTCAAAAAGTACCTTGATGATGGGCTCTGCCGCCACAATCAAGGCGACCGCCGCCGGAAGCGCCAGTAAAAGGCTGATTTCAAGCGCACGGTTAAACAACATATGCGCTTCGGTTTTTTCGCCGCCCGCCAAAGCCTTAGAGAGCATGGGAAGCAAGGCCGTCCCCACGGCAATTCCCACCATGCCCAGCGGCAGTTGATTGAGACGATCTGCATAATACAAATATGAAATGGAACCCGCCGGAAGCCACGAGGCAATAATGAGATCAGCAAACAAGTTGATATGCACAACCCCCGCCCCCAAAATCCCCGGCCCCATTAAAATGAAGAGTCGTTTTATATCGGCATCAAAACGGGGCAAGCGCAGATTAAATGAGATGTTCGCCCGGCGCATACAGGCAAACATCCATATTAATTGTACAACCCCAGCCGCAAACACCCCCCACGCCAGCGCATGCCCCGGTGTTTCCAATACCGGGGTAAAGACCACAATACCGATCATCATGCACAAATTGAAAAAAATAGGCGCGGCGGCATACGGCGCAAACCGATCATGTGCGTTCATAACCCCGCCCAGTAAAGAGGTCAAAGACATCAGCAGAAGATAAGGAAAAGTGATCCGGGAGAGTTCAACTGCGAGGTCATAGCGTACCTCGCCGTCATGAAACCCCGGTGCAATGGCATAAATCACCCACGGCATGGCCAGCATGGCCAGCAACGTGAACGGCACCAGAAAAAGCAACATCATGGCAAAGGCATTGCCCGCGAAAGCATCCGCCGAGATATCGCCCTCTTTCTTTAATTTCTCAGCATAAATAGGCACGAAGGAAACGCTAAAGGCGCCTTCGGCCGTGATCCGCCGGAACAAATTGGGGAGTTTAAGCGCGACAAAGAACGCATCCGCAACTGGCCCCGCCCCCATAAGCGCCGCCGTTACCACGTCCCGGATAAACCCAAAAATACGGCTGATACCCGTTAATCCAGCCACGGTGGCCATTGCCTTGATCAATTTCATGAAAAGTCTTTACAACCTATATTGTGAAAGCGCGAGAATTATTCCTGATAAAAATATTGACATATATTTATGCACATCGTCAGATAATTTTATACTTTTCTTCGATTTAATCTTATAAAAATGCATACATGACACAAAACCCCGAAAGCCAATGGTTTGGCACACACGCCGTGACGCCACGTGAAAAAACCCGAAAAGTGATCGGTGTTTTTGACTCTGTGGCCTCCAAATACGACCTGATGAATGATCTGATGTCGGGCGGAATCCACCGTGTGTGGAAAAACCATCTGATCCGACGTATCCGGCCGCGTGCGGGATATCATTATCTGGATGTGGCGGGCGGTACGGGCGATATTGCCTTTCGGATCCGTGAACGCACGGGCGGCAAGGCACACATTACACTCTGTGATCTCAACACAGAGATGTTGAGTGTCGGGAGAGACCGCGCGTTAAATAAAGGTTATGGAGATTTAAATTGGGTAACGGGCAATGCTGAATCCCTGCCGATCCCGGATCAAACCATGGATGTGTACACCATTGCGTTTGGGCTTCGGAACGTCACGCATATTGATACTGCCCTTGCCGAGGCGTTCAGGGTTTTAAAACCCGGCGGACGTTTTTATTGTTTGGAATTTTCACAGGTACGCGACCCGTTAATGTCCAAAATATATGACAGTTTTTCCTATGGGATCATCCCCCGAATGGGAGAGATGGTGACCCAAGACCGCGAGAGTTATCAGTATCTGGTCGAGAGCATTCGGCAATTCCCCGCGCAACATCAGTTGAAACGCCGGATGGAAGCGGTAGGATTTGCATCTTGCAGTTATGAAAATTTAACCTTCGGGGTCGCCTGCATTCATAGCGGGCTGAAGTCAGCGTAATACCCGCCTTTCGGCCTAGATTCTGACAAAATTATGGCTTATGCAAAAAGTTCTTGCCTTTCGCCCTATAACCTCATTATAAACGGTCTTGCTTTCATTAGGGCGATGACTTAATGGATCGGGGTCTTAACCGGACTCTCGCGTGGGCGATATCTGTTTAAACTTTAACATTAAGGGAACTTTCAATATGAATAACATCGTAAAATCCGTCGCATTTGCCGCTGTCGTTTTGGTAGCTGGTATTGCGGCCATGCAATTCGTTTACAAAAACGTAACGGCAGATGAAGCCGCCAACATGGAGCCTGCCGCTGGCGACGCCATGGCAACCACAGAAGGTGCTGTTGAAGGCGCCGTAGAAGCCACAGAAGAAGCCGCTGAAGAAGCAGGCGAAGTTGCCGCTGAAGCTGTTGATGCGACCAAAGAAGCCGCTTCTGATGCTGTTGATGCCGCGAAAGAAGCTGGTGCAGATGCCGCTGAAGCCGCTGGCGAAGCCACAGAAAAGGCCAAAGAAGCCGTTGAAGGCGCTGTCGAAGAAGTTGCTCCGGCCGCTTCTGCTGAAACACCAGCCGCTGAAGCCACAGATGCCGCGAAAGACGCCGCAACTGAAGCCGCTGACAAAGCCAAGGAAATGGCTGAGTAATTACTCGCTTTTCTCTGATAAATTGAATAACATAAGCCCCGTTTCCACGGGGCTTTTTGTTTGGATAGATATATGCTGAAGGGCAAGACGATCCTATTGATTATTTCAGGCGGCATTGCGGCCTACAAGTCGCTGGAGCTGATCCGTCTGCTCAAAAAATCAGACGTAGCCATCAGATGTATTCTCACAGCAGGCGGACAGAAGTTCATTACACCTTTGAGTGTTGCATCATTATCCGAACATCCCTGTTACACAGATTTATGGTCGCTGACCGATGAAACAGACATGGGTCATATCCGCCTCTCCCGAGAGAGCGACCTGATTGTCGTCGCCCCCGCGAGTGCCAATATCATCGCCCGGATGGCACAGGGTATGGCCGATGATCTGGCCACGACCACCCTTTTAGCGAGTGATAAAAAAATCATGTTATTTCCAGCCATGAACCCGCTGATGTGGTCGAACCCAGCCACGCAGGCCAATATTGAAACTCTGCGGGCCCGGGGCGTGATTATCATTGACCCGGCACAAGGAGATATGGCCTGCGGGGAAACCGGTACTGGACGCCTGCCCGAAGCGACAGAGATGATAGCTACGCTGAACACATTTTTTGATAAAAAAAAAGCCTTAAGCGGATATAAAGCCTTAGTCACGGCGGGTCCAACGCACGAACCGCTGGATCCCGTGCGATATATTGGGAACAGATCTTCCGGCAAACAGGGATATGCCATTGCCCAAGCCCTCGCGGATGAAGGGGCTGAAGTCACGTTAATCTCAGGCCCCACCTCTCTCACGCCGCCCCCGGGCGTCACCTTCATCTCTGTGGAAACGGCGCAGGAGATGATGTCGGCGGCGCTTAATACCCTGCCCTGTAATATCGCGGTGTGTACAGCGGCAGTTGCTGACTGGCGGCCTGACGTCATGGCCTCACAGAAAATCAAAAAACAGGAAAACACACCCCCCCAGCCTCTCACCCTTGTTGAAAATCCTGATATTTTAAAAACAATTTCAACTCATCCGGCTCAACGGCCAGCACTGGTGGTGGGCTTTGCCGCGGAAACGGATCAGGTTATCCCCCATGCCCAGCACAAGAGGATTAGTAAAAAATGTGACTGGATTTTGGCCAACGATGTCACGCAAGATGTTTTTGGTACCGATAATAATCAGGTCATATGGTGTCATGATAGCGGCGCAGAAACGTGGCCGAAGACACGTAAATCTGAGATCGCGCAAAAACTGGTAGAAAAAATCATCCTCCATTTTTCTTCCTCTCACTCACGAAAGAAAGTCTCATGAAAAATTTTAACGAGAATAAGTTACCTATTCCCGTGCTCCGCCTGCCCCATGGACACGATATGCCCCTGCCCGCCTATGCCACGACGCTATCCGCCGGGATGGATTTATGTGCGGCCGTAGATGCGCCCCTGACGCTTAAACCCGGAGCGCGTATCTTGGTGCCCACGGGTTTGGCGATGGCTATGCCCTCCGGGTTTGAAGCCCAAATTCGTCCCCGCTCTGGACTGGCGTTTAAAAACGGGGTGACGGTTTTAAATTCTCCCGGCACGATTGATGCAGATTATCGCGGCGAAATTAAAATCATTCTCGCCAATCTGGGCACGGAAGATTTTATCATAGAGCGCGGGATGCGCATTGCGCAGATGGTCATTGCCCGTCATGAAACGGTGCAATGGGAGATGGTAGAGACCTTGGACGATACCGCACGCGGCGGCGGTGGCTTTGGCTCCACAGGTATCCAAGGATAATATGACACAAGCGGCATCTTTATTATTGCCAGACACACGCGCCGCCGAGGGGCACACGCCCATGATGGCACAGTATCATGCCGTCAAATCACAACATCCGGATTGTTTGTTATTTTACCGGATGGGTGATTTTTATGAACTTTTTTTTGATGACGCACTCACCGCCTCGCAGGTTCTTGATATCACCTTAACAAAACGCGGGAAAACACAAGGCGAAGAAATTCCCATGTGCGGCGTACCCTTTCATGCCTATGAAGGGTATCTAGCACGCTTAATCAAGGCCGGACATAAAGTCGCTATCTGCGAACAGGTCGAAACCCCTGAAGAGGCCAAAAAGCGCGGCGGTTATAAGGCATTGGTGCGGCGGGATGTTATCCGAATTGTTACGCCCGGCACATTGACCGAAGATACGTTGCTCGAGGCACGTGAAAATAATTTTATCGCGTGCCTGGCAAAAATCGGCGATGATATCGGCCTATCCTGGCTTGATTTATCAACCGGGGATTTCATGACCCAGGCGATTGCGCCACATGCCCTTGCCCCCGCGCTTGACCGTATTCATGCCAAGGAAATTTTGATCCCGGATACATTATCGGCGCAAACGGATCTGGCACCCTACCGCGATACACTCACCCTTCAGCCCGCCAGCTTGTTCGATAGCGGCAATGCGCAAAAACGGCTTGAAGATATGTACGGCGTTGGGTCACTTCAATCCTATGGGTCATTCTCCCGCGCCGAAATTGCGGCGGCCGGAAGCTTGATTGATTATATCCGCCGAACACAGGTGGGAAAAATGCCGCGCCTTCAACCGCTTCGTCAGATGACGGCGCAGGATGTGATGGAGATTGATTCTGCAACACGGCGTAATCTTGAACTCACGCGCACGTTATCAGGGGAAAGATCGGGTAGTCTTCTGGATATCTTGGATCGTTGTTTAACGGCAGGTGGCTCGCGTCTGCTGTCTTTACGGCTGATGAACCCGCTCATGAATATCGCCGATATCAATCGACGTTTGGATGAGATTGACTCCTGCTTGTCACAGGAACCCTTGCGCCACAGCGTTCGAAAGATACTTCGGCAGGCGCCTGACATGGAGCGCGCTTTATCCCGCCTCAGTCTCGGACGCGGAAGCCCGCGTGATCTGGGCGGTGTACGTGATGGATTGATCTGCGCACAAAATCTACGGGCATTCTTGACCTCAGGGTCGGCACCTTCGGGATTGAAAGACATCACCCAAGATTTGGCCATGGCATCCGGCACACGAACATGTGCAGATACGTTATCCCAAGCGTTAATGGATGACCTGCCGTTCCTAGACCGTGAGGGCGGCTTTATCAAACCCGGATTTGCGCCGGAGCTGGATCAACTTCGCTCTCTTCGAGATGAATCTCGCGGCCATATTGCCGCGCTTCAACAAAAATATCGTACGCGCACGGGAATCGATACCCTCAAGATTTCATACAACAATATTTTGGGTTTCTTTATTGATGTTACCGCGCGTCATGCCGATAAATTAATGGTACGCAAGGAAGATGCGGGACAGGACAACCCGTTCATTCATCGTCAGACCTTGGCGAATAATGTTCGGTTTACCACCCCTGAGCTTTCGGAGTTAGAGCGCGCGGTATCATCGGCCGCGGAAAAATCCATCGCAATTGAACAGGACTATTTTGCGCAGTTTGTGACCTTGGTCATGGCAGAGGCCGAAGAGATATCGCGCCTGGCGAAAACCATCAGTGCTTTGGACGTTGCCTGTGCGCTCGCAGATCTGGCGCAGGATTTTCATTATACGCGTCCCCAACTGGACACGTCGTTCACGTTTGATATTCGCGGTGGACGGCACCCGGTTGTGGAATCTGTGCTTAAAAAATCAGGTCAACCTTTCATGGCGAATGATGCCAATTTAAACCCCGCACAACGGCTCTGGCTTTTGACGGGGCCGAATATGGCCGGGAAATCAACCTTCCTGCGCCAAAACGCGCTCATCACCCTGATGGCGCAGATGGGGTCTTATGTCCCTGCGACGTCTGCCCATATCGGTGTGTGTGATCGTTTGTTTTCGCGGGTGGGTGCGGCGGATGATCTGGCGCGCGGTCATTCCACCTTTATGGTGGAGATGATCGAAACAGCCGTAATTTTAAATCAAGCCACGCCAAGGTCGCTTGTCATTCTGGATGAAATAGGCCGCGGCACCTCAACTTTTGACGGACTGTCGATTGCGTGGGCGTGTGTTGAGCATCTGTATCACACCACACAATGCCGGGGATTATTTGCCACGCATTACCATGAATTGACCTCATTGACCCAAACCCTGCCTGGCCTTGCGTGTTATTCGCTTCAGGTTAAAGAATGGAACGGGGAGATTATCTTCCTGCACACCGTCGGCGCGGGCACGGCCGATCGATCTTACGGGATTCATGTGGCAAAATTGGCGGGCATTCCCCCCGCCGTGGTCAGCCGCGCCGAGGCTGTTCTGGCTCTGCTTCAATCCCAAGGCAAGACCGGGCAAATCGCCAAAATGGCACAGGATTTACCCCTTTTCTCCAGCGCCCCGTCCCCTTTGGCGTCGCCGGTTTCGCCCGCTGAAGAAAAACTAAAGGCGATCAATCCTGACCAACTCTCGCCCAGAGAGGCGCTTGATCTGATCTATGATCTGAAATCCTTGACGGAAAAGCGATAACCGACTATTCACGTACGCGTATATATGATGGAGAAGTGGCAGAGAGGCTGAATGCGCCGCACTCGAAATGCGGTATGCTCGCAAGGGCATCGGGGGTTCAAATCCCTCCTTCTCCGCCATTAACTCATATTCAAACATCCAAAGACATTTAAGAAGATAGCAAAAATCAGTTGTATATACTGAATTTACAGTGTTTTTAGATATTTATACATCCAAATAAATTTATTGCAATCCAGCCCGTATATGCGTAGATTTATGAGTAGAAAGGCGGGAACATGCCGCTAACAGAGCTTTCAATTAAAAGTCTTAAACCCAAAGCCAAACTGTATCGTGTGGCGGATTCCAACGGTCTTTGCCTAGAAATCACGCCTCAAGGTAATAAACTCTGGCGATGGCGGTTTTATCATCTGGGCAAGCCTCAAATGACCGCCCTAGGCAAATACCCCTATGTGTCTTTGGCTCAGGCACGAAAACTGAGGGATGAGGCCAGAGAAACCCTTAAATCAGGCAAGCACCCTACCCTTGCCAAAAAAGCCCAAAAACTCCGCCGATCTCTTGAAGGGGCAAATACCTTCGAACGTATAGCGCGTAACTGGATGGAAAATAAGAAAAAGGGGCTAAATCCCAAATATGCCAAGCAGAGTCTTGAGCGATTAGAGCAACTTGTTTTCCCCATGATTGGCGCGTTACCCGTTACGGACATAACCATCCCTGATGTTGTACGGGTGGTGGAACGCATTGGTAATCGTGGAACGATTGAAACGGCCAAGCGCATGAAGCAACTGATTGGCCAGATATTCCGCTACGCCGCACAGCGTGGCCTATGTGACCACAACCCTGCCGCTGACTTACGGGATATACTACCACCCAAAGAAGAAAAACATCACGCCTGTATTCCCTTGGCAGAATTACCCACACTGTTACAGGCCATAGAAGGCCGTAAAAACGATTTCAGCAAATACGCCATGCAGTTACTTGCTTTAACTTTTGTCCGTACGGGGGAGCTAATAGGGGCAAAATGGGAAGAAATAGATTTTGAACGTGCTGAATGGCATATCCCCAAAGAGCGTATGAAAATGAAACGTCCACATTTAGTATCATTATCTAAGCAAGCCTTGGCTGTTTTAAAGGAATTACACAAAAAGACAGGAACAAAAACCCATATCTTTCACAGCCCCGCGAGTAAATCCATGCATATCAGCAATGGCACTGTTTTAATGGCCTTACGCCGCATGGGGTATCAAGGCCGCATGTCGGGGCATGGTTTTCGTACTGTTGCATCCACGCTTTTAAATGAAAAGGGCTATCCGCCTGATGTTATTGAACGTCAACTTGCACATGAAGCAGAGGATAAAATTCGCGCCGCCTATAACCGCGCAGAATACCTATTAGAACGTAAAAAGATGATGCAGGATTATGCGGATATGCTTGAAAAAATGAGAACTGCTAAAAATAAAGTGGTCAATCCAAGATTTGTTCAGGTTGGTGGCTCATGACAGTAAAATCCCCAAACAGAAAAGTATTTAGCTGGTCTGGAATAGGTACAAAAAAATTTGAAATATCCGAAGACAATTTTCAGAAAATTGAAAAGCAATCCAAAGTGAGGCTATTAAAAAAGCAAAAAAACAAGATCAATCGTATATTATTTGACCGTTCTGTAGAAATTGGCAGAGAAAAAAACGCACCCACGAGAGGAGATATTTTCTCAGAATTGGAAATCATTATAAAATCTATGGACAACATAGCTAAGGTCTTTGGTGTCGATACAGGAACAAAAGTTAAAAATAAGAAAGCTAAAGAGAATTTAAGAACACTTATTGAGGTTAATAAATACCCCAATTTAGATTTAGAGAGAATGCTATGCGACCTCTTGATAACGAGTGCAATTTGTCAAAATATCAAAAATGATTTTTCTCGTGATGATTTACAAGATCATGGGGGAAGAAATACGAATCCTATGATTAGCGAATTAATTAGCATTATAGGCTCTGATCCGCCTATAAAAACTATCGATAAATTTTTATCAGAGCTGAATAAAAAGATACCCAAAGAATATAAGATTGAAATTCCTTCAATCGATGCGCTAAAAAAAATAAAGCAAAGACAATAAAGGGACATAACCCTAATTTTTTATATAGGGTTTTGTCCCTTCTAATCTCGTGCCAATGAAATCGTGATATGGCTTAATTACTCCAGTTAACCCTAACTGGAGATAAAGATGAATATATTAAAACTTCCCAAAGTAATTGAAAAAACGGGGCTTTCGAGAGCCTCAATCTATGCGTTTGTTAAAGAAGGTAAATTCCCCAAACCAATCTCACTGGGTCTTAGATCTGTGGGCTGGGTTGAAGTGGAAATTACGCAGTGGATAGAGGAGAAAATGAATAGCAGAATGGGGAGCATGTCATGATTGACGAAGATAATTTGCCACATAGACAGTCATTGAAAGAACAACGCAGAGAAGCGTCAGCTCCCCATGATTACAAATTACTATTATCCAAGCATGACGGTTATTTGTCTCAGTGGTGGAATACACCTAAAGAGAAGGCAGACCTTAAAAACCCTGAATATCCAGCCATATATTTGATTACTGAGAGATATTTCAAAGACCTTACTTCAGTTGGTCAAGGCTGGGAGTATGAAATAGAAGAATTATTAAGCGCAGTTCGTTTGCGCATGGTGAAATCTTCTAAATTGCCCTTAGACGCTATAATGATCATGGCCGCACTTGAAAATGGGTGCTCTGTCCATGATTTTAACCGCGTACCTTTAAAAGGTTATATCAGATTTCCTAAAGTGGTGATCTCTCATGCCTGAAAAGTTAGCACCCGTGGCACATTGTAAAAAGTGCTTTTACTGCTATATACCAGCCCCTAAATGCCCCAATTGTGGAGAAAAAAATGTAGATTTTGTGCCAAGTAGATTACATCCATACCACATCGCGGAACTACACACCCTTCCTAAAAGAACATATCTGATTAAAGGCTTACTTGACTGCAATGCTTTAAGCGTTGTGTTCGGGGAGTCAAATTCAGGCAAGACTTTCTTTGTTATTGATCTGGCCTTAACCTTAGCTCTGGGGTGGCCGTGGCAAAGCCATAAGGCCAAACAGGGGGCGGTTTGCTATGTGGCCGCCGAAGGGGGCTTAGGATTAAAAGAACGATTAGATGCTTTTTTTCTGCACCATGAAATCAAGCCCCATATCCCATTTTACCTTATCCCTACGGGGGTGGATTTGCTGAATACCAATGGTGATACAGAGGAGCTTATTCAGCATATCTCGACTATCAAAAACTTAAAGATGGTTGTGATCGATACCTTAAGCAGAGCAATGGCGGGAGGTAATGAAAACAGCCCAGAAGACATGACCGCCTTTATCCATAACTGTGATGAGATTAGGGAAGCCACAAGGGCGCATGTTTTAATTGTTCACCATTCAGGCAAAGATAGAGAGCGAGGCGCAAGAGGGCATAGCGCACTCAAGGCCGCCGTTGATACAGAAATTGAAGTGATACAAACCGATGGCATTATTACCGCAGAGGTTAAAAAGCAACGTGATGGTAAAACAGGCCGTAAATATAACTTCACCCTGAATCCTATCGAAGTAGGCAAAGATGAGGATGGCGATAAAATCGTATCCTGTGCCCTTATAGCTTCAGAGGCACAAGCCACCCCACGCCGTAAAATCAAAGGCCAGAAGAAAAGAGCGTTAGGAATTATTCGGGATTGTATATCGGATAAAGGTCAAGTTAGACACGTTCGGCAGGAAATGCGTGCCGTGATGTGCATTTCCTTGGATGAAGCCAGAGAAGCTCTAAAGAGGGGCAACATTTCTGCGGCGGAAAAAGCGGATGATATTCGCAGAAGCATAAGCAAAGTGATAACAGAGCTAAATGACATAGGCGTTACAGTAAGTTACGGGGATTATATATGGCTTTCGGAACAAACGGATTAAATCGGACGGAACAGAATTTAGTAAACGCCACAACAGGAAAGGATAGGATCACCCCCTATAGGGTGATCCTTGATCCTGATGGTAAATTCAAAAAACACCACCCCGTCACCCCCAAAGGTAGGGGTGGGTTATTTAAAAATGGATAAGTAAGAAATTTTGGTAACTTTTGAATTCTAAGATTATTGTTATTTTCAAAAATCTGAAGAAACTTATAAAGAAGATAAAGGGTCAATAAGTTTCTATTGTATTTATTACCTTCGCAAAAAAATACGCCATCTTTTCATTTATTTTTTAGTGATGCGAAGCATTTTTAATTAGGGAAGGCAGTTGCGTAGCGTCTTCCTCTGTAATTAAAGTTGCATGTTTGTCTCTCCGTAACAAAGCACATGCGTTTTCATATGATGATATAAGCTCTTCTTTGCCAGGGCGACCAACTAAAAAATAAAATTTAAATTGCTTATCAGGGTTATTTTCTTCAATAGCATCGTGCCAGCCTTTGGTTTTATACACCTTCTCTAAGATCATATCTTCATTTGTCATGTCTAAAGAGATGGGTTTTAGGCAATGTAACGAACCGTTTTGATAGGCATATGGTATTTCAGCACTAAAACCTTCGAGGTTTATGTGCATCGGTTTAAACCAGTCTAACATTTGCCGCTGTTGAAGCTCTTTTTTGAATGTAGCCCAAACGGAGCTATCGGGTCGATGATTGGTTTTCTCTAGTTTTCTAGAGCAGACAAATCTGTCCATAAGATATTTATATATCTCATTGAGATCATCCGCATATCCAGAGCCTTGCTTGCCCCATTGCACAGAGCTGGCATCATGTGGAAGTAGCTTTATGGAGTAATCGTCTACTTCAGAGTGAATAGCAAGCTGAGTTCTATAAAGAATTTGATATTCTTCTATGCTCTTGCAAATGTTGTCTAAGTATTTTTTAAGATGCTTCTGGCTAAAGTCAGGAAATATAGCTTTCAAAGCCCCTAAATCTGGGCGTATACCAAACCGAACCATTTTGGCTTCAGGAGAATAAAATAAAATGCCCACATTAACGCTCTCATTTCTGAGGGTATCGTGTATGTAGTTTAATAATTTATATTCGTATTTCATTACGCTTTACCTATTATCCTCTTTATTTCCGTAATGCAATCATTTATATTATTTCTTACATCAATAATATGTTGCAAAATTAGTACCACACAAGAGTTGTTGTCGTTAGCCCATTGTGAAGGCAGACAGTTGCCATATTCTAGAATCCGTTCGTCAGTTAGGTTTGCCCAAAGAGACGAAAATTCAGACATATCAATCTTACTGGAATTTTTTAAAATTTGGTTAATGAACAGGTGTGAGCCGGATGTTCGATATTTTTCTAACGCTCCAACTTCCCATGGATTTTTCCTTCCTAGGATTAATAAACCCATTGCCATAGGAAAGGCTTTCTCGTGATCTATAATGCTAATAATGTCTCCATTCAGAAGACAATTAGCCTTGCCTGCGCCGCCACGATCATAATTTTCTATCAGTGCATCGAAAGCGAAGATGTTGCCTGCGCTTCGAAGTTGGCAGGCCGTTAGAGGCATATCGGTAGTAGGCACTTTTGCTGATGGCGGTAATGCCTGTGTAGCAAATACTACTCTGGCACTACTTTCTAGTCGTTTGCGAATGTTGACGTCTGCCACAGAGGCTATAAAATTATCATCTATAGTTACTGCAAATGACTGAGGTGTATGTAAGCCTAGATCGGCGGCAAGCAGGGAGGCGATAGCTTCTGCCGTGTACCCTTTAATGCCAGTATGAAGTTTATCTGATAGTTTGGCATATACATCAAATAGCTCTCCGTCAGCCTCAGCTCTGACAACGATCATCAATGGTTCGCTTGCACCAGACAAACTAGGCACAACGCCGTTATAACCTACGGCCTTAGCTGTCTTCATTTATTACCCCTAAATTAAATTTATCTACTCTTTCTAGTAGTATCCTAAATCATATTAATTTGAATGAGTGTTCTTAAACAGATACGGGTTATTATATTATATAGGAACAATGTTGTTGTACAAATAGAGAGGGGATTAAACTAACCGATTGAAACAATTGTTATCTGGCGCAAAAAAATAGATTCACAAGCGTATTAACCCATAAAATCTTCTCTCTTTAGACCGTCGATCAGGATCAGCCTTGAAATTGATGCGTGCCCCCCCAGATCATGTTGGGGCGTATGATTGAGAATATTGTATTAATATGATACAGTACCTTTGTGAGTAATATATTAGAAGCTATAGTTGATACACAGCCTAGTTTTAACAAAGGTATGGGAAGGCCTCCCATTCTTTTCTCAAATGCCGACTGGCAAAATATTGAAAAACTCTGCTCATTAATGTGTACAGCCGATGAAATTGCCTTCTTTTTAGGCATTAGTATTGACACTCTATCCCGTCGCATTACAGAAACCTATGGATGCACTTTTGCGGACTACCATAAAAAGCATATTGTGAGTGCAATTATCTCCCTTCGCCGCGCTCAATGGAAAAATGCCATGAAAGGCAATGCAACCATGCAAATTTGGTTAGGTAAGCAGTATTTAGGGCAGAAAAACAACATGGATTTAGTAGTCGCCACCTCTCCCATGGAAGGCTTAAAAAAAGCATGGGCGTGTGTAGAGGAAGATTTAAAATAAGGTCAAATTAGTAAAATGTCCTATACTACAACTCATTGGTAAGATGTATCTTGAAATGGATCTAAGGATATCTTTATATCTTCTCCATCTTTAGTGATGGGCTTTATTTTTATAAGATTACGAGGATCTATCGCATTCTTTTCAGGGATAGATATACCCATACTACAGCTATAACCTCTATTATGCATTTTTTGCCAAATCTCATGTCTTTCATTCCATAGGCGCTTTTCGCGATCTCTTTGGCTATAGTGGTATATTCCAAAACCTATAAAAATAATCCATGTGTATAAGTATGCTGATTCTATAAAAAGTGGCTTATCAAAAATTGAGAAAAAAGCAGGGAATGCTGAGAAAAACCAAGCAAGCTTCATGTTTGTTTCTCTTTTAGAAATCCTATGTAATGAATAAGATATTTCAATCATCTCTCTTAATTCATGTTGTATGAAATTCTTGTCTTGGATTGGAATTTTATATTCTTCTAATTGCATTTTTGCTCAGTTAATCTGTTTATTGTGAATATCCAATATTATCCATTGATATATAACTGGAACATAAGAAAACCAAACAATATATGCGTAGAAAAGCGTGTAGATTTTTAGCCGTGTGAACAAACACATAGACAATTTAACACTTACAAGGAAATGTTAGGCGGGCTCCTTCGCCACGGTCTAAATTTTTTACCGCCTTTAAGAAATTATTTGTTCAACGCCCACCCGGCCAGGCTGGCGGCAATGCCAGATTTGATGACCGTGCCGATCAAGAACGGGACAACCCCGGCAGTCAAGGCCGCGGCCAGACCCATCTGTGGCAAGCCAAACGCCAGCCAGAACATCCCTGCCGACAAAATAACGGCATGCCCCGCCAGCATCAGCGCGCACAACATCGCCAAGGCCGCGAAGCCGCGCGCGTGTTGTTTGATATATGCGAACCCGTATCCGGTAACCATTACGGCCAGCACAAACCCGGCCAGATACCCGCCCGTGGGCCCCGCAAAATAGGCGAGCCCCGGCAGAGCCCCCGCCGTCATGGCAAACACCGGAAAGCCCATCGCGCCCAAGGCAAAATAAGAGCCCAGAACCGTCAGTGCCATCCGAAGCCCCAGCAGACAGGGCAGAAGCAACACGACCGCTGTTTGAAACGTTATGGGAACAGGGATCATCGGCACCTGAATCCTTGCAGAGACAATCAAGGCCGCTATACTCGCGATCCCCATCATCACTTGGAAAAGAAAAGGTGTTTCTGTGATACGGTTTTTAAAAATTTGGGCGGTGGTCATAACGGTCTCCTTATGCCCTTGGGTTTTATCAGTTTCTGCCGTCTCTGCCAAGCCGCAGAACACCGCGAGCCAAAAACCCCTGTATATCGAAGTGCGCCGCCTGCCCGAACGGCCACAAGATGTCCCGGCCAGCGTGCTGGTGATATCGAGGGATAAGATTGAGACCCAAAAAATTGCGAGCCCAACCGACATCGCGGATTCCGTCCCCGGTTTTTCGTTTAACGACCCGTTCGGGCGGTTTAACCCCGCGCCGTCCATGCGAGGGTTGATCCAGCCCGGTTTGGGGGATGATCCGTCTGTTGGGTTTTTTACCGATGGGCTTTATATGTCGGGGCGGAGTTCGATCAATTCACTGGCGTTTGATCTGGCGCAAATTGACGTCGCTAAAGGCCCCCAGAACGCCTTGTTTGGCCGGAACAGTTTCGGAGGCACCATCAACGCCGTATCCAACGCACCGGAAAAAACAACCTATGGCTGGCTAGAGGCCGTATCGGGCACAAAAGACCGCCATGAAATCACCGTCGGCGTGAATATGAATTTTTCTGACACCTTACAATCCCGGCTGGCGGTCTATTGGCGGGACTGGGGTGGGTATTTTAAAAATGCGTTGGCCAGTGGCCCTGATATCGGGCGCGAAAAAACATCGGCGGTTAAATTATCCACGGCCTTCACACCCAATGACCGGCGTGAATTTAATCTCCGTCTGGCCTATGCCGAAGATGACGACAGTCAGCCCAAGGGATTTTTGGTGGAAACGAATTGCGGCCCCCGCACGACAGACGGTGTTTTGCGGTTATATTGTGGTGAACTGCCGGAACGCGGAAGCCCCTATTCGGCCAACGATGTCGGCACCGAACAATCCATGGGATATCACCGTGAACACACGCGTGGATCGTTAGAGTGGACGGAGTTTTTATCGGCGCGCACATCCCTCACCACGCTTATCGGCGGCGCCTATGAAGATTCTGTCTTTATTCGGGATGATGATTATCAGGCCGTCAATTCGGCACGCGCCGGGGTGGATACACGCCGCCATGACATTCAGGTTGATACACGCCTTCATACCAAAACCGCAAATGGGCAATGGTCAGGGTTATGGGGGGTCAGCGGATATCATTTTTTAAATACCGCAAACCGAATTGATCAATTTTATGTTTTGGGGCAAACCACGCCCGGCGGTGCCCGCGTGCATAACGGCACAGATACGCTAGGGACATATGGAAGCGTGACCTACCGCGCTGTCCCACAACTCGCGCTGACGTTAGATGGTAGATGGCAGGTCGAGAAAAAATTCCTGGCCAGTTCCACCATCGCCGCCAGCACCGGACGATCCATTGATCTGGAAGATAGCTGGCGCGGCTTTACGCCCAAATTCACCACCAGCTGGCAAAACCCCTCAGGCCTTTTATATTACGGTTCCGTGGCCAAAGGATATAAAACCGGAGGATTTAATGACCGCGCGAATATCCGCGAAACCGAACGCGTCTATCAGCCTGAAGAAAATATTACCTATGAAGTGGGGATTAAAAATATCAAACCCATAAATCGTGTTTCGCTCGATATGGGATTATTCTGGATTGATTGGCAGGATCAACAGGTTCTGGCCTATTCCACCGCGGGCACCACGCAGAATTTCTTTTTGAACAATGCCGGACAAACGACCAGCAAGGGGCTTGAGGCCAGCTTGTCCTGGGACGTCACCGATCATTTGAATGTAACTGCCGGATACACCTATGCCGATGCACGCTATGACCAATATAACGATCCGGATTTGGCGAACGTAACGGGGTTTGCCCCGAACGGAAATGTGTCGGGTAAGCGGCTTCCGCGTTATTCCCCGCATCAGGCCGTGCTGTCAGGGTCGTACCGGACGCCGTCCCCCCTACCCCGGACAGATTTTGTTATAGGATCACAACTCAAATTCGATTCATCCCAGTTCACGGATAATTCAAACACCGCCAAAACAGGGGCACGGACACTGGTCAACCTTCAGGCCGGGCTGGATCATCCAGAAGGATATGCAGGTCTATGGGTGAATAACCTTTTGGATGAACGCGATCCGTCGGTGGGTATTCCCTGGACGGACGCCTCGCAAGGGTTTCGCCGGGAATGGCTGGTCGTGCCCGAAGACGGCCTGACGGCAGGCCTGCGGATTAAGGTTAAATTCTAGATTTTCATGGATTTTATGTCCTTATTCATGGCATAACCGCCCCATGAAACAGGCACAGGCAAAAACCCCCAAAGTCGGCATGGTGTCCTTAGGATGCCCTAAGGCGCTCGTGGATTCTGAACGTATTCTCACGCAACTTCGGTCCGAAGGCTATGCGCTGTCGGCGAATTATGATGGCGCGGATGTTGTGATCGTTAACACCTGTGGTTTTTTAGATTCCGCCAAAGAAGAATCTCTGGATGCCATCGGGTCTGCGATGAAGGCCAACGGCAAGGTGATTGTCACGGGATGCATGGGCGCGGAACCTGAACAAATTCTCTCCCGCTTTCCTAATGTTTTGGCGGTCACCGGGCCCCAGCAATATGAACAGGTCGTGGGGGCGGTGCACGAAGCCGTTCCCCCGCTCCATGATCCCTATGTCGATTTAGTTCCGCCAGAAGGCTTAAAATTAACGCCGCGCCATTATGCGTATCTGAAAATTTCCGAAGGGTGCAATAATCGCTGTTCTTTTTGTATTATCCCGTCGCTTCGGGGGGATCTGGTGTCGCGTCCTATCCATCACGTCATTGCCGAAGCCGAAAATCTGGTCAAGGCAGGCGTCAAAGAAATTCTGGTAATTTCGCAAGACACTTCGGCCTATGGCGTGGATGTGAAATATGCCCCGCAAAAATGGAAGGGCAAGGAATATCAGACCCGTTTTCAGGATTTAGCCGAAGCCTTGGGTGAACTCGGCGTCTGGGTGCGCATGCATTACGTGTACCCCTATCCGCATGTCGATCAAGTCATGCCATTGATGAATGACCGGAAAATCCTGCCGTATATTGATATTCCGTTTCAACATGCCTCGCCGAATGTCTTGAAAAATATGCGCCGCCCCGCCCATCAGGAAAAAACGCTGGAACGTATTCATGGCTGGCGGCGCGATTGTCCGGATCTCACCATCCGTTCGACTTTTATTGTCGGGTTCCCGGGCGAAACCGAAGAAGATTTCACCTTTTTACTGAACTGGATGCGCGAAGCCCGGCTGGATCGTGTTGGGTGTTTCAAATATGAACCCGTAGCCGGGGCAAAAGCCAACGACCTGCCGGATCATATCGCCCCGGAAATTCAGCAGGAACGATATGACCGATTCATGGAAGTTCAGCAGGAAATTTCGTCCGCCAAACTTCAGGCCAAAATCGGCAAGACAATTAAGGTGATTATCGACGATGTAGCCGAAGACGGGGCAGATGCGCGCTCCGAAGGCGACGCCCCTGAAATCGACGGCAAGGTTTACCTGCGCTCTGCTGGCCACTTTAAGGCCGGGGATATTATTTCCGTCACCGTCGAAGACGCCGACGATTACGATTTATTCGCGGTGCCTGTCTAGAACATAAAAAACCCCGCAGACTGCGGGGTTTTTCTTATTCAAATCTGTGGGGCGGGGTTAATGGCTGTGGCCGCAACCGCAACCACCATGTCCGCCGTGCCCGCCTTTTTGGCCGTCTTTGCTGTCCTTGGGGGCGTCGGGTTTTTTGGGTGTGGATGTCATAGGCTGTCTCCTTTAAGCAGTCTCGTCGTTATGATATGAATCATACACATTTCATATCAAAAGGTAAAATGTGAAAAAAACACCGCTTTATTCCTGTCACGTCGCGCTCAAGGCCAAAATGGCCGAATTTGCCGGATATGACATGCCCATCCAATACCCTGAAGGGGTGATGGCGGAGCATCACTGGACACGGGCTCATGCCGGGATCTTCGATGTCTCGCACATGGGGCAATGGATAGTGGAAGGATCAGACGCGTCCAAGCTATTTGAACATCTAACCCCCTCTTCTTTTTCTAACGTCCCGCTAGGCACCGCCAAATACACGGTGTTGATGAACGCCCAAGGCGGGATCATCGACGACATGATTGTCACACGCGTGGCGGAAGACCGTTTTTTTGTGGTGGTGAATGCCGGATGTAAGGACAAGGATCTGGCATGGGTACAATCTCATCTAACCCCGAATGTGCGACTGCGTGTTTTAGACGAACAAGCGTTGATCGCCGTGCAGGGGCCAAAGGCCGAACAGGTTATGCGCGAGGCACTTGATATCGATACGTCTTCTCTTTCATATATGCGCTGGATGGATTATGGCCGATGCATGATCAGCCGCCTGGGATATACAGGCGAAGACGGGTTTGAAATATCCATGCCCGCCGAAGATTCAGAAATTGCGTGGAACAGATTGCTCTCTCACCCTGAGGTCAAACCCATAGGGTTGGGCGCACGGGATTCATTACGGCTGGAAATGGGGTATCCGTTATACGGACATGATATTGATGACACCACGTCTCCACTTGAAGCGCGTATTGGATGGATCATGGGCAAAAGACAAGATACCGATTTTGTGGGCGGTACGCGCCTCGCCCAGGAAAAATCTAGCGGCTTAAAACGCGCACGCGCCGGGTTTATACTCACGGCACCCGGCGTGGCACGTGAAGGCACAGAGATTTTTTCCGAAGACGGCCAAACCAAAGTCGGCATTATCACCAGTGGTGGTTTTTCGCCGACGTTAAATGCCGCCATTGCGATGGGATATATCAACACGGAATTTGCCAAAGACGGCACGGGTATTTTAGCGCGGGTGCGTGGCCGGGATATTCCTGCCCGTGTCACGGCCTTGCCTTTTGTACACCCCAAGACCAAAATATCACCTAAAAGTTAGACTAAGCCACCTTTAGAAAGGATATGCCATGACCGTACATTTCACCAAAGATCATGAATGGATGAAGATCGAAGGCGATACCGCGTGGATTGGAATCACCACCTATGCCCGCCATGCCTTGGGGGACTTGGTCTATCTGGAATTGCCGGAAACCGGACGAAAGGTGAGCAAAGGCGAACATTTCGCCGTTGTTGAATCCGTCAAGGCCGCCAGCGAAATTTATACCCCTGTGAGTGGTAAAATCGTTGAGGTAAATAGCACCCTGTCATCTAACCTAGATGATTTGAAAGAAGATATTGAAACGGGATGGATTGTCAAAATCAAGATGTCAAACCCGTCTGAAGTGGCAAACATGATGGATAAGACAGCGTACGATCAGTATGTTTCAACATTGGATTAAGACGAATGCGATATCTGCCCCAAACTAAAAAATCACGGGATAACATGCTATCGGCCATCGGGGTTACGCATGTGGATGCGTTATTTACCGATGTTCCGGCCGAAGCCTTAAATCACAATCAGTTTAACCTGCCGGATCATCAAGGTGAATTGGCCGTCGAACGTACGATGAACCAGTATGCCAACCAAAATCGTCCCGCATCAGCCGGACGTTTTTTCTTGGGTGCTGGGGCCTATTATCATCACATACCTGCCACGGTGGATTACATCATTCAACGTAGTGAGTTTTTAACTGCCTACACACCCTATCAACCTGAAATTGCGCAAGGCACGCTTCAGGTTATTTTTGAATATCAGACTTTTATTGCCCAATTAACCGGGCAGGATATCGCCAATGCCTCAATGTATGATGGGGCAACATCTTGCGCCGAGGCAGGCTTGATGGCGATGCGTGTGACAGGCCGTAAGAAAATCATGATCGGGACGCCGCTTCATCCGCACTACCGGGAAACACTTATGGCGTATCTGAACAATCTGCCGGATGCCGATATCGAAGATCACATCACCTCAGATACGGCCTGCGTGATTATTCAATCCCCCGATTTTCTGGGGGTGCCACATGCCTATGACGACTGGCGAAAAAGATGCGATGCCGTCGGTGCCCTTTTAGTCGTTGTGGTCACGGAAATTGTATCACTGGGACTTCTCCCTGCCCCGGCGCAAGCCGATATTGTCTGCGGCGAAGCGCAGTCTATTGGACTTGCCCTGTCTTATGGGGGGCCTCATCTGGGATTTTTTGCCTGCCGGGAGAAATATCTTCGGCAGATGCCGGGACGCTTATGCGGCCGAACGGTCGATGCCGACGGTAAACCCGGGTTCGTGCTCACGCTCTCAACCCGCGAACAACATATCCGCCGTGAAAAAGCGACCTCGAATATTTGCACCAACCAAGGTCTTTGCGCTCTAGCCTTCACGGTTCACATGTCTCTATTGGGGGAAGATGGGTTTAAGACACTAGCACGGTTAAATCATGAAAAGGCGTGTTATCTGGCTGATGCCTTATCAGGCGTAAAACATGTGAAACTGCCGAACCCACATTTTTTCAACGAATTCGTGATCGAGATCCCACAAAAATCAGACGTGGTGTTAGATCATCTCAGACGCCGGGATATTATCGGCGGATATGCCGTGTCGGATCACCATATTTTGGTGACCGCCACCGAAATGACAACAGATGACGATATTAATATGTATGCACGGGCACTTTCCGACATTTTGACAGAGGTTTCGGCATGACACAGATAGATGACACACGCGGCCTTGATTACCACGAAAGCCTGCTCTGGGAGAAAGCGCGTTCTGATACGCCGGGCGTAGATTTGCCAACGCCGGAAAATAAACCGCTTCGTACGGGGCAAAACGCCAGAGCAGAGATCGGCTTACCACAGATCAGCGAGCCTCAGGCCGTGCGTCATTTTGTTCGGCTATCGACCAAGAATTACTCCATCGATCACGGATTTTTTCCACTGGGTTCCTGCACGATGAAACATAATCCGCGCTTGAATGAAAAAATGGCGCGTCTGCCGGGCTTTGCGCATCTTCACCCCCTTCAGCCGATGGAAACAACTCAAGGCGCGCTGGCATTGATGTGTGAACTTCAACGCTGGCTGGGGGAATTAACCGGGCTTCCGGGGGTTTGTCTAACCCCAGCGGCGGGGGCGCATGGGGAATTAGCCGGGATCATGACCATTCGCGCGGCACATCTTCATAAAGGACATCATCATAAAACCGTTATTTTGGTGCCAGATTCCGCCCACGGCACGAACCCCGCCACCGCCGCGATGTGCGGTTATACCATTCGAACGATTCCGACCCGGGAGACAGGACGCGTGACTCTCTCTGCGTTTAAAGAGGCATTGGGGGATGGATATGATGTGGCCGGTATGATGGTCACAAACCCCAATACATGCGGTTTGTTTGAGAAAGATATCCGTGAGATTTCAGATTTACTCCACAAGGCGGGGGGATATTTTTATGGCGATGGCGCGAATTTCAATGCCCTTGTTGGTAAAATCCGCCCCAGTGATCTGGGCGTAGATGTCATGCATATCAATCTTCATAAGACCTTCTCAACGCCGCATGGCGGCGGGGGCCCTGGATCTGGGCCTATTTGTTGCACGCCGGAACTCGCACCCTATATGCCCACACCGATTGTAATCAAGGATCAGAATACGTATCGTCTTGAACAGGCAGGGGAACGCCCAACATCTTGTGGCCAGCTTAAGGGATTTCATGGACAATTCGGCATGCATGTGCGGGCGTTGTCATACATGATGTCACATGGGAAAGACGGATTAAAACGTGTGTCTGAAGATGCCGTTATTCACGCCAATTATATTTTATCACAGTTACAGGACGATTATCATGTGCCCTATGCGGGGCCGTGCATGCATGAATGCCTGCTGACAGATAAAATACAAAAAGAAAAAGGTGTGACGACTCTCGATATCGCCAAGACCCTGATTGAATATGGGATGCACCCGATGACGGTTTATTTTCCATTGGTGGTGCAAGGGGCGATGTTGATTGAACCGACTGAAACAGAAAGTCAGGCAGAGCTGGATCGGTTTATCCATGTCATGAAAATGGTAGCGCAGGATGTTACCGCTGGACGGACGGATACGCTTCATACCTATCCCGTTTCCGCCCCTCGCCGCCGTCTCGATGAAGTCAAGGCGGCCAAAGAACCGAATTTAAGATGGAAGGTATCATAATGCGTTGGCCAATATGTGTCAGTTTAATCGCGGTGATAGGTGTCACCGGATGCGTTAGTTCGGGTGAGTTTGGGAATTACCCCAGATCAAAAGTCGCCACTGCCCGAAAAATTTCCTGTCAGGGCGATGCCGGGGCCGAATTGCGGGGATATTACACGGTCTATTCTCCGTCTGAAATTGGGTTAGCCTTTGAGGATCAGAATTACGCTTTGCGCCGGGAGCGTACAGCCTCAGGGGCAAAATATAAAAATTCATCTGCGATGTTTTGGAATAAAGGGATTGATGGATTATTGGAGATGAAAGATGGCGGTACCTATTCCTGCCGGTTTTTGCCCGATGACGCCACATTTGAAGACGTATCGGATGATATGAACCCGGCGCCCCCCGCCGCGGTTGAATATGCCCCTGTGAGCCTACCGGCACCGGACGCACCGATCACACAAGCCCCCGCAAATGGCATGGTGCCAATCCCACCACAAAAGCCAACGGCACCCAACTATTCAGTGCCCGCAACATCACTTCCGGATAGCAGTATCCCGCGGCCACCCGTTAAGCCCAGACCCGTTTATTGAGTGATGTGAAGATATAATTTTTCGCCGAGCGACAATACGATATCAAAGACGATCAAGATCACGATATACCATTCCACATTCAAAGTTCGGCGATCTTGAAGCAACCCCAACATGGTTTCGGCCGTGCGATAGATCAGTTCCAGCTTTTCCTTTAGCGCGACATGCCGTTCCTTGATTTCATATTCATCTTCAAGGCGCGCATAAAAACGTTCGAGTTCATAGGGCTTATCCCAGAGCAGATCCGGCTTATCATCCACTTCGACCTGTCCCACCATTCGGCGTTGAATAGATAATGTCGTGCCGATATGTTTGAGCAAATCCCGCGCACGCTTGCCGCCCGGGTATCCGCGCGCCTGCATATCGGCGGACACCGGTTCAATCCGGTCAAAAGTATCGGCAATCTGTGCTTCGTAGAAGGAGAGCGCGATGCTTTTGGCCAGCACATCTGCAATAATCTGGATACGTTCCATATCCAGAACGCGAATGCGTATGCCATCATGCAAAATCGCCTCATCCTCTTCGGGACTAACGATGATCGCCGTATTTTCGGTTTCAACTTTAGCATGCGGTTCGACCACATACTCATTCAAGGTGGATAGAAAATTAGCCTGCTCCAGTCCTTTCACGCCAAACAGAACGGCGACGCCATAGCGAAACAAGACAGCGCACCCGTGTTCGCCCACCTCAATCACCAATGGGCTTTCGGCCAGACGCGGCACTTGGCGCAGGGACTTGATATTCAGACGCTGACCGACCAATACGGCATGAGCATCCACGCGGGATTTTCCCTGAAACAATTTAAAAGAAGATGTTTGTGTCATGTGTGCTTGATCTTATCCCATATCAGGACAGGCGTCTATCATTCGGATAACATCCATGGGGATGAGCGCAGGTTTTAAGTATTTAGCGCATGACAGGACAGCATATTCTGTCAGAGTACGGCGTATGATATGGATGCGCCTTTTTTTCTTGATATCCGGCCTGTGTATATTATCGGGTTGCGCGGGCGATGAAGAGGTACGCACCTCCATGACCCCAGAACCTCAAGAAGTGACCGACCCATCGGATTCTGTTTTAAAAGAAACTATCGCTCAACGCCTCAAAGGGCAGAACGCCCCCCCACAATCACAATATGATTTTGCCCGCATTGATTTAAACAGGGATGGCCAGCGCGATGCGCTGGTGCTATACCGCCTGCCCCATACCTATTGGTGCAGTTGGAGTGGATGTCTGCTCAGCATTTTCCGGGCAGAGGAAAACGGGTTCACCTTTATCAACGATATCCCCGGCATACGGGGGCCTTTGGTTATTAGTTCAAACACATCAGAAGGCTGGCGGGATATCATTATCGAACTTTCGGGGACTCAGCTCTATAACCGCAGAGTAACGTTGGCGTTTTCAGGATCAACCTATCCCTCAACCCCGATGAATGCTCCCTCTGCACCCTACCGTGTGTTAAGTGATGCACCGGGAACCCGGGTGTTTCAATAATACGCTAGGCGCGTTTTTTTAATCCGTTCAGAAACCGTGATAACGGCATAGCATGGGCGGCGGTCTTTTTTTGCCAAACGTCTGATTCAATCACAATTTCCTGAATGTCTTTCACACTGTTTTTCAACGCCAGCTGAGAGTCTGAATGTTGATGGATCTGTGAAAGCATGGACAAAATAGCTTGTTCCTGTTTTTGAAAATCCCCGTCCGACCAACAGAGGAGCCGTGCCAGTGCAAAAAAATCCTGCTGATCGACTGGCTGAGTGATCTGCTCAAACATCTGATACACATTTTGCGGAGTTTTCAGATCCCGGGCGAGTTGATCCCGCTGTCCGGGGCTCATCGGGACATCTTGCGTATAGTCCCGAATAAAACTCACCTCATGGGGGGTAATAATCCCATCCGCATGAACCATGGCGACAATCGTCCGCCACATGGCAAACCGGCTGGGAGAGAGGGGGAAAATCTCTGTCATCTTCAAAACTGTATCCCAAAGAGGTTAAAAGACAAAAAATATTGCCTTGGTGATGTTTTGCTCTATAATAGAACAAAACAAGAACAATCTTAAGGTATCGCATGACGCTCACCCCGCCTGAACATCAAGGGCTTCGCTGGCTTTTTCTCGACCTCAACAGCTATTTTGCCCGTGTTGAACAAAATGAACGCCCCGAACTGCGCGGGCGTCCCGTGGCGGTAGTCCCGATGATGACGGATTCCACCTGCGCTATTGCCGCCTCACCCGAAGCTAAATTATACGGGATCAAAACGGGCACGCCGATTTACGATGCCAAAAAACTCTGCCCTGCTCTCACCTGTGTTTTGGCACGGCATGATGTCTATGTTGATTATCACCACCGCATCCTCAAGGCGGTGGATCGCATCCTGCCGGTGCACAAAGTATGGTCAGTGGATGAGTTTGACTGTGAATTAATGGGTCAACAGTGTCATTTCGATACGGCTATTCTTTTAGCAAAACGGGTCAAGCAGATGCTTCGACGTGACGTCGGGCCCTGCATCACCTGCTCGATTGGCATTGCCCCGACCTCGTTCCTCGCCAAGATCGGTACCGAGATCCAGAAGAAAGACGGCCTGACTGTGATCCGCCCCGAAGACTTGCCGGATATTTTGTTACCCCTCAAGCTAACGGATCTACCAGGGATCAATGTGCGGATGGAAGAACGTCTGCGTCGCGGCGGGGTCAAAACGGTTCATGATTTATGGAACACATCCCCCAAGCAAGCGCGCGCCTTATGGGGGGGCGTTCAGGGGGAGCGTTTCTGGTACTGGCTTCATGGGTATGATGTCCCCGTACCGGAAACATCACGCTCAATGATCGGCCATTCCCGGGTGCTTGACCCGGATCTGCGTTATCCCGAAAAAGCCCGAGAGATGACACGCCGTTTACTGGCCAAAGCCACAACCCGTCTTCGGCGACAGAAATTTTATGCGACCCGGCTGTACGTGTCGGTACGTTGTCTTGATGGCCGAAAATGGACAACCGAACATCAATTCCCCGCGGCGCAAGATATTTTTACATTTTTAGAACATCTCGACCAAGCCTGGGCAGAGATGAACACCCGAATCTCACCGTCCCTATCCCGTCCCTTTTTTAAAAAAGTAGCGGTTATTCTTCATGGATTAAGCCGTGAAGGGTATGTAACAAGCGATCTGTTTCAAACCGAAACGCCTGAAGGTAAAACCCGGCAGGAAAAACGTGCCCGCCTTTCCGCCGCCCTCGACACGCTTCAGGATAAATATCAACGTGAAACAGTCTGGCTGGGGGCACGACCCAAAACACAGGCCGGGCATGTTGGCACCAAAATCGCCTTCTCCCGCGTCCCAGACCGAGAAGAGTTCTGGAATTGATCCCCATTTGTTAAATAAGATTATCTTGGAGGTTCACAACCCGACACTGTGATCCGCCGATTTTGAGCATGATCTGTCTCGGTTGTTCCTGTCGTGATCAGTTGGCTCCGTCCACGACCAATGGTTTCAACAGGTATTGAAATCTGAAAGTTCTGTTGGAGATAGTTAGCAACTGTCCGCGCCCTCTCTTCAGAAAGTCTTTGATTAAAAGAAACTGTACCCCGTATATCCGTATGTCCTTCAACAACCAATTTCTGACATGCATGGGGATTATCTTGAAGAAATTTACCCAGTACATCCAAATTGGTCGTAAAGCCTGGGGTGAAGTTCGTGAGCCCTTTGGGAAAAGCTTCTCTGAAGCGTTGATCATCAAAAACAAATCTTCCTGTTTGACGAAATGCGTCGCCGATTTCACGCGTGTCTAATGTAGGTGGGGCAATCGTTACTCGCATATCAGGTAATTCGGGCTCTTTTGTACCAGAGTCTTTATTGTTGCCAATAATGGCGACGGCCAGCACCCCTGCTACAGCAAGCCTGCTGAGCGCGTTATTTGCCGCAACAACCCACGGTGATACAGGCTTGCGAATAGGAGGCTCTGGTGAAGGTGGAGTATCCGCAACATTATTAGAAATGGATTCAACGACAACACTTGGAAAATGATCCCATACATTCTGCGACACCGTACCACTAGCCTTCAAGGCCTGTACAGCTTCAGGACCAATTGAGGCGGCCGCAATAACGTTGACATAGTCAACAAATCGTATTTCCTTAGTATACGTGATGGGGCAACCCTGAACACCCGAAGCCTCAGACATTGCTTTCAAGGCAGGCGGATCTATATCAAATCGGGTTCCCGAGTCTCCTTGCGTCCATTCTAATAACGATATGATGGGGCGACCAAATTCTCGAGCAGAACGTTCCAGATTTTCGGTATTATCAAGTTTTCCATCGGTTGTATCCCCAAACGTTAACAAGGCATCCAATTTTGGAATAGTTTGAGACGTCTCGTCCCGAATGATCCGTGAGATTGAGTCAGAAATATTAGTCAGCCCTGACTCGCAATATCTATTTTTTAAATGACTGGCTACCTCTGAGAGGTCATCAAAAACACCTACAAAGCTCACGGCATTTCCACCAAAAGAGTAAAGCGTTACGCGTAATTTACCGATCGAATTTTGCTTCAGCACATCCATTTGACGAGAAAAATCTTCTAGAACTTTCTGAATTGAGGCTTCACGACTTGCCGTCATATCAAAAACAATCCCCACATTGACCACACGGTCTTGAAAACGTTCGATCAGGGCGTGACCGTTGAAAACACGCGCCGTCCCATTTGATCTGTTAGTCATAACATTACCCTCCGTACAAATTTCTATAACGACTATTACTTTTGAAAATAAGCTACCAGACATTAAACATAAAATACAAATACGGCTCTATAACTGTGGAAATAGGCGAGAATTTACATGGATAAAATTAACAGCTAAAAACCCGACATGACAATTGCTCCTGTACATATTATTGGCGGCGGGTTGGCCGGATCTGAAGCGGCCTGGCAATGCGCCCAGATGGGTGTTCCCGTGATCCTGCATGAAATGCGTCCGGTGCGCGGCACCGACGCGCATAAAACAGACGGGCTGGCGGAACTGGTCTGCTCCAACTCCTTTCGCTCCGATGACCCGGAATATAATGCCGTGGGTCTGCTTCATGAAGAAATGCGGCGCAATGGGTCTTTGATATTGCGCGAGGGTGACGCGGCCAAAGTGCCAGCGGGCGGCGCGCTGGCGGTTGATCGGGATGCTTTTTCACATGGTGTGACGCAGGCACTTATGACCCATCCGTTGATCACGATTGAACGGGGAGAAGTCCCCCTGCCCCCCGATGCATGGGACAATGTGATCATCGCCACAGGCCCCCTGACATCACCTGCACTGGCACAGGCGGTTCAGGCCATTGGCGGGGAAGACCAGTTGGCCTTCTTTGATGCGATTGCCCCCATTATCTACCGGGAGAGCATTGATTTCGATACCGTGTGGATGCAGTCCCGTTATGATAAAGGCGATGGAACGGATTATATCAACTGCCCGATGAACAAAGATCAGTATCTTGTTTTTATCAAAGAACTTTTAGCATCTGAAAAAACAGAATTCAAAGAATGGGAAAAAAACACACCTTATTTCGAAGGATGCATGCCTATTGAGGTGATGGCGGCGCGGGGCGAAGATACGCTACGCTTTGGCCCCATGAAACCCGTGGGTCTGACCGATCCCAAAACAGGAAAACGTCCCTATGCCGTGGTTCAGCTTCGGCAGGATAATGCGCTGGGCACACTTTATAATATGGTGGGCTTTCAGACTAAAATGAAATACGGGGATCAGACACGTGTGCTTCAGCTTATCCCCGGGCTAGAGCGCGCTGAGTTTGCGCGTCTAGGCGGCCTGCACCGCAATACCTTTATCAATTCACCTCGTCTTTTAGATTTTATGCTGCGGCTAAAAAAGAAACCGGCTTGGCGTTTTGCGGGGCAAATCACCGGATGCGAGGGATATGTCGAAAGCGCGGCTGTTGGCCTTATGGCCGGGATTTTTGCGGCCTCAGAGCGATTAAACCGCAACATAACACCCCCGCCCCCGACAACCGCCATGGGGGCGATCTTGTCCCATATCACGGGCGGCGGCAATGCCGAGACCTTTCAACCCATGAATGTGAATTTTGGTTTGTTCCCGCCCCTGCCGAATGAAAAAGAATCTCTGAAATCTATCCCGGGTAAGGAACGAGGCCGCGCCCGCAAAAAGATTTTGTCCACGCGCGCCCTGCATGACATGGATGCCTGGATCAGTGACCGGTTCGACCACTGGGCGGCCTAAAGCGCCCACCACAACCGAAGCGCCATAAAGGGCGGCGGCTGGGTTAAGCCCGCGTGAAAAACATCACACGCATATCGTTCAACGTGGTGTCGATGCATGTCGGTTAGGGCTTGCATCCCTTTCACGAAGCGGGACTGAGCGTTTCGATGGGGAGAAAACGTCTTTATAACCTGACTTATCACATCAGGAAGATTTTCTTTCTGATTGAAATCTAATATTTTTTGTAAACTTATACCATGTTCCGACATCAGGTCATCGGGCAAGAATGATCGTGACTGTGCCATATGTTTAGGAACGGCGCGTAGCAATTTTATACAGGCGTAATCTTGCGCTGTCTGTTTTATGATCTCAGGCGTATCGGTTTGCCCGAGTATTTTAAGTGAAAGCCTCACCAGCGGCGAGACGGTAAAATCTGCATAATGCCTTAAGCCGTCCAACGTGGCGGGAGACTTGGCTTCGAGGTCAAATTCATGCGCATAAATGACCGTATCGAAATCTTCCTGCGAGAGTCCATAACGCGCAATCGCGCGTGCCATATCCGGCAGGATTTCGTTTTGCCGGGGGGGGCGGCCTTGATAAATTTCAGCAATCCCATCCCGCCACCATTGAAGTCGGATCAGACCCATCGACGTTTCGGTCACGACCTCACGCGTTTTGGCAATTTCGTATCGAAAGGCAAAGAGCGCCCATAAGGCCGGTCGCGCAGATTCTGGCATCAACAAAGAAAGCAGGAACATCTCAGGATCCTGTTGACGAACAATCTGGCCGCTATATGTTAGATCAGGCATCTTTCTATTAAACAGGAGAGATGAAAAAAACCACCAAAATCAGGAGATGTCCGATGGCTTTTGAACTGCCCCCCCTGCCCTATGCGTATGATGCGATGGCACCCTACATGTCCAGAGAGACGCTTGAGTTTCATCACGACAAACATCATAAGGCGTATGTGGATAAGGGGAATGAGTTGATCGCCGGGACAGGCTGGGAGGCGCGCACGCTCGAAGAAGCGATGGTGCTGGCGTTTAAAGACAAGACAAAAGCCGGCCTCTTTAATCAATTAGGCCAACATTTTAACCACATACATTTCTGGCATTGGATGAAGAAAGACGGCGGCGGCAACAAACTGCCCGGTAAACTTTCCACTGCGATAACCTCTGATTTAGGGGGCTTCGACTCATTCCGTGGCAAATTCATCGAAGCGGGTTTAACACAGTTCGGATCAGGATGGTGCTGGCTGGCCATGGATAATGCCTCCGGCAAGCTGGAGATCATGAAAACCCCCAATGGGGAGAACCCCGTGGTCTTTGGCAAAACTGCCCTTCTGGGATGTGATGTATGGGAACATTCTTATTATATTGATTACCGTAACGCCCGCGCCAAATATCTTGAAGCGTTCGTCGACCATATGGTGAATTGGGAATATGTCGAAAGCCTGCATGAAAAAGGGCCTTTGAAAATCGCGGCCTAAGCACCCATCTCGGGTTAACCTTTAAAAAAACCACCCTCACGGTGGTTTTTTTATTGATCGATACCTGCAATTAACGTAATAAAACATTATGACAAAAATACTTTTTGCGACAGATCTTCACGCGGGCCCAGATATGCCGCCCCGGAATAAATCTGATGTCATGCTCTTTGGTTCGCAGGCTTCGGTGCTTTTAACGCGCCTGCTGACCTATGCCAAAGAAACTGACGTGACGTCAGTGGTTCTGGGCGGGGATGAAAGTTTTTATGATCCCAATCCCCACACGCATCATGCGCGTGCCACTGGCATTTTCGATATCGTGCGTACCTGCCCTGTGACGATACACCGGGCGATTGGCAACCACGACCCCATCCCCGCATTAATGGATCTAGGATTTCGTCCAAAATCCTATGCCGCAGAGTTCAACGAAAAATCTGGCGCCCTCACCCGCCTTGTCATTCTTCAACCGGATATCGGCCAGGATAACGGCAAAGCCATCTACGCCTATGACGCCGATGTTGCCATGAATTTGATCTGGGGATCATCACGTGCCGATAACACGATTGTGGTATCGCATTGGGCGTTTGATCGTCAAACCCGGGGGTATCCACCTATATATCAACAAAGTACCGGATATGTTTACCGGGATACTTTATTTTCACACATGAATGACTTGCCACCGAGAACCGTGGTGTTGAGCGGACATGAACATCGCGCCAATTTCAAGAAATCAAACGCATGCGACCCTTCGGAAAATACGCGGCATATTGTGATACCCGCCATGACCCAAAAAAGCCGCGCCCGCCTGACATGTCCTGTCGGTCTTTTTGCTGAATTAGAAACACGCCCTGATAACAGCCCGCTTCGGATATCTTTCAAGCATATCTATCACGCAAAAGGGGCGCGCTATGAGATATATCCTTTGCCTGCAGGCTCCGTCGGACAATATTCCCGTCCTTTTATCCCCTGATCAAATATTTTTTATAACGATGCTTGACGTTTCTTGCGCATCCAGATGTTAAGACATTCGACCCCGAGCGAAAAGGCCACGGCAAAATACAAATAGCCTTTGGGGATGTGAAAGCCCATACCATCGGCCACCAGTGCCATACCGATCAACAGCAGAAAACTGAGCGCGAGCATTTTAACCGTAGGGTGCATGTTCACAAAATCACTGACGGGTTTGGCGGCAAACAACATCACCCCCATGGCAATCACAACCGCCGTGATCATCACAAACAACTGATCCGACATGCCAATGGCGGTAATCACGGAATCAAGGGAGAATACAATATCCAGCACGACAATCATACCAATCACGGCGGCAAAGGTCGCCTTTTTTGCCATACTGTCGTTAGCTTCACCGCCTTCGACATGATGGTGAATTTCTGATGTCCCTTTCACAAGCAGGAACAGACCGCCACCGATCAAAATAATATCTCGCCATGAAAACTCTTCACCAAACAATGTAAACACAGACTGTGTTAATGAGGCCAGCCACGCAATCATCGAGAGCAGAATGATCCGCATGATCAACGCCAAGGACAAACCAATGTAACGCGCACGCGCCTGTTGTTCTGGCGGCAATCGGCTGGCCACGATGGAAATAAAGATAATGTTATCAATACCCAGAACAATCTCGAGAATGGTCAGGGTCAGAAGGCTGATCCATATGGCGGGGTCGGATAATAATTCGATCATGTTCTCTCCGGGGTTACGGGCATCAAGGCCGCCACCACGCGGCGACCTTCGGCCAACAATACATTATATGTCCGGCACGCCGCGCCGGTATCCATGATATCGGGTGTTATCCCTGAAAAATTGAGTTTAGCCTTCACCGCCGGTGCCAACCAAGTCATCCTCGCCCCTGTCCCCCATAACAGGATATCAATGTCGTCACGAAACGGCATTAAATCGGTGAACATATCCGGATCATCCATGCGCCCGGCATCGCCTGACGGCCATGGCAAAACTCGATCTGGGAAAACCAAAATCGCATAAGGATATGTCTGACCGCTGACACGAAAGACCCCGCCCCCATATGATTGTATCACTTGGCGATCTGGCCGAATGAGGGGCGTCACATCCATCTGGTTACTGGACAATGCCCAGTTTTTTAACCGTCTCGAGGTTTAATCCACCCGGCACCAATCCATTCGATGTCTGATAAGACACAAGCGCGTTGAGCAAAGATGTATCCATCTTGCCGTTCACCGCGCCCTTAAACAAACCAGCAGATATAAGTTTTTCCTGAACGGCACGGATCATGGCTGGATCTGTGAGGGCCGTTTGCGCCGTTAAAGCCAGGGCGGGGGGCACTTCAGCAGGCGTAACAGGAAATACCGGTGAGGCTGGCTTTGAAGGCGCAGGCACCGGGGAGACAGGAGCCGAAGAGACCGGAAGCGGCGCGGGTGCCGCAGATGGAGCGGCGGCTTTCACTGATGGCGTCGCAACCGGGACACTCACAGGTGCGGGTGTTTTAGGCAACGTGCCTTGAGCGGCTTCGTAACGCACCATGCCGTTTAGCGTTTCCGTGTTAATCTTGCCTGAAATTTTTCCAGTATAAAACCCAGCTTTACTTAAGGATTCTTGAATGGCTTTGATCTCTGCCGGACTGGCGGATTGAAGGGAAGCCATTGTCAGAGTTTGCGCAGGCGCAGGTTCTGGTGTTTGTACGGGTGCAGGCGCAACCAGTTCAGCATTCGGTTGAACTGGCGTAGGTTGAGCCGTCGTGGCGGGTACAGGCACCGCTTCCTCTGGGGTTATCATTTTTGTGCCCCGCATAGGTGTGGGGACAGACTCTACTGCCGAAGCTACCACGGGTGCAGGGGCAGATGGGGTCTCAGGAGCCGCCGGCACAGCAGGTGGCACCGCAGGTACTGTCGCCGGTGCTGGTGTTGTTGGCGCGACCGCTTCTACTTTCTCAGCGGGAGCGGGCGGCATCGCTTCAGCCGTGAGATTTTGAGCAGTTTGCGTTGCCTCTGTTGTGGTTGTCACGGGCGCTTCGGCCACATCCACTTCGGTGATGGCCTCGGGTGTTTCTAACGGCTTGGGCGGCGGGGCTTTGGGGTCGCCCGCATTCCGAATGATGATATCATTCGCGGAGCCAATTTGTCCGGGACCACGATCAGACGAACAGGCCGACAAAGCCGTGACAGCCACGCCCAGAAGCAGAAAAGTTTTAAGTGATGTCATCGCGATCAATCCTTTGGCGTCAAATGAAAATACGCCCTTAGTAAACACCGGAATCAGGTGAAAAATCAAGAGGCCGAAGGACTGTCGGAGGGCGTGCGCCGAATACGCAAATAAAGCAGGATCGGCGCGGCCATAAAGACCGATGAATAGGTCCCGAGCAACACACCAAACAACATGGCATTAACGAATTCCCGAATCACTTCGCCACCAAACAGCCACAGCGCCAACAACGCCAGCAAGGTGGTAATCCCCGTGACAATCGTCCGGGACAAGGTATCGTTGATCGCGCGGTTCAACAAATCCGGCAACGGCATTTTCCGATGTTTGACGATGGTTTCGCGAATACGGTCAAAAATAACCACCGTGTCGTTAATCGAATACCCGGCGATCATCAAGACACACGCCACCGCCGTTAAGTCAAAATTGAGGCCAAACAACGCATAGAAACCCACAATCGAAATCACGTCATGCAATAAGGCCAAAATCGCGGCAACGCCAAATTGCCATTCAAACCGGAAACCCACGTAAATTAGAATACCGGCAAGCGCAAAAACGATCGCCCAGAAGGCCTGGGATTTCAGTTCTTCCCCGACTTGCGGCCCAACATATTCCACGCGGCGTATATCCACCGTTCCCAATTTTTCGGTCAGGGTGGATTTCAAAACCTCTACAGCTTGTTTTTGAATATCTTCGGGGGCAACGCCGTCTTGTGCTTTTTGCTCTGGGATACGGATCATCAAATCTTCAGGCGCGCCAAATTCTTGAATAGAGACACTCCCCAGATCAAGATTATTTAATGTTTGGCGTAGATCAGCGAGATCTGCTGGCTGTTCGGTACGGATTTCAATTAATGTTCCGCCCGTAAAATCAATACCTAAATTCAGGCCTTTGACCCCCACCAGGGCAAAGGTACCCAGTACCATGGTGATTGATACGATAAAGGCAATCCAACGGATGCCGATAAAGTCAAACTGTGTATTCTGGGGAATAAAGCTGAGTGATTTCATCGTGTGATCTTTCTTGACTATACTGGCACGTCTGATTTACGCCCGCGATGTTTGAGCCATGTGGCCACGACAAGACGCGAGAGCGGGATCGCCGTAAAAAATGACGTGATAATCCCAATTCCCAACGTCACCGCAAACCCCTTGATGGGACCTGTTCCAAACGAGAACAGAATAATCGCGGCGATCAGCGTGGTAAGGTTTGAATCAATGATGGTCGCCATGGCGCGGTTATACCCCGCATCAATCGCCGCCACGGGCGAGCGCCCCAGCCGCAATTCTTCGCGTATCCGTTCAAAAATAAGCACGTTTGAATCAACGGCCATCGCCAACGTCAGTAATAAACCCGCAATCCCCGGCATGGTCAATGTGGCCTGAAAGACCGACATAATCGCCACAACCAAGAACAAATTGATAAACAAGGCAATATTGGCAAACACACCAAACACGTTGTAATAAACGGCCACAAACCCCAAAATCATGATGAGCCCTACCAGACAAGCCATTTCACCCGCGGCAATCGAATCCTGACCCAGCGAAGGCCCCACGGTTCTTTCCTCGATAATCTTCAGCGGTGCTGGCAGAGCCCCGGCGCGGAGCAAGAGCGACAAATCACCCGCTTCCTTGATGGTGAAATTCCCAGAAATTTGCCCCGACCCGCCGCATATCGGTTCACGGATCACCGGCGCACTGATGATGACGCCATCCAGTACAATGGCAAACAGGCGGTTCACATTATCGCGGCTTAAGTCACAAAAACGTTTGGTGCCAATCGCATCAAACCGGAACGAGACGGCTGGTTGCCCGGCTTGATCTTGTGCCACCTGCGCCGTGACCAACATATCGCCCGTGACATCGGCTCTGCGGTCAACGGCCATCGTTTGCCCCGGATTTTCAGCCATGGGTAGCACGAGCGTCCCCCCACCGGATTGAAGATTGGATGACACATCCATATCCACCAAATGGAATGATAATTTGGCCGTCGTGCCCAGCAAGTTTTTAATTCGCGCCGGATCATCCAGCCCCGGTAACTGCACCAAAATACGGTCTTCACCTTGGCGTTGTATCACAGGTTCGTTGGTGCCCGTTTCATCCACCCGGCGGCGGACAATTTCAATAGATTGATCGATGGTTTGATCCTTAATGGCCTTAAGGGCAGATTCAGAAAAACTCGCCTCAAGCGTATTATTATCCTTCACAGCGATCTCTAGCCCTGAATCAAGACTACGTAAAATTTTCTGCGCCGCCTCGCTGTCTTTCATATCAGTCAGTACCAGACGAATTCCATTATCCATGGGCATCAAGCGTTTATACCCGATCCGTTGTTGACGCAGTTCAGGACGCGCCGACAACACCATGCCTTCGGCGCGTTCTTTCGTGATGGACGATAAATCTACCTGCAAAAGCAAGTGAGATCCCCCTTGAAGATCCAGCCCCAGATTGATCGTCTGAGACGGCATCCATCCGGGCAGATGGTCTTTAATCTTGGCGCGCATATCGGCGGATAGAATATTCGGGATTGAATATGCCACCGCCAGTACGCACACCAGCAAGATCAGAATAACTTTCCATCTGGGAATATGGATCATGAGGAAAACGCCTTTTTAATAAATAAGGGTGTTATTTTTTGGTCGCCATGCCTTGGATGGTGGTACGAAGGGCGGTGACCTTCATCCCGCCGCCTAGATCGATGATCACTTCATCATCCTTGTCCTCAATTTTTTCAATCGTGCCAATCAAGCCGCCGGCGGTCACGACCTTATCGCCTTTTTTCAACGCCGAGAGCATATCGGCATGTTCTTTGAATCTTTTTTGCTGGGGACGGATCAACAACATGTAAAACATCACCACCAAAATGGCGATCAACCCCAGATTCCACATCACCGGATTACCGGGTGCCGCCGGGGGCATAGCCTGCACAGCGGCATCAGCGGCCACAGCGGCGGTTTCTTGCGCATAAGCACTTGATATAAAGATCATTTCATGTTCCTTTGGCTTGAAATTGGAAATGGCCGGACTATACCGCCTTTGGGTATAAAAACAAGTATGGAAACGGAACTTATGCACGTGCGCGAAGATCAGACAGACAATTTGCTAACTCTATTGACCCGCATCGCCCAAGCGTTAGAAATTACAGCGGGTTCCGCCATGCCGACCTCTCCAGAAAATTGGGATACCGCCTCAGCGTGGGTCTGGAACCCTGACCCGGCGAGGCAGGCTTTGATGCCCGTAGCGGATACTGGCGCCCTGCCCTTATCGCTTTTGGTGGGGATTAATCCGCAAATAGATTTATTGAAAGATAACACGTGGCAATTCGCCCAAGGATATTTGGCAAATAACGCGCTTCTTTGGGGGGCGCGCGGGATGGGTAAAAGTTCGCTGGTGAAATCCATTCACGCCGATATCGAACAGAAAAACCCGGGTGTGTTAAAACTGATTGAAATCCACCGGGAAGATATTTTATCGCTCCCGACACTCTTATCCATTTTAAGACAATATCCCACATACCGATTTATTTTATTCTGTGATGATTTATCGTTTGATGAACAGGACGGAGCCTATAAATCCTTGAAGGCCGTTCTTGAAGGCGGACTTGACCGTCGTCCTGACCATGTTTTGTTTTATGCAACATCCAATCGCCGTCATCTGATACCGCGCCAAATGATCGAAAATGAACGCACCACCGCCATTCACCCGGGAGAAACTGTTGAAGAAAAAGTATCGCTGTCAGATCGCTTTGGGCTATGGCTTGGGTTTTATCCCTGCACGCAGGATGAATATCTGGCGATGATCACGGGATACGCGGGTCAATATGGATTGACGTTCGATGACAAATCAGCCGTTGAATGGGCGACCACACGCGGAGCACGATCTGGGCGCGTGGCATGGCAGTACATTCAGCAGATCGCCGGGCAACAAAAAATCAAACTATAGATTAAAGATATTTATCCGGATTGACGGCTGTGGTGCCTTTGCGGATTTCAAAATGTAGTTGCGGGCTATCGACCTGACCTGTGGCTCCCACCGTACCAATGGCCTGCCCCCGTTTCACCACATCGCCTTTTTTGATCAGCGTTTTATCAAGATGAGCGTAGGCCGTCATCCATTTATCTTGATGGCGCACCAGTACCAGATTGCCATAGCCTTCGAGTTTATTTCCTGCATACACCACGACGCCATTTTCGGCAGACCGCACAGGCGTTCCCTTGGGTGCCTTGATATTAATCCCATCATTATGAAGTCCGCCGGATTTAGGGCCATAGCCTGAAATAATATGGCCATCTACCGGCCACATAAATTTGCCTGTATCGGCTCGCGGCGGGGTCTTGGGCATTTTCGCGGGTGCCGAAGCGGCAGACACCGGTTCAGCCCGCACAGGCGATGACGGCGGGACAGGTGCAGAAGAAGATGTCTTCTGGGTTATGACAGGATTGGCGTTCGCACGAGCAGAAGGAATGGGCGGCAAGGCTTGACGTTCCACGCCAGTGACTTGAACAGGCGGCGAGAGCGTTTCCGGTTCTTCTGGCATCACGCGCGGCTGAGGTTGAGGCGAAGGCAATCGTAAAACTTGTCCCGCGCTTAAGGCATAAGGGGCATTTAAATTATTCAAGCGCGCCAGTTGAAACACACTGGTATCAAATGTCGCCGAAATAGACTGCACACTATCACCCGGTTTCACACGATATTCATTGGGCGGGGGCAGTTTCAAACGATACCCAGAACTTAAGGTATACGGTGCCGACATGGCATTGACGGTGATAATATCCCGTATCGGCAGATTATATTGTTTGGATACAGTATAGACCGTATCACCGTCGAGTATGGTATGCATGCCTGTGCTTCCTGCGCCGGGCGTGACCCCATATGTCACCACAGGCGCAGAATCCTGACGTTTGGATAAACATCCACAAAGTACCAAAGGCAAAAGCAGAAGAAGATGCGGATATCTCATGCGCTGTCTCCCGTCTCTGCCGCCACATCGGGGAGTAAAGGCACAAACCGAACGGGGCAAATATCGCTCACCAACCATGTATCGTCTGACAGTTTCACGTATTTTTTTAAAATCTGATCCGCCAGTGGCCCCACCGGCACCACCATGACACCCCCGATTTTTAATTGATCAAACAAAGATTGCGGGGGTTTATCTTGGGCTCCGGCCGTCACAATAATTTTATCAAACGGCGCTTGATCGACCCCATTGATGCGCGGCCAACCCAGCATGCCATCCGCACACATGGCGGTGATATTTCGAAGATGAAGCTGGCGAAATAATATCTCAGCCTGATCCAGCAGAGGTTTATGACGTTCAATCGAATATACGCGGCGGCAGATTTTAGACAAAATGGCGGATTGGTATCCTGAGCCTGTGCCGATCTCCAGCACCTTATCCCGATCCGTCAACGCCAGAGACTCAGTCATCAAGGCAACAATGTAAGGTTGGGAGATTGTTTGACCCCGCCCAATCGGGAGCGCCATATCATCCCATGCCCGGTCTTGCACCGCGGGGGGCATAAATCTCTCTCGCGGTATATATTCCATAGCCGACAGCACCCGGGCATCACGTATCCCCTTATCGCGCAACAGCGAGACAAGACGGGCAGAATGACGAGAGGCATATGACGTAACGGCAGGGGCGAGCATCGCACCCTTAGTGAATCACATGATTCCCCCGGATTCAAGGCATGTTTATGGCTTAAGCCGCCCGGGAGGTCGCTAAAGACAGGGGCATTAACTTTTCTACCCCCCCCATATAAGGCTTAAGTACGGCTGGAATCCGCACCCCGCCATCCGCCGGATCATAGTAATTTTCCAATACGGCAATCAGGGCACGTCCTACGGCTACGCCCGAGCCATTCAGCGTATGGGCAAAACGCGTCTCTTTTTCACCTTTTTTACGCAGACGGGCATTCATGCGGCGTGCTTGGAAATCTCCACAATTAGAACAGGATGAAATCTCCCGGTACCGATCCTGCCCCGGAAGCCAGACTTCGATGTCATAGGTTTTGCGCGCCCCAAAACCGGTATCCCCGGAACACAAAACAATGGTACGGAAAGGTAATTCAAGCTTTTTCAGAATATTTTCTGCACAGCCCGTCATGCGTTCATGTTCGGCAATGCTGTCTTCAGGGGCGGTAATCGACACCAGTTCTACCTTATAGAACTGATGTTGACGAAGCATACCGCGTGTATCCTTGCCGGCGGCACCTGCTTCTGACCGGAAACACGGCGTAAAGGCGCAATAGCGGCGGGGCGTATCTTCTTGATCAATAATCATGTCTGCCACCATGTTCGTCAGCGGGACTTCAGCGGTAGGAATAAGCCAATCCCCCCGCGTGGTACGAAACAGGTCTTCGGCAAATTTCGGAAGCTGTCCCGTGCCATAAGCCGTTTTATCATTCACCAAAAGCGGCGGGGATACTTCGGTATATCCATGTTCGCCCGTATGCGTATCCAACATGAATTGCGCCAGCGCGCGTTCAAGCCGCGCCAACCCGGAATGCATCAACACAAAGCGGGAGCCGGAAATTTTCGCCGCCGTTTCAAAATCCATCATCCCCAGCGCTTCGCCAATATCCGTATGATCTTTGGCGTCAGATTTTTTAAGTATCGGCGTACCCACACGGCGGAGTTCAACGTTCTGGCTTTCGTCCTTTCCATCCGGTGTTTCATCAAACAGGATATTCGGAAGCGAGGATAAGTGAAGATTCAAGGATTCGCCCATGGTGCGGTCTTTTTCCTCAAGTTCCGTCATACGGTTCTTAAGTGCCATGACCTCGTCCATCAATCCTGCGGCATCTCCGCCTGCTTTTTTGACCTCACCAATTTTCTGTGATTTCGCGTTACGTTCTGCCTGAATTTTTTGGAGTTCCGTTTGAACGGCTCGGCGTTCCTCATCCAAGGCCAGCAGGGCAGAACTTTGGCCAGCCATATTGCGGCGCGCCATTGCCTGATCAAAAGCTTTGGGGTTTTCGCGAATAAATTTTATATCGTGCATATATTCCTCTTGTGTCATACCTTCTTGTGTAATGGGGGTAAACATATCACCCGGCGTGCGCGGGCGAAAGATAGAATATCCCGTGACAGGGGTTGAAGGGGTGGTTTACACTGATGGCCATGCATCCGGCTTATCGTTTGTTACGCCCGTCTGTTTCTGCGCCGCTTGTGTGTGATTCACCCCATAGCGGCACGCATTATCCCGATGATTTTCAAACGGTATGCTCTCCCCTCGCCTTGATGACCGGGGAAGATAGACATGTAGATGAACTCTATGCCGATGCGCCCCTTCACGGGGCTGTCTTATTATGCGCCGAATTCCCCCGCACCTATATTGATGTCAACCGCGCCGTGACGGAAATTGACCCCTTGCTCCTTGATGCCCCTTGGCCGGGTGAGATTGAGGAAACCCCCCGGTCACGCGCCGGCATTGGGCTCGTGCGCCGATTATTGACCCCCACTACCCCGATGTATGACCGTCCCTTAAGCGTGACAGAGATACAGACCCGTATTCAGAATTATTACATACCCTATCATACAGCCTTAAAAAACATACTGGATGAAACCTATTCGGCACATGGACGGGTGTATCATCTGAATTGCCATTCCATGCCGTCTACCAATCATTTTGCCGGATATTTGGGACGACATACTGATTTTGTATTGGGCGACCGTGATGGCACAACATCGGATATTCATTTTGTCTATGCCCTCAGATCCTGTCTTGAAGATATGGGATATAGCGTGGCCATCAATGACCCGTATAAAGGCGTTGAACTGGTGCGGCGATATGCGTGCCCGGCATTGAACAGGCATTCTGTTCAAATTGAAATCTGCCGGTCGCTTTATATGAACGAAGAAACGGGCGAAAAAAACAAAGGATTTCTGGGCTTGAAAGAAAACATCAACCGCCTGATGCGTTTTTGTGCGGATTATGTTACTGCGGAACGTGTGCCACTGGCGGCAGATTAATATTTTGATTTATACATGTCGTGCCGACAGGTATCAACCGATCTGTATTATAGTGACCTTGCACCCATCGATATCCTTCTGAGCGCACGGTTTCAATAACTGCGCTCTTGTCTAATAACCCCAATTTATCTCGTATTCTATTAACGAATACTTGAATGCAATTTGAAGGTTGATGTTTTTCAGCGCGCATTAAATCCTGATAAACACCCTCTTTCAGGGAATTTGTGGATACAATTTTACCATTTGCCTCTATTAACGTCTTTAGTACCTTAAATTCAGAAGCTGTAAGCAAAATATCTGTATCTTGAATTTGGATTCTGCCCTTTGTTTGATCAAAAAAAACACCTCCGCACAAAGTAATAACGTCACATGGTCGTTCATGGGCAGATGTCCGTCTTACAACAGTTTTAATCACACGATCTAAAACTTCAGGCTCAACTGGTAAAGGCACATAACTATCGGCTCCGGCATCTAGATAATCTATAGGATCACGAAATGAGGCTTGTCGTCCTAACACCACAATCCCGCATAGATGTCCTGTATCCCGAATAGATTTTACTATTGATCGATAAAATTTTTGAGGCGATGTAGGCTCGTTGATAATCAGAATCGTAGGTATGGCATTACTTAAATGGCGATTTATATCCTGTATCGTACCACAAGGGATGACGTCACATACGATCTGACGCATTGCCAAAGCTTCATAAATACGCTGATCTTCAATAGGGTTTTCCCCTATAAGTATATAACGCATGATTTATTTATGACAAAATAATATGTTATCTGTCAATGTTCGTATATGAACGGCTTATCCAAAAACAATTTTGAATGTTTGCTTAAGCACGTCATCCAGCTCTGCCATGGTGATATTCTTGCCCAAATCCTGAAAAGACGTCACGCCATGCGCGGCAATACCACACGGAACAATCCCGTTAAAATGCGAAAGATCGGGGTTAATGTTGATCGACAGGCCATGATACGTGACGCCTTGACGAATGCGCACCCCGATGGCGGCGATTTTATCTTCGCGCGATCCCCGAACCACCCATATGCCCACACGTCCGTCACGGCGTTCTCCGGTGATCCCAAAATATGCCAATGTCTGGATGATCCACTCTTCGAGTTGCCAGACATATTTTTTGACATCGGGAGACGCTTGGCGCGCCCTTAAATCCAGCATGACATAAGCCACACGCTGGCCGGGCCCATGATAGGTATATTGCCCCCCCCTGCCCGTTTCATGCACCGGAAAGCGAGCCGTCACCAGATCTTCTGGCCGGGCACTGGTGCCCGCCGTGTAAAGGGGGGGATGTTCCAACAGCCATATTTGCTCAGGTGCCTTACCCGCCCGGATATCCGCCACCCGGGTTTCCATGGCCGATACAGCCTGTTCATACGGGACAAGCCCCTGAGATATATGCCAATCAATTAACGTTATTTTTTCTTGCATAAATAATTTTCATAAGATATAAAGCGGTCATGATTCAGGAAAATCCCAAACTTAAAGCCGCCTTTGCCAATACCAATACCATTGAATATGGTGGCTTCAAGATTGTCAAAAGCGGTGATATGCCGTGGGACAAGGCACGCGTTTATGTTGATGGACAGCAGATCATTCTAAATATGACAGAAACCCGTAGCCTTGCCCTTCTTGTTGCCTACCGTGGAGAGTTTGTACCCAAAGAAGCCCACGGATTTGATAATGCTAGAAATAAAGAAGTCCGCATAGCAGGTGTGATCAATAGTATAAAAAAATCTGCAAAAAACCAACTCGGTTTGGATATTTATTCCCGTTTTGTAACTTTTTATCCCAGAAAAAAGGATTTTCCTGATTGGGATTCCTATGCCGCTAGACTTGGCAATTACAAGATTATCTAATTTCAATTGACGACATTGAAAACTCTATATATTTATCCTGCACCGCAATACGGATAAGACCTTGCCGGAACGCGGTGAATTTGTTACGAACCCCTCAGCTTAACAAATTCTGCGGCCATGGCGGAATTGGTAGACGCGCAGCGTTGAGGTCGCTGTGGGCTAACCCCCGTGGAAGTTCGAGTCTTCTTGGCCGCACCATTTTTTTTCTATTGAGGGTCACATTCATGTCCGATTCACATTCCGATAAAGATCAAAATGCCTTGCGGGATGCCGCGTTGGAATATCACCGGCTTCCGACGCCCGGTAAAATCTCGATCACGCCAACCAAAGGCATGGCAACACAACGTGACCTCGCCCTTGCTTATTCCCCAGGTGTCGCGGTGCCGTGCGAGGAAATTGAAAAAGACCCCTCAAAGGCACTCGATTACACATCCAAAGGAAATTTGGTGGCGGTCATTTCCAATGGAACGGCCGTTTTAGGATTGGGAGATATCGGTGCGCTGGCGTCCAAGCCCGTGATGGAAGGCAAAGCCGTTTTATTTAAAAAATTCGCAAATATTGATTCTGTCGATATCGAACTGGATGAGAAAAATATCGATAAATTGGTTGATGCCATTGCGATGATGGAACCTACCTTTGGCGGGATTAATCTTGAGGATATCAAAGCCCCGGAATGTTTTGAAGTGGAACGCCGTCTTCGGGAACGTATGAAAATTCCCGTGTTCCATGATGATCAGCACGGCACCGCCATTATTGTTTCGGCATGTATTTTAAATTGGCTTCATTACACCGGACGCAAGATTACGGATGTGAAACTGGTGGCCAACGGAGCTGGTGCCTCTGCGCTGGCGTGTCTTAATCTTCTATGTGAAGTGGGCATGCCTAAAGACAATATTATTGTCTGTGACCGAAATGGTGTCATTTATAAAGGCCGCGAAAACGGCATGGATCCATATAAAGAAAAATTCGCCTCAAGCACCAATGCCCGTGATTTGAAAGATGCACTATCAGGTGCCGATATTTTCTTGGGTCTTTCCGGTCCCAAGGCCGCGACACCCGATATGGTGGCTGAAATGGCCAAGGCACCGTTGATCATGGCATTGGCCAATCCGACACCGGAAATCATGCCCGATGAAGCCCGCAAAGGTAAACCGGATGCGATTGTCTGTACTGGACGGTCTGACTTTCCCAATCAGGTCAATAACGTTCTGTGTTTTCCGTTTTTGTTCCGGGGTGCCTTGGATGTTGGCGCTACAGCCATTAACGAAGAGATGAAAATTGCCTGCGTCAAGGCGATTGCAGAACTGGCACGTCGTGAAGCCACAGACGAAGTGGCGACCGTTTATGCCGGACAGAATCTTGAATTTGGACCTGAATATCTTATCCCCAAACCGTTTGACCCTCGATTGATTGTCGAACTACCGATTGCTGTGGCGAAAGCCGCCATGTCCACGGGGGTAGCCACGCGTCCCATTCAGGATTTTGATGCCTACCGGGAAAAGCTTCAGCAATTCAATACCCGTTCTACCATGGTGATGCGGTCTGTATTTTCAGGCGCAAAACAAAGTCCCAAACGTGTTGTCTATAGCGAAGGCGAAGAAGAACATATTTTGCGGGCGGTGCAGATGGTCTTGGATGAAGGCGTGGCAAAGCCGATTTTGATCGGAAGACGGGATGTTGTCACAACACGCATCAAGCGTATGCGTTTACGCATGACCGAAGGCACAGATTTTGAATTGGTCGACCCGCAGGACGACCCCCGGTATAAAGATTACTGGGAAACCTATCACGGCCTGATGGCGCGGCGGGGCATTACGCCAGCGATGGCGCGTAATATTGTTCGCACCGATACAACCGTGATTGCCGCGCTGATGGTTCACAAAAATCAAGCCGATGGCATGGTATGCGGCACCATTGGTAATTTCCGCCAGCATTTAAACCCAATTGTCGATATCATTGGCCTGAAGCCCGGTGTGGAAACGGCCGCCGCCATGCGGATGATTATTCTGCCCAAAGGGACATTTTTTGTCTGCGATACGCATGTCAACCCGAACCCGTCCATTTCACAAATTTCCGAAATGACCCTTCTGGCCGCCGAAGCTGTCAGCAGATTTGGGATTACGCCTAAAATAGCCCTACTCTCCCATTCCGATTTTGGAACGATTGACGACGAAAGCTCATACAAGATGCGCTCAGCGGTACGGGATCTAAAGGAACGCGCGCCCCATTTGGAACTGGATGGTGAAATGCATGCCGACTCCGCGCTCTCCCCCGAAGTTCGGCAACTGGTGATGCCACACTCCACCCTCAAGGGGCAGGCGAATATTCTGGTTATGCCCAACATGGAATCGGCCAATATTTCATTCAACATGATTAAAATATTGGGCGAAGGTATCCCCGTAGGCCCGATGTTGCTTGGCTTGGCCAAACCTGCCCATATTTTGACCCCTTCTGTTTCGGCACGTGGAATATTCAATATTACCGCTTTGATTTCGGTTGAAGCGCAGGTTGCTGGACGCCGGGATGAAACCGTGTCACAGTCACCTCGCCGTAAAACAGCATAGCCCTAAATCAATGAGGTGGTCATGGCAGAAACGCTTTCGCCGCTGACAGACAGCGAAGAGGAGACAGATATTGTCGGCCTCAGCGATGAGCGTATTCAAGACCTTCTGACGGATTTACACGAAGCCCATGCCGAAAAACTTACTGAATCATTGAAGGAACTGAGTGTTCCTGAGGCCGCTGACCTTCTCCATAAGATTGATGCTGAAGACCGGCAGGCATTATTAGAACAGTTTGGGGGGGCTTTTGACCCCTATGTCTTTAGCTTTTTGGATGCGGAATTGCGCCGTATCTGCCTGTCCACGATGCCGTCATCTAAAGTCGCGCAGATTATTTCTGAACTGGACAGCGATGACGCGCTCGATTTGATTTTGAATTTATCTCCCGTCTTTCAGAAAGAAATTTTATATAAACTTTCGAATAAAGACCGATTGGCCTTGGAAGAAGGTCTAACCTTCCCACCTGATTCCGCGGGACGGTTAATGCAACGTGAATTTGTCGCGATCCCTGAATTCTGGACCGTGGGCGACACGATTGATTATCTTCGGTCGGCGGGCGACAAAATCCCGGATGATTTTTTTGACCTGATCGTCATTGACCCGTCATATCATGTGCGCGGGGAAATTCCGCTGGATAAATTAATCCGTTCACAACGCCATGAAAAAATCCGTGATTTAACCTTAAAAGAAGCACATACGGTATCAGCCACCCTTGATCAAGAAGAAGTGGCGCACCTGTTCCGGCGTGAAAGCATTAAATCCGCCCCTGTCGTCGATGAAGATGATCGGTTGATCGGCGTGATCACCATTGATGATGTCATTGATGTTATCGACGAAGAAGCGCAGGAAGATATCCTGAAAATGGCGGGGGTGAAAGAAGGCGATCTTTACCGCGCCGTGATGTCCACCACGACCAGCCGGTTTAAATGGCTATTTGTGAATTTACTAACCGCCATTTTGGCGTCTGTGGTGATTTCATGGTTTGATGCCACGTTAGAACAGGTTATCGCCTTGGCCATTCTGATGCCAATTGTAGCGTCCATGGGGGGAAATGCGGGCACACAGGCCTTGACCGTCGCCGTTCGCGCGCTGGCCACCAAGGAGATTTCAGATACCAACACCTTTCGGATTATCTGGAAGGAAACATTGGTGGGCACGCTTAACGGGGCGGCATTTGCCCTGATTATTGGGGCGATCGCCGCCCTATGGTTCCAAAGCCCCGTTCTGGGCGGCGTGATTGGGGCGGCCATGGTGTTAAATTTGGTCTGCGCCGGGTTATTTGGGGCGGGCATTCCCATTTTCTTAAACCGTATCGGGGTTGACCCGGCCCTATCATCCACCGTCTTTTTAACGACTATCACGGATGTCGTCGGTTTCTTTGGCTTTTTAGGTCTGGCATCCATTTTTCTTATTCATTAAGCCCCGCTTTTCCCCATATGGATATGGACTTTAGGATGAAAACGCCCTAAAAATCGCTGACATCTTAACCCCCGTCACCTCATGGCCAAAAAGAAGAAAAAACCATCCTATACGCCTAAATCCAGTTCGGCCGCCAGACAGCCAGGTGGGTTTTTCGCCTATATAGCCAAGTGGATATTGGTCGCCTGCTTATGGGTGGGGATCGCGCTGGCCATTCTGTTCACTTATTACGCATCGGAACTGCCGGACATCACCGAAGAGATGATCTTTGAACGTCGTCCCATGATCATCATCAAGGCCAATGACGGTAAGATCGTGGATCGGTTCGGGGACATCAAAGGCGAAAGTGTCGTCGTGAAAGATTTGCCGGATCACGTCGTCAACGCCGTATTGGCCACAGAAGACAGACGTTTTTATTATCATTTCGGCTTAGACCCCATCGGCATTGCCCGCGCGTTTACCGTGAACATGGTCAAAGGAGGTTTCGTTCAGGGTGGCTCCACCATCACACAACAGTTGGCCAAAAACCTCTTTTTATCCCGCGACCGGACGCTAAAACGTAAAATTCAGGAGGCCATGCTGGCGATTTGGCTGGAAACCAAACTCACAAAAGATGAAATATTAAGTGCCTATCTTAACCGGGTTTATCTGGGTGCGGGGGCGTATGGGATTGATGCCGCGGCGCGAGTCTATTTCAACAAATCTGCTAAGGAACTCTCGCTTCGTGAATCAGCGACGATTGCCGGGTTATTAAAAGCCCCATCCCGATACTCACCGGCATCAAACCCCGAGGAATCGGCCTCGCGCACGATGGTTGTCTTAAACGCCATGGTTGATGGTGGATTCATTGAACAAAAAGAACTGAATCAACTGAAGAAGTTTCCACCCGCGCCGCGTCGCAAGCCCTCAAGCGGCGATACTATTCGTTATTTCACGGATTATATTGTCAGTCAGCTGGAAGATTTGATTGGTACCATCGATCAGGACGTCATTGTTTACACCACGCTAGATAAGGATATTCAAAAAGCCTCAGAACAGGCCATCACCAAAGGCATTTTAAAATACGGGACTTCGAACAAGGTCACGCAAGGTGCGGCTGTCATTTTACGGCTGGATGGGGGCATTGTGTCCATGGTGGGGGGGCGGGACTATGAGATGAGTGAATATAACCGAGTCACCCATGCCTTAAGATCTCCGGGATCATCGTTCAAGCCCTTTGTGTACATGGCCGCGCTTGAAGCGGGATTAACCCCGGATAGTCTGGTCGTTGATGAACCTCGTTCCTATGGACGCTACACACCGCAAAACTATGGGAATGAATACTACGGCGAAGTCACGTTGGCGCAGGCATTTGGCCGTTCGCTGAATACCGTGGCTGTCGAACTCCTCTATCAGATCGGCCCTGAATCAGCGATATCGGTGGCACGACGTTTGGGCATTACGGCGGATCTGGAGCCGAATTTGTCACTTGCTCTGGGCAGTAATGGCGTTCCCATGCTTCAGATGGCCTCTGCTTATGCTGGGCTTGCGCGCGGCGGTATCGCCGTTGAACCCTTTTCGATTTTAAAAGTCACGGACAATGACGGAAAGGTTTTATATGAACGCCCCGCGCATCACACCGTGCGTCAGGTTATGTCTCGCCACAAAGTATCTCAGCTTACCTATATGATGCGCGGCGTCGTGGAATGGGGAACCGGTGTCGCGGCACGGGGGCCTTATGCGGCCGCTGGAAAAACCGGAACATCCCAAGACTTCCGAGATGCGTGGTTTGATGGATTTACCGACACCTATGCCGGCATTGTCTGGTTTGGCAATGATGATAATAGCCCGATGCGCCGTATGACGGGCGGGTCAATCGCCGCGCCTGCCTGGCGAGACATCATGACGGTTGCCGTCACGAAACCCACCCCGCAGTACGGCACCACCGCCACCATCGTGGAAGATTTCAGTTTCCATGACTTAATTGGTAATATTCTAGGATCAGAAGATCCTCTTTCGGATACATCCGAAGAATCTCTCCCCGGAGCACCCATCGTCAATCAGAATTTTAACAAGAGAGAGGATGAAAATCGTATCCCGGTTTTAAACATCCCCACACAGGAATACACGCCAACAGGACGTCACAAGTGGGAATTTAACGATTAATATCGTTAAAAAATCCACTACAAAGTGATGGGTTCCTGAACGCGTGGATATTCCCGGCGAAACGCCGCAAAACGATCCTCGCCTATTCTATCCCAATGTGATTTAAGCGCGAGTGTCGCAGTACAAGGCCCTCCGATATCCCATCCGGATCGCATTAAGCTTCGGTCCACATATTCCAGATAACTCGCCGGAAAAGCCGCCCGGGGTGCACGTAGTCCATACTCAACTAATAATTTAGACACGAACGCATCGCCCAAATCTGTCATATCCGCCGTGAATTGAAGCGAGGAGAGAATTTTAATATCCATCCGGCTGTTGGGAACGTGGCGTAAATGCCGCATGAACCGGGCATAAACATCTATCTCAACCGACCCCTCTGGTGGAAGCGGCAAAGAAATCCGGGGATCAAACGATTCTAAATTCGGATGATTGTCGTTGCATTTAAGTGGCGTATCGATCGAATAGGCGGTCATGGCGATATCCTTTCATGTGAGATCTTGATCTCGATGTCGGACAATAATCCGGTGCATCCTTACCTCGACTCTTGTCTGAATTGCTTAAGAGAATCTTAATGCCGGGATTCCCGGCACGAACAACTATGATGATAAGTATGTGGATAAAATTTCTAAGCTTTTGGAATCGCTTGGACTGCTAACTTATCCACACGCTCGTTTTCCGGGTGGCCAGCGTGCCCCTTTACCCAGATAAAATCAACGATATGAGGCGACATAGCCGAATCGATTCTCTCCCACAAATCTTGATTCTTAACGGGCTTTTTATCCGCCGTCTTCCAGCCTTTGGTCTTCCAGCTCGCGAGCCATTTTTGGGCACATTCGATCACATATTTACTGTCAGAATAAATGGTCACCCGTGAAGGTTTCTTCAGAGCTTCAAGCCCCATAATGACCGCCATCATTTCCATGCGATTATTCGTGGTGAGCGCTTCGCCACCCGAAAGCTCTTTTTCATGGCCATTCCAGCGTAAAATAACCCCCCAGCCCCCCGGTCCCGGGTTTCCACTACAGGCGCCATCAGTAAAAATTTCAATGGACATTATTATCCAGGAAGATGATCTATAATAATTTTTAAAAAGTCATCGGATGTTTGTACGCCGTGGAAGGCTTCGGATGGAATTGTCACACCATATGTGTCGGCGATGCGCTGATATTTAGGCAATCTGTTTTCAAACAAACGGGGGAAAACCCAGCGCGAAAAATCATCGGCATTCATATGATCCGAGGATGATAGTCCGCGGTCTGACAGATATGTTTCCACCCAGAAATCAAATCTCTCCGGTGAAAAAAACATAGGTTTGGGATATTCCTGTGCCCGCCGCAAGACATTTTGTTCTTCCTGCGCATTGGCCTTGATATAAACAATTAATGAACTTTCATCAATGCTCGCGATTAAGGTTTCATCATCAATTTCGCATAGGCTTCCGGTGGAATCATTCACCACCTGTGTAAAGCCTTTGGCATGTGCCTGTTTGACAATAGTCGGCAGGTCACGTAGGGATTGGCATTCCGCATCATAATATTTTTTCTGACGCCGCTTGAATTCAGCCAAAGGTAAGCCGCCGTGCGCTGGATTTCCTAAACGTCCTACATATTCCGAGAGCATTGATAAATCTTCGGCCGTGATGGTGTTAAGCCGAATCGTGCCACTAGAACGAGATAAAGTTTGAACAATTTCATCGCCCATTAAACGCGTGCCGATTTCTAGATCACAGGAATAATGAAACCAGCCTTGTTTCGCCAGCAGACAAGACAAATAGGTTTTTCCAACCCCCGACATCCCCATCAAGGTGATGACCTTGTGGGAGATCGCATTGAATTCAGGAACGGTAATCGGCATGACCTAGGCCGCTTCTTCGCGCAGGATACGCGGCACATTGAACACCACATTTTCCTGAGTAATTGAGACTTCTTCAACGCAGACATCGTAATTCTGACGTATCGCCGAGATCACTTCTTCGACCAGTGTTTCGGGTGCCGATGCGCCCGCCGTCAGCCCCAGAATATTCACCCCGGCCAGCCACGCCCAATCAATATCACTGGCGCGCTGGATCAAGGTTGCCTTCTGACATCCATACACCAAACCCACTTCAACCAGCCGGTTTGAATTAGACGAATTGGGTGCGCCAATGACCATCATCGCATCACACCGCGCCGCAATCTCCTTGACGGCGGCTTGACGATTGGTGGTGGCATAGCAAATATCTTCTTTATGGGGCGGAAGAATATGCGGGAATTTCAAGGTGAGTGCTTGTACCACTTTAGCCGTATCATCGACGGATAACGTTGTCTGGGTGCAATAAGCCAGAGGCTGGGCATCCGATATCTCAAGACGGGCCACATCCTCTGTGGTTTCAACCAAAATAACCGCCCCTTCAGGCAACTGCCCCATGGTACCCACCACTTCAGGATGTCCAGCATGGCCAATCAAAATAATCTGTCTGCCTTGGGCGAAGTGGCGCTCCGCTTCTTTATGAACCTTGCTCACCAGTGGACAGGTGGCATCAATGTAAAACATATTGCGGCTGGCGGCATCGGCCGGGATTTTTTTGGGTACACCATGTGCCGAAAAAATAACCGGGCGAGTCGCGTCCGGAATTTCATCCAGTTCTTCAATAAAAACGGCACCCTTGGCTCTTAAATTTTCAACCACAAATTTATTGTGAACAATTTCATGACGCACATAAACAGGAGCACCATATTTTTCCAGCGTCTTTTCAACAATCTGGATGGCTCGATCCACCCCGGCGCAAAAACCTCGGGGTGCCGCTAAAAGAACGGTCAAAGAAGGACGTGTCATAGAGTTGATATAAACTGAAACGGGGTTGTTCTGCAACCATCAATGGCGTAATCTGAACCACATGAAGTTTTTAATCTTGATCTGTCTGGGTCTATTGATCCTGCCGGGATGCCAAACCCTCTCCGGGGCAAAAAATGATATTGCACGGATTATTGCCCCCGACACCCCGGGTCAGGCAAGTGCTGTGGCAGGTGACCCGCCCATAGAAGCGGACGGGATCGAAACAGCTTGCCCACCCGTGCGCGTGATGGATGATCTAAAGCAAGCTGTTGAATTTGTGGATCTCTCCCGCCCTTCGGATGCCAGCGAAATGGGGCGTCTCACGATTACAAAAATTGATACACGATGCGTGAATGAGAACGATGCGACAGGCGTAGATATTACGTTTGAATTTGATGGCAAGCTAGGCCCCAAAGGCAGATGGAAAGCCGGAGACGAAGCCAGTTTTGCCTATCCTTATTTCGTTGCCGTGACGGATGCACAGGGCGTGGTATTATCCAAAGAACTTTTTGCCGCGTCAGTGTCATATAATGCCACGGAAAATGCCTTGAGACAGGTTGAGACAATTCGTCAATCCATCCCAAATACAACGACAAAAAATGCCATCTATAATATCGTGGTCGGCTTTCAGTTGAGCGAAGAACAGCTTGCCTATAACCGCCGTCAGATGGCCAGTGCCCAAAAACCTTAGACGGACTGTTTACGGATATAGGCTTTGATCTGGCGCACGCGATCTGACAGACGTCTGCGTATTTTATACAGCGTTGATTCCATCGGCGTTAAAAGAGATTTGGGTTTGCCGCGCGCATACAACGTTTCCCGAGTCTCCATGATACTGAAATACACATGATAGGGCGTGGTACCCGGCATATAATCTGTTGCCGGGGATAAATCCCGGTTGAGCCATTCAGTCCAAAATCCCCGCGCATCCATATATTTTTGGACAAAGACACGCATCATGCGGGACATATTAGCCTTCAGATCGTCGCGGCTTAACCCGCTATCCATTAACAAGGCATTCGCTTTCAAGATTTCTCCAAATGGCCACAGCCGTTTAGTATCGGCAATCACTTCGTGGCGATCATTCAACTCATCATATATGCCGCCAAATTCTGAATCCCATCCATGGGTGTTTGCCCATACTAACATCTTCTCACATACAGAATCTTGATCAGGCAATTGAGTCCCGGTGAGATAGCTATATTTTTTCAAAAGCCATATCCATTCCCCATAATGGCCAGGTTCCACAACAATGTGCCCCTCCTTGGGTGCAGGATTTAATTCATCATCAAAATATTCGCTCAGGATATTTTGCGTTCGATTATAAAATTTTTGATGAAACAAGGTGACGATTTCATCCGCAAGGAGCTTGAAAGATATATCCCCCCATGTCTGCAAAGCAAACAAGCACGCTTCAAGAAGGTGCATATGAGATTCATGACGCCGAAGTTGTGGGATTGTCTTTAAATCAGTCGACAGCGATTCAGCAAAGCTGAGATTACCGGGAATCCGGAAATACTTGTCAATAAAACCAAGCGTTTTGAGCGCATAATCGCGCGCGTCTGAGTCAGGATAGGCCTTGCCGTAATGCGCTAAGGCAAAAATGACGAACGCCAGCGCATATAGATCATAGGTATCGTCGAGTGGCTGGCCTTGCGGATTTAAACTAAATCGCCACCCTCCCGTTTCCGGGATGAAGAAATGATCGATCAGGGCACGATAAGACACATATAATTTAGGCGTAAATTTTAAATCTGGCCTTTGCCGGGCGGCATCGGCATACATGGCTAATTGACGGCACTGCGTTAACAATCTTTTATGCGGCATAGGAACCGGGCGAAACGCGTGCCCCAGACGTTCATGAAACAAACCTGTCGCCGGATCACAAAACGCCCCATGCCATTTTGGAATCCAGCGAAACAAAAGTCGTCGTGCCAGAATATCGGATTGTGTGAGCGGGCTGTCTGTGTCATTCATATATAAACATCATATAGCATCACATGAAAACGACAATATACACGCATGAGAGCGGCCTGACGCACGATACGGGTGAGGCACATCCAGAGCGCGCAGACCGCCTGCGTGTGATCTATGACTTACTAGATACCCCGCCTTTTGATACTCTCCCCCGCGTCAAACCACCGCCCGCGGAGATGGATCATCTTCTTCTGGCGCATATACCTGATTATATCGAAACCGTCGAAAATATGATCCCACCGATGGGGGTGGTTGATTGGGGGGGTGAAGTGATGCTCTCCCCTGGGACGTGGGAATCAGCACTTCGGGCAGTGGGGGCTGGGTGTCTGGCGGTGGATGATATCTTTCAGAACAAAACGACCCGTGCTTTTTGTGCCGTGCGTCCGCCCGGGCACCATGCCCTACCCGATCGTGCCATGGGGTTTTGTTTGTTTAATAATATTTTTATCGCGGCGCGTCACGCTCAGATATCTTATGGGGTCAAAAAAATCGCAATTATTGATTTCGATGTGCATCATGGCAACGGCACGGATCACATGACCCGGTCTCACGATGGGTCTATTTTATTTATCTCGACGCATCAATATCCGTTATGGCCGATGTCAGGTCATCCGGATGATAACGAAGACTCTGTCCAGAACTGGATTTTGCCACCGGAAAGCGGCTCTGAAATTTTTCGAAAACTTTATGAGACCCACGTTTTCCCTGCGGTGAAGGATTATGCGCCGGATCTCATCATGATATCGGCCGGATTTGATGCCCACCAAGATGACCCGCTTGGGGGATTGAACCTGACGGCGGATGATTTTGAATGGGTCACTCGGCATTTATGCACCCTCGCCAATCTGACGGCGCAGGGGCGCATTTTATCAATGCTGGAGGGCGGTTACGACCTAAACGCTCTTCGAGAGAGCGTGTCAGCGCACTTACGGGCGTTAATATCGTCTGGTTAATGACGTGTATTATGATCCTGTGGCCGCCCGAGCAAGGCACGATGCGTGTCCTGTTCATGTTGACGGCGTTTGGCGCGCGCCACGCGCCATAAAATAAAGTCAATATTTTTCAATGAGTTACCGTTAAAATCAATCGGCGAGAGCTTTTGCATGGGTCAAAGCCTTTCTTGATAATGACATATAATTTGATTATATCTCATCCCGCCCCTGTCCAGATGTGCAAAGTGGTGTCATCAGCCTTGAGAAATCAGCGTATCTGGCCTACACTCGCGGGCGTTTAAATTGTGAAATAACTCAAGGGATTATCATGGGTGCCAAAGGGGCTGTCTCGCCAAGTTTTGAAGATGCGCTGGCTGAACTGGAAACCATTGTGAAAGGTCTGGAAAGCGGCAAAACAACGCTGGAGGAATCGATCACGGCATACACACGGGGAATGGAATTAAAAAAAATCTGTGAGACCAAACTGCGCGATGCCCAATCCCGGATTGAAAAAATCTCGGTTCAGCCTGACGGTTCAATTAAAACAGAAGCCTTTCAAACAGAGTAATTTTTTAGACAGAATAAATTTAAAGGATGTAAGAACAAAACATGGCTCCTTCACCACGCGACGCGACCCCCCGACTTCAGGACGAACTGGATGAATGCGTTGAATCCGTCAACAAGACTATCACGCGTTTGCTCCCTGAAACGGATCTGGCCGAAGCCCATTTATTCGAAGCCATGCGCTATGGTGTGCTGAACGGCGGAAAAAGATTGCGGCCTTTCATGGTGCTTCAATCTTCGAAACTATTTAACGTTGATCCGGCGCGGGCGCGGCGCGTGGCGGCGGCGGTTGAATTTCTGCATTGTTACTCCTTGATCCACGACGATCTTCCAGCAATGGACAATTCAGACCTTCGCCGGGGCGTCCCCACGGTTCACCGGAAATATGACGAAGCCACGGCTATCTTGTCAGGGGATGCCCTGTTGACGTTGGCGTTTGAGGTGTTGTCTGACCGCGAGACACATTCTGACCCGCATGTCCGGGTGGAATTGGTGCGCAAGCTGGCGATCGCCGCAGGCCCTAGCGGCATGGTGGGTGGTCAGATGCTCGATTTAATCGGCGAAGAACAGGAGTTTGATCTGGGCACCATCAGCCGTCTTCAACGCATGAAAACAGGACACTTGATGGCATTTGCCTGTGAGGCCGGCGCCATCCTTGGCAAAGCCGATGACGCGCATAAAAAAGCCTTGTGTAATTACGCCTATGATCTGGGATTAGCGTTTCAGGTAACCGATGACATTCTCGATGTTGACTCGACATCAACAGAGACCGGTAAGCCTGCCAATCAGGATGATAAGGCCGGAAAATCGACCTTCGTATCGACCATGGGAAAAGATCAAGCCAAGATGCGCGCAGAAATGCTGGTGCATCAGGCCATTCGCCATCTGCATGTGTTTGAAAACCGGGCGGATACGTTAAAAGAGCTTGCACATTATGTGCTAAAACGCCGGGCATAAATTCGGCATATATTTTGTATTTATACACATGAGCATGAAGACCGTTCATAAAAACAACACAGGCCACGCGCCCGCCGAAACGGTCTTGGATCGTATTCATGAACCTATGGACATGCGCTGTCTGTCGGATGAGGAATTGCAACAACTGGCGGATGATCTGCGGCGGGAAACAATTTCTGCGGTCTCGCAAACGGGGGGACATCTGGGTGCGGGTTTAGGCGTTGTGGAATTAACGGTTGCCCTTCATGCCGTATTCAATACACCGGATGATAAACTGATATGGGATGTCGGGCATCAATGTTATCCGCATAAAATTCTAACGGGTCGCCGAGACCGTATTCACACCATCCGTCAAGGGGAAGGTCTATCTGGATTTACCAAGCGAAGCGAAAGCGTTTATGATCCTTTTGGTGCCGCGCATTCTTCGACCTCGATCTCCGCGGGTCTGGGCATGGCGGTGGCGCGTGATTTAAAAGAAGAAGACCGCCACGTGATTTGTGTTATTGGTGATGGTGCCATGAGCGCGGGCATGGCCTATGAAGCCATGAATAATGCCGGAGAATTAAAATCACGGCTGATCGTTATCTTAAACGATAACAACATGTCGATTGCGCCGCCCGTCGGCGCCATGAGCAAATATTTGACAGGTCTTGTCAGTTCTAAACCTTACCTATCCGCTCGGGATGCGGCCAAAAAGATGGTTGATATTTTGCCCGCCCCGTTAAAACACGCGGCGCGGCGTGCCGAAGAAACGGCGCGGTCGGCATTGGGGGGTGGCACGATGTTCGAAGAAATGGGGTTTTATTATATTGGCCCCGTGGATGGACATGATTTGGCACAAATCCTGCCGGTACTTCGAAATGTGCGGGACAATCACCCTGAAGGCCCTGTATTGATTCATGCGATCACACAAAAAGGCAAAGGTTACGCACCTGCCGAAAATGCCTCTGACAAAATGCACGGGGTAGCCAAGTTTGATATCGTGAGCGGTACCCAGCACAAACCTAAATCTTTGATCCCAACCTATACCAAGGTTTTTGCCAAGTCCCTGACCGAAGAGGCGCGGCACGATGACCATATCGTTGCCATCACGGCGGCTATGCCGGATGGAACGGGCTTAGATATCTTTGCTGACACATTCCCAGAGCGGATGTTCGATGTTGGAATCGCCGAACAACATGCGGTAACCTTTGCCGCCGGACTGGCGGCAGAAGGCATGAAACCATTTGCCGCTATTTATTCAACCTTTCTGCAACGGGGATATGATCAGGTCGTGCATGATGTCGCGATTCAAAACCTCCCGGTTCGTTTTGCCTTGGATCGGGCGGGGCTTGTAGGGGCAGATGGGTGCACGCATGCTGGATCTTTCGATACAGCCTTTTTAGGGTGCCTGCCAAATATGGTGTTAATGGCCGCCAGCAACGAACACGAACTCATGTCCATGGTGCGCACGGCGGCAGATTATAATGAGGGCCCGATTGCCTTTCGTTACCCCAGAGGCGAGGGCGTAGGCCTTGACCTCCCCGCGCGCGGAGATTTACTGGAGATTGGCAAGGGCAGAATCGTTCGCCAAGGCGCAGATGTGGCCATTTTATCTTACGGAGCGCGTCTAGAGGAATGTCTCAAGGCGGCGCAGTGGCTTGAGACAAAGAATATCTCTCTTACTGTGGCGGATGCGCGGTTCGCCAAGCCTCTAGATACGGCACTGATTGATCAACTGGTGGCACATCATAGCCTTCTGGTGACCATAGAGGAAGGATCTACTGGCGGATTCGGATCATATGTGTTGGAATATCTCAGCACATCAGGGGCACTCGATCATGGTAAAATCAAGGTTAGAACCCTTCATTTACCGGATGTATTTCAGGATCACCACACCCCGGATACGCAATATGATGAGGCCGGATTAACCGCAAGCCACATCGTTCAAAAAATTCTGGCCAGCCTATGACATCCCTGCCTGCCCCCACCATCGTTTTATTGGACATGGATGGAACAACGGTACGCCACATTAATCCGAAATTACTGTCCACGTTGGAATTAATCGACGATTGTTTATTTAAATTATCGAGTGCTTTCACACGTCAACAACCTCTCCTGAACACCAGCCATCAACCAACGAATGCGAGTGGTGCCATGGCACACCGTGTTCTGCATAGTTTACGGCGCAAAAAAGTAAATGAAATCGTCCAGCCCTGCCCCGGCGTTTTTACATTTTTGAATGTGCTTAAAGAACACGGAATCCCCATAGGTATTGTCAGTAATGGCCTGGGCAAAGGGTATGGACATGAAATCCTGGAGACATTCGGTCTAAAGGATTATTTCAAGGCACAGATTTTTCGGGAAGACATTCATAAATCCAAACCGCATCCTGACCCATTAATTCGCGCCTTAAAGCAAATCAAAGACCCGCTGGATGAACAGGATGTGGTCTGGCACATCGGTGATCGTCATAAAGATATTGTGGCGGCGTTGAATGCCAATTTGATTTTGCCCTGCGAAGTGATCCCTTTTTCTTACGGCGTCCCAGCCGCCATCACCATTTTGAAAAAAGGCGTGAGCCCAGATCATATCATTTTAAATTACGCAGAGTTCGCAGGACGCGTGAAATCTATTCTGAAAACACCACCTGCAAAACTGATGTATTCTTAACGATCTGTATATATCGGGGTATAAACGCCCATATCCTGCCCCTTAAGCATAGGGAGAACTGATGATAAAAAAGGCGCGATCGGTTGCAGAGCTTGAACAATCGACCCTAGCCACGTACTTACCCTCACCTGCCCGCTCATCGCCGCCAGAAATTGTTCAAACGGCGTTTCCGGCGCCGGAAGAACTACCAGCGATAGATCATGACGGTCTTTTAAGCCCAAACCTTTTGCGGCATCATCCAAGGCCATATCCAGCCCGCCCAGTTCATCCACCAGTCCAATCTTCTTGGCCTGTGCGCCTGTCCAGACACGTCCTTTGGCCAACGCACGGACATCTTCTTTCTTCATCTTCCGGCCTTCGGCGACCCGTGATAAAAAGGCGTCATAGGTATCATCTAAATGAGATTCAATCTGTTTGACTTCATCAACACTGAATCCTTTGTTGACAGACCAAAGACCTGCGTTTTTGCCGATATTTGTGGACTCCCAGTTGACACCTGCCTTTTCCCACAAACCCGATAGATCTGGTTTCCCCATCACCACACCAATCGATCCGGTGAGTGTGGACGGAAGCGCGAATATTTTATCCGCGTTGGCCGAAATCCAATATCCGCCTGACGCCGCAACGGGTCCCATGGACACAACAACCCTAACATTTTTTTCTTTGGCGCGTACCACAGCCCGGCGGATGGTTTCTGACGCAGTGGGTGATCCGCCGGGGGAGTCAACACGCAGGACAATCACGGACACACCCTCATCATCAACCGCTTGCATAATGGCATCTGAAATACGGTCAGCGGCGGCGACATTCTCTCCAGTGTCATAGGGAACGATCATCCCGGATGCCTGAACCAGTGCTACCGTTTTTTTGCCGTGGCCGGGGCTCAAACTATGGGCGTAATCCAACATAGAGATCAATTCTATGGATTCGTCTTCGGCATCGCCTGAAATCTTCTGCCGCCATTCCGATATCATCACATCGGCATAATCAAGGCGGTCAATTAACTGATACCTCAAAGCTTCACCGCCCGTAAACAACCCTTGATCCATTAGGTTAGATACCTGAACCGCCGTTAGCCCTCTGCCCACGGCAATTTTCGCCACCATACGTTTGGCCATGTCATCGACAATACTTTGATTCATCTCACGAGATGCGGGCGACGCACCCGAACCCGTGAATGTTTCCATGGCGTTTTTAAATTCTTCTCGGTGATAAAATTCAGCGCGGATACCAATTTTGTCTAAAAGCTGACGCACGAAGGGCGTCTCCATGTTGATACCCGCCAGTGTCATCATGCCCACGGGTTGCATCCATATATCTTCAAACACGCTGGCCAGATAATAGGTGCCCAAACCTGTCCCACCAGCTTCACCGTACGAGGGCGAAAAGGCGCGGGTTTTTTTGCCCGTCGCCCGAAACCGTTCGACCGCTATCCTGATTTCTTCGATGTGAACAGGATCAATCCATCCCCCATCCACATTCAAAATCAAGCCATGCACGCGGTCGTCCTGTGCGGCGCGGTCAATGGATTCAATCAAACGATGTACGGTTAAATTTTGATAAGGAAACGGATCAAAGAGAGTGGGCATGGTGGATGTTTCGCTAACCCCATCACTGGTATTCAGCACAAGGATCATGTCCCCCGGTAAACCCGCCTGATGGTCACGCATCACAAGAAAAGATAGAATGACGCCCAACACCGCCGAAAAAAGCATAACCGCGCCGATGACAATACATGTTTTAGTAAGCACCCGCTTGACCAAGCTTGGCCAATGCCAACGCTTGGCGGATATTTCACGGGTACGAGGCTTGGGCTTATAGAAAAGAGAGCGCGTGGGTTTCATATCTGTATTCTAAACACCGCAAACGCAATGTCACGCACAGAAGTTATTTTACAAACACTGTGCCTTGTGGCGAAGCCAGTGATCGGCCAACACACAAGCCACCATCGCCTCACAGACAGGTGTTCCCCGAAGCCCTACACACGGATCGTGGCGACCTTTGGTGATAATGTCTGTCTCGTGCCCGTTCTTATCAATCGTTTTAACCGGGGTGAGAATGGAACTGGTCGGTTTAAAGGCCGCCCGCACCACAATATCCTGACCCGTGGAGATGCCGCCTAGAATGCCGCCCGCGTGATTGCTCATGAAGACTGGCTTGCCATCTTGGCCGATACGTATTTCATCGGCGTTCTGCTCCCCGCCCCAGGCCACACACTCAAACCCGGCGCCAATTTCAACACCTTTGACGGCATTAATGCTCATCAAGGCTTTCGCCAGATCGGAATCAAGCTTGTCATAGACGGGCGCGCCCAACCCCGCCGGGATGCCGCTCGCATGAATTTCAACAATTGCCCCCGCGCTGGAGCCTTTTTTACGCTGACCATCCAAAAAGGATTCCCATCCGGCGAGTGAACCCGGATCCGGACACCAAAGCGGGTTTTCAGACACAAAATCCCAATTCCATCCACCGGGATTTACCAGCTTATGGGGGCCAACCTGAACAACAGCACCCCTAATAGACACTTTGTCGCCAAAGGCATTAACCAAAATCTTCCGGGCTATCGCCCCCGCCGCCACCCGCATGGCCGTTTCGCGTGCAGAGGATCGCCCACCTCCTCGGTAATCGCGGATACCGTATTTAGCGTCATACGTGAAATCGGCGTGGCCGGGACGGAATTTATCTTGAATGTCACCGTAATCCTTGGATTTCGCATCGACATTTTCAATGATCAAGCCAATAGGTGCCCCTGTCGTTTTCCCCTCAAACACCCCAGAGAGAATTTTGACCTGATCCGGCTCCTGACGCTGGGTGGTGAATTTGCTCTGACCCGGCTTGCGGCGATCCAGATAATATTGAATATCCGCCTCACACAGATCAAGGCGCGGCGGCACCCCATCAATTACACCGCCAATCGCGGTGCCATGGGATTCCCCAAAAGTGGTGTATTGAAATAAGGTGCCGAAACGATTACCTGACATACGTCCTTAAGCCGCCTTGTCTTCTTTTTTAGGGGCAATGGATTGCAGGAGTTCGGCGGTCTCGGCGGCACTATCAACCGAACACATACCCACCGTATGATACCCGCTATCGACATGGAGCACTTCGCCGGTCACGCCCGACCCTAGATCCGAAAGCAGGAAAAGCCCGGAGCGACCCACATCTTCGATCGTCACATTCCGGCGTAGAGGGGAATTTAATTCATTCCATTTCAAAATGTAGCGGAAATCGCCAATGCCGCTAGCGGCCAATGTTTTGATCGGGCCTGCGGAAATGGCATTGACGCGGATATTGCGCGGCCCCAGATCTGCGGCCAGATACCGCACGCTAGCCTCAAGCGCGGCCTTGGCGACCCCCATCACATTGTAATGCGGCATCACGCGTTCTGCCCCGTAATAGGTCAGGGTCAGAAGACTTCCCCCGTCAGGCATCAAATCCATAGCGGCCTTGGCGACCGCCGTAAATGAGAAAACAGAAATATCCATTGTTTTCAAAAAGTTATCGCGTGTTGTGTCTACATAAAGACCATCGAGTTCATTTTTGTCTGAAAAGGCAATGGCATGAACCACAAAATCAACCTGACCCCATTTTTGTTTAATGGTTTCAAAAGCTTGCTGAACGCTTTGCATGTTAGTGACATCGCAGGGCAAGACAATCTGGGAACCCACTGATTCTGCAAGAGGTTTTACACGTTTTTCCAGCGCATCCCCCTGATAGGTGAAGGCCAACTCTGCCCCGGCTTCGTGCGCGGCCTTGGAAATGCCCCACGCGATTGACCGGTCATTGGCGACCCCCATAATGAGACCCCGCTTACCTTCCAGCCAGTTTTTCGCGCTCTGTGACATATCGTTGTTCCTTATGAATGTAATGGGTGTACTTCTACACATTTTCGCGGGGGCGTCCAGCCCTTTGGACGGGGTGACCTTGACGTTCTGTTAACCCTGTTGGGGTATGATTTGTCTTGAGAAAAGGGGCTTTTGATAGCGTCATGACACTTCGTCTGGATACGATTGAGCATCTATGTGCCGATGTCGCTGGCGAAGTCCGTTCAGCCTATCCGGATCTATCGCTTCATGTCCTGATTCACCACCGGGGGCAACTGGCGGAGCGCATAGCCTTAAGCGAGCATGAAATTATACGCCACCCCGCATCCCAGACCGGAACGATGATCTTAAAAAAGGCTATCGGGCAAGACCGATCGTCCTTTCTGGGAATGGCCGTCCATCATGATAAAGGATTTTTGGGGCTGACCTCACAGGATCATATTCTGGCACTTGCCAATCTCAATATTTCTGAATTCCAAAATCTACAAGAAATGAAAACCTATTTATATCATTTGGCGTGGCATGCCATTGATTTAACGGAGATACGGCGCAAGCCGGAATACCGAAAAAAATACATGAGCGGCCCGATGATCCCCAAACGCTCTCCGCTTAACTTCGCCAAGGCCAATCTTCAGGCCGATGTATTCGCCGCCATCATGAGCGCGCTTCATGGGGATGATCAGGCCTTATCTGTACTGGCGGAAAAACGGGCGGAGTATCCTTTGCTCACACTCTCCACCATCAAGGCCGAGGATTATCCGTTCATTGTGGCGATGGAGTCCACCCAGTTTTCATTTGAGAATATTAACCGGGACTCACTCAAGCCCGGCAAGTTCATTTCTACTGCGCGGCAGATATCCCTTGAGGTGGGCTTTACATTTGATGATGCCAGTATCCGGCAATGGTGGTCATTCGCCGAACCTGCGCAGGATATGGCCTGGCGCGGATTAACCCGCGAGCAAATTCTGGGGGCATCTGTGTTTACCAGCGAAGATCCTTATGTGCGTGCCACCGGCTATTTGATTTCCGAGGTTTTAAACATTCAACCGACGCCCTCATTTGATATGGCGGGCATGTATAACGCCTTTCAGGACTCAGAAAAAAACAAACTTCTACATCAAGAAAAAATGGAGCAGGTTTTTCAAGACGCCATCAAGGCCGGGATCGCCGAAGAAAGCGGTATTCCGCTTTTGAATGCCGCGAATATTCAAAACGAACATCTGACCGAAGGTAAAATTTTGGGATGGTGCGCGACCGCCCTTCAATCTGCGGCGCGCGCTTTTGAACAAGCGCTTGTCACCGGCGGTGCCCCCGATCAAGCCGCCCGGCATGAGTTCGACGGCGTGAAAGAACATATCGGGTGGGATTCGCTCAAGCAACTCAGCGATAGCATTATTGACCGACGACGCATGGGACATTCTCTCACCATGGGTTCGGTGGCCGAAATCTGTAATGAACATCCTTTGTTCGCGCCTATTTTAGGGTCAATCAAAATCACCATGAATGACCCGTCCTATGTACAAAAACTGGCGGTCGCAAATGATTTAAGCCTGAGACCCTCTGCCCCGGCACCCGCATCACCGGCACCCGTATCACCTGCGCCGAAAGCCCCCGCGCCGGTATCGCCCGCGCCTCAAGCCCCCGCGTTCAGTGCGCCGTCTGCCCCTGGGCTGGGTGGTAACCGCGCCGCCGAGATAATGCGTCAACGTCTGTGGCAACAACGTCAGATGCAAAAAGACAAAACAGACGGGGACGATACGCGCGTCTAATCCTGCCCCGCTCAAATAAAAAAAGCCGCCTTTAGGCGGCGGCTTTTTCAAATGATCTCTCAGCCATTAGCCGACAATTTCCCATGATCCATCGGGCTGGCGGCAGGCGATACCGTAGCCTGTTTCTTTTTGGCCGCCGACATTGATAGTCTGGTTATATTCCCGGCAATACCGCCCGGCTGTGTCATTGCCGTCACGCGTAGGGGTTACCACGCCGCTATTGCCACTCTCGGGGTTATTCCAAGAGATGGCCTGACCGATGGGTGCCGTATGCGCTTGGGCGTTGGCTTTTTGGGCATAGGCCATGTCCGCCTTGTCCAGCGAGCGTCCAATTTCACTTCCGACCAGAACGCCAAGCAGAGTCCCCACGCCAGCCGCCCATAAACGGCCAGACCCTTCACCCACCTGTGAGCCGAGCACACCGCCGATAATCGCGCCAGAGCCACCACCTATCAATTCCTTGGTGCCGCGATCATTCAGCGTTTCACACCCCGAGAGCGCGACGCCAGCGATCAGCGTCAGTGTTAATAATGTTTTTTTCATCATCGCGTTCCTTTCTTGCGATTATTCGAATAAGTTGTAATCTAGTGGAGAATTTAGTCTAAAAAAGGGCTAAGACACAAACGAAATAACATAGTTTTGACAAAATGACCCCACTTCCTCAGGCAACAGATCACCCTTTCGACGTTTTTCGCACTTGGTTACAGGATGCCGAAAAAAAAGAACTCAGCTATCCGAATGCTTTTTCATTCGCCAGCGTGAATGCTGATTCTCAACCTTCGGTACGCACACTCCTTCTAAAAGGGCTGGATGATCGTGGTTTCGTTTTTTATACCAACACCCAAAGCCGCAAGGGCGATGACCTGCGCGCTAACATAAACGGCGCGATGCTTTTTTATTGGAAGACCTGCCAGCGGCAAATCCGGATCGAAGGCGTCACTGAACGCGTAAGTGAAACCGAAGCCGATTCATATTTTGCCACACGCCCTCGCGAAAGCCAGATCGGTGCCTGGGCGTCGGCACAATCACGCCCGCTGGGGCAATATGAAGACTTACAAGAATCTGTTGCCCGTTATAGGGCACAATTCAAGGATAAAGACGTGATCCCCAGACCTCCCCACTGGTCCGGATATCGTCTAATTCCACACGCTGTTGAATTCTGGGTCGAAGGTGAGTTTCGTTTACACCGTCGTTTCCTCTATCGCCGAAACGGCGCAGACTGGCAGATGGCTTTATTAAATCCATGATATATCTTGATGATGTGATAAAACGCGCCCGCGCCTTGTCTGGCCATATGGGGCTGTTTGAAAGTGTTTTGGATGACATCCTCACACAAGCACTTACGCCTGACGTATCGTTAGATATACAGATAGATCTGGATCATCGCATTCAACGTTTAGAACAGATTCAGACAGCCGGATTAACAAATAACGTCTTGTTCAAAACTGAACTTGAGAATTTAAGTCCCCCGACATGGCGGAATTTTGAAAGCCTCAATGCCCCTTTGATCAAACAGAAAATGGTTGCAGACAGGTTGTATTTAGGACGCGAGCAAAAAAATGGACTAACGCTCCTACGCCTCGACCGATATAGCAAAATGATTGCCCATACGGTGATTGAAAGTCACCTTAAAGACGATGCACCCTTTTTGATTATGTTTGGTGACAGTGATTTTAATACGCTAGTGATTAATCATGCGCCTGAACATCATGTTGAGGCGTTAGCGCAGTCTTTCTTGAACCGCGTTGATAAGGTCACGGCCAGCACGGCCATCCGCGAAAGTGGAAGCCCTTCTCGCATACAAAAAAACAAAACCAAACATGATCTCTTTGCAAAAATAGTGCGCCCGTATGGGGAGCGTACGATGTCAGGGCAGATCAGATGGGTTTTAACCGTCATCCCATCTGTTTTTGATGCGGAGCGCGATGACATCCCGCATGATGAATATACTTCCCATTACTTGGAAATGTGCGACCAACCGCTCGATTATGATGATACGCCGCACAAGGAACTGATTAAGGCATTAAATACCGCCTCTGAGCTTCGGTTTACCAACCGGGATGGGACGGATGTCAGCATGTCATTGATTGATCATGATGGAAAACATTTTACGTTTTGTAATAGCACCCATAAACGTAATGTTCCGGGATCTGAAGTCTTTAGCGCCCCCCGTCGTGATAGCGTTCAAGGTATCGTCGTCGCACGCGGCAAACATCCTTTGCGGGGAGAAAGTACCAAAACTATTCGTGATTTGACGTTATGGTTTGATCAAGGCCGGATCATCAAATTCAAAACCGCCAGCACAGAAGAAGATGCCCTGTTTCAATCTCACCTGGATCGTGACCCCAATAATTATTATATTGGCGAGATTGGAATTGGCACGAATCCCTATCTCAAGGCGCATATTGCCAATACATTGCTGGTTGAAAAAATAGGCGGCCAATTTCATCTGGCGTTAGGCGGATGTTATACCATGACGGATTATGTGGGAGACCCTGTACACGTGAATAACGGCAACCATACAGCCAATGGCGACCATTGGGACATAGCGACGATGTTATATGGACGCGAAGGCAGGATTTACCTGGATGGACGATTAATCATGGATCATGGACGGTTTTTGGAGCCTCAATATGCCGTACTTAATGACGGATGGGCGGCGGTTCCTATGGATAAACGCCCTGCCCACCGCCAAAATCTCCTGACATTTCCCTTACGTTTTGAACGAGAGATCGAATCATCATGACAACACATACACATAATTTTGATACAGACGTATCCCGTTTATTGGATATTGTGGCGAATGCCCTTTACACCAATCAAGATGTATTTCTGAGGGAGTTAATTTCAAATGCGGCAGATGCGTGCGACCGCCTGAGATATGAACAGGTACTAAACCCCGCCTTAGCCACGGGCAAGTCCGCCCGCATTCATATTTCCAAAAATACCGCCGCGCGCACCTTGATGATACGTGATAACGGGATTGGCATGAGTGAACCAGAATTGCGTGAAAATCTGGGAACAATCGCCCGGTCTGGTACCGCCAAAATAATGGAACAGGTCAAGGATAAATCGTCCCTTAACTTGATCGGGCAATTTGGCGTGGGGTTTTACGCCTCCTTTATGGTGGCCAGCCGCGTTGAGGTAATCTCCCGGAAGGCAGGAGAAAATAACGTCTTTTATTGGGAATCCGATGGTAAGACGGGGTATAATATTCGCCCAGCCTCTCAGATAGAATCTGATCTTTTATTAGAGGCCGCGGGCACAGCGATCATACTTCATATCAAGGATTCAGCTTCGGAATTCTTGATTGATGACAAAATCAAACAAGTGGTTCTCAACTGGTCAGATCATATTGATGTCCCCGTGTATCTAGAACTGGAAGATTTGCCAGTCAATGCAGGATCTGCCCTTTGGACACGTCCACGTGACACGATAACCCCGGCGCAATATAGCGATTTTTATCATCATATCGGACATGTGTTTGATGAGCCTGTCATGACGGCACATTGGACGGCCGAAGGTACGATGGAATATACGGCGTTGTTGTTTATCCCCTCGATGCGGCCATGGGATTTATATGACCCGGGACGCAAGCATGCGGTGCGTCTTTACGTGAAGCGTGTTTACATCACGGAAAATGTTGAAAATCTCGTTTATCCTTGGCTTCGCTTTATGCGGGGAATTATTGACTCTCAAGATCTACCTTTGAATATCAGCCGGGAAATGCTCCAGCGTAGTGCAATTGTTGAGAAAATTCGCCGAAGCGTGACCAAAAAGATTTTGTCTGAATTGTCGGCGCTATCTCAAAAAGACCCTGCCGCTTTTGATACATTCTGGCATCAATTTGGTGCGGTGATAAAAGAAGGCCTCTATGATGCAGTAGAACACCGTGATGACATTTTCAAAATCTGCCGCTTTTTTTCATCGTATCAAGACAGTTTGACATCACTAGAAGAATATCTCTCGCGCATGAAACCGTCACAAGAAGATATTTATTACATGACGGGAGAAAAACGAGAGTCATTAAAACACTCCCCTCAATTAGAAGGTTTTACCTCCCGAGGGCTCGAAGTTTTATTCCTAACCGATACGATTGACCCGTTCTGGCTTCAGATGGTAAGCGCGTATCAGGGTAAGAAATTTGTTTCCATTACCAAAGGGGATATTAATCTTGACCGCTTTAGCTCTTCCAAAGGCGAGGCGGCACCGGTTAACACGCCCCCAGAAAACCACGACCACATCGAAAAATTGATTTTATTCTTATCACAGGAATTATCGGGGGATGTGGGATCTGTACGCATATCTAAACGCCTGACGGATTCTCCTGTCTGTCTTGTCGCTGACGAAAAAGGGGTTGATATGCATATGGAGCGTGTCTTGAAAATTCAGCAGAAATATGACCCACAAGCCAAGCGTGTCCTAGAGATTAATAAGAACCATCCGCTCATTCAAAAACTGGCGTTCTTATCGACCTTAGACCCCAAACCCGGCAGTCTAACGGACGGTGCGCGTTTATTACTGGATCAGGCCTTGATTATCCAGGGGGAACCTGTGAATGATCCTTCATCTTTCGTAAAACGTCTAACGCGACTGATGGAAAGTAGTTTAGCGGCGTAATCAGAGCATACCTTGAAAATGCCGCGCCGACATTTCTTCGATATCGTCCTCAGAAAATTCGAAATATGTGCCCAGTTCTTCAATCATGACGTTGCGAATGGTCAGGGTTAAATCCTCGCCCGTTTCACACCATAAATCGAGGATGGCTCGCCGATACAAAATCAAAACGTCATCATCTTGCGCTTTTTTATGCTCGACCCCTGGCACTATTTCCTTACCGCTTCGGTAAAGTGCTAAAAGATCATACGGATCGTCTAAATCCAGCTCTAACTCTACGGCTTCATCGGGGATGTCTTCGATCAGGAGAGACAATTCTTCGCATCTTTCCAGAATTTCTTCTGGCAAATTGTCCAGTGCGTCCTTGGCCATCCCCTCCATATCCTCGGTGGAAGGGGGCGTGGAAAAAGTCATGATAATCCTGTGTTGATCCATGGTTTTTTGACCTCAAGGATGACGTGCCTGTAATTACGTGGTAGAATCATCATAGGATGAATTGTCTTTTTTGCCAATGGTTTATACTTTAAGCACCACGAAGATCTTACTGGTAGAGGATGTGCCGCCTATGCGCGCACTGACCGCATCGTTATTAAAAATTTTTGGATTTCGAGACATTCTCTTGGCAGAAAATGGCGAAGAAGCTTTCTCCCTATTTAAAAAGGACAAACCTGATCTGGTGATCACAGATTGGTTTATGGAACCGGTGGATGGCATGGAATTAATTCGAAAAATTCGCCAAAGCCCTGAGTCCCCGGATCCCTATGTTCCCATTATTTTGATGACAGGTTTTAGCGGGAGAGCCCATATCGAAGAAGGCCGGGATAGCGGTATGACAGAATTTCTGCTCAAACCTTTTAACGCCCGAGATCTCTATAGCCGTATTGCGCAGATCATCGAAAAGCCGCGGCAGTTTGTGGATATCAATGATTTTTTTGGCCCCGACCGACGACGTAGGCGCAATGTACCTCATAAGGGTACAGATCGCCGTGCCCTACCCGACCGGGTAGAAGCAGAGTTTGAAAGCATTGAAGTTGACCAAATCATCCGTGACATCAAAGACACACTCAAGAAAATGTAAGACGGACAATCACTATGGCTGGCAAAAAAAAGGGGGGTATCCCCCGGTTCATTTCTCCCCCTAACCTGCTGAAGGAAAAAGTTGGTGAAGGCGGCATTCCGGCACATTTGTTGTTGAAGGCACAAAAGGAAATTGAAGAAAACAAGCATGACCTCAAACCCTTTGCGGAAGATTGCCTGAATAAACTGATTGGATGCGTAGAACACGGAAGACTTCGCCCGGCCGATATCACGGTTCAAGATTTTATGAAACTGGTCATGCCGTTAAAGGCGAATGGAGCGATGTTTAAATATGGCCTGATCACGATGACAGCCGATGTTATTTTAAGATTTCTGGATCAAGTGAATCACATTAACCAAGACACACTTAACATCCTTGAGATGCATAACAATATTCTGGCCGTCATCTTAAAAAAAGAATTCACCGGCACGGGCGGAAAACAAGGGCAAATTTTAACCGACGAACTTCAAATGGCCTGCACGCGTTATTATAAAAAATATAAGATTTCAATCACTTAAGTCCTTTATTCTCCCTTAAGATTTTTTATGGTAGAATCATGGATGTGAGGATGAATTAATCATGGAAATACCCCCAAATATCTCAGCAGAACTAGCGGCGGCGCGGCAAAATGTCACGCTTTCCCTCATCAAAAGCAATGCGCAGGCCGAGCGTAAGATTGCGACTTTACTGGAAACAGCTGTCCGGAATGTACCGGCATCGTCACTGGGCGGAAATATCAATTTCACGGCCTAGCTTCCCCTCGCATTTTTAGAATCTCTTTTAGATCTGTCTGGCATCTGCCAGAGACCCAATATGTTCTTCTACATCCCCCCGATAGGGATAAGCTTCCTGTGTCCCTTTTTTGGTGCAACATAACCCGCCGGCCACAGATGCCCATTTCATCGCTTCCGGCAGGGTGAATCCTTCGTGGAGCAACGCCGTCAAAGTCCCACAAAAACAATCCCCGGCACCAGCCGTATCCACCACGCGGGTGAGCGGCATAGCATCGATGCGCCAGCCTCGGCCTTCCGGCAACATGGCCACCGCGCCACGTGCCCCCAGTGTCACAATGCACGTTAATTGTCCATCCCGCGCCATCGTCTGCGCAAAGGCCACGTCATCCCGCCCGATATTATACCCCATGGAGCCGGCAATCTGTCCGGCCTCTAGTTCATTCAAAATCAGATAATCAATATAAGGCAATGCCTCTTTCGGAATTTTGATAGCCGGAGCCAGATTAAGCACCGTTTTAGCACCGCGTTTATGGGCACGCACCATGACCTCGATATTCTGGATCAAGGGCACTTCCATCTGAAAGAGCACATAATTACCTGGCTTCAGGATTTCATCCGGGACTTGCTCGGCGGATAATTCACTATTGGCACCACTGGCAACGATCATCTGGTTTTGGCCACCTTGATCGGTCACCACCATCGCAAGACCCGTCGGCAACGTATCTGATTTAGCAATCCCGGATGTCATGACTTCATTTCGGCGCAAAGAATTTAAAATTCTGACGCCATATCCGTCATCGCCGATCTTGCCGACCATTGCCGTTCTCACCCCCCAGCGCGCCGCGGCCAAAGCCTGGTTCCCTCCCTTGCCGCCGGGGGACATATCGTAATCAAACGACAAAATCGTTTCCCCCACCTGGGGAAAACGATTTACCCCCATGTGCATATCCATATTCAGGGAACCAAAGACAATGATCATGCCGATGTCATCTTAAAAATTGATATCAAAAGAATAATTACCCAGATACGTCCCATCCCCATAAGGCGAACCGCCCCCCACGGATGTCATACGCGCCCCAATAAAGAAATCAGCAACGCCGCCACCATTCGTCACAAGCACGGCAGGCTCAAAGGTAAAATTATCCAGCGTTAATTGCGGGTTCCCCCCATAGGCGGCATCAATAATGTTATAATAGGTAATGGTAAACGGCGTATTAGGCGGCGCGCCCGTCATATTATAATGCCCGCGCGACCCCATCACGGTGGGGATAACGGGACCAGAATAATTGGGCAGAATATTCTGTGGATGGACAACCACCTGAACAGGGGTCGCAAAGGATGTCATGATCATGGTGCCAAAGGTCAGGGGCTGAACTTCTGTCAACACGACTTGCGCATCTGCCCGAAGGGGAATAATGCATCCCAAGGCCAGTACGCACCCTGCCAGAAATATGGTCAATTGATTCATAGACCCTCAACATACTAAAGCGGGAGCAGGCCTGCAATCTGTTCCAACCGATCCAGATTTTTATCCAGCGCGGCCATCGTCATCGATAAATCCATAGAATCATCCTGCATCCATGTCCGAAGGACATTCAAATATACCGCCGATAGGCCTAAAATGCGGAGTGCCCCGCCTAGACCCTCTGTGGATAACCCTGCCGATTCTGCCATCCACATCATGGAACGGGTCAGATGCGGCAGAGAAATCACCGCCTGCTTAGGGTCACGCATGAAAGACCCCAGAATAGACACAAGGGCTTGCCTGTCTTCATTCAACACATCAAATCGTGTCATCAACACATCAAATAACCTGTCTTTTTCAGGCGAGGATAAATCCGGGGGTGACACACCCGCCAGTGTCCGGCGATCCACGCGCCGGCCGTATAAACCCAGAATATCCGCTTTATCCTCGCACACATCGCGTAAATCAGACAGGGACAGCCCAGCCTCCTGCGCGATATCGCTCAAGCTCAGGGAATCCCATGGCATCTGTCCTGCGACACGCAGGGCGGAATCTAAAACCCTGTCCCGAAGATCCCCCCCCGTTTGAACCGGTTTCTTTTTTGATGTGGTTTTTTTTGACATTCGGCTTGCCATTTGTTGATAAAGTAATACAACCTAGACGGGTTATATTGATTGATCTTAAACAAAAACACTCCGTTGATAAAGGAATACACGCATGACCTCGACATCTTTTGGGCTGACGGCTATCGGCAATGCACTGGTGGATGTTCTGGCACAGGTCGATGACGCTTTTATCGATCGGGAAGATTCCGAACACGGCATGAAGCGTGGTTCCATGAATCTGATTGGTGCGCCGCGTGCCAAGCAACTTTATGGGGTGATGCCCCCTGCCCTTGAAATGTCTGGCGGATCGGCTGGCAACACGATGGCCTGTTATGCATCATTTGGGGGTAAGGGTGCCTATATCGGCAAAGTGGGGCAAGATCAACTGGGGGCGGTCTTTGGCCATGATTTAAAAACCATGGGCGTGCATTACAACACCACCCCACAACAAACAGGTGTCCCGACAGGTCATTGCCTGATTTTGGTAACCCCCGATGGTCAACGCACCATGAACACGTTTTTGGGTGCGGCGGTGGAATTAACGCCAGATGATATTGATGAAACAGTGATCGCACAATCTGCCGTCACCTATCTGGAAGGATATTTGTTTGATCCCCCCCAAGCGAAATCAGCCTTTTACAAAGCCGCAGAGATTGCCCACAAGGCCGGACGAAAAGTATCACTCACCCTGTCTGATTCCTTTTGTGTTGATCGCCACCGCAAGGATTTCATTGATCTGGTGAATAACCATGTCGATATTTTGTTTGCCAATGAATCTGAGATCATGTCGCTCTATGAAGTGTTTGACTGGAATGATGTACCAGCCGTTATCGAAGGCAAATGTAACATTGTCTGCCTAACACGAAGTGAAAAAGGATCCGTTGTTTTTCATGACGGCGATATTTATGATATCCCGGCCGAACCTTTAACAAAAATGGTAGATACGACAGGTGCCGGGGATGCCTATGCCGCCGGGTTTTTATACGGGTATACGCACGGCCATGACATGATGATGAGCGGACGTTTGGGGGCTATTGCCGCCGCTGAGGTTATCTCCCACATGGGCCCCAGACCCCAAATGCCGTTAAGCACCCTCATCCCACGCCGGGCGGCGTGATTAAGATAGTTTTTGAATGCGTTCGCTGTAGGTATCGACCATACGTTGATCCCGGCAGACGATTTTAACTTCGTTCAAACGCCCGTCTAATCCTTGGGTGATCCCCTGCAAGGCTAACCGCGCGAACCGCAAATGCGGAAAATCCCGTTTGTCATGCCCCATCGCCGGGAATGCCAATGTTTTTAACCCGGCTTCCTGTGCCATTAAAACGGTGCGGCGATAGGCTCTGATCATATCGTTATCATCAAAATCCACCCCGCCGTCCCATGTGTTAAGAATAATCATAAACAGGGATTTAAACGGTGTATTAAAACCAGGGAGCTTAAAAACCTCACCCGGATGGGGTGATTCCACATGTTCCAGCACATACTGATCCAAAGCTGACCCCGCGAGCACGAGTATTTCCTGATTCAAAGACCCCTGCCACATCAACGAAGGTGTCATGAAGAACGCAATCGCATCACATCCGCCCGTTTTTAGAATTTCACCATGGTACAAGGTGATCTGGTCAATAAATTGGCGTTTGGAAGGAATAAAGCGGTCTGCTAAATTCTTAAACATGATACGCATCCTACTGCCGTTAATGGCTTTGATCATCCTACACGCTCTCCCCGCTCTTGCCAAAGACGGATATGGGCTATCGATGACAGGCACCCCCAAATATACTTCCGCCAGCCCCCATGTTGACTATGCCAACCCGAACGCTCCCAAGGGTGGAACCTTAAAACAGGCGGCCATCGGCAGTTTTGACACGCTCAATCCCTATACGATCAAGGGCAAATCCCCCCCGGGGCTTGATCTGGTTACAGACCGGCTCATGGCACGGGTTTGGGATGAGCCTTTTACCATGTATCCATTGATTGCCGAACAAGCGGTCGTGCCCGCCGATCGTTCGTCGGTGACATTTCACCTAAACCCCAAAGCCCGGTTCCATGACGGCACCCCTATCACGACGGATGATGTTCTTTTTTCTTACGAAACACTCAAGGAATTTGGGCGTCCCAATATGCGCCGCGTTTATAAACTAGCACGCGCCCAGAAGATAAACGAACGCACGATACGTTTTCAATTCGGTGACGGGCACGACCGCGAAACGGTAATGATCTTTGCCATGATGCCCATCCTGTCCAAAGCCTATTGGCAAGGAAAAACGTTTGATGAAACCACGCTTAAGGCGCCACTAGGGTCAGGCCCTTATAAAATTGCGCAGGTTGATCCTGGACGCCAGATTACGTATGAACGCGTCAAGGATTATTGGGCGCAGAATCTTTTGCCCAACGTGGGACATAATAATTTTGACCGTATTGTGTATGATTTTTACCGTGATGATTCTGTCGCGTTTGAGGCCTTCAAATCTGGCGATCTCAATTTTCGGCGTGAATGGGATGCAGGCTTGTGGACATCTGGATATGATTTTCCCGCGGCTCAAAAAAACCTCGTGAAAAAAGACGCCCTCAGCCATGGACGGCCAGACCGGGTGCGCGGCTTTATTTTCAACACCCGCCGAGACCCCTTTGATGATATTCGCGTGCGGCAAGCCCTCGCCCTCGCGTTTGATTTTGAATGGGTGAATAAGAATTTATATCATGGCCTGTATCGTCATATTGACAGTTATTTTCCCAATACAGAATTATCTGCACCGCCGCACAAAACCCAACCCCAGAGCCGAAGATCAGCGTTAAAACAAGCAGATCAATTATTAAAAGACGCTGGATGGGTCATTCAAAACGGAAAACGTGTGCAGGCCAAAACAGGCCAAGGGTTTGATTTTGAAATCATGCTGGATGATCCGGGGAATGAAAAAATTGCCCTTGCGTTTGTGGGTAATTTGAAACGTCTGGGGATTACCCCGCGTGTGCGTGTACTGGATACAGCGGCCTTCCGGGGGCGGCTCAATGATTATGATTTTGATATGACCTTGTATTTCTGGATGTCCACCTTATCGCCGGGGACAGAACAATATCTGTACTGGGGATGCGAAGCCGCCACACAACCCGGACGCTGGAATTATGCCGGCATCTGTGACCCTGTCATTGACGATCTATCCAAATCCATCGCCAAAGCCACGACACGCGCTGAACTGGTCAAAACCGTGCAAACCCTTGACCAGAAGCTCATGGCAGGTTCTTACATGATCCCGCTCTATTATAATCCTTATGATTTCGTCACCTATTGGCCGCCGGTTCAAAGGCCGGAAAAAACACCGCTTTATGGGACGGTCATTGAAACATGGTGGATGGACGCCCCTGCACCGTAAGGTGTTTTTGCGCCTTAGGCGTTAATATGTTTAAATAGTTCGTCTTTTTGATTCTGTCGTTAAGGGGTTGCTCCATGCGAAAAATACTTATGTTGGCTTGTGCGGTATCGCTCACGGCTTGTGCATCGGAATATAATCTGGAAGATGCCCAATACTGGCAACGCAAAAACACGACGTCGGCACTATATCTTCAAGGCCCCAAGGCACAGCAAACACTTCACATGGATATCGCATCCTGCGTGAATGAAATTTCAGAACTTCAGCGTGTGGGCGAATTACGCAGAGCCATTCCCGCCGACACCGTCAACGGGAAAGTGCCCGACCCGGCAACCCCATCGGGACGCATGGCACAATGGGAAACCCCCAAGCGTGATGGGTATTTACTGGCACAACATGGTAATTACCATGATTTTGAAACCTGCATGGATTTCAAAGGATGGGAGCGGGTGGAATATCTCCCCTATTCGGCGGCAGACCGTGCGCGTGATGATTACGTGAACACTATGGCCGGTAAAAAACGTCCCGGTTCCAGTGACCGCGAGATTGTCACAAGCGTTCACGCCGATCAACAGCCGGCGCAACGTTCCCGCCAGTACAATCAATAAGGTTTTGTACGCCCTGTTTAACCCTCTCTACGGTTAAACTGGTCATGAGCGTGTGATTTAGAGCTTTAGGGTCATAGTCCGGGAAATTGATCAATTCATCGAAATTTTCTGGCGTCGCCACATACGCGGTATGTGTCCCCCAAGGGCGGTATATATGCGGCCAACTAGGCCCATATAACCCCAAGGTTGGCACCCCCACCGCCGCGGCACAGTGCATCAATCCTGAATCATTCCCCAAATAAAATTGACATTTTGATAAGGCACAAGCCACCGCACCGGGAGAGCCTTTGGCAATACCGTCAATACGCAAGACCGAGGGTACAGAATCCAGAACAGGACGCGCCTGAGATTCTTCCCCTGGCGCCGCAAAAACGGCCACCGACGCACCTGCCATCACCCCGCCCGGTGCAATCATCCATTTAATGACCTCTATAAATCTTTCGGCTGGCCATGTCTTACCTATCCAGTTTGCGGCAGGTCCGACCGCCAGAATTTTTTTCCCAGATGGAATCATGTCAGATGCAAATCTCTCTTGATCTGCCGTGAAATAAAGTCGGGGCGCGGGCGGTTCGGACAAACCCAGAACCTCGCCAGCTTGAATCACTTTGTGTTGTGTACGGTCAATATGTTTGCCAAAAATATAACGTTTATTAGCCCAAATAAGCCGCGATACCGCCGAATTGCGCAGATCAATCACGATATCCCATTTTTGCACGGCCGTCAGACGCCACAAATCAACCCAATGCCCGGCATAGGCTCGTTTTTTTAAAGGGATCACCTGCACCACATTCGGAAACCCTGTAAAAAGGCTGTGTGCCAAATGACCACACGCAACCGTGACCTTGCCGTGTGGGTAGGTACGATACATATATTCAAGAATACCGGTTGATAAAACCGCATCGCCAATTCGCGTCGCCGTGATAAAAAGGATATGCATGGAACCCATATCAACGCCATTTTTTGTCACTTTGCAAGACCGGGGACAGATCCGGATCGAGGGGGCAGATCGTCTGACCTTCTTGCAGGGTCTAATAACACAAGATGTGCTAACCCTGCCCCTAAACACCTTGCGGTACGGATGTCTTTTGACCCCGCAAGGCAAATTCCTGCATGACTTTTTTATGTACCGGACAGATGACGCACTTTTTCTGGATGTCGAGGGGGGACATCGCACCGAAGATATGATGACCCGTTTAATGCGGTATAAATTACGTGCTCATATTTCACTCTCCTGTGATCCGACTGTCTCTGTTTATGCCGTGATAAACGCCCCCGTGGGGTTATCAGACCCGCGTCATCCTGGCATGGGATCACGGTCATGGGTAAAACCGGATCTACCCGAACGCCCCTTTGCACAGTGGGATGATCGGCGCATCTGGCTCAACATCCCGGATGGCTCGCGGGATATGATCCCTGAAAAATCAATTTTATTAGAGTGCGGGATCGACAAATTAAACGGCATAGATTTCGCCAAAGGTTGTTACATGGGACAAGAACTCACCGCACGCACCCATTACCGCGCCTTGATTAAGAAACATCTTTATCCTGTTCAGTGGCATGGTGCGACCCCGCCCCCTTTCACAGATATATCCCTCAACGGGGAAACGATAGGGGATATGCGATCATCCTGCGGCCATATCGGCCTTGCCATGATACGCGATGACGCGGTAGAGAGATTACATGACCCGCACAATCCAGTACGTCTTTTGGGATAGTGATAATACGCTGGTAGATACGGCGTCGCACCACTGGCACAAACATGCTGAAACGCTGTTAGCTTTAGGTATCCGGTTAGACCCACAACAGGATGGTGAACGTATTTATACCAATAACGGCGCGCAGAACTGGGCGTGGCTCTCGGCGGAACGGGGACTTCTCCTGCCTTTGGAAGAATATTTAAATGCCATTGATACGTGGTATTTCGCCCATATCCAAGACATTCAGATCAGACCCGGCGTCACCGACGCCATAGATATGTTTTCCCAAGCCAACATCAAACAGGCCGTGGTGTCCAACGGGCGGCGGCGATCCGTGATGGCGGCCTTGAATGCCAAGAACCTCACCCCCCGTTTTGCGTTTATTCTCTGTAAGGAAGATTATATAGGCCGAAAGCCTGAACCTGCCCCCTATCTGGCCGCTAAAACCCGCATGGGACAGATTGTGGCGCATAACATTGATCCGGCGTCATGCCTAGTGATTGAAGATGACCCCAAAGGCGTTGAAAGCGGTAAATCTGCGGGGATGGCCGTTCTCCACCGTCCTTTGGGACGGGATAATACGGCCGATTTCATAGAGGCCTGCCGGGATTATCTTCAGTAAACAATTTTATAATAAGAAAAATTTATGTCAATTATTATTGACAAACCATGGCTTGCCTTGTATGTGGATATACATAATAGAAAGGCGTTGCTATGTCGTTATTTAAAAAAGACTTTAAACCGGATTTTGGTGAGAAGAAACCACAACCGAATGCGTATTACGCAGAAGATTACGTCCTCTCCCGTTTTCTCTGGAACGCTTATCTTCAGCGAACCCAGCAACCATGCCCTGTTAATCCACTTGAGTCTGTCCGCACATTTTTTAAAAACGCCGATCTAAACTGGGGGGATATGGTATCCGTCACCGCACAAAAGGGTACTCACACATTTCTTCGTGAAGCCGAACGACTTGCCGCGAGCAAGTTTCACGTCACTCCAGCCCCATCACAATTTTAAGCGGCTTTTTTATTTTTGGCCTGTGCGCTTTTTTGAAGGCGTAGCGTCGCTTGAGCCGCCGCGAGACGCGCAATCGGCACGCGGTAGGGAGAGCAGGAAATATAATCAAGCCCCACCTCTTCACAAAACGCGATAGAGGCCGGGTCTCCCCCATGTTCGCCGCAGATGCCCAATTTCATATCAGGGCGTGTCTGACGACCCCGGTCTGTGGCCATCTGGATCAACTGCCCCACGCCTGCTTTATCCAGCGTCGTGAAAGGATCCTTTTCAAAAATACCTTGCTGGATATATTCCGGCATGAATTTTCCAGCATCATCACGCGATAACCCCAGCGTTGTCTGGGTCAGGTCATTGGTACCAAAACTGAAAAATTCGGCAGAGCGCGCAATCTCTTCGGCCATCAAGGCCGCACGCGGCAATTCAATCATGGTGCCCACGGTATAAGATATTTTTTTCTTTTGCTCTGCGAAAATCTCACCCGCGATATCCTCCACCAGCTTTTTTAAAATCTCCAATTCCTTATGCGTGGCGATCAAAGGGATCATGATTTCAGGTGTTACATCTGTCTCTATGGCGGCTTCGAAAATGGCACGAATTTGCATGGCATAAATTTCAGGAAAGGTAATGCCCAAACGGCATCCGCGATGACCTAACATGGGGTTGGCTTCGTGCAATTCGGCAAGACGCGTCTGCACACGCGCCAGATCAAGCTTGGCGGCTTTGGCAAATTCGGTGATATCTTTATCGCTATGGGGCATGAACTCATGTAACGGCGGATCCAATAGGCGGATCGTCACCGGCAAGCCCTTCATAATCTCAAACAGTTTTTTGAAATCGCCCTTTTGTGCGGGCAATAACTTCATCACCGCATCGCGACGATAGGGCGTGCTGGTTGCAAAAATCATTTCACGGACATGCTGGATACGTGCCGGATCAAAAAACATATGTTCGGTACGGCAAAGACCAATCCCCTCTGCCCCGAACCGCCGAGCGGTCGAGGCATCCAGCGGTGTTTCGGCGTTAGCACGCACACTCATCCGACGGGCTTTATCTGCCCATCCCATGACTTCGGCAAAATCACCGGACAATTCAGGCTGTATCGTCGGCACCTGCCCCAGCATCACTTCGCCGGTGGATCCATCAATGGTAATGATGTCTCCTTCTTTTAATTCTGCGCCCATGATCGTCATCGTGGCGGTTTTATAATCAATCGTGATCGCGCCGCATCCCGCCACACAGGCACGCCCCATGCCCCGCGCCACAACAGCCGCATGGGATGTCATGCCGCCACGCGTCGTTAAAATTCCAGCCGCCACGTGCATGCCATGAATATCATCCGGGGATGTTTCCACCCGGCAGAGAATAATTTTTTCGCCTTTTTTGGCGGCCTTTTCGGCATCATCCGCATGAAACATGATCTTGCCCGAAGCCGCGCCGGGCGATGCTGGCAGACCCTTGGCGACGATCTGCTTATGCGCATGGGGATCCAATGTGGGGTGAAGCAATTGATCGAGCGCTTGCGGATCAATTCTTAAAATCGCTTCGTCTGACGTGATCAGTTTTTCTTTGACCATATCAACGGCAATCTTAAGTGCCGCGGCGGCTGTACGCTTACCTGTGCGGGTTTGAAGCATATAGAGCGTGCCTTTTTGAACCGTAAATTCAATGTCCTGCATATCCCGGTAATGTTTTTCAAGGATATGTCGCACCTGATCCAGTTGTGCAAAAACATCCGGCATCACTTCTTCCATCGCCGGTAATTGGCTTTTTTCTTTTTCCTTGCCGTATATCGTGAGGGATTGCGGTGTACGGATACCGGCCACCACATCTTCGCCTTGGGCGTTGACCAGATATTCACCATAGAAATAATTTTCGCCCGTTGAAGGGTCCCGCGTAAACGCCACACCCGTGGCGCAATCCTGACCCATATTACCAAACACCATGGATTGAACACTGACAGCCGTCCCCCAGCTTTCAGGGATATCATTGATCTGGCGATAAGCAATCGCCCGCGGCACCATCCATGATTTAAAGACCGCAGAGATAGCCCCCCATAATTGTTCCTGTGGATCGGCGGGAAAGGGTTTGCCGAGTTCACGTTTGACCATATCCTTGAACTGGACGATGATTTTTTTCCAGCCCTCTGCGGTGATGTCTGTATCTTCAGTGATATCCATGTCGCGTTTATGTTGATCCAGGATATCTTCGAAATCATGATGCGCCAGCCCCATCACGACATCGCCATACATCATGATAAAGCGGCGATATGAATCATACGTAAATCTAGGGTTACCTGATTTTTGGGCTAATCCTTCGGCAGTTTCGTCATTCAAACCCAGATTAAGCACGGTATCCATCATCCCCGGCATGGATACGCGCGCGCCGGAACGCACTGAGAGCAATAACGGGTTCTGCGCATCCCCAAAACGCATACCGGTTGCTTTTTCAATGTCGGCCAAAGCCTTGGTGACCTGATCTTTTAATTCCGACGGGAAAGACTGTGTGTTCTGATAATAATGCGTACATACTTCGGTCGTAATGGTAAATCCCGGGGGAACTGGCAATCCAATTGATGACATTTCCGCTAGATTGGCACCCTTGCCTCCCAGCAGGTTTTTCATGTCCCCTCTGCCTTCGGATGTTGTGCCGCCAAAACCGTAAACCCACTTGGTCATGTCAAAAAATCCTTTGAAAATGCCTGATGTTTAAATTATCCCTAATCTAGCGTTTTCATCAACATCAGGCAAAGATTATCATCGATACGTTGCAGGGATTGCGGCACGACAGGTTGACGTTCGTAGGTCAAACCAAAACCATCTGGAACATATCCCATTTTGGTATAGAGCCTTTGTGCGGCGCCGTAATCACGTGTCAGACCCACAGAGATACCCACGCCCTCTGCGCCACGCTGTTTAGCAACCTGTTCACAATGTTTCACAAGAGCAGACGCATACCCGCGCCGCCGAAACATAGGCAGGATATTCAAATCCTGTAACTCTGGATATCCCAGTTTTTGATAGAGCGAATAAAGTGGAGCAAAATTCAGAATGCAAAACCCAGCCGGCACATCCTCTTCTGAACGGATGATAAACAGGTCATACCCTTCGTCAAAACAGCGTTCAAAATACCCCTCCTGCTTATGACCGATTTGCTGGTACAGATCATAAAGCAAAGGTATCTCAACCGGGGTAGCCTGACGGATCATGCCCTTGACATACAGGCTTTTATCATGAAAAACAATAAGTTAAGGAAAACAAAGGATAGCGTTTGCACTCTTTAATTAAATTATGTAAATTATAACATGGCTTTTCGAGAAGATTTTTCAACTTCCACCTCTGAAATGACACCCTTGCGCCCGGCCACGCGGGCGGAAATTGACACGTTTTTTGGGGAACTGAAAGCGATGAAGGAAGGCCTCCGGCTGGATTATCATGACCATGGATGTGCAGAACGAAGCAACCTTATCCAGATCATGCTTGAGCAACGTGGTCTCATACATGGAACAGCACATTGTACGTTTGATCAAGGCAACTGGCATCAGCACCACGCGGCCTTCGTTGTGTGTGAAGAAGACGGGCAACGCGTATCCTATGTGCTGGATCCTGCAGAATGTAAAACGCCCCTGACCTCAACCGCCTGGAAAGAGTTATGGGTGCAGGACGGCGCAGATCCCAGATCTTTTTTATTCTTGGACGGTTTTTTGGGTTCCAAAAACGAAGAAGCCTTGTATCGCAAGCTTCATGCCTGGGGAAAATCCGAACCCTTTTCGCCGGCGCTTGATATGGCTTAAAGTCCGAAGCGCGACCAATATGACCGCGTTTCAATGGTTTCCAGCGCGTCTTCCAACATGAAAGACTGCGGGGACGAAACCGTTGAAAAAACATCGGCAAACCATTTTTTATCTGGAATTAAATCAATTAGTTTAACATCTTCGCCAAATTTTTCCTCAATGACGCTGGCCATATCGCCAATGCCGTCAATCAATCCTTTTTCAAGTGCGTCTGGTGCCATCCAGAATGCCCCTTCCATGATCTCGCTTTCGGGGGCGGTAAGTTTATTAACACGGCGGGCACGCACCCAGTTTTTAAACGCATCATGCATGTTTTCCTGAAGATCGCGAAGCCGCGCCAAATCATCCGCCTTCTCTGGCTTAAAGGGATCCAAGAAAGATTTATCTTTACCAGAAGTATAAACCCGTCGCTTGATATCATATCGTTTAATCAAATCCTCGAAACCAAACCCGGCAGAAATAACACCGATCGACCCCACAATAGACGTTTCCTGCGCATAAATATGATCTGCCGTACAGGCCAGCCAATATCCCCCTGAGGCGGCCACATCTTCGATAAACGCATAGACGGGCACATCCTGCTCTTGTGACAGACGCCGGATATGAGAAGAAATGAGCCCGCATTGAGCAGGTGCCCCGCCGGGGGAATTAATGACCAACGCTACCGCCTTTAAATTTTTTAAGTCAAAGGCACGATCGATCAGTTTCGAGAATTTCTGGTAATGAATGCCAGCACGCTTCATCTGTGATGAGTCAGCAATAACACCGGCCATGCGAATGACCGCCACTTTTTCCTGAGGATTAATAATATCCCCAATCACGGGAAGTTTTTCGAGTATCTGCATGAATGTATCCATCGGCACACTTTACGGTATGGGTGACATATCTCGCAAGATGGAATTGGTAATATCCGTATACCCCCCACCGATATCGTGTAAGATAATCCCTGCATGAAGTGTGGCTGGTGTCCGGCGGTTTTTCATTGCCCGAATAATAACCCGTTTTGCCGCCTGCCCGGCATACGGCCATAAGGGGATAATCTCAAGCGCCCCAAAACGCTTTCCCAACGCCCGGATAATTTTATCGATATGATCCGCACGGTGTATCATTGTTAACGACCCGCCCGATGTCACATGATGAAATCCCGCGTCAATCCAATCGGCCACATCCATATCCGTCAGATGGCCATGTGCGATGGCACGTTTAATATCCGGCGAAGGCGTATGCGTCCCGGATTCAAGATAAGGCGGGTTACAGATCACATGATTAAATTTGATATCAGTTTGAAAATCACGGATATCGCTTGCCCAAAAATCTGCCGTATTCTCTGCCTTGTTCAAAAGAATGTTTTGCCTCGCGAGATCAATATGATCGGCCTGAATATCCACCCCGACCATCTTAATCCCCGGCACCCGCGAGAGCAGACAAAAACCAGCGCCGCCCACACCGCACCCCATATCCAGCACCCGATCCCCCGCACGCGCTGGGCACGCCGCCGCCAACATGACGGAGTCAAGCGATGTCCGAAAGCCATCCGGCGGCTGGCGCAGTCTGACGCGCTGGTTCAATACATAGATTTCAACAGGATCGTCCATATTTAACTTGATGGTTCCAGATAGGTCATTTATGACACTAGTTATGGCCGTAGCCTTACCCAAATTGCAAGAAAATACACATCCGCTGGATCGACTTCACGACCTGCTGTCTGATGATATGAATGCTGTCAACAGCATGATTTTGGCGCGGATGAATTCTCCGGTGACTTTGATCCCGCAATTAGCTGGGTATCTGGTGGCCGCCGGCGGCAAACGTATACGGCCACTTCTGACGTTGGCTTCGGCAAAACTCTGTGGGGCAGATATGGCACGCGCCCACCGGCTCGCCACCGCCGTAGAGTTCATACATTCTGCCACTTTGCTTCATGACGATGTCGTGGATGAAAGCCATGAACGAAGAGGACAAAAATCAGCCAATGTTGTCTTTGGTAATACCGCCAGTGTATTGGTTGGAGATTTTTTATTCTCCCGGGCTTTTCAGCTCATGGTCGAAGATGGGTCATTGACAACATTAAAAATATTGTCTGATGCCTCGGCGATTATTGCCGAAGGTGAAGTGCTTCAGCTCAGCACACAAAACAACCTTAAAACAACTATGGATGATTACCTCAAGGTTATTGAAGGTAAAACAGCTTCCTTGTTTTCGGCCGCCTGCGAGGTTGGGCCCGTGATTGCCGGATCACCAGCGTCATATCAGGATGCCTTGCGTGCCTATGGGTTATCACTGGGGATGGCCTTTCAGATTGTCGATGATGTTTTGGATTATAATGCCGAACGGGAAAAATTGGGTAAAACCGTCGGTGATGATTTCCGTGAAGGAAAGATCACGGCACCCATCTTGATGGCATTGGAAAAAGCGACATCGTCCGAACTCGACTTCTGGAAGCGCACATTACAGGACAAGGAACAGTCAGATCAGGATTTAAGACAGGCACAGGATTTTTTACGTCAGCACGGTGCGTATGACCGTGGCTTGGCTTTAGCCAAGAATTACGGGATGCGTGCGCTGGAATCCTTGAATATTCTGCCCTCTGGTGCCCTCACATCATCTTTGGCAGATTTGGTCACATTTACCTTAAACCGATCGCACTGAAAGACTTGCCAACCCCCCTTTTTTTCGCTTATAACCCTGCTGTTTCACGCTAGACGGGGTGTAGCGCAGTTTGGTAGCGCGCGTCGTTCGGGACGACGAGGCCGTAGGTTCGAATCCTATCACCCCGACCATTTTTCTTTCATACCTTATGTCAGGACAGATAAAATACTGGGCGGTCTTAGGCTCAGGATACTGACCTGAATTTGCTGACGTGTTTGAAGCGCAATCATATTGGCTCCCTCTTCATTTGTATCAGCAACAACCAAATCTTGGGCTCCTGCGCGATGTGTATTGATCAATCCGTTTGTTAACTCATTGCGAATTCGAATGACATTTAGATCTGAAGATAAGGTAGCTCCATAGTTACGAAGTTTTTCACGCGCGGCGCGTACCTGTTCTAATTTCAACTGGACGGCTTCAAGGCTGTTGAAGTTTTCTATTTCCAGCCCCAATCCCTCGCGCGAGGCATTTATACCCTGGGTTATTAACCTGCTGGATGCATCTTCGTTAAATTGAGTTGTCAGATCATCCGACCGAAGAAGGTTAACACCCCGATAATGGGCATCAATTGATATTGAATCGAGTTGAGAGACAATTTTGGCATACTCCGCCTCAAATCCCTCGCCCAGCGCCAGATTTTGATCAGGCCCTTCACGCAAGATGATATTGCGGAACGATGCATCCCCAAATGGCCCCAGATCATCGTCATGAATAAATGTCAGATGTGTAAAACTGCCCGTGAAGAAAGAGCCGATGGGGATCTCTATTTGTTGCCATGCGCCCGAACCTGTGTATTCGTATGTCGGGGTCGGTGCAGAGAAGTTGATTCCGCTTGTCTGTGAGCCGTACAAAAAGAAACGGTCATCATCGTTTCCAAAATTCATATCATTATCGAACCCAATCGCGGAAATTTCAGGCTGAACGGTTGATCTATATTCAAATATCAACGTCGTATCCGCGGTCACATTGTAATTTAACGCCAGACGCTTCCAGAAATTCCCTTGAAGTTCTACCTCGTTATTCCCGGTGACCGTTACCGTGCCCGAGGCCGGTACATCCTGACCCGCGACATACGTGATAAAATCAGCACTATTATTAAAGGTCACCAATGTTTCATTCGGTGCCAGACCTGTTTGGAAGCCCACCTGGCCGGACAGATATTTCTGCTCCACATCACGCAAATAACTCTCAGCGAGATCCAGCACTTTTAAACTGGCTTTCACCCCTTCATCGGCGACCTGAATCGTTCGTATGCCCTGACCGATCCCATCCAGAAGTCTGGCCAGATCATCCGCGCGCTGGGTTAGCGCACGGGAGAGGAAAAAAGCATTGGGATTATCAAGGGAACTATTAATTTTTAGCCCTGACGCAAGACGCAAAAATACGCCGTCAAGTTGCCTTGCCGTTTTTGAAAGTGCCAAGACTCGGGCGCGCTGCCCGGCGTCCAGTATGTTTCCTACATCTTTGACCACGGAATCCTTCTGTGGTTTAAGTTCACTCAAGGGGGTATGGTGCAAAACAGAGGCCAGATGGCGGATGATATTCTGTCAATTACGACCTGTAACCCGTCTCAAGACCTGCCGAATAAAGATTCAGGAGAAATGCGCGTATGCACCCGTTCCGACATGGCCTGATGGGGGTCATCGCCCTGATTTTGGCATTACCCGCCCAGGCAAGGCCTGTGTCTTATGCGGGCGGAACCATGTTGATGCTGACCCATGATCCGGATGCCAGTTCACTGAGACTGGATTACTCCCCCACGGCGCGATACGCGGTGGGATATCGTCATGAATATTTTCGGGACACATCGACGCACATGGATGCAATTACCATAAATTATCTAGCAAAGCGTTGGAACAATCCGGCCTCGCAGGGAAATTTTTACCTGCTTTCTGGGATCGGCGCGGCTTATGATAAACATGACATTGACCCTGCCGGATGGCTAGGCCTGAGTGCAGACTGGGAAGATCGCCGATATTTCACATCTTATGAAACAAAGGCGTTTTATGGCGGCGGTGACCAAGGTGTTGCGGATAATTTCGTTGAACACACAGCGCGCGTTGGTATCGCCCCTTATATCGGAGATTCAGGTGATGTTCATACATGGCTGATGATGGAGACACGCTATGACGCGGGTGATGACGATCCTTTTTCCGTGACACCGCTGGTCAGAGCCTTTAAAGGAAGTACACTTATTGAAGCTGGCTACCGTATTGATGACGGCATGGTTTTAAACTTTACACATACTTTTTAACCGGAGAGACAAAATGAAAAAATGGATGATGGCATTTCTGATGTATATGTGCCTGTTAACCCCTGCGATGTCGGCGCCAACAGAAAAAATCCAAGATTTGAATCACATCGTTGTCAAAGTGAACGGCATGGTATGTGATGTCTGCGCCCAGTCCGTTAAAAAACTCATGATGAAGGAAGAATCTGTCGCAGGCGTTGATATCAATCTGGATAATGGCGAAGTCGATATTAATTTAAAGCAAGGTCAGACGCTAACAGATGAACAGATCAATAAAATCATTGATTTTTCAGGTTATGAGGTCGTGAGTATCACGCGTTAGCGGCGGCGGCCTCGCGGTTTGGGTTTATCGCACGGATAATATTCAAACAACGCCAGAACAACGGCAGGCGCGGCCACGAATGCATCATGCTGAGCGTTCTTTTGAAGATAGCGAAACACAATCGTCTGAAGATCATTCAATTTAACATCTGCCGGTACGCAAATATCAATGCTGGGAGCCGTCCCTAAAGACCGGAGTAAATTGTGGTAATCAATAATCCCCGAAATATAGGACTGACACGCGGCGGAACCACCCGGTACCGTTTCTGTTCCGCCTGCATCACGTCCACAGATTTGAAGCAGATAAGCGGCGGAAAACAAAGCCCCTGTCTTGTTTTTAGAGGCCGCCCCGACTGGAAAGCCAGACATCAAAAACATGATCCCGGCCAAAGCCGGGATCAACCATCGGCGATCATTCCCCCAAGTCGTCTTAATTGGAACCGTCATTGCCCATTTTCAGTTGCTGTAAGATGGCAAAAGGTGAATCCGCCTTGGTCTTAGATTCAGCCGAATAGATTCTTTCCGGTTGATCATCTCTACGATCATCCCGGTCGCGATCAAATTTTTTCTTTTTGAATTTCGGCTTATCCTCACCAAAGGAACGCTCATTGGCTTTACCGTCTTTCTTACCTTCTTTTTGGAAAGGCTTTTTTGAATCCTTGGATCGTTCCCACAGAATTTTAGGTTCCTTGGCCTGAACAGGTCTGGGGGTATGATGACGCTTCAGTTTAAACGTCGCTAAATCAGGGCGTGTTACAAAAGGCTTCACGGGTGTTTCAGAAGGTATTTCTTGGGACGGGGTATCGCTGGCTAATACAGGCGCGGATTCAACGGCTGTATCATTCACCTCATGCGTCGCCGAATCCGATGGCATGGCCGGTGCTGATACAGGTTCTGGTAAAATAATTTTCAATTCATCCGCCAGTGTCTTTTCAATCGGGTCAGATACTTTTGTGTGTCCCATCGCCTCTAATACCGCATAGAGATCGGGGATATTACACCCCAGCCATTCAGCCATCTTGTGTTGAGCCTGAAATTGGCCGTCCTTGGCTGTATCGTAAATGGCACTGATCACGCGATCCAACATATCCACCCGCACGGCGCGGGGGCCAAAAACAGGATAGCCAATCTGACGCATATAAACCGGGTCAATGTCTTTATCTGCAATCGGCAATGAGACCATCCCATCCGAAGGGCACATGGCGGGTAACGGACGATCCAGCCAAAGCGATAACAAAAGTGCCCTGATTTTGACCGCCACAGGTTTATTGAGTTCAGGCAAAAACACCAGAACCGGCCCCAGACGTACCTTGCGCGCCCGTAAAACCTTACGACCTTCTTCGTCTAATTTGGCAATATCCTCACGAATATCGTCACGCGGAATAATCCCAAAACCCGCATAAAGTTTCTCGGCGATATCCTTTGGGGTTCCGGTCAAATCTTCCCCCCGCACCAACCGGAACAAAGGTTCAAGCGCGCTCTCAATATTTTTATCCAGCCATTCTTGAAATTTTTCAGCCAGGCCTTCGGCGGTTCCTTCGGGCAAAAGAGATTGCGCAATGGGACGGAGCACGGCTTCACCTTTGATAATTCGCGCGACGGGTGTCCCTGGCAAAGGGTTGGTGACATCTGGCTGGAAAAAGATTTCTCCGGTGTCAGAAATGCTGAACTGCTTGTCTTGAGATTTCAATATCATGGCATTACGTCTAGCCGAAATGCGGTCTTTTTAAAAGCAAAAAGGCTCGAACACGTTATTTTTAAGAAGGTGACGCAGAAATGACATTATTGTAAGTTAACGTTTCAATATTCCTGATCCCTAACCCCATGGATATAAAGATTTCATCATGCGTTTTATCCTGTTTTTAACTGTTCTTTTTCTAACCTTGGGCACGCCTTTATTCCCGGCGCAGGCCAACACGTCAGAAACCGAAAAAAGTCAGCTTCGAGCCTTGGTTGTCCAAACACTGGCGGATTACAAAACAGCCTATGAGCAAACAGGGGGGACGTTTGATATCTCAGGCGACGTCAATATCGAACAAGCCGAGTCCTATTATGCCGTTACCCTGCCCCGTCTTTTGATCACCGATAAAACCGGCCAGCGCGGGGAAATTGATATGATTGCCTTGAATGTTTCGCGCGCGAGTATCCCCGAAAGCTGGAAGATGTCTGTGGCGCTTCCGACGTCCCTGTCATATTTTGATGCGGGCGGCAAACCAACAACGCGTATTGACCTAGGCACACAGAAAATTTCCGGTATCTGGCATGAAAAACTCCGGCAGTTTACCTCGCTGAATGCTGTCTTTGATAATTTAATCATTCACGAATTCGAGACATCAACCCGGACGATTTTGCCAACGCTCACCGTGCTATCTGATCTTAAACCCTCGGGTGACGCTCTGTGGTCAGGGCAAGCCTCCGCCCATGCCGTCAATATTCAAACATTAGATCAAAACGGACAACAATTGTCCTTAACGGCGGAGATGAAAGGGATCGCCGACATCAAAAATCTATCAGCAGATATCGAAACAGCCTTGGGAACAAATACAAAAACAGACCATCCACTCCGGTCACTCGGCTTTAAGGCTGATGATATTCAGGCCAAAATGACCCTTCATCATGCACGTTTTTTTGCCCCCTTTGCTGGTGCCAAATCGGTCACGGAATATGCCCTCCAAAATCTTGCTTTGACACTTAATCTAAAGGATATGAATAAATCTCATCCCTCGGCAGGTGTGCTATTGGACTGGACAGGATTAACCGCCACACCGAACCGGGATGATTTCAACAGTTTTGTCCCCGGCACCTTTTATGTGGATATGGATTTAGAAAAAATACCTTCCGATACCTTATTTGAATTCATACAAAAAACCGTGATGGCACAATCGGCACAGACACCGTCGGCGCGCCAGATTGTCGCGCTTCAGGCCATGTTGTTACTCCCTCAAATATTTTCTAAAGCAGGCACCAGCCTGACGATCAAGGATAGCTATGCAATCAGCGATACCTATCAAACCTTGCTGAAGGGTAACATCAAAGCCAGTGATACAAGTGTGATAGGTGCTTCGGGGCAATTAAACGGCGAAATATCCGGGCTGAGGGATCTGGAGAAAAAAATCAAAGCGCGACTTGAGTCTTCATCCGAGAACGATAGGCACATATGGCAGAATGCCCTAGATCGTGTGTCGTGGCTTAAGACTTTAGGACGTGAAGGGACAGGCTCCCGGGGTAAGCCTGCCTATTTATATGATTTTGTCATGGGGGAAAAAGGTGACATCACCTTCAATGGCCGGACATTGACAGAGTTGATGATGGATCAGTCGAACCTCAAAGACGCCGCCACAAAAGACCCAGCTACAAAAGATACGACAGCACCGCGTTAAGGCAGGCGCGGCCTTTTTGGGTGGCCTGAAGATGTGTATTCGGCCTCAGGATCAATCCTTCTTCCACCAATGACGTGATTTTATCGGTGGGAATTTTATCTTGCCATGGCCTGCCACCTTCTTCTGTCAGGCGGCCGAGTTCCACCCCTTGGGTCAATCGCAACCCCATCATCAAGGCTTCGGCAAACCGTCCTTCGCGGGATATAGGTTCGAATGGATGCGCGCCATGCCCCTGTTCATTGACACGCCCCAGCCATATATCGGGCGCCCGGTGTGCCCGCGTGGCATATTTAATGCCGCCCAGAGTGAGCCGCCCATGCGCGCCGGGGCCAATGCCGGCATAATCCTGATACATCCAGTAAGATAAATTATGGCGAGATTCTTCTCCCGGCTTCGCATGGTTAGAAATCTCATAGGCCGGGCGGCCAGATGCGCCCATCACATCCTGTGTGGCCTCATATAAATCTGCGGCCAGATCACTATCGGGTATGGTAAATTCCCCCCGTGCATAAGATGTAAAAAATGGGGTACCGCTCTCAATCGTGAGTTGATAGAGCGATACATGCCCCGCCATGATGTTCAGCGCGTCTTGTAATTCATGTATCCACCCGGAAACGGTTTGGCCGGGTCTGGCATACATAAGATCAAAACTGGATCTATCAAATACACTCTGCGCAATCTCAATGGCTCTGCGTGCCTCTTGGGCACTATGGGCACGCCCTAGGAATTTTAAATCCTCATCCTTTAACGCCTGCACACCCACCGATACACGGTTGACCCCGGCAGATTTAAAGGCCTGAAATTTATCTATTTCAATCGAAGTTGGATTGGCTTCGAGTGTCATTTCAATCTGGTTTGAAATATGCCACTTCTTTTGAATGTGAGAGAGAATCAATTCGACTGTCTCAGGCTTCATTAACGACGG
>JAFLCW010000005.1 GCA_017302165.1 Alphaproteobacteria bacterium
CCCATTGCTGGCACGAACAAGAATCACGTCATTTTGTCTCTCTTTTGGCGCTGGGGACGATTCCGGCGTTGATTGTTGGCTTCTTGGGTCGTGACTGGATTAAGACGCATTTATATAACCCACAGGTGATTGCGGCCGCCTTGATCATCGGCGGTATCATCATCCTCATTCTGGACAAACGTTTAAAAAACACGCGTATTGATCATGTGCAGAAAATTCCGCTTAAAATGGCGTTCTGGGTGGGATGTTTTCAAAGCATCGCCCTCATCCCCGGTGTGTCGCGCTCAGGTGCGACCATTATGGGTGCCTTGGGTTTGGGGTTTTCCCGGCCTGTCGCGGCCGAGTTTTCATTCTTTCTGGCCATACCTGTCATGTGTTTAGCCGTGGCCTATGATGGATATAAAAATATAGTTTCTTTGATAACTTACGAACATCCGGAATTATTATTGGCTGGCTTTTTATCCGCGTTTATCACGGCCTCTCTCGTCATTCGGTTTGTGTTGTCCTTCATCAGCAAATATGGCTTTGCCCCCTTTGCATGGTACAGAATTGCCGCCGGGATCATTATTCTGGCTGTATTTTCTTAAGAGATCTGGCCTAAGATTTCCTGCGCAAAAAGAGAAAGCGTATCATCGCGCGCCCCCATCACGACAACACGGTCACCCGGCATAATCTCAACCATAATCTGCTTAATAACATCCGCACGGTCTTCGCAAAGACGTGTATTCACGCCAAGCTCCCTCATCATATCCTTAAGATGCGCCGAGGTCACCTGACGATCCACGGTACCGCCTGCGTAATAAGGCTCAACCAGATAAACATGGTCAGATGAATCAAGATGATCAGCAAATGCTTGGGCGATTTCAGAGGCCATCAATTTCAAAAAGCCATACCCATGCGGCTGAAAGAAGATATGAATTCTTCCCGGGAATTCCTTTAACGTTAAAAGTGTGGCGATAATTTTATCCGGGTTATGCGCAAAATCATCAATCACCGTTATATTTTTGGATGTACCTATAATTTCTAGTCGACGCTTCACCCCCTGAAACTGAGACAGCGCGTCACATATCTTTTCCGCATCAATTCCCAAGGCCACGCCTACACCCATCGCCGCAAGGGCATTAGATAAATTATGTAGGCCTGGCACTGCCAGTTGCAAAGGTATATCGGCGCCACGTACCGTTACCCGGCAGGATAGGCCATCCGGCTTAACGCTTATCCCGTGGGCATAAATATCCGCGAGTGGATTACGCAGGGAAAAAGTTAAACACTGCCCGACCCGTGCCCCGGCCAAACGTGAGACATACACATTATCCACATTCATCACGGCTTGATCACACTGATCGATATAGGATGCAAAAATATCTATGAGTTCTGGCATAGGTTTGTGATCAAGGGAGATATTTGTCAGCACCCCTACCGTTGGGCGATAAAGAGAAATGGAACCATCACTTTCATCCGATTCCGTCACAAAAATATCACCCTGCCCCGTCATGGCCGTGGCGTAGGGATTTTGACTGATCTCATTGCGAAATATAGCCCCATTCATCACCGTCGGATCATACCCCAGTGTCTTGAGCATCACGCCAATCATGCCTGTCACCGTCGATTTGCCACTGGTACCAGCCACCGCGATGCGCACGGCCGAATCATTAAACAAAGTGGATAATAATTCTGCCCGCGTCTGTATCGGGAGGGATAAAGAGAGTGCCATCTGCACATCCGGGATGGTGGGTTCTATGGCCGTTGAGACAATCACCACATCTGCGTCTTTTACCCCCGAACCATCCTGAGGATACAAGGTAATCCCCTGAGAGGTCATCCAGCCGAATTTATCAGGTGTTTTACCTTGGTCGTACGCTCGATCCGAACCCGAAACAATCGCCCCGCATGCCTTTAAAATGAGTGCCAGAGGAAACATGCCGCTTCCCCCGATGCCACAGAAGAAATATCGGCGTGCCATATCGGAAAATTATTTATCTTCGCTGGCTGGATTATACGCGGAACCGCCGGCAAAGTTTTCGGTGGGATACACCGTAACATCCGAAGCAGACGACCCGAAAGGATTGGACTGCCCCATCATTTCAGAAGATTCTTTTTTTCTTAAAGGTTGGGTCTCACGTCCGACTTCTGAAGGAAGCGTGGGAAATCCCGCCTGATATCCTTCTATCCCGCCAACGGGGTATTTCGAATAGTCCGGCAAAGGATACGCGCTGGCTGTTTGGTCACTAAAATCAACAGTCACAATATCCGGATAGGCATAGACACTTTTTGTCAGCACATCATACGTAACCCCGGGCACAACCCCATTCACAATATTTCCGGCTGTCCAAGGCTCAATAATCCAGGGAACAAGAAAGGTTTTCTGACGATTGCCAGGGGCATAACAAGTTGCCTGCATATCCTTATAATTTTTGGTGACCAATTTTGTGTCACCGGATACCAGCTTATAGGACAATGTTCCGTTGTCCAGATAACACACCGCGTTGTCTTCACCGGGTGTTTTCAGGGTGATCTCCTGTTGAGGCCCTTCCATGATGCTGGCGCAAGCAGAAAGAAAAAGCAGAGATGTCAAAGACAGGGAAAGGAGCGTATATTTCATGGGCAGGCCTTTGAGAACAGGGAAACGAATATCTTTATCATCGTACCCCAAAGCCCAAGGCCTGTCTACGACCCCTGCCCGGTCTTGGCATTCTGGCTGGCCTCTACGAATCGGGCTTTTTTGTCACGGCTTTTCCAACGCCGTTTGGCGACTTCCTGCATATCAATCGCCTTGTCGGTTTCATCGACGATTTCTGCACCCAAAAGTGTTTCGATCACATCTTCCATGGTCACAACACCGGACGTACCGCCGAATTCATCGACAACAAGCGCGATATGCTCTCGTTTTTCGATAAAATCGTTAAACAGGCGAAGGATATTATAGGTTTCATGAACCGTGATGATATCGCGGCGTAACTGCCCCAAGGTTTTATTTTGCTCGCCATCGATCAGATATTCCAACGCCTCATCCTTCAGGACATAGCCGGTAATATCCTCGCTTTGTCCTTGCCGAAGCGGGATCCGGGAGAAAATCAATTCATCTTGCATGTCGTAAAATTGACGAACCGTCATGTCTTCGGATGCCGACACGACCACAGGCCGCGGGGTCATGATATCCCGCGCCTTAAAATTCTTAAAGTGGATCAGGTTATGAATAAATTTACCCTCGGCTTCATCCAACACCCCTTCTTGAGATCCAATCTGCGCCATGGCCAAAAAATCAGACCGGGAAAAAACGCTGGTATTTTTGTCATTGTTAAAAATACGGGTTGTGAGCTGACACACCCAGATGATGGGCGAGAGAATGACCAAAATCACCTGAAGGCATCGAATGGTAAAGGGCGCCAACAGACGCCAATTTGTCGCGCCTATCGTTTTCGGAATAATTTCAGAGAGAATCAAAATCGCCGCCGTTGTCAGGAAGGGCACCAGCAAGCCTGTGATAAACGGGCTGGTATCGCCCCAGATTTTCGTGGCCTGAGCGCCCACCCCAATCGCGCCAACCGTATGCGCACAGGTATTCAGCGTGAGAATAGCGGCTAAGGGTCTATCAATATTCTCCTTAAAATTCTGAAGCACTTTGCCGAGCTTGCTTCCCTCATTCAGCTTGATCTGCATATAAGAGGGCGTAATGCTTAAGAGCACGGCTTCCCAGAGGGAGCACAAGAAGGATGTGATCAGGGAAATGGAAAGAAAAAGGAAAAGAGCGGTCAGCATGGCCGTGATAAGGATTTCATCATGATAAAAGCGATTATAGCGACCCCAAACCCGAAGGCAAAGGGATATTTAAGCGGCTTTTTTTCCTGATGATTGACCCGAAGGAGAGATCGAAAACGATAACGCCCCACCTTTTTCTGTGACATGGACGGTTGCCCCATCAGGAATCTTTCCTTCCAAAACTAATTCCGCCAGCCTGTTCTGAAGTTCGGTTTGAATAACCCGTTTTAAAGGCCGCGCCCCATAGGCGGGGTCATATCCTTTGTCGGCAATCCATTTTTTGGCGGTATCATCAACCTCAAGGTGCACCCGGCGCGACAACAGAAGTTTTTTAAGCCCGGAGAGCTGAATATCCACGATGCCCGTCATCTGCGCCCGACCCAGACGCGAGAATAACAAGATATCATCCAGACGGTTCAAAAATTCAGGACGGAAGGCAGAGCGTACGGCATTCATGACGATGTCACGCACTTTTTCAACACTCTCCCCCTCTTCAAGTTGCACCAGATGTTCCGCCCCGAGATTTGACGTCATGATCAACACGGCGTTACTGAAATCAACCACGCGGCCTTGACCATCTGTAAGCCGTCCATCATCCAGCACCTGAAGCAGAACGTTAAAGACATCGGGATGCGCTTTTTCCACCTCGTCAAATAAAATGACCTGATAAGGTCTTCGGCGCACAGCTTCGGTCAGACTTCCACCTTCTTCATAACCCACATATCCCGGAGGGGCACCGATGAGACGCGCCACAGAATGTTTTTCCATGAATTCCGACATATCAATGCGAACCATGGCCGTGTCATCATCAAACAAAAATTCGGCGAGTGCCTTCGCCAGTTCTGTCTTACCGACACCCGTTGGCCCCAAAAACAAGAAAGAGCCAATGGGGCGGTTGGGAGATTGAAGCCCTGCCCGTGCCCGGCGAACGGCATTTGACACGGCCTTGACCGCCATATCCTGCCCCACGACTCGCGCTTTGAGTTTGTCTTCCATTTTTAACAGCTTATCCCGTTCCCCTTGCATCATTTTGTCGACAGGAATACCTGTCCATTTGCTGACGACGGCGGCAATATCATCTTCGGTAACTTCTTCGTTAATCATGGCGGCAGACGATGCCTTGGCCGCTTCGGATAGTTTTTGTTCCAAGGCCGGAATGCGGGAATATTTAATCTCCGAGGCCTTACCCCAATCTGAATCACGCTCGGCGCGCTCTAATTCAATTCGTGCACGATCCAGTTCTTCAGTGGCCTTTTGTGCCACGGATAATTTACTTTTTTCGGCTTGCCACTGCCCCGTCAAATCGGCTGACTTTTTTTCCAGATCCAGCAGTTCTTTTTTTAATTTTTCCAAACGATCTTTTGATCCAGAATCCTTTTCCTTGCCCAATGCTTCGCGTTCTATTTTCAGTTGAACAATCCGGCGATCCAACTCGTCTATGGCTTCGGGTTTTGAATCAACCTGCATACGCAAGCGCGAAGCCGCTTCGTCCACCAGATCAATCGCCTTGTCGGGCAAAAAACGATCCGTAATATACCGGTGCGACAAGGTGGCGGCACTGACGATCGCGGAATCCGTAATACGCACGCCATGGTGCGCTTCGTATTTTTCCTTCAACCCCCGCAGAATGGATATCGTGTCTTCCACCGTGGGCTCCGAGACAAAAACAGGCTGGAAACGCCGCGCCAAGGCCGCATCTTTTTCGATATGCTTGCGGTATTCATCCAGCGTGGTGGCGCCGACCATATGAAGCTCGCCGCGTGCCAAAGCGGGTTTCAACATATTCCCCGCATCCATAGAGCCTTCGGCCTTACCTGCCCCTACCAACGTATGAAGCTCATCCAGAAAAAGGATGATATTTCCGTCGTCTGACTTCACTTCTTCAAGTACTGCTTTAAGTCTTTCTTCAAACTCCCCGCGGAATTTCGCCCCAGCGATCAAAGACCCTAAATCAAGGGACATCAGTCTTTTATTTTTCAGGCTTTCAGGGACATCGCCATTCACGATACGAAGGGCGAGCCCTTCGACGATCGCTGTTTTGCCCACCCCCGGCTCCCCGATCAACACAGGATTATTTTTATTCCGGCGGGACAGAATTTGAACCGTGCGACGTATTTCTTCATCTCGGCCAATGGTGGGATCGAGTTTTCCCATGCGGGCGGCTTCGGTTAAATCGCGGGCATATTTTTTTAAAGCCTCGAATTGACCTTCGGCATTGGCGGTGTCGGCCGTGCGCCCCTTGCGCATATCATTGATCGCCTGATTGAGGGATATCGGCGTCACCCCCTGCGTGGCCAAAATATCCGCAACGCCCGATCTTTTGGCCAATGCCATGGCCTGAAGGATACGTTCAGCTGTAATGAATTTATCGCCAGATTTTTCGGCCAGTTGCAGTGCCTGATCCAATATTTTCGCCAGATCATTCGAAATGCGTAATCCCGCCCCAGACCCGATGACCTTAGGCAGTTTGGCCAGATTTGCCTCTACCGATTTTTTGACCAGCGCAGGGGTTCCGCCCGCCGTTTCAATCAAGCGAAGGCTCACCGCATCTTCATCTTCGAGCATAACCTTGAGCAGATGCTCAGGTTCCAGCGATTGGTGATCTGAGCGCATGGCAAGTGTCTGCGCCTTTTGCAAAAATCCACGTGTCTTTTCGGTAAATTTTTCAAAATCCATGGCGATACCTCTGTCCGTTTGGCTCTCTATTTATACATGATATGCCGTTAAGATAAATCAAGGACATAAAAAAAGGCAGGAAAACCTGCCTTTTTTTGTATCGAAACCCTTAAGAAATAAGGGCGACGACATCTATGCACGTTCCATACGCTCCTCGTTCTGGGGGGCGTAAGTGGGACGTGAAACGGTGGCTTGGTTGGCATCGGCAGAGACGGCCGGTTTTGTGCCCAGAATGCTGACGGGCAGACCCAGATCATCTTCCGGTTCAGAAGTCGACATCTCATCGGCTGAATCGGTATCTGACAAAGACTGATCGGATATACCTTGCGTGCTAGCTTGGGGTTGGCGTTGTTCCAGCCCCCAGCTATTGATGACGCGCTGATAATGTTCGGCGTGCTGAAGATAGCTTTCCGCCATCACCGTATCTCCTTGAGAGGCGGCATCCTTGGCCAAGGCCTGATATTTTTCACAAATTTGATAAGCTGTCCCGCGAATACGAACCTCAGGTCCGTTACTGTCGAAAACCTGCATTCTGTTAGGTGCACCGCCATTTCCATTCCCCCCACGGCGCTGACCGTTATTATTCCGGTGGCGGTGGCGTCTGTTGTTCTGACCTGCGTGTCTCATGTGACCTAACTTTCTTTGTCGTAATAATTAATAAGTTTTCCCCAAAACCTACGGGATTGATTCGGTTTAATTAAACTTCACTATCAACAGAATCATCCACACGTACATAGTACCTGATTCATCGGTTTTTCCCAAAAAACGATCTTATTTTCGATAAAAACTTCACCCTTCTTCCGGCGAACCGAAGTGTTAAAGCCTTTCGTAAATCGTTTGATGAACTGACTGTATCGTGACCGGGATTCACCGATCAATCGACCTGTCAAAAAAAAAATTAGTTTTCCCCATATGAGATTTCAATGACCCGGGAAACACCCGCCAGATCAAGATGTTCGCGAATCAGAGTCGCATGAGAGTCGCCCGCGAGTCGCACGACATCTTGTGCCTGATGAAACCCGATTTCAAGATAGACACGTCCACCGGGTAAAAGATGTTTTTGGAGATGGGGAAACAGAGATTGATAGGCGGTTAAGCCCTCTTTTCCCCCCGACAATGCCAGAATCGGGTCATGATTCCGAACCTCTTTGGACAAATTTGGAATGTCAGATTCGCGGATGTAAGGGGGGTTTGAGACAATCAGGTCAAATTTTTCATCGGCACGAATGCCATCAAACCAATGACCCTGACGAATATCACACCGATCCGACAGCCCCAGCATAGACGCATTATCACGTGCGGCCATCACGGCTCCTTCGCTCTTGTCCACCGCCACGGCGTGTGCTAACGGGCAATCATGCAGGATCGATAGGGAAATACACCCTGACCCTGTGCCCAAATCAAGGAATCTGGCGTTGCTTTTTCCAGACAGATGCTTGATCCCTAGATCAACCAGCAGTTCTGTTTCCGGTCTGGGATCCAGCGTATCCGGTGTGAGCCGAAACGGAAGCCCCCAGAATTCTCTGTAGCCTAAAATCCGAGAAACCGGTTCGCCCAGCATACGGCGAGTCATCGCGTTATTAATGGTATGAACCAAGGCTTCATTTAAAATCTGATCACCCCGTGATATAAAATCAGCCGAAGTCAGCGAGGCACAATGTGCAATGATGAGCCGGGCATCCAAATCCGGCGTGTCCAGTTCCGCCTCGGCAAACCGGGCTTTGGCCTCTCGGTACATGGCCTCAAGCGTCTTCACGGCATTACATATCCAAATTTGCCAGTTGTTCGGCTTGATCCGCCTTGATGGTGGCCTCAATAACCTCCTCTAGACCAAAACCCGAGAGAATTTCCTCAAGATTATGCTGGGTTAGACCAATCCGATGATCGGTCATGCGGCTCTGGGGGAAATTATAGGTACGTATGCGTTCCGAACGGTCGCCCGACCCGATTTGTGATTTACGGGTGGCCGCGCGTTCTGCCGCCAGTTTCTGGCGTTGCATATCATATAAACGGGTTTGCAAAATCTTCATCGCGCGCGCTTTGTTCTTATGCTGTGACTTTTCTTCCTGAATGGCGACTGCCAACCCGGTCGGCAAGTGCGTAATCCGCACCGCGCTTTCGGTTTTATTGACGTGCTGTCCGCCTGCCCCGCCGGCACGAAACACATCAATCCGCAAATCCTTGTCTTCGATCTTGATATCAACGTCTTCGGCTTCGGGCATGACGGCCACGGTGGCGGCAGATGTATGAATGCGGCCTTGCGTTTCGGTTTTAGGTACACGTTGAACGCGGTGGCCACCGGATTCATATTTTAATTTGCCAAAAACGCCGTCCCCCGTCACCTGAACGATGATTTCTTTATAGCCGCCCAGATCATTTTCAGACATCTCCATGACCTCAACCTTCCAGCCCTGAGACTGAGCATACCCGCGGTACATGCCAAATAAATCAGCCGCAAATAACGCGGCTTCATCCCCGCCCGTACCTGCCCGGATTTCTAGAATGGCATTTCGATCATCCGCCACATCCCGGGGGATCAGGGATATTCTGATTTTTTCCTCAAGCACCGGAATCTCGGCATCCAGACGAACACGGTCTTCTTCCGCCATGTCCTTCATGTCCGGATCATTCAACATGTCCTTCAAATCTTCGCGTTCCTTGAGTGCCTGACCATAGGCATTGATGACATCCACAATCCGGCTAAGTTCCGCGTATTCTTTTGACAGCGCGGTAAATTTTTCACCCGACATGTCGCCTGCGGCCATCAAGTTGGCGATTTCGGTATGACGTGCCACTTTGGGGGCCAGTTTTTCACGTAAATCCATGGTGTATCTCTATTCTGCGGCGTGGGATAAGGGATCAGCACCCGAGGTGATGTCGGCGGCCTTACGCTCGATCATCTCAACGATATGATCAACGATGGACTGATCCCCCTGATGGAAACGGTGGGCTTTTTCCCCGCCGATATAAATTTGATGTGTGCCAGAACCTCCACCCGTCAGACCGATATCGGTCATCAAGGCTTCACCCGGGCCATTCACCACACAGCCGATAATCGAAACGGTCATGGGGGTAGTGATATGGGCGATGCGGGATTCAAGTTCGCTGACCGTGTCAATCACTTGAAATTGCTGACGGGCGCAGGACGGACAGGAAATGATATTGACCCCGCGATGACGAAGCCCGAGTGATTTCAAAATATCAAATCCCGCCTTAATCTCTTCCACTGGATCTGCCGAAAGGGACACACGGATCGTATCCCCGATCCCCGCCCATAACAGGCTACCCATGCCAATGGCGCTTTTGATGGTGCCGGAACGAAGCCCGCCGGCTTCAGTGATTCCGACATGTAAGGGGTAATCACAGGCATCTGCCAATTGTTGATAGGCGGCCACGGCCAGAAAAACATCAGATGCCTTACACGAAATTTTAAAGTTAAAAAAATCATGATCTTCGAGAATGCGCATATGCCGAAGTGCGCTTTCGACCATCGCCTCGGGGCAAGGTTCTGCATATTGCTCCAATAAATCACGCTCTAACGACCCCGCGTTCACGCCAATACGAATAGAACAGTTATGATCTTTGGCGGCCTTGATAACATCTCTCACCCGGTCAGGGGAGCCAATATTCCCCGGATTGATCCGAAGACAGGCCGCCCCCGACTGAGCGGCCTCAATCGCGCGTTTGTAATGAAAATGAATATCCGCCACGATCGGCACCGTGACTTCAGGAATAATGTCTTTCAGGGCGGCGGTTGACTCTTCGTCCGGGCAAGATACACGGACAATATCCGCCCCCGCGATTTCTAAATCACGTATCTGTTTAATCGTCCCCGCCACATCCGTAGTCAGGGTGTTCGTCATAGATTGAACCGTAATCGGCGCATCCCCCCCCACAGGCACGTTGCCGACCCAGATTTTACGGCATTTCCGGCGCGCAATCTGTCTCCAAGGTCTAACGGATGTATGATCCATAGTCATGCGCGTTATATACCCGGACTGATATAAGAAGTCGAGTTTTTAAGGCTTTTTCTGTAAGGATTTGACCGTGAGAGGGATATTGCGTTTAACCTCGGCCACTTTGCCTAACAGCACCAGATCCCCAGACCCAATCTTCACCCCGATCCCGCCGGCATTCCCCGTCGACAAGGTCAGCCCCTCTTCTTCCGGTACTTTATACTGATCCCCGGGCTTTAGTACCTGACGCAAAATAGAGGCACCTGATTTATTCTTAATCTCCACCCAGCTACTTTGGGTGATTTCCAGTATGATCTGTGTTTCAGAAACAGTCGGTATCTCGGCTGGAGCCTCTGGTGTTTGAGGGGCGGCCAGTTCAATCACGGGCGGCGCTTCGGTGATGGTTGATTGGGTTAAAGACGACGGCACTTCCGGGATTTCGGCTTTATCGGGTTTCATCGTCATGAATACACCCCAAACAACCAACACAATCACCGCCAAAATAATGCCAATCATGGACAAGGATACATGCGGTACTTTACTTTCGGCCGCAGGTTCCGGGAAATGATAGTCAAGGCGGGATTTACTTCCCACAGATTGCTGTTTGAACAGGTGAACCATCTTGTCCCCGTCCAACCCTAAATATTCGGAATAAGAACGCACAAACCCAATGGCGTAAACACGACCCGGTAATTGATCAATCTGTCCGGATTCAATAGCCTCGAGTTGCGACGGCCGTATCCGGAGCATCGTGCCGACGTCTTCCAGACTCTGGTTGTAATGAACACGTGTCCGGCGCAAAATCTCACCCACCGATAAATCAGTGTGGAAATCAATCCCGTCCGGCAACCCCGCATCCAGCGTCATAACGCCACCATACGGTAAATCGAATCAGGATGCCAGAGGCGGAATAACAGGAACGACCCGGTCTTTTAGGCCGTTTTATCAAGACCGTAGGCGGTATGAAGGGCTCTAACAGCCAGCTCAAGATATTCCTTCGAAATAATTACGGAAATTTTTATCTCGGAGGTGGAAATCACATATATATTGATACCGCGCTCGGCCAATGCCTTGAACATCGTCAGCGCCACCCCGGCATGCGACCGCATCCCAATCCCAACAACAGAAACCTTGGCAATCTGTGTGTCTGTCAGAACTTTAACCCCTTTAAATTCCTTGATTTTGGACAAAACGTCTTTGGCGCGATCAAGTTCACCCAGCGGCACCGTAAAGGTCATGTCTGTCGATTTTCCATCCAGAGAGACGTTCTGAACAATCATATCGACATTGACATTGGCGTCCGCCAACGGCCCAAAAAGTTTGGCGGCAACACCCGGCACATCCGGCACACCCGCCAATGTAATTTTGGCATCATCCTTGGAATAGGCTACGCCGTTCACCACACTTTTTTCCATGATATCCTCCTCTCGGGTCACAAGGGTTCCCGGTAAATCACTGCCGATGGCGTCATCAAAACTGGACAGCACCTGAACCGGCATGTTTTGCTTAAAGGCCATCTCCACTGACCGCACCTGAAGCACTTTGGCACCCAGCGACGCCAGTTCCAGCATTTCTTCATAGGAAATTTTGTTGATTTTCCGCGCCTCTGGCACAATGCGCGGGTCGGTCGTATATACCCCATCCACGTCGGTGTAAATATCGCACCGATCCGCCTTGAGTGCCGACGCTAGAGCCACCCCCGTGGTATCCGACCCCCCCCGCCCTAATGTTGAAATGCGTTGTTCATCGGTGACCCCCTGAAAACCTGCCAGAACGGGCACTTCCTTGGCGCGCATGGAATCCGACATACGGGTGGTATCAATATCCAAAATACGCGCCTTACCATGCACATCATCCGTCCGAAGCGGCACTTGCCACCCCATCCATGACCGGGCGGCGACACCGCGTTTTTGTAAGGCAATGGCCATTAATCCCGCCGTGACCTGTTCACCGCTGGCGACCACCGCATCATATTCCCGCGCATCATGGCCGGGTGAAATCTGGCGGCAATATTCAACCAATTGGTTGGTCACGCCCGACATGGCAGATACGACAACCGCCACTTCATGACCCCGTGCCACTTCGGCGGCAATTTTATCGGCGGCGCGTTCAATGCGTGCCGTATCCGCCACCGACGTTCCCCCAAATTTTGCAACAATACGTGCCATGTTTTACTTTGATTGAACCTAAAAATGTGAATAGTAGGACATATGAATACCGTTGATCCAAAGGAAATTCAAAACTTTTCTAAAGACTCCGCCCATTGGTGGGATACGCAAGGGCCTTTTGCCCCCCTGCACCGACTTAATCCCGTGCGGCTGGGATATATAAAAGAACAGATTTGTTCACATTTTAAACGGGATGAACGGTCTTTTTCTTCCCTGACCGGGCTTCGTCTTCTGGATATTGGCTGTGGCGGGGGATTAATCAGTGAACCCATGGCACGTCTGGGGGCTATGGTGACGGGCATAGATGCCGACGCGCAGGCGATTGAAGTCGCCCGGGCACATGCCGAGTTACACGGCCTTAAGATTCATTATCAGAACAGCTCGACGTCCGATCTTTTGACCAAAAAGAAGCAAAAATCCTCCTATGATATGGTTCTTGCTCTTGAGATTGTTGAACATGTTCGGGAGCCGGGGTCGTTTGTTGAAGAGTGTTTTGAACTATGCGCCCCTGACGGAATCGTGATTTTTTCTACCCTAAACCGGACACCGGCTTCGTACGCGCTGGGGATTATTGCCGCTGAACATATTTTGCGCTGGGTGCCCCGGGATACGCATGATTGGAATAAGTTCATCAAGCCCTCAGAACTCGGGCAATATGTTCGTGCGGCTGGCGGGATATGTCAGGACATTCGCGGCATGGTATTTTCGCCTTTGAAAGGGCAATTTGTTCTCTCCAGATCGAATGTGGATGTGAATTACTTTATGTGTTGTCACAAACCCGCCTAAGCCTTAATCTAAAGATATGTCTGGATTCTTTTTCTCTCTCATGATCATCGCCATGCTTTTGACTCTCGCCTCTTTGGTTCTGGGTCTTTTTTCCATGGTCAAAGGCGGCGCCTTTAATGAAAAATACGGCAATAAACTGATGCGCCTTCGGGTGACGATGCAAGGTGTGGCACTGGCCTTGTTTGCCCTGGCCATGATGACATCTGGCAAAGGATAAGATTGTCATGAAAATTCTGGTACCTGTCAAACGCGCGGTTGATTACAACGTCAAAATCCGGGTCAAACCAGACCAGAGCGGTATTGATCTGGCCAATGTTAAAATGTCGATGAATCCGTTTGATGAAATCGCCATCGAAGAGGCCACACGTTTGAAAGAGGCGGGCAAGGCCGCCGAAATTGTGGTGGTAACCATTGGATCAGACAAAGCACAAGATGTCCTTCGGACAGCCATGGCGATTGGAGCCGATCGCGGGATTTTAGTTCAAACAGACGCTCCCACGGATTTAGGCGGCGTGGAACCGCTAGCCGTTGCCAAAACGCTCAAGGCGTTAATCGATCAGGAAAAACCAGACCTCGTCATTATGGGCAAGCAATCCATTGATGATGATTCAAACCAGACCGGGCAAATGCTCTCGGCTTTACTGGGCTGGCCACAGGGAACCTTTGCGTCCAAAATTGAATTAACAGGCGGAAAAATCAATGTGACCCGCGAAGTGGATGGGGGGCTTGAAACGTTATCCTTATCCCTGCCCGCCGTTATCACCACCGATTTACGCCTGAACGAACCGCGATATGCGTCGCTCCCCAATATCATGAAGGCCAAGAAAAAAGATTTGGCGATCATGAAACCCGAAGATTTGGGTGTCTCTTATACGCCGCGTTTAAAAATTCTCAAAGTCGAGGAGCCCCCCAAACGTACCGGGGGCGGCAAAGTCGCATCGGTTGATGAATTGATTGATAAACTTAAAAACGAAGCAAAGGTAATCTGACATGACCGTCTTGGTGATTGCCGAACATGACCAGAAAACGTTAAAGCCTGCGACGCTTAATACCATTACCGCGGCACGTAAAATCGATTCAGATGTGCATGTTTTAATTTTAGGGCATGGCGTGAGTGCCGTCACGGCCGAAGCGGCGCAGATTCATGGGATCATGAAGGTTATCACCGCAGATGATCCGTCTTTGGCATATGGGCTTGCCGAAAATGCCGCGCCTGCGATCGTGAGCCTTGCTGGCACCTATTCTCATCTTCTCGCGCCCGCAACCACCTTTGGCAAAAATGTCATGCCCCGCGTCTCGGCCTTACTCGACACCCAGCAGATATCGGATATCGTTTCTGTCATTGATGCCAACACGTTTGTTCGGCCTGTCTATGCGGGCAATGCCTTGGCAACCGTGCAATCCTCAGATGCCAAAAAGGTTATTACCGTGCGTACCACGGCCTTTGACCCGGTGAATGCGCAAGGCGGTCAGCCTGCCTGTGAAACAATCGCCGCCAAAGGGGATTCTGGCCTGTCTGCCTTTGTTTCGGCAGAGGTCTCAAAATCTGATCGGCCTGAACTGACGGCCGCCAAGATTGTGGTGTCGGGCGGACGCGGCATGGGCTCGGGTGAAAACTTTAAAATCATCGAAGCTTTGGCCGATAAGTTAGGCGCCGCCGTCGGCGCCTCACGCGCCGCCGTGGATGCCGGGTTTGTACCCAATGACTATCAGGTCGGTCAGACCGGAAAAGTGGTCGCCCCCCAGTTATATATCGCCGTGGGAATATCCGGAGCCATTCAACATTTAGCGGGCATGAAGGGATCAAAAATTATTGTCGCCATCAATAAAGACCCCGAAGCCCCGATCTTTCAAGTCGCCGACTATGGCCTTGTGGGTGATCTGTTCCAAATTTTGCCGGAATTAACCGGTAAGATTTGACGAAAGCCTTTCTTAATGACATAAACCTTCTTCATGAACAGTGAAGAAGATGTTCCTTCAGGGCGTTTAAATAAAATTTTCGAACGCCACTGTGATAAGAAAAAAGCCGCAGAACGTTGGAAAAAAAGTTATGCGCTTGCGGCCACCGCTTGGACGGTAAGACTTGGCGTTATTTTTATGGGCGCCGCTGATCTCTATCAGGATTACACATCCGTTGCCCACACCAATAAAAGTTTTATTCAAAACATTCAGCAAAATCCAAATCTGGTAATGAAGTTTGCCGCCTATCAAGCCGCCTGGCTGGGGTTAACCATCGTGCGTTGGGGCGGCTTTTTTTATGGGTCATTTGGCCTATATCATGATCGGAAATTAAAAAACAAAACCTATAATCCCGATATTGAATCTCCGTAAGAACACATCTTTTTATTTAATTTATTCCGTCGTCTTTAACTTAAACACGGAGCCAGTGCGAGGTAAGATCGCCCCTTCGATATTGGCATCTTCCCAGATAATGCCATCCAGTTTGGCACCTGTGAAATCGGCTTCACGCAAATCACATCCGCTGAAATTCGCGTTGGTCAGATCGGTATTTTTAAAATTGGCAGAACGCATTTTGCTCCGTGAGAAATTTGCATAGGCAAACGAAGCCCCTTCGAACGAGCACGGCGCAAATCGCTGGCCTGAACCTGCCGTACCAAACAAGAGTGGGTCAAAATTCGCGTACTTGATGTTGGCATGTGAAAAAAGGGCGTTCTTAAAACTGCTCCCCCTTAAATCCGCACCCTCAAGATCACATCGGCGAAAGTCTGACTGATCCAATATCGCACTTTGCATTTCAACCTTATAGAGATTCATGCCAAAGAAACGGGCTTTGACAGCCTTAATCGCGGTAAGTTTTTGTTGTTTGAGCGATTCAAGCGGACGCATGTCATAGCCGCTGAGATCAAGTTGCTTACCCTCTTTCCCTGCTGACGACACCCACCGTTCATGGGTTTCAATTTTGGCCTCAAGCGGTTCATCAAGGGTCTTAATAGACTTGCCGATATTCTTATCGGTGATAGCGGCAGAAATATCCACGTCCATCTCACTGATGTCCGACATATTGACGCCGGTTAGGATGGTTTCTTTTAACACCGCGCCCTTCAGTTTGGTGCCAGCCATTTGCGCCCCGGATAAATCTGCACCGGACATATTCGCATTACGAAGATCAGCCCCGGTCATATTAATATCTGACATGATAGCATCAGAGAAATCAGCCGCCGTCGCCAAAGAACCCGTTAATTTAGCGCCGCTTAAATTGGCACCCCGGAAATTAACGCCCTGCCCGGTATCGTACATGCCCCCTTCGGCAAATCCCCCCACACGCAAATCGGCTTTATCCAAATTAGCGTCTTCCAGATTGGCATTTTCAATACGCGCCCCGCGCAAATCAGCCCGGGTAAAATTGGTTTTGGATAAATTCGCCCCCGTCAAATCGCAGGCGTATAATCGTGCCTCGCTGAAATTTGCGCCCGACATATCCACGCCGAACAAATTACATCCCGTAAAATCCACTTGGCGCATATCTTTACCCGCCATGGAAAGCCCGACTAAATCAAATGCCTTCAACGTGGCACGGCGCCCGCCCAAACGCCCACTCAAGAAACGGCCATGAAGTTCAATCATGCCATCTAGTTGACTTTGGGTCAGGGTTTCTCGGGGTTTATCAGGCGACGGAGGTAAATTGGACATGGGATCTATTATGGTCTGAAATAATCAAAAAAAACACTATTCTTTTACGTGAGACGCTCGGCAAAGAAATCCAGCGTCTCCTGATCATCCCACGTCGCCATTCCCTCGAAAATAAAGGCTATTTTGCCTTTGGGGTCAATCAGGTATGTCACTGGAATACCGGGCACAGATATCTTGGCCTGTATGTCGCGGTTCTGGTCATGATACAGGGCAAAATCAGAGATGCCCCGCGCGGCCAGAAAATCCCGAAGCGTTTTTTGATCCATGTTCCGATCCATGGAAACGGCCAGAATTTTGATATTCTTACCCTTAAGTTTTACCTGTAAAGAATCAAGCGAGGGCAATTCCACCACGCACGGCCCGCACCATGTCGCCCAAAGATTAATCAGGACATATTTCCCCCTAAAATCAGACACGGAAACCTTGTCGCCCTGAGGGTTATAAAAACTGATATCCGGGAAAGATTGGCCTTGGGATATCTGCGCTTGGTCGGCAGCACTTTGGGGGGGGATCAATCCAGCCAGCTTCTCCGGCGAAATACTCTGGCCGAGCAGACCGCTTTTCCAATAGAATCCCGTCGCCATAGCGATCAGAAAAAAGGCAACCATCCATTTCATCAAACGTTTAACACGCACGGCCTTGGCGTTATCTATGGATGGGTTTATCGGCGAATTTTCCATGACACATATCTTTGTCTTTATTTCTTGCCTTGACCCGTCAAGGCATGCTTTTCTATATTTACATGAAGATGCGTCAATTTGCACCGTTGTTTTTGCTTTTTCTAGGGACGATTTTACTATCGTCCTGCGGGATCAAACCCAAAAATGTTGATCCGCCGACAACCGAAAAACCAGATACCTTCCCTCAAACCTATCCGACCGCGAAATAGGAATACCCATGTCTGGATTCCATGAAATGAATGGTGAATTATGTGCTGATGGCGTGCCCTTGTCATCGATCGCTGAGGCCTATGGCACCCCTGCCTATGTGTATTCGGCGGGAGAGATGAAAAAGCAATATATGGCTTTGTCCGGGGCGATGCAGGAATATCTGCCGGCGGATCAACAGCCCTTATTGTGTTTTGCCTGCAAGGCCAACAGCAATTTAGGCGTTCTGGCCTATCTGCGTGCACTGGGTGCCGGGCTGGAGGTTGTATCCGGCGGCGAATTAACCCGGGGATTAAAGGCGGGATTTAACCCCGCCCATATTGTGTTTACGGGCGTCGGTAAGACGCGGGATGAAATGATATTGGGTCTGACATCCGGCATTCACCAGTTCAATGTTGAATCCGTACCGGAGTTAATACATCTCAACGCCGTTGCTGGCGAGATGAATATGAAAGCCCCCATCGTGTTCCGGTTAAACCCGCATGTCACCGGTGGTGGCCACACCAAAATATCAACCGGCAGAAAACACGATAAATTTGGCCTTGATGAAACCTATTTGAAACAAGCTTTTGATATGTTGCCTTCCTTGCCCCATATCAGATGTGAAGGCCTGTCGATGCATATCGGGTCTCAAGTCTCGACCGTTGAATCGTTCAAAGAAGCGTTTGAAAAACTACCCGGACTTGTGCGTGCACTTCGCGCACAGGGGCATAGCATCAACAGGCTGGATATTGGCGGCGGATTCCCCATTATTTACAAGGATGAAAAACTGCTGGATCTATCCGCCTATGCCAAATGGGTTCGGGATATTATCTCCCCCTTGAAGGTCGAGATCATCATGGAACCGGGACGATATCTGGTGGGGAATGCCGGGGTTTTGCTCTCACGGGTTTTATACATTAAACAAACCCCCGATCGACAATTTTTGATTGTGGACTCGGCGATGAATGACCTGATCCGTCCGGCCATGTATGATTCCTATCATGCGATTGAGCCCATCAAAAACCGACACCTGCCCCCCGTGTCATATGACGTCGTGGGACCTGTCTGCGAAAGTGGAGATACGTTCACCAAGGACAGATCTTTACCTGAACTTTCGGCGGGTGATCTGGTTGTCATACGGTCTGCCGGGGCATATGGGTCTGCCATGTCATCAAATTATAATACGCGGCCTTTCATACCTGAAATTCTCACCCACGAAGGCACGCATACTTGCCTTCGAACCCGTCAAACTATTGAAGAAATTTTTGCCAAAGAACATATCCCAAATTGGCTTTAATGTGCTTTGGTTTTTTCTTCAGGCTCCAATGAGGGTGCGTGCGCGTCTTTTTGATGTGTGTGTGCCTGATCGTCTGAAGTTACTTCTGACTCGGGCTTAGGCTCAGCTTGAGGTGACGATAAAGAAAATGTCAGATGAACAGACTCCGCGAGTTCTGGAAGGCCGGGATATTCCGATGAAAAATCAATCGCCCCTTCACCCGCCATGTGGGCTTGGGGTAATTCAATCAGCCATTTTTCCCCCGGCGAGCCATCTTTCATCTTCAAGGTTGCCAGCAAATGAGGCACCTTGACGTCATTTCCCGTTAAATTAATGACGCTTCCCTTGATCTTAAGCACATCCCCCGTCTCTGTCTTTTCCGTTTTGGCCTGAAGACGATCAATGATTAATCCTTCACCCGCCAGCGCCGTATCCGCCCCCAGCATATCAAACATCATCACGCTCGGCGGCCAAATCTTAACCACATGATCGCGGAGCGTCACCAGCCCGGCCAGCAGGAGTAAACAAATCCCCAAGGCCGCCCCGTACCCAGCCAGCCTATCTGCCCCCACGCGAAAAGACGGCAGGTGCGGAAAAGAAAATTTTGTTTTGGCCTTAGAAGGTGGGACATCTTCAGGTAAGGCCGGTACGTTCGATCCTTCCGGAAGCGGCTTCACAGATTCCGGGATCGGTTCTGCCCGCATTTCTTCTTTGAGGATATCTTGAAAACTTCCCCCGAAAGCGGAATCAGAAATTTCCGGCTTCTGAAACCAGATATGCGCACAGGACGCGCATCTGACCTTACGGCCCTCAGGACCGATAGATACTGCCGACACCAAATACCGCATATCGCAATTAGGACAAGTGAGGATCATAGACGCTTCGCGTTTCCTTTTTCGTGGAAGTTATTGTAGGGTCTAAACTTGTCTTGGCCAAGAAGTCCGTGGAGTAGAAGATGCGTTTTTTGACAAATTTTCTGATCGTCATATGTGTTCTGACAAATGCGTCTCCAGCGATGGCCGATAAGCCCTGTTCCGCAACAGATAAACTTTGCTTATTGTCAGAGCTTGAGCAACTTGCCCCCAAGATAGACAATATCGCGTGGCGGGAACAAACCTACCGGGAACTGGCAAAATCCTATACCCATCAAGTAAAATACGATCAGGCTATTTCACTGGTGAAGCTGATTAAGAATCCGGACACTCAAGCCATGACCATCCGGGGCATTGGGTTTGCCGCGGCAGACGGAAAATGGCCGCGTGCCCGGTATGATGACCTATTCGAAAAATTGATGCTATCGGCGCGAAACATCGCTGATCCCGCTGGCAAAGAAATTGCCCTGACCTATGTGGCCATGGCGCAGGCCATGGCTTTGGATGATGCAGGAGCTACCGCCACGGCACAAGCCATGGAAAACGAAGCCCTCAAGCATAAAGCTTTCGGCGAGACTGCGGAAATCCAAGCCGAACGTGGCGATGTCAAAGCGGCCTTTGAGAGCCTGTCTTATATTCACAACGAATCTTACAGAAACAAAGCCTACCAAACCATTGCCAAAATTTTTGTCACACGTGGCGATATCACATCGGCCTATCAATCAGCGCTTAAGGTCAACAACGCTTACGAAAAGGCCAGCATTCTTCAAATGATTATCAATCATGGCAATCCGGAAGAAACCCCCGTGGCCGACGACAACGAAGGTGTTGCCCAGCCATGATTAAATTTGAACATGTGGGGTTAAGATACGGAATTGGGCCTGAAGTCTTAAGTGATGTTGATTTTACGCTTGAGGCCGGGTCTTTTCATTTTCTGACAGGCCCCAGTGGCGCCGGAAAATCTTCTCTTCTCTCTTTGCTCTATCTGGGACGCAAACCCACGCGGGGAATCGTCAGCATGTTCGGGCAAAACATCGCCCAAGCGGAACGCGAAAGCCTGATGACCTTAAGACAGCGGATCGGCGTTGTATTTCAGGACTTTCGTTTACTGCCCCATCTTTCGGCGTTTGATAACGTGGCACTCCCGCTTCGTATTCTGGGACAATCGGAAACAGATATCCGAAACCATGTGGCCGAATTATTAGACTGGGTGGGACTGGGGGAACAAAAAAACATGCTTCCCACCACCATGTCCGGGGGACAACAACAACGGGTTGCCATCGCCAGAGCTGTCATCACACGCCCGCGCCTTTTGCTGGCCGACGAGCCTACCGGAAATCTGGATGATGAAATTGGATCTCGCCTGATTGGTTTATTTGACCAATTAAACCGGATGGGCACCACCGTTGTCATAGCCACCCACAGCCAGCAAATCATGGATCAATTCGGGCATAAAAGATTGGTGCTGGAAAGTGGTCATATCAGAATGGAAGAACCCAAAACGTGGCTTAAGAAAAAACTGGAAGGTATTTTTTAATGCGTCTTCCTTTTTTTAAAAAAGATATCGCTATCGGTTCCGCCCGTTCTCCCCGAAATTATGATCTGGGACTGGAAAAATCAGCAGGCTCCCTTTTCATCATTATTCTATTTGCCTTGATGACGTATCTCTCTCTGCTCTCGGTCGGGGCGGGGCTATGGCTTTATGATCTCTCTGATCGTTATGCCGGGGGACTTTCACATACGGCCACGATTATTATTTCTGCACAGGAAAAAAATGGCCAAAATATCAGCGTGGAAAAAATAGAAACGCTTTCAGACCAAGTGAATAAAATGATGTCGGCACATCCGGCAGTCAGTCGTGTGACGATCTTAACCCAAACGGAGATCGCCGATTTGGTGTCGCCATGGTTGGGGTCGAACCCAGAACTGGGTGACCTGCCCCTCCCCCGCCTGATCTCAGTGACGTTTCAACCTGAATCCGATGTGAATATAGAGGCTCTATCCAAAAGACTTATATCGCTTCATCCCGATATCCGGATAGACACTCATCAGGATTGGCTTGACCGGGTAATGCGCCTGACGAGTACCCTTAAAAATCTCGCACTGACGATCATCTTATTGATTGGGGGGACAACTTTTATGGCTGTCTCTGGTGCGATTTCATCAAAAATGGCTATTCATGCCCCCGAACTTGAACTCATCCACCTGATGGGGGCGTCGGATCAATATTTGTCCCGGCAATTCGAACGTTATGCCGCACGCATGGCCGGCAAGGGAATCGTCCTCGGCCTTGGCGTTATGATGATCACAGGGATTATTTTCTGGTTTGCCTTAAAAACACCCACAAACGGCGTGGCCGCGTCCCCTGACCTCGCTTTTTATGTGTGGGATGGCGTGGCCTTGTGCGCAGTGCCTCTGTCAATCATCGCGCTTGCCATCCTGAGTGCCCGCATCACCGCCTTGCGGGTTCTGGCACAGATGCCGTAGGATACAGGCCATATGTCACGCATTATCAATTTTATCATTATGGCGTTTTTAACTCTGGGCACCTTGTGGGGCATCGGGTTCATCTGGTTTGCCGTGTCTGTTGCCACCATGACGCCGCCGCAAACCCAAGCATCCGCCATCATTGTCTTAACCGGGGGGGATAACCGCATTCGAACGGGGATTGATCTTTTGCTCAATGATAAAGGTCAGAATCTTTTTATTTCAGGCGTCAACAAACAAACACGTCTAGGCGATTTGATTGCCTTGCGTCCAGCGCTCGCCAAAAAATCAACCTGCTGTGTGACGCTTGGGTATGCGGCAGAAAACACCAAAGAAAACGCACAAGAGACTGCTGACTGGGTTCGAAAAAATAAGGTTCAATCGCTGCTTCTGGTTACCTCAGCTTATCATATGCATCGCGCCAAACTGGAATTCAACCGACATATCGGGGATATTGACATCACATCTTACCCCGTTGTGACAGAGGGTGAAACTTGGCGCACAGAAAAATTCTGGCGTCTGGTCTTTGAAGAATATTCAAAGACGCTTCTCGTATGGCTTAATCTAGGGTCTGATCATCAGGACAAATCATGATTTTTATTCGTTCTCTTGCTTTTAATATTCTGTTTTTTGGCTGGTCAGCCCTTATTTGCCTTGCCCTGTGGCCTTGTGCGTTTATGGGCAAAAAAGGGGCTGTATTTGTTAACAACACCTATTTATCCGTTGTTTATTTTTTAGAGCGATATGTCATCGGCCTTGATTACGAGGTGCGGGGAAAAGAATATATCCCGGCCTCAGGGGGATATCTGGTGGCGGCCAAACATCAATCAGCATACGAAACGCTTAAATTGTATGCTTTGTTCAGTGATCCGGCGATTATATTAAAAAAGGAACTGGCGAATATTCCCTTATGGGGCCGATTTCTGGTTAATCTGGATAATATTGCCATCGACCGAAAAAACCGGGATGAATCTGCCAAGACCATCGTAAGCGAAGCCCAACGGGTGAAGGCACAAGAACGCCCGATTGTTATTTTTCCGCAAGGAACACGGGTCAAGGTAGGGGTGGGTACCGATGAAAAACCGTATAAATCAGGCATCATCAAAATGTACAAGGCGACCGATCTGCCAATTGTACCCATGGCGCTGAATGCCGGGTTATTTTGGCCACGGCAGAGTTTCATGAAATATCCCGGCTTGGTTACGATCGAATTTCTCCCCCCCATCCCGCCAGGACAGGACGAAAAAGAAGTGGCGATTGATCTTCAGGAACGCATAGAAAACGCCACAGATCGTCTGGTGGACGAAGCCAAAGAGCGTTTTCCATACCTGCCTTAATTTCGGCTGTTGGTCAGTTTGCTTGCCCGGCCTGAATAATGGCGCGTCTTATATCACGGGTCTTTTTAAAGGTTTGATAAAGATAATCCCCGTCCTGTTTTCGGATGGCTTTTTGTAAGGCGGTTAAGTCTTCGGTAAATCGCTGAAGCACCTCTAGTACGGCATCTTTATTATTTAAAAATACATCGCGCCACATCACAGGATCAGACGCGGCAATACGTGTGAAATCACGAAAACCTGAGGCAGAAAACTTAATGACCTCGCCTTTTAAATCTTCTTCAAGTGTAGTGGCCGTACCCACAATCGTATAGGCAATCAGGTGCGGCAGGTGAGAGGTAATACCCAGCACAAGATCGTGATGGTCGGCATTCATGATTTCGATGTTAGATCCGCATGCTTCCCACAACTTAACGATTTTCTCCACGGGCTGAAGTTCAGAATCTTCCAAAGGTGTAACAATGCACCATCTGTGATGAAACAATTCGGCGAATCCATGCTCGGGGCCCGAATGTTCCGTTCCGGCAATCGGATGCGCAGGCACCAAATGAGATTTTTTGGGCAAACGGGGTGCCAGTGATTTTATCACTTCTTTTTTGACCGATCCCACATCCGACACGATCACGCCGGGCTCTAAAGATCCCGCAATTTTATCCGCCACGGCAGACATCGCCCCCACAGGGACGCACAGGATAACAAGGTCACTCCCCTTCACGCCTTTGGCAAGATCCGTCGTCACTTCATCCGCTAACTGAAGTGATAAGACCTTTTCACACACATCTCGCGACATATCTGCGCAGATAATTTTACCCGCCAATGCGTGCTGTTTCATGGCACGCGCCAAAGACGACCCAATCAGGCCAAATCCTATAATCGTTACTTGTTTAAACATGTTTAGTTTCCCTTATCTCAAGGTATGAATGAAAAATGATGATGTTTGAATGAAAAAATAAATAAGATTCCCTTAGCGGGAATAGGAAACGGCATAAACGTAAAGGGCGCGTTCAAATCTCATGAATTATTCATATACGCGGTTAAGGTGGAAATGGCAATCTCCATTTCTTCAGGATGGCCGATCGATATTCGCAGGCATTCAGAGAGCCCATAAGCCCCCATCTGGCGTAAGATAATCCCTTGATCCTTCAAAGCCAGACGGCAGGATTCCGCTTTTTCTGCCGTACCAAAAGACACAAGCAAAAAATTCCCTTGGGATGGATAAACCCTTAATCCGGCTTGGGTTAAGGCCTCAGAAGCTCGCTCACGCCAAAAGGTATTATGTGCCTGACTATCAGCAATGAATTGAGCCTCGCCCAAAGCTGCAATCCCACAGACCTGTGCCAACGAACTCACGTTAAACGGCCCCCGAACGCGGTTTAAAACATCGGCAATATCCGGCGGGCAATGCCCCCATCCTAATCGCACGCCGCCCATGCCATAAATTTTTGAAAATGTGCGTGTGACCACGACATTACCGAAGTCCGATACAAATTCGTGACCCGCTGAATAATCAGGCGCCGTCACAAATTCAGCGTAGGCGGAATCAAGCACCAAAAGAATATGTTTTGGCAGTGACATTAAAAACGCACGTAGTTCAGCGCTGTTTAAATAACTACCTGTCGGGTTATTGGGATTGGCCAAAAAGATGATTTTCGTTTTATCCGTCACGGCTGACAACATGGCCTGCAGATCTGCACGCAACTCTTGCTCCGGGACGGGAACGGGTATGCCGCCGGCCACTTGAGTGCTGATGGGGTACATCAAAAACCCGTGGCGGGAATATATAACCTCATCCCTCGGGGAAACATACGCCTGACAGAGAAAGGAAATAATTTCATCTGACCCTGCCCCGCACACAATATGGGCTGGATCTATGCCATACTTAAGCCCAAGGGCAGAGCGAAGTTCAATGCACCCGCCATCCGGGTATCGATGCGCTGTATCAGCATAGCGCTGAATAGCTTCTTTCACGCCTTTAGGCACGCCAAAGGCACCCTCGTTCGACGAGAGTTTGATAACACGACCTGAAGCTGGAGAAGCCTTACTTTCTCCGCCCACATAAGGCGCAATATTCATGATGCTGGGTTTGGCCTGCATGATAGAACTCATTTATTTTCTTCAGATGTGCCGGTCTTTACCTGAACGGTCTTTGCATATGTCATGGGAACCGGATATCCCCCAATACAGGTAATGCGGGTTTGATCATCCTCAAGGCTTGCCGCAAAGAGTTTAAGGCGGTGATCCTCTTTTCCGATATATCCAGAAACTTCCATCAAATGAAGAGACAACGGCGTTTTGGCAGAACGCTGGGAACTGATGAACACAGGAACAAGTCCGTTCTTTTTAGCCATATCCACCAACCGGGCACGTGATACGCCCGCATGGCATTCAATCAGTAAGAAAGAGTGATCATCCCCGGAATCATCAAACCCGGATTTCGAAACAACCAGTGCCCGATTATCCGGATTGCCCCCTTCTGGATCATCCCCATGGGGCAAGCGGATGATTATATTCATTTCATCTTGAGACCCTTGGCGCAAAAAAGCCCACCAGGGTTGATCTTCTTCATTTTCTGGCCAAGGAAGCACGGCAAAGGTCGCCTTACCTTCGCGAACAGCCCCTATGGCCGAGAGCGGCGCCGCGACTTTCGACATCGGCAGACAAGATCCAAAATAATCACGCGCCATGTCCCATATATCCTGACGTCCTTCTGTCACGCACACCGCTACTTTTAAACCTGTCTGAAGCAACGATACCGCACCCACTAATTCACGCCAGATACGCACCACCGCCATTTCGGGTAGAACACCTTTATGGCGTCCCAAAAGACGCCGTATCATTCGGGCTTCACGCGCGGGCTGAACGACCTGAATATTATTTTTGCGCTTTTCCTCACCAATTTCCAGCACAAGCGTTGCCCGCTCCATCAACGCGTCATGGATGGTTGAATCAAGAGAATCAATCCGTTTACGGATATCGTCAAGGCGCGGTGATTGATAGGGCGTGTCAGACATGGGGTTCTTTGTATATGAGCGATATCTGCCGTAAAGCTCTTTTTTTTACGAGGCCACACTGTGAAAATCAATTCAGCGAAAAGTAACCCCAAGGATGTTTCATCATACCAGTAATATGAAATATTGTTTCAAAACTTATTTTTTTACAAAAAAATAGTTGATTTATTAGATATCAGGTATAGAAAACGCCCCAATTATAACCATAAAAAAGGGTGTATGAGAACATGAGTATTGATTTTAGAGCACAATGGCGCGGAAGCGAACAATGTGAAGTTGTTATCTCAACCATTGGACGCGAAGAATCTCCGGTCATCGAAGTAGCCAAAGATGCCAATGTGTGTGGCCATCGGGCGAGTGATTTGGCCAGAATAGGCGTCGGTCAAATTACTTCTCAAGGGCTGGAACCTCGGAAGTCTGCTACCATCATTATCTTTCCAAACTAAACGGAATGCGGTTTAACAACAGCCGGTTTTTGTAAAGCCGGATGACGAGCCCCAGCCATGATACGTCTGGCTGTGCCGGCATAAATTTGTTTTGACGCCTCGACGATATGAAGCCCAGATAACGCCGGGCATAACAGAGAGCCCAGTTTTTCAAAATATCGGGTGCCTCTCAAAATAAAGGCACTTCGAATCGGCGGGACGAATAACGCATGATCCGTGCGTTCATGGACAAACATGTTATCCAGCAACATGCGCTCAATTTGAGACGCTGAAAAAGGCGTGCCTTGCCCAAAGGGTGTCCAATCCGCGCGCGCCCAAAGCCCGGCCCGGTTCGGAACAATAATCATGATACGGCCAGAGCTTTTGAGAACACGCCACATTTCGGCAAACAAGGGAGAATGAAGTCCTTGAAACTCTACCCCGTGAATCATCAATATACGGTCAACCGAATTTGTTTCGAGCGGCAAAGTCGCACCCTCTACCAATGCCACCACATTCGGGGCATCGTCCGGCCACACATGCGCCCCCTGCTCTGCTGGCATCAAAGCACAGACGGATTCTGCCGTATCGGTAAAAGGCCGAAGATACGGCGTGGCATACCCCATGCCGACAACACGCAACCCTGAGGAGGTCGGCCACAAGGTCATTATTTTTTCACGAATAACCCGCCGCACCACGCGTCCCACGAGTGAGGCGTAGAATGATTTAAAATCATAAGCGGAAGGATACATATTTATATCCGGTCTATTAATTGGGCGATCAACGGAATATCGGCGGGCGGCATAGGATATTCGTACAAATCCACCAGCCTAACCCACGCAAGCAATTGACCTTCTTTAGGCTGAGGCACGCCGTTCCACATGCGGCAGGCATAAAGCGGCATAAGCAAATGAAAGTCCGGATAACGATGCGAGGCAAAAGCAATCGGCGATAAACAGGTTTCACGAATATCGATCCCAAGCTCTTCTTCCAATTCACGGCATAAAGCAAATTCAGGTGTTTCCCCTGCCTGAACTTTTCCTCCTGGAAATTCCCACAACCCTGCCATGGATTTACCGGGTGGACGTTGGGCGATCAATACCCGTCCCTCAGGCTCCAAAAGCGCAACCGCCGTGACCAGCAATGTGGACACGGCGGGATGAGTTTTATCACGCGGGCGAGACAGGGCGTCCGCACAAGACATATGAGATTAAGGAGCCGGCGTGGGTGCAGGAGCTTGCGCAGGCGCAGAACCCGCCGGAGCCACAACCGGATCACCATTCACATCAAAAATGGTGATTTGTGCTTGTTGACGCCATGCCGTCATCAGTTTTTCAAGTTCAATACGGCGTGCTTCGGCAAACAGATTTGGTTTAACCTCTTCATAGGATGGCTTGGGTTTTGTCCGGGCATCTTCCACTTTCACCACATGCCAGCCAAATTGGGTCTGAACGGGTTGATCCAGAAGCGCGCCTTTAGCACCTTCAAACACCGCTTTGGAGAACTCAGCCACCATCTGGTCTTTGGTAAACCAGCCCAGATCCCCTCCCTTGGCAGCTGCAGCGGTATCTTTGGATTCGGCCTTGGCAAGGGCGACAAAATCCCCTCCACCTTTCACTTTCTCTAAAATTTCCCTAGCTTTGGCTTCGGTTTCAACCAGAATATGACTGGCTTTACGTTCTTCGATATCGGGCATTTTAGCCACATTATCATCGTAAATTTTCTTCAACATATCTTCTGTGATCTTGGCATCAACTTCTTTTTGAAGAAAAACGGTGCGTGCCACTTGCTCCTTGGCCAGTTCCATTTGTTTTTGGAACTCAGGGTCAGATTCTAACGACGCCGCATTGGCTCGTTGCTGGATAATTTCTGCATTCACCACATTCTCGACAGCCGTAGGATAAACATCCGATGGCGGCATTTGTTGAATTTGAGGAGGAAGCTGACGAATAAACTGAAACACATCCAAACGGGTCACATCCTGACCGTTAACTTTGGCAATGACAGGATTGCCGGGACGTACGGCAACGCCGCCAATCTCACCCACATTTTCCTGGGGTGCCTGCCCCGCCGGTGCTTGAGCGGGCGGTGTAGGTTGAGTATTGGCTGAAGGCGCAGGTGTAGCCGCTGTATCGGTTGCAGGAGCCGTCGCCTCACCTGAAGCCGACGCCACCTGTTCAGGGGCTGGCGGGGTATCGGCAGGAGCGTTACCCTTGGTCATATATATAGCCGCCCCACCGGCCGCCGCGGCCAAAACAACCGCTGTGATAATGACTGCACCCAGATTAGATTTCGATGACATGACAAGCGCCTTTTGTAAAATTAGAATGTTTAATACGTGCATACTTTGCCCGTAAGCCTGAGCCCGTGCAAGAGGCATCTTTAAGGCAAAAATAGGGCATCCACAAAAAACAAGATGTTCAAATAAAGGGGTTTGATTTGACGCTAGGCGGGCGACGGCTTATATCCTATAACGCTGTTATCCGGTTACATTATAGATAAAGGTTTAAATGTTGCTTGCCCTTGCTCAAAAGATTTTTGGTTCCAGTAATGAACGTCAGCTTAAAAAATTCTGGCGCGCGATTGAGCCCATTAACGCCTTGGAACCTCGTTATGCGGGCATGTCGGATTCCGAGTTAAAAGCCCAGACAACGCTTTTTCGCCAACGTCTTGAAAAAGGCGAAACGGTAGATAGCCTTCTACCCGAAGCGTTTGCCGTCGTTCGCGAAGCCGCCAAACGCACCTTGGGACAGCGTCATTTTGATGTTCAATTGGTCGGCGGCATGTGCCTTCACGAAGGACGAATTGCCGAAATGCGCACGGGCGAAGGAAAAACGCTGGTAGCCACACTTCCAACTTATTTGAACGCCCTGTCTGGCAAGGGCGTTCATGTCGTGACGGTCAATGATTATCTGGCCAAACGCGATTCATCCTGGATGGGGCGGGTGTATCAGTTTTTAGGACTGTCTGTGGGGTGCATTACCTCGGACATGCCGCCGCCAGAACGTCAAAAGGCTTACCACGCTGACATCACCTATGGCACCAACAATGAATTTGGGTTTGATTATCTCCGCGATAATATGAAATTCCGTCTTGAGGCGATGGTTCAACGTCCATTCCACTTTGCCATCGTGGATGAAGTTGATTCTATTTTAATTGACGAAGCTCGCACCCCTCTCATTATCTCCGGCCCGTCGGAAGGTTCAACTGACCTCTATCATAAGGTTAACAAAATCATCCCCTCTTTAACCCAGGATCATTATGATCTTGATGAAAAGACGAGAAATGTCTCCTTGAATGAAGATGGCAACGAACGCGTAGAAGAATTATTGGCGGAACATGGGTTGATCATGGAGGGCAATTTATATGACGCCCATAACATCACGCTGGTGCATCACGTCAATCAGGCGCTTAGAGCTCATAAATTATTTGCCAAAGATACTGATTATATCGTCAAAGATTCAAAAGTGATCATCATTGATGAATTCACAGGCCGCATGATGGAAGGTCGCCGTTATTCCGAAGGGTTACATCAGGCGCTTGAAGCCAAAGAAGGCGTCGCTATCCAGAATGAAAATCAGACTTTGGCGTCTATTACCTTCCAGAACTACTTCCGGATGTATCCAAAATTGGCCGGGATGACAGGTACCGCGCAGACCGAAGCCACAGAGTTTGCGCAAATTTATAATTTAGGCGTGCTGGAAATTCCAACCAACTTGCCTGTATCCCGCGTGGATCACGATGACAAAATCTATAAATCGATGGCTGATAAATACGAAGCCATCGCCAGCTTGATCGGGGAATGTCAATCCCGGCAGCAACCTGTGCTGGTGGGGACGGTTTCAATTGAAAAATCAGAATTGCTATCGGCTATTTTAAAGAAGAAAAAGATCGCGCATCAGGTGCTCAATGCCCGTTATCACGAACAAGAGGCGCAGATCGTCGCGCTGGCTGGTCGTCCGGGTGCCGTCACCATTGCCACCAACATGGCCGGACGCGGAACGGATATTCAGCTCGGCGGTAATCTGGATGTCAGGCTGGCACAGGAAATTGATCCCACATGGGACGAAGCCAAACAAAAAGATATGTCAGAGCGCATCAGATCTGAGGTGGCACGTGACCGCCAGCTCGTCCGGGATGCAGGTGGTCTTTATATTATTGGCACAGAACGTCATGAATCCCGCCGCATTGATAATCAGCTCCGCGGTAGATCCGGGCGTCAGGGTGACCCAGGTGCGTCTATTTTCTTTTTATCTGTCGAAGATGATCTCATGCGCATCTTTGCCTCTGATAAAATGGAATCCTTACTCAACAGTCAAATCGGCCTAAAGGATGGTGAAGCCTTAACCCATCCATGGCTCTCCAAAGCGTTAGAACGTGCCCAAGGCCGCGTGGAACAACAGAATTTTGAAATTCGGAAGAATCTTCTGAAATTCGATAACGTGATGAACGATCAACGCAAGGTGATCTATGAACAACGCCGCGAAATTATGGGCGCGGATGAAGATTTGGACGCGCTGGTGGATGAAATGCGCGTCGACGTGATCTCAGATCTGGTCTATCGCTGTATCCCGGCGCAATCTTATGCCGAACAATGGGATTTAAAAACGTTGCATTCCGAAACACTTCGGCTCACGGGGTTAGATCTTCCCATTGAGAACTGGGCAAAAGAAGACGGCATGGACGACAGTGAAATGTTGGCGCGTGTTCAGGGTGCCGCTGACAGAAAAATAGAATCCAAACGCCAAGCCGCCGGCGCCACTGCCTTCCGGCAGATGGAAAAAGCCTTTGTTCTCCAGATTCTAGACCAACATTGGAAAGAACATCTGTTAATGCTGGATCACCTGCGTCAGGGCATCAACCTACGTGCCTTCGGCCAGCGCGACCCCTTGAATGAGTATAAGAGTGAGGCTTTTGCCCTGTTCGAAACTTTGCTGGGCAAACTTCGGGAAAGTGTCACGCAAACCTTAAGTTTAGTTGAAATCACAACAGACCCTGCCCTGATTGACAGTCTGCGCCAGCAAACAGAAAACACCACCCGCGAAGGTAGAAACGACCCAGCGGAAAATCCAGATCCTGTATCCTTCGGGGAACGCAACCGGGTTCGATCCAATGTTCATACCCTGCCCCAAAAAAATGTGTTTGATAAAAATGACCCATCTACATGGTTTGCCACCGTCAACCGAAATGACCTGTGCCCTTGTGGGTCAGGTAAGAAATTTAAACATTGTCACGGGAAGACAGCTTAATATGGGTTTGTTAAACCCAACCTGACCGCAGGGATTGTAGGACATCATCTGAGCGCACTTGGTCAGAGCGAAACGCCTTGCCTATCCCGTGCGCCAAAATGAATGTCAGAATACCGGACACATTCTTTTTATCATGCGCCATGCGGCTCAAGGCTTGTTCCGGTGTTCCGGCCAAGGCAGGCTCTATTTGAGAGACAGATGTTTTTAAGCCACACGAATCCAGATGACGTTTTAAGCGCGTTAGATCCGACGCCGGACAGAGAGACATTCTAACCGACAAATCGAATGCCATGCACATGCCGATTGAAACGGCTTCGCCATGAAGCAAACGCCCATCATACCCCCCCAGTGCCTCAAGCGCGTGACCAAATGTATGTCCCAGATTTAACAGGGCGCGGTCTCCGGTTTCCTTTTCATCCCGTGCCACAATTTCGGCTTTAGACTGGCAGGATATTTCAATGGCGTGTATGAGTTTATCGGACACCAATCCCAGCACGTCCGCGCCATGTTTCTCAAGCCACGCAAAAAAATCAGGGTTATTAATCAACCCATACTTCACAATCTCTGCATAACCAGCACGCAATTCCCTTGGCGGAAGGGTCGATAATGTATCCGTATCGCACAGCACGACCACAGGTTGATAAAAACTGCCGATCAGGTTTTTGCCCTCAGGTGCATTAATCCCTGTTTTACCGCCCACCGAACTATCCACCTGTGAGAGCAGAGTCGTGGGCACTTGAACAAAATCAATCCCCCTTAAAATCACGGACGCGGCAAAGCCCCCCAGATCCCCTATCACGCCGCCACCCACCACAAACAAAATGGATTTTCGGTCAACCTGAAAGGATAACATCCACGACAACACATCCTGAAGATGGGCATAAGATTTAGCCTGCTCTCCACCGGTAATAGCCATCACATGTGGGTCAGTCGGCAGAGATTTTTTTAAGCTGTCCACATGGCCCCGAACATTCTCATCGCATAAGATAAAAATTTTCCGGCCCGTCAGATCCACTGGCAGATATTCTGTGGCACGCGATAATATGCCCCCACCAATATGAATATCGTAGGCTCTCTCCCCTAAGGAAACATGTAACTTTTTAATCATGAGCTTGAGTATAAAGATAGGCGTGCAAGGCGTCCAGCAAGACGCGCAAACTCGCCTGCGGGGTCTGGTGGCCGTTCTCAACCTGAAGGTTAGCCCTTGCGTACACAGGTGACCGATGCGTTAATAAATCCTGCAATTTTGCTTCAGGGTCTGAATCTGACAATAAGGGGCGATCCCCCTGCCGGGCGGATGTGCGCGTCACATGTTCAGATAAAGGAGCTTTAATCCAGATGGATATTACCTGGTCAGAAAAAACCCGATCTGCCGTACCAGGCGTCATCACGGCGCCGCCACCCGTGGAAATAATCTGTACGGCGCCAGATATTAAATCCTTCATCACATCGGCTTCGAGGGCACGAAATCTGGGCTCCCCGTGGCGCGAGAATATCTCGGGGATCGACAACCCCGCCCGCGCCACAATGACATCATCCGCATCCACGAACGGCAATGACAGGGCTTCGGCCAGCATCTGACCCAATTTCGTTTTCCCCGCCCCCATCAACCCAATCAAGACGATGGGGCGGCTGAGCTTAGCGTGAATATCGCTGAGAATTGGTGTTTCCTTCATAAGACCGTTCTTCGCATAATCATAAACAAGGCGCAATGCCATATCAGAGGTCAAAGCGCATCCGTATTATTGTCAATTACGCCTGCTTGAGCATTGCCAATGCCTTCTATCTCAATTATGGTTTTTTCCACGCATTATCAAAGGAATATGACGATGGGAAAAATTATTCAACTTGTCTTTGGCTTGTTAGTTCTATCCATTTTAGCTGGCTTTGTTGGCCTGATGATCATGGATCCGCCTGTAACCCAGCAGGAAGTCGTTAAAGTCATTCCTGCCGATCGGTTTTAGTCATGCGTATTTCTGGGCGGTTGTCTGGTTATTTGGGAATATTTTTACTCTGTCTGCTGGCTGGATTTCCTTCCCATGCCGAAACAAAGGTGCCTGAAAAAGAGATCGTTTCAGAACCCGTAATAGATGAAACATTCGATGAGTTTTATGATTTTATTATTTTGGGCGACCCCCCTGAAGAAGACTCCCTGCAAGATAATACCCCACAAGACAACGTCGCGGAACTTGCGCCCGCTCCTACAGAGAACATCCCCGCGGACAAAGCTTTGTTTGACCGCATTGAATCTTTGGGGATCCTTAGCAATCTGCGTGAAGGCGCAATGGAAAAATCAATCTGGAAAGGTCAAAAGAGAAGCGATATTTATAACGCCATCGCCAGCCTGCCAGCACGTCATGGCATGATATCGGCACAACAACTCAAGCGAAATCTGCTCTTGTCACAGACAGATACACACCTGATAGATAACAACATTGAATTGGTTGCCGGCAAAGACCTGCTCGATTTGCGGCTTCAGAAACTGGTAGAAATGGGCGAAAGCCATGAACCGCTTGAACTCTATCGATCCATAGGCGGCGACCCTTATCATGAAAATCTGGCACGCACAGGCATTTTGCTCGTGCTATATCATGGTGATTTTGCAACGGCGTGCCTTGAAGAAAAAGTATTGGCACCGCGATATCCCGGAAGCCGTTTTTGGATATTACTGGATCAATCCTGCCAGATTACACTGGGGATGTTATCCGCAGACAAGGCAGATTTTTCAGACAGCAAAGTGCTGGACACACTCTTCAAAAATCCCGGATTCATGGTACGGGCGGATGACACTGTTACGCTATCGGGGTTAAGTGCCCTTGAACGCGGCATTGTCGCCGCCCAAGGACGAATTGATTTCTCCCCGCTTTCGAAAAATCCGGCCACGATCAAAGACCTTAGATCTGACATGCTGGCACTGTTTATCAACACCACCTCGTTGCCAGAGGGGTTATTATTCCCCCTTCAGACCGAAGCCTTTGCCCGCGGGCTGATGACCCTCCCGGAGATGCGAAAAGCAGATCCCGATTACAAGCGCATTTTTGAAATGGAAACATTGGCCGAGCAATGGACCGCCATATCACAGAAATTATCCACAGAATCTTCCCCGGCTCGATTACGGCATTATGGGGCGTTATTAAAGCTCTCGCGGCCAGAAAACCTGTCCCAAAACCTCTTAATGCGCATTTTTGCAATATTCCTGCTGTCGGGCGAACGTATCCCCGATTTCTGGATGCAAAAACTTGAGGATTTAGCGACCAAACACCCCGAAAATTATGTATATTTACAGGGGATTAAGTCACTGGGCATCGCTGACACCCCGCCTGAAGTTTCCACCGAAGCCCTGAAATCCGGGCTATCGGCCTTACCCGGCGATCAGGCTCTCCACGCGCTATCGCTCATAGAAGTTCTTGACAGCACTCTGGAAACTGACCATAATCCGTTAAAAGTTTATGAAAAAGAATTAGGCTTGACTCTTAGTACCGATTATGTAATGCCTAGGGTCGACCTTCTAGAGACGTTGAACACGGCACTCGCCAAGCAACACACGGGAATCGTGGTTTTATCGTCTCTCGAGATCCTTCAGGGGAATACCGGAACGACGCATCCGGATGTTCTGAAGCAAGTCTTGGGGTCATTAAAAATCGTGGGGTTAATTGAGGAGACTAAAAAAATGAACCAGGAATGGCTCGCCGGTCTTCTGACACAAACAAAAAAAGGAGAATAAATTATGGGTCGTCCAGGTCGTCCAAAAATGCCGAAGCCGGATTTACATCCGTCTATCGACCAGTTTCTTGATATGTTGTCTTCCGAGCGCGGAGCGGCATTAAACACACGTCATGCCTATTGGCGTGATCTGGCAGACGTCAGTTTGTATCTGAAAGGTCAGCGTAAATCGGACGTGGATAAAGCCACCACAGCCGACATCAAATCCTATCTGGAACATCTCGCGGCCAAGATCCATGTGAAAGGTAAAAACAAATCACAAATCGCGGTTCGCACGGTTGCACGCCGTTTGTCGGCTCTGCGCCAGTTCTATCGCTTTTTGGTATCGGAAAATGTTCGCAAGGATGATCCGACCACCACGATCGACAGCCCGAAACAAGGTCGCACCCTGCCCAAAATTATGTCCGAGGCCGAGGTAACACAGCTGATTAAAACAGCCGGTGAAGGTGGTGGTGCCGACAGCATGCGTCTAGTCTGCCTTCTGGAAATGATTTACGCCACCGGTTTGCGTGTATCTGAGCTAGTGGGTTTGCCGTTGTCTTCGATTACTGAAGATGCCCAATTCATTACGATCGAAGGTAAGGGCGGCCGTGAACGTATGGTGCCGTTATCTGAACCCGCCCAGAAGGCCATGAAAAATTATATGGCCGTTCGGACATCGTTCATCAGCCCAGATGATAAAGGCGTTCAAGCCAGATGGGTATTCCCATCCAAGACATCTGAGATCGGTCATTTGACACGTCAGCGTTTTGCCCAGTTGTTGAAAGATCTGGCACGCGCCGCCGAAGTCGATGAAGATCGCGTCAGCCCGCATGTCCTACGTCACGCTTTTGCCACGCATCTTCTGGCACGCGGAGCAGATCTGCGCTCTGTACAAAAAATGCTGGGTCATGCCGACATTGCCACCACGCAAATTTACACGCATATGGTGGGCGATAAATTGAAAAAAACCGTGGACGAAAAACATCCGATGGCCAAAAAAGCCGGCGGAAAGCAATAACGTCCTTTATTTTGACGTAATATATTTATCAGGCAGATTTGGATAGCCCCAGTCTGCCTGATTTGTTATGAAGATCGCTTGATAAACAACCCATTGAAAAAACCATGAGCCAACTCGATTTTGAAAAACCGATTTTAGAACTGGAAGGCAAGATTGCCGAACTGAAAAACGTTCAAAGCGACCAGTCGCTGAATATCGGCGAAGAAGTCTCCCGGATGCAGTCCAAGGTCTCGCGACTTCTCTCTCAAACCTATGCCAAATTGACGCCAGCACAAAAAGTTCAAGTCGCGCGTCATGGCAACCGTCCGCATTTTCTGGATTACACCAAGGCGATGATCACAGATTTCACGCCGTTGGCGGGGGATCGGAATTTTGCGCAAGATCACGCCTTGATTGGCGGTCTCGGGCGTTTCATGGGACGATCTGTGGTTATCATGGGACAAGAACGCGGCCATGATACCGCCACGCGCATTAAACACAATTTCGGCATGACACGCCCCGAAGGGTATCGCAAAGCGCAACGCCTGATGCAGATGGCCGACCAGTTTCAAATTCCCATTATCACGCTGGTAGATACAGCTGGTGCCTATCCCGGCAAGGATGCCGAAGAACGCGGCCAAGCCGAAGCCATCGCCAAATCCATTGAAACTTGTCTCAATGTTCGTGTGCCGATTATATCGGTTGTCATCGGCGAAGGTGGATCAGGCGGCGCGATTGCCATTGCCACCGCAGACCGCGTTTACATGTTAGAACATGCCATTTATTCCGTGATCTCCCCCGAAGGATGCGCCTCTATCCTGTGGCGAAGCGCAGAGTTCGCCGGAGACGCCGCCGCCGCTCTGAAACTCACGGCGCAGGATTTATATGAATTAAAATTGATTGATGCCATTATCCCAGAACCGCTGGGCGGCGCCCATCGTGGTCGAGACGAAGCCGTTGCCTCGGTCGCCCGTCAGATCGACAAAGCCTTGACCCAGATGACGCCCTGGCGCGGGGACGATTTGAAACTTTCCCGCCGGAAAAAATTTCTAGCCATGGGACGCGCTTAAAAATAGATAGGAGTGGGCTTGAGCCTAACGGATGGCTTGAAGCCCTTGAGGGACGGCTTGGGGGATATCCCTTAAAGACCTGATTGTTTGCGGCTTCTGTTGATCTTGACGTTTAGGATCAAACGACCAAGCCGACACCACCCCTGCCCTGATCTTCATATTTTCAAAATTGCCGTGCCCCGCGCGCTGGTGCCCGTCTTCGGTGCTGGATGCCTTGAAATACAGCATTAGAAAAACCCGTATGGCGGCCGTCAATGACGTGCGTTTATTTTTCCGAAGTCCGATTAACGAACATAAATCATGAATGGAACAGGCTTCGCGTTGGGCGATGTCCTTTAATGATTTCCACATCTCAGGCTCAAGCCGGATCGAGGTTCTTTTGCCGGATACCGTGATGTTTCGGGAAACCAGCGTACTTTTCAGGCTCATCGGCAACATATCATCCATGCGTAAATCCCCTTGTATGCTTATGGCGTTGCAACAACACATATTAACGTACTCGCCATGATACATGGGTGTATATTAAATACAACCATATGTTGTATTTAAGTTTGCACTAATAAATTGATTTATTTATATTCTGAGGGTGAAAAAGCCTGAATTGACAAGGCATGAAGCCCTTTTTTGAAGACAGGTTCCAGTGCCTCGTTAATCATACGATGGCGTGCAAGACGCGCACAGTTTTCAAACCGGGCTGATACCACGATGATTCGAAAATGGCTCTCCCCCGTTCCATTATCACCGGCATGTCCGGCGTGTTTATGGCTTTCATTGATGACCTCAATAACCTCTGGAGCCATTGCCTCTATCACCCGTGTTTTGATCTCTTCCGCCAATGCCATTGTTTTCGCCGTTTTTATATCCAAATGATTGCCGTAAAGCCCGGAAATCATCATAATGGATAGATATGCCAAAAATACAACTAAAACCCAAATCACCCGAATTCGCCGAGCCCCATAAACCGGCCGCCAAGCCCCGCGCCTGCGATATGCCCGGTTGCCGGGCACACGGGGAGCATAAAGCCCCTAAGGACAGATCCTTATCTGACCATTACTGGTTTTGCATAGATCACGTGCGGGAATATAACAACGCATGGGATTTCTTTTCTGGCATGAACCCGTCTGAGGTGGAAGACCATATCCTCAAAAGCCTTTATGGCGATCGCCCCACATGGAAATACGGGGTTAATGGCGAAGACCCGGCCGAAGCCTTGCGTAATGCCGCGTGGCGGGCACAATATTTCCGGGAGGATGATCCCCCGCCGCGGTCAAAAACGCCGACACTGGATCGCACGACACCTGAATTTGAAGCCCTTGTTATTTTCGGGCTGGAGCCGCCCATCGACATGAAAATGATCAAGGCGCGGTACAAAGAGCTGGCCAAAAAACACCACCCAGACCTTAATCAAGGCGACCCGCAGGCCGAAGAACGCTTGAAGCGGATCAACATGGCCTATACGATCTTGAAACTGGCCGAAGAGAAATTTGCCCAGATGATATAACCTCAAAAGGTCTACTGATATGTCTGAAAATGTTGAAAATTTGAAAAAAGAGCCTATGAGCGCGTCTTTCGACATCACCCGTGTCGTCAACAAAGAAGGGAAATATACATCCATCCCTGATAAGAAATTTGATGTGCGGGAGACATTCGGGATTGATGTAGATTGGCAGGTGCCGGGATTTAAAGACGAAAACCAGAACGTCCCGGATATTGATAAAACCTATCAATTTGACCCCACCACCACGATGGCCATTCTGGCCGGTTTTGCCAATAACCGACGCGTGATGGTTCAGGGATATCACGGCACCGGGAAATCCACCCATATTGAACAGGTAGCGGCTCGCCTGAATTGGCCGTGTGTTCGGATCAACCTTGACTCACATGTCTCGCGTATTGATTTGCTGGGTAAGGATATGATCGTGCTGGCCGATGGCAAGCAAATCACACGCTATCAAGAAGGTCTTCTTCCGTGGGCGATACAAAATCCTGTCGCGTTGGTATTCGATGAATATGATGCCGGGCGCCCTGATGTTATGTTCGTGATCCAGCGCGTGCTGGAAGCCGATGGACGATTAACCCTTTTAGATCAAAATAAAATCATTCGTCCACATCCTGCCTTTCGGCTTTTTGCCACGGCGAATACTGTTGGCTTGGGGGATACAACCGGGCTTTATCACGGCACCCAGCAGATCAATCAGGCACAGATGGATCGGTGGAATATCGTGGCACAACTGAATTATATGCCCCATGAAAAAGAATGTGGGATCATCACGGCCAAAGTGCCCGCGATGAATACAGTTAAGGGCAAAGAAACCGTTTCCGCCATGGTGCGGCTGGCCGAACTGACCCGAAATGGATTTATCAATGGTGACATTTCAACCCTCATGTCACCCCGGACAGTCCTCAGCTGGGCAGATAACATGCAGATATTCGGCGATCGTGAATTGGCGTTTAAATATGCCTTTTTGAATAAATGCGATGAAACCGAATGGCCGACGCTGGCGGAATATTACCAGCGTTGCTTTGGTGTGGAATTGCTGAAATAACCGTGTCAAAAACAAACGATACCACCGAAGATTTTAAATCGGCCACGGCCTCTACCTTGCGTGCCCTTGCCGGGCATAAACACACCGATGTAACATTTTCAGCAACCGAAACCATTGACCGCCCGACGCGCGCCACGCATGAACGTGCGCGTTTGCCTTTACCCGGGGTGGGGATGGATTCTAAAACACGCCAAACTCTGCGCGGGTCAGCCGATGCCAAAGCCTTACATTTAAAACATCATAACCAGACCCTACATCGTCAGAACGCACCGATGGATTTAACGGCCTCAGCCGTATTTGATGCGTTGGAACAAGCCCGCGTTGAATCTCTGGGGATGAACGCCCTGCCCGGGGTCGCGCATAATTTAAATCATCTGCTGGATGAAAAATGTAAAAAACTCGGTTTTTCGGCCATGGATCATCGGGACGACACCGACATGCCGGCGGCGGTGCATGTGTTGGCGCGTTTGGCCTTAACCGGGGAGCCTGTCCCGGCCAGTGCCAAAAATCTTCTGGCACTCTGGACGCCGTTCATCACCGAAAAATTAGGCACACAGGGATTTTCAAATCTTCGGGATACGTTGTCTCATCAATTAAAATTTGCAGACCAAGCCAAAAAATTAATCGCGAAATTGGGGTTAATCCCTGCCCTTCCGGATGATGATGCGGGCGACAACACGGCACAATCAAATGACCAGCTTTCCTCGCCCCCGGACGGTGCAGACCAAAATAATCCGCCAGAAACCATGAAAGGCCAGCAAGCGCAAGACGCCGCAGATGATAGTGAATTCGCGCAAAGCGATAATGCCGACGGCATGGACGGCATGGAGCAGACTGCTCCTAATTTAGAACAGTCAGATGCCGATACGCCGGGCGAACTTAAAAACACCCCCCGCGGCGCTTCTGGCCCGGGCGGCAGATATACAATTTATACAACCCAATTTGATGAAATCGTCGATGCCGCAACTTTGGCTCCGCCGGATGAACTCTCCAGGCTACGTGCCTTACTCGATCAACAATTGGGCACCCTACATGCCCTTGTGGCCAAACTGGCAAACCGGCTTCAGCGCAAATTAATGGCCAAGCAAAGCCGGTCATGGCTGTTTGACCAAGAAGAGGGCTATATCGATAGCGCCAAGCTCTCGCGCATGATTGCCAATCCCACCATTCAGTTGACTTTCAAAAAGGAGAAAGAAACGGAGTTTCGGGATACAGTTGTCACCCTGTTGATTGATAATTCCGGATCCATGCGGGGGCGGCCGATTGCCATTGCGGCCATATGCGCAGATATTCTGGCACGCACCCTCGAGAGATGCGGCGTAAAAGTCGAAATTTTGGGGTTCACCACCCGGGCGTGGAAGGGGGGGAAATCACGCGATCTCTGGATTACGGATGGACGGCCAGATAGGCCGGGACGTTTGAATGATTTACGGCATATTATTTACAAATCCGCAGACAGTCCTTTACGCCGCTCACGTAAAAATTTAGGGCTGATGCTTAAAGAAGGCATTCTGAAAGAAAACATCGATGGTGAGGCCTTGGTCTGGGCGCACAACCGCTTGTCGCGCCGCTCAGAAAAACGAAAATTATTGATGGTCATTTCTGATGGCGCGCCCGTGGATGACTCCACCCTATCTGTCAATCCGGCCAATATGCTGGAATCAGATTTGCGTCAGGTGATTGCCTGGATTGAAAATCTAGGACAGGTTGAATTAACGGCGATCGGCATTGGCCATGATGTCACCCGTTATTATGCGAGAGCGATGACTATCGCCGATGCCGATGAACTCGCGAGTGCCCTTGTGGAACGGCTTGAAAAAATATTTGCCGTCTAGCGGGGCAAGGCCGCGAAATCCACCCGTCCAAAATTAACTTTGGTCACAACTTGATAGGATGGCGTACCAATACCAGACATTTCTATGACCAGTTTTTGCCGGTGCATCATACGGGCGATATTGTACCCCTCTCCCTGTATGGCATCCAGATCACTCACATCGACTTTAAAAAAGCGCCCAGGCTCTGCCGGATTTTGTTTATTTTCAATTTTACGTGTGGCCTGCTCATGGTAATCCGGGGTGATGGCAAACTCTTTCGCCCATTTGGCAAGATCTGCGTTTTGTCCACCCAATTGAATGCCAAAAATATTGATCGTATAGCCTTTTAATGTGGCCGCATCCCGGGCGGCACCCATCACTGGGAACATAGGTGGGCAGTTATAAGCTTGGGCACATCGGCCACGCGCATTGTTTGTACCATCTGTGACGATATTAATTTTTCGGCGTTCCGCCCGACATGTATCCAGTTTGCCAATCGCATCTATAACAAAGTTTTGCGTCAGGGTATAACCTGACCCTTGCCGTGCGCTCTGTCTGATAGCTTGAGCCAGTTCAAAACGATTTTGTTCATCTATCACTGCCCAGCCCGTGATCGGTTTGACGGTATCGTCAAAATAACTGAGCGAATATAGCACGCGTTTGTGACGTCCCAACTTTAAGGCATTGCCAAACTCATCTGACTCCAAGGAACTCGCGATCATGTCTTGCAATTTTCTCAGGCGGCGGTCTTCCATGGAAATACTGGTATCCAGACCCTCCACAATACAGGCGTCATACCCAATGTTACCCGGGGGCAGATTAACCGTTTCCAATTTCACCGTTTGCCCCATAGCCTGAGACATAAATACGGCTAAACTGATGCCCGCCACACTTGAAAACGCTCGATTTGACAGTTTCATTATGCATACCTCCCATTTGAATTATTGTTATCTCAAGCAAACTCCTTTGCTTTAAGGGGTTCAAATTGAAATATTATTATAAAATATATTATCCACATCTGATTTAACGGATCTCGACTTACCCCCCTAACCCCGGTATAGAAACGGGCATGAGTGAGAACATCAAAAGAATCTACAAGCCCAAGGCCATTAGCGGTTTTCCGGAGTGGCTTCCCGAAGAACGTCTGGTCGAACAAAAATGGTTCGACCATATTCGCCGGGTCTTTGAATCCTATGGTTTTTGTTCGATTGAAACGCCGAGCGTTGAAGAAATTGATGTGCTTTTGGCCAAGGGCGAAGTGGACAAAGAAATCTATGCGTTGGAACGTCTGCATAAGGATGAACATGACAAAGGGGAGTCGCGCCTAGCGTTACATTTTGATCAAACAGTGCCCCTCGCCCGATATGTCGCCCAGCATTTTAACGAACTGACATTCCCGTTTAAACGGTATCAAATGCAACGTGTCTGGCGCGGCGAACGTCCGCAAATGGGGCGTATGCGTGAATTTTATCAATGCGACATCGATGTTATTCATGTCGATAACCTGCCCATTTCATTCGATGCCGAAGTGGCCGCCATTATGTACGAAGTGCTTGAAGGGCTGAATATCGGCAGAGCACAGCTACGTATTAACAACAGAAAAATCCTCACCGGGCTTCTCGAAACCATGAATATTCGTGATATCACCCCGGTCACGCGTGCCGTGGATAAGCTTGAAAAAATTGGTGATTTCTTGGTGATCGCCGAACTTCGTCAGGCCGGGCTAAACGAGGCACAATCCCAGAAAGTTTTAAATCTGGCACAACAAAAAGGCACGGCCGCCGATATTAAACGGATATCCTGTGAAAATGCCACAATGACCCAAGGCGCGGAAGAACTTGTATATGTTCTGGATCATTTGGCGCATCTTCCCGCCCATGGTGTGATTGCCGATTTGTCGATTGTCCGGGGGCTCGATTACTATACCGGTACCGTGTATGAGACGAAGTTATTGGATGTACCGGAATTTACAGGATCTGTGTGCTCCGGCGGGCGATATGATGATCTGGCCGGGTCCTATATCAATAAACACCTACCCGGGGTGGGAATATCGTTGGGGTTTTCACGGCTCTTTGATGTGATCCGTCAGACACGGCCAGAACTGATGGGGATTGGCCCCAAGGGCCCTGCCGAAATTCTGATGGTTATCCCGGATGAAAATAAACGTGCCCTCGCTTCGGAAACAGCCCGAACCCTCAGACGCCGGGGGTTTAAGGTCGAGATGTATCACGCCGCACAGAAGATCAAAAAACAATTGGAATATGCGTCGAAAAAACTGATACCCTTTGTGTGGTTTCCGCCCTTTGAAGACGGCAAACCGCATGAAGTCAAAAATATGTCCACTGGCGAACAAATTACCTCGACCCCTGAAACATGGAAGGCCTGATATGAATAAATATTCACTGATTTTATGCCTGCCCCTTTTTCTCATGGGGATTATGACCCCTACCCTGTCGATGTCTCAGGAGCCCCCGCCAGAGCCCGCGGCAAAAACGGAAGTCGCCCCCCCCACTGCTTCTGCGACATACGCCCCGGATTTTTGTGATTTTGAAATCACCTTTCCCGAAGAACCTTATAAGAATAAACGATGCCCCGATGGCGGGACGCAATGTTACGACATCATGTCCTACACAATGGTTTATGATTTTAAAACGACCGTAGATATCAGCGTGAATTGTGTACCGGCCACACCCGAAAGCTATGCCCGGTACGATGAAAATACAATGCGCACCGCCCTTCAAGGCATGGCAACACGCAATAACATTGAAACCCCGAACATCAATTATGCTGAACGGGACGGTATCCGGCAGGCCAGCCTATCCGGCACCGGCAAGGCAGGACGTCAGGATAAAATCTTTACATCGCAATTATGGGTGGGACCCAATTCCGTCTTCACGGTACAGGCAGAAATCATTGGGGTCGCGCACGATTCAGCCGATGCGTCCTTTGCTCAAATCCTCAAAAGCATCGTGAAAAAAGAGGGTAAGCAACTTCCCAAACCTGAACCTGCCACCCCGATTAATTAGGTCAGCGTTTTTAACCTAGAGACCATGGCAAAAAATCCGTTGCGGCGGTTGGGGATAAATTATCTGATAGCCCCATACGATTAAACGATTCTTCGATATCTATCGATTTAATCTCCTCGGCTGTTTTATCCTGATAGGCAGACAACAAGACCGCCACCAACCCCCGGACAATGTGGGCATCGCTATCAGCGATGATATGGTACCTGCCCGATTGATCTTGACGGGTGACCATCCACACACGCGATGTACAGCCCCGCACCAGTGTATCCTCGGTTTTCAACGCTTCGGCCATCGGGGGCAAATCCTTGCCCAGATCGATGAGATATTGATAGCGCGCCTCCCAGTCATCCAGAAGGGAGAAATTTTCTATAAGGTCGGTTAAAGATGGGGTCATCACGTCTTTACGAAAAATTTACCAAACGTTAAGATGTTGAGAGCATTGATAGAGTATAATGAAAGAATATGCCACTGGTTTGATGATGGGGACTTGCCAGAACCGAGACTGGTGGCTAGTTTGATAAGAAGATTCTGTATTACAAAGCAAAGCCAGAAGGCGGTCAGGTCACATGAGCAAAACGGAAAAAACAAGCGGCGATAGCAAAAACACCCTTTACTGCTCGTTCTGCGGCAAAAGCCAGCACGAAGTCCGCAAGCTGATTGCGGGTCCAAATGTATTTATCTGCAATGAATGTGTTGAACTTTGCATGGATATTATCCGCGAAGAAGATAAAACACAGCTCGTGCGCTCAGGCGAAGGTGTCCCTGCCCCCAGCGAAATTAAGGCTGTTCTGGATGATTACGTGATTGGCCAGGATCGCGCTAAACGCGTTCTGTCTGTCGCTGTCCACAACCATTACAAACGTCTGGAACACGGCGGCAAAGAAGCCGATGTGGAACTCGCGAAATCCAACATTTTGTTGATCGGCCCTACAGGGTGCGGAAAAACACTGTTAGCACAGACTCTGGCGCGGATTATTGACGTCCCCTTTACCATGGCCGATGCCACCACCTTAACCGAAGCCGGATATGTGGGGGAAGATGTTGAAAACATTGTCCTGAAACTGCTTCAGGCGTCTGATTACAACGTGGAACGGGCTCAGCGCGGTATTGTGTATATCGATGAAATCGACAAAATTTCGCGCAAAGGGGATAACCCGTCTATCACCCGTGACGTTTCGGGCGAAGGGGTTCAGCAGGCTTTGCTCAAACTGATGGAAGGCACTGTAGCCTCTGTCCCGCCGCAAGGGGGGCGCAAACACCCCCAGCAGGAATTCCTGCAGGTCGATACATCTAATATTCTATTTATCTGCGGCGGCGCTTTTGCCGGCATTGAAAAGATCCTGTCAAACAAAGGCCGAGGCACGACCATTGGCTTTGGCGCGGATGTGAAATCGCCGAACGATAAGAAAACGGGTGAACTTCTGCGCAATCTGGAGCCGGAAGATCTGCTCAAATACGGCTTGATCCCAGAGTTTGTCGGACGTCTACCTGTCTTCGCGACATTGGAAGACCTCGATGAAAAAGCCCTGATCAACATTTTGACAGAACCCAAAAACGCCTTGGTTAAACAATACCAAAAATTGTTTGATCTTGAGGGGGTTAAGCTTGAATTCTCAGATGAAGCCTTAAGCGCAATTGCCAAAAAAGCGATAGAGCGTAAAACAGGCGCGCGCGGTCTGCGGTCTATCCTTGAAACCATGCTTCTCGACACCATGTTCGAAGTGCCGGATAAAGATGACATTGAAAAAGTCATCGTATCCAAAGAAACCGTCGAAGACGGTAAACCACCTGTATATGTGTACGCCGACTCTAAAAAGAAGAAATCATCTAAAAAAGATGACAAGGAAATAGAAACCGTCGCCGTTTAACATCTTGGGGGGCATATGGCTACACGTCCCAGAGTTAAAATTTCGCCTGACAAAAAATATCGGCTGATCACACGGTCGGATATGGATGGGCTTGTCTGTGCTGTTCTGCTTAAGGAACTGGATATCATTGACGATATTCTATTCGCACACCCGAAAGACATGCAGGACGGGTTGATTGATGTGGGGCCGGACGATATCACCACGAACCTGCCCTATAATGCCGATGCTTATCTGTCCTTTGACCATCACGCCAGCGAAATGAACCGGGTTAAAGGCAATCATGACAACCATATCATCCGACCCGAAGCGCCATCAGCCGCACGCGTTGTATATGATTATTTTGGCGGCGCCGAAGCCTTTGCGGACATTTCCGAAGATATGATGGCCGCCGTGGACAAGGCGGACTCTGCCTCGTTTACCAAAGATGAAATCCTCGACCCTCAGGGCTGGGTTTTGTTGTCCTTTATCATGGATGCGCGCACAGGGTTAGGACGGTTCCGGGATTTCAATATTTCCAACTATCAATTAATGATGAAATTGATTGACGCCTGCCGGGAACATAAGTCGATTAACGCCATCATGGCCTTGCCGGATGTTCGGGAACGGGTGGATTTATATCACGAACAAAAAACAAAGTTTAAAGACCAGCTGGAGCGGTGTGGCAAAGTTCACAAAGACTTTGTCGTGATTGATCTGCGCAACGAACAGACCATCATGGCGGGGAATCGCTTCATGGCCTATGCCGTCTACCCACAATGCAACCTGTCTGTCACCATTATGTGGGGCAAGAATAAACAAAATACCGTCGTGGCGGTGGGTAAATCCATCTTGAATAAAACATCGACGTTGTCCGTGGGTCAGCTCATGCTCAAATTCGGAGGGGGAGGGCATGATGCCGCCGGTACGTGCCAACTTGCGAACCTAAAAGCGGATGAACAGATCGCTGATATTTTAAAACACATTACGGGGTAATTTTTCAGTCGTCCCTTGCCCAGGCAAGATATACCACCTATTTTAATAGGTATGTCTCATTCTCCCCTTATTGTCTGGCTTCGTCAGGATTTGCGTTTATCGGATAACCCCGCGCTGAGCGAGGCTGTCAAAACCGGTGTGCCGATTATTCCTGTATATATTCTGGATGATGTCCATGCCGGGGAATGGAAGATGGGCGGCGCTTCGCGTGTTTGGCTTCATCATTCACTCTCGTCCTTAAATACGTCCTTGAATGGTAAACTGCAGGTGGCCACAGGGCCCGCAGACCGTGTCTTGACCGACCTGATCGCCCTGACAGGGGCAAAGGGCGTTTACTGGAATAGATGTTATGAACCTTGGCGTGTAACGCGGGATACGCAGATCAAAAAAATGCTGGAAACGGCGGGCACGGAAACAAAATCATTCAATGGATCCCTTTTGTGGGAGCCATGGGATGTCCTAAAAGACGACGGCACCCCTTACCGGGTCTTTACGCCTTTTTTCCGAAAGGGATGTCTATCAAAGGCAGAACCAAGAACCCCAATTCCTGCCCCCGTGTCGATTTCTTTTTATTCAGATAAAGATACACGGGCGACAATAGACAGCCTGAATTTACGCCCAAGAAAACCAGCCTGGGATCAAGACATGACCCCGTGGGACATCGGCGAAACCGCGGCACAAAAACGTTTACACGCGTTTTTGGAAACCGGACTTAAAAATTATAAAGAGGGGCGCAATATTCCCGCCGGGCATAATGTATCCCGTCTATCCCCACATATACATTTTGGCGAAATTTCACCCCATCAGTCGTGGCACGCCGCCAAACAGTTCGGCATTGCCCATGGACTTGAAAAAGATCTGGATCATTTTTTATCCGAACTCGGCTGGCGCGAATTCTCCCACAGCCTGCTATACAACTTCCCAACCCTGCCTCGGAAAAATTTTCAGCCCCGATTTGATTCCTTTCCCTGGCAGGACAATGCGGAATATTTAACACACTGGCAACAAGGGCAAACGGGCTACCCCATTGTCGATGCCGGTATGCGCGAATTGTATCAAACCGGGTACATGCATAACCGGGTGCGCATGATTGTGGGGTCATTTCTGGTTAAAAATCTGCTGTTGCATTGGCATCACGGGGAAGATTGGTTTTGGGATACGCTCTATGATGCCGACCTCGCCAATAATTCGGCCAGTTGGCAGTGGATCGCCGGATCGGGAGCCGATGCCGCGCCTTATTTCCGCATCTTCAATCCAGTGACCCAAGGAGAAAAATTTGACCCCGAAGGAACATATGTCCGTCAATATGTACCAGAACTAGCCTCTCTACCCATGAAATACCTTCATCAGCCTTGGGAAGCCCCGCCACTTGTGCTCTCAGCCGCGGGCATCACATTAGGTAAAAACTATCCCCACCCACTCGTCGACCACAGCAAAGCGCGTGACATCGCGCTGAAAGCCTTTGAACAGACGAAGAATCCCACATAGAATCCTTCCCCATGAGAATTGCCATTATCGGTGCAGGGATCGCAGGACTTTCGGCGGGCTGGTTGCTCTCCCCTGCTCATGACGTGGTGATTTTTGACCAAGAACACGCGGCAGGTGGGCATGCCCACACCGTCACAATCGCAGGACACCCCCCGATTGACCTTGGCGTTCAGGCTTTTCATCCACGCGGATACCCCAACCTGATGGAGTTTTTGTCGTATTTGCAGG